>CAYUPK010000013.1:0-94016 GCA_964446675.1 uncultured Wenzhouxiangella sp.
CAGAAATTGACACGCCATACCTCTTTCTAGCCCGCATTGAAGAATAAGGGGGGATGAATGGTCTACCTGGGGCGCCGTCGATGGCGAGCCCAATCGCATGATGATCGTGTCCCGCATGGACATGTGGTCCGAAATGGATACCAAAGACCCGGGTGACGAGGCTTGCTGGCCCAAACACGGAGCGGAATTGACCTCGCACGTCTCCTCTGCCGACCGGCGTTTCTGGAAGAAGATGCCGGAGTGGAGCGGTGACGCCGAAGGCTATAGCGTGGTGCGCGTGCACAATTTCCGGGTCGAAGACGGCAAGGCTTTTCGCAAGATCGTCGATGAAGTCACCGGCATGATGAAGAAAGCTGAATACAAGCACATGGGCACCTGGTATGACGCCGTGGGCAAGGAGCGCTGGGGTGCCGACTACTTCGTGGTGGAGCACTTTGATGACTTTGCTGCCCTGGACGAAGATCGCAAGGGCGCCAACGGCATCATGATCGATGCACTGGGCGAAGACGGTGCTGCAGCAATGTGGGAGCGCTTCGACGACGCCCTGGCCGACATGGAGCCTTACTGGACGCTAACGCTTCGCCGGATCGACTCCCTGAGCCATTCGAACGAGGACTGATCCGGCCCTGGATCGGACGCGTCTCGTCCCCAACTGGCACAACGGCCCGGGCATCCCGGGCCGTCTTCCTTCGGGCTGGCTGCGCGCCTTCACTGGACAATCCCGAGCCCGGAGGGCAACTCGACCAGTCACATCGCTCACAATGCCGATGAAAGAAAAAGCGAAACTACCCAACAGGGGTTACCTCATCCATGCATTCAGCCCCGATGCTGTCACAAATCCGTTCCGCAAGATGCTTGGCCAGCCACGGAGCCGTGCAGTACTTGCCGGTATCGATACTGAAATAACTGCCATGCTGCTCGATGCCAAAATCACTGCGGTGATGAAGCGATGACTGCGGATCGGCAAGTTGGCCCTGCCCTGCGGCATAGACCCAGCCCCCTTCTATTCGGACAGACTCGGCGTGCTCTCTGATGCACTTGACGGCTGGAAGGAGTCGCCCCAGATTGTCAAACACTTCATCAACCAGCGCCGCGCTTGCCTCATCGTCAAGGTCGGCAACGGGCGGCGGGTCAATATCTGTACCGTAGGCAGCCAGTCCACTTGGATACCATGATATGTAGAAATCGCGGCCTCCGAAGTTCTTGATGTCACCGAATGGTCCCGTCGAGATCAGCAGGCTCGGAACCGCCAGCGGTACCGTAGTGCGGACGAACAAGGCGCGTCGGTAGCGGTGCGAAAAGCGTGCTGGCGGGTCGATACCCAGCGTCCGGTCGATAGCCAGCTTGCCCTCCCACAGGGCGTTTACGACCACATCGAAACCGCCGAGCCCCCCTTCGGTCGTCGCCACGACCCAGCGGTCACCGTCCCCTGCACCATCGCGGCTGACACCCGTGATACGCGTTGACATCGACAGCGCGATCGCCGGCTCGCCGCCAAGGGCAGTCTGCAACAGCGTTGCCATACGGGTAGTCGACACAGAACGTTCCGGCGTGCGGAATCCGCCGACAATCTCGGGTGAATCAGACAGCGAAGCGAGCTGCGCCGACGACAGGCGCTCGCTGCGAGCACCACGGACGTCTACGAGGTACTCGCTGGCGCTCGGGTGCGATCTGACCAGCGCGTCAACGGCCTGCAAATAGCGCCACTGTTCCTCGATGGATACGACCGACTCACGATGGCACAGGTAGATGTCATCCTCGGAAGTCATGGTCGGAGTAATGGAGCTGCCTGTGCACTGCTCCATCAGCGGCCGAAACGCCAGGCTGCCAACCAATACGTGACGTGCCGTATGCAACGTTGGGTCTGCGGCGTACAGGTGCCCGAGATGAATCTTGCCCTCATTCCATCGGCTTGCGCGGGCAACCGGCTCACACGCGGAATCGATCAACGTAACCCGGCAACCACTGCGAGCCAGGAAAAGAGCGGCACAGCTACCCATGATGCCCGCGCCCAGCACGGCGACATGTGGTTGGCCATTCATGACGCTTCCGGAACGTCGAACATTGTGTCTGGATCGTAGCGCTCGCTGGCCAGAACCAGCAGTACTGCGCCTTCGCTGAGGTATGTCTGACTGAACCAGATACCGGCGCGCACCAGCAGTGCCGGCGATTCCGGCGTCAGGATGATGGCACGACGCTGGCCGCCGTGCACCAGTTGCACTTCGATCTCCCCCACTACGGCCGCCAGCAATTGATCACAGGTTCGATGCCCATGCCCGCCTCGGACGGTGCCCGCTGGTGCTCCGCTGACGGTGAAGATCCGGCGCGGTTCGAACGGAAGAGACGACCAGTCCAGGGGCAGCAGCGATCCGCGTTCGTCAGTACTGCGCTGCACCGGCACCCGGGAAATCCAGCTTTCGAGCAAGCCGTGCTCAGAGTCAGCCGACCGGTCGGAGGAACTGGTCATTGCACCCCTCACCTGTAGCGGCTGGGCCTGCGGGTTGCCTTGCGAAGCACGCGCCTTGCCAGAGTCAGAGGCGAGTATCTCCCTTCGAGCCGCGCTTGCATCAGCATCAGCTCGGCTCTCAGAGGACGGCTGATTGCAAGCTTGTCCTCGGTACTGATCGTGGAGTTCCACAGCTCACGCATGCACGATGCTGTGGCTTCAAACCACTCCCTGCGATTGAATTCCCAGCCTCGCGAAAGACTTTGCGGAAGATAGCGCTTGTAGACGAGAACCTCAGGAACTCGGGCAAACTCGCCCAGCAGGCTCATGTGAAACAGCCAGGGGAAATCAACCGAGAACTCTCCTGCCGCGTGGGGCTTGATCCCGCCAATGGTTCTGACCTGGTCGACCCGGAACAGACCTCGATTGGGCACCCACCAGCGCCAGGGCCGCCCTTGCATGAGCAGGCCACGCTGCCGCGCTGTCGCGATGCCTTCCAGGGCAGTGAACTGCCAGTGCTCTTCCGAACCATCGATATTGGTAAGGTGTGTGTCCGGAAACGCCAGAATGACTTCGGGGCGCTTGTCCAGTACATCACAGAGCTTCTCGACAAAGGTGGGTTCCAACAGATCATCGTGAAAGGCCAGCATGGCATAGTCGGCATCGGCCCGTGCAATCAGAAAATTGCAGTTAGAGGAGTACCCCAGGCGCTGATCGTGATGTCGAACGACCCGAAATCGGGAGTCCCGTCGACTATGCTCAAGGCAGATTTCATAGGTGCCATCATCACATGAATCTACAGAAATCAGCACCTCGAAATGCTGATAGGTCTGGGCGGAAAGCGAGTCGAGTGTGGCCTGGATGAAACCGGCGGACTCATAGGCGGGTACAAGTGCCATGACTTTGGATGGCTGTGACATGTATGACCCTTCGTTGTTACCAGTTCAGGCAACCTGTTGCGCCTCAGGCGCGGGCAGGCTGATGCTGCCGATCAGACCAGGCGCAGACCGCTCGTCCCCTCACACGCTCACTCCGAACAACCCGCACTCCCTGACTTTGGCCCACTTCGAAACCACTGCCACTTACACGGCACACGAAGTATAAGCGGCCTGTACCCTGAAACCCAAGAGTATCCGCAGCCGACCCGCGATCGCTTCTGCCATGTTCGAAACATCAGGCAGGCCAGGCTACGTGCCAACAAAAACATGCCGGCAGTTTCCCGATCTGGTTGCGCGGCAAATCAGTTGCGTTTCAGGGCATCGCGAATTTCCGTCAACAGGACGACTTCCTCGGAAGGCTTCGACGGCTCCGCCGGCTTCTCTTCCTCTTTCCTCTTCATCGAATTCATGGCCTTTACTGCCATGAATACGGCGAAGGCGATGATAAGAAAGTCGAGAACAGTGTTAATGAATTTGCCATAGGCAATGACCGGCGCGCCAGCCTCCGTCGCCAGGGCAAGGCTTTCGTAGGCCGTGTCGCCAAGGTTGACGAACAGATCACTGAAGTCGACACCGCCGAGCAGCATGCCGATCGGCGGCATGAGCACATCGCTGACAAATGAACTGACTATCTTGCCGAATGCCGCACCGATGATTATCCCAACGGCCATATCGACGACGTTGCCTCGCATCGCGAATTTCTTGAACTCTTCCAGCATTTCTTTCTCCCTGTAGCATTGGCGGGCGCTGCAGTTACATCATCCAGCGATGTCACACGCCCTTCCTGTCGCTTTCTTGGCGACAGCGGATCACGCCGTACTCAGCGTGGGTTCGGTAATTCGGCGGCGGGATCACGCAAGAGCAGTTCGGCATACAGGCCTGCAACAGCGCTGTTGTCGTTTTGAATAGCGTCACAACAGTTGATGATCATCGCGGTTATTGTATAAAGGCAGGCTTCAATCGGCCGCGGCCCGCGTCAGCGTAGGGCACCCAGGCAAGTCCAACAACGCCGACATGAATATCCGTGGTCTTCGGACGGACTGGGATCTCGTCCAGATCTTCGAGCTGTGCATCGAATTGCGTGTTGAGCGCTTCGACTTCGGCGTTCATCGCCACATCGAGCTCAACCAGATCCTGCTGCACCTTCTCTGCAACCTCTTTCGCTCGCGCGACATCTCCTGCCTCCTTGCGCGCACTGCCCGCCTTTCGAATTGCACTTCCGACGCTCGTTGCGTTCGTCTTGGACAGGCGCTTGCGGCCAAGTACGACGCCAAGAATTGCTGTGCCAAACGACAGGGCCGAATCAAATTTCTTCTGCGACGCCTGCTGTTGTTCTCGCTCTATTGTCTGCTGGGCACGGAGTAAACGGTTTTCCAGCGTACGCACCTTCGATGCGTAGCGCTTGCGCAGCTTGCCGACCTCCAGGTCGCGCTTCTCGCTGGCCACCTGCTGAAGACGCACCCGGAATTCGCCTTCGCCCTCGCCCGGCTTTGAGGTCACACGAAAGCGCGGTGACTTGTACATCGACACCGTTTCATTCTGGCGAATCCAGCGCTTCAGCTCCTTCGACCAGAGAGCATAGTTTTTCGGCTGCGCGACGGCGCCCGGATAATCGGCAAAAGTTGCGCCAGGCACCGGCGATGAGTCGAGAGATTCGATGTCGAATGTGATCGTTTCGGCGTTGTCCCAGTTCACGACCACCGTCTCATCTGCAACTTCAATCAGGTATACGGCTTCGCGCTTTTCATCTATCTTGTACCGCCTATTGGAAAAAGTTACATCTGTGGCCGCAATCAGGTGTGGTACGTATACCGGGGCCTCGATGTCGGTCGGGAAGTAAAATTGCTGGATAGAAGGAGGCAGCAGCGGCGATTCTACAGACGGTTTGGCAGGGATTTCTCTGACAGCCGGATCTGGCTGCGTGCCGCCTCGCCGCGTCGGTTCGCTGAGCTTTCTTATCTGGTCGCGAGTCAGCGGCCCAGCCAGGTACGACATGACCCAGCGCGTATTGAAAATGACCGGTTTGTCCTCGTGCACGTTATGCAGCAGAAAGCGCCGTTTGCCAAGCCCGGCGAGCGTTTGCTCCATTGCCTGCTTGTCGAACGCCTCGCCGAGCGCTGCACCTTCCAGCCCTTCCATGACGCGCGCCTTGTCGCGTTTGGTCTGCAGACGGCCAATCATCCACGTGCCAGTATTTGACAGGCCGCGATAGTCGAGATCCACGGGATTTTGCGTCGACAGCACGAGACCGAGCCCGTAGGCGCGCGCCTGCTTCAGCAAGGTCAAGAACAGCTTTTTCGAAGGTGGATTCTCCACTGGCGGCATGAAGCCGAACAGCTCATCCATGTACAGGATGGCCCGCAAGCTCGACGTGCCAGGTTGGGCGCGCATCCAGGCGATGATGTCGTTCAAAAGCATGCAGACGAAGAACATGCGCTCGGCGTCATCGAGATGCGCAATCGACATGATGGAGATACGCGGCCTGCCGGAATCCGTGTACAGAAGCTTGCCAGTATTCAGCGACTCACCTTCGATCCAGGCTTCGAAGCCGGGTGCCGCGAGCAGGTTGTTGATCTTCATGGCGAGCTTGAAGCGCTCACCGGCCGGATAAAACGTGTCAAGATCCATAACGCCTATACGTTCAACAGGCGGTCTCTGGATCTCGTTGATAAGCGCAGCGAGCGACAAATCGCAGTCAGCCTGCCACGCATGATCCAGAATCTTCGAAATCAGGATATGCTCTCGGCTCGACACAGGGTCCGCCTTGATGCGAAGCAGCGACAGAATGCTGGTAGCCGTTGCCTGGACCCGGTCCCGGTAGAGATCGATATCGTCCCTCAAGGCTGCTTCGGGCGCCCTGAAAGAACTGAGGACGGAGATCGGCAGACCGGCGTTACTGCCCGGCGTGTAAATGGACATGTCGACGTTGTCGCGCAGTTTCTTGATACGCGCCTTGTCCTGGCCCCACTTTCCGAGGCCCCGCTCCCATAGCGCTGCTTGCGACTTCGCAAACTGATCGATTGTCTGGCCGGCATCGGTTGCCTGCCGTGGATTGACCCAAGGCTTGAAATCATCGGCGGCGAGCATCGGGAATGTAAGCAGCATGTTGCCCATGTCGCCTTTCGGATCGATGGCGATGACCGGTATGTGGTCCATGGCTGCTTCTTCGAGTATGCCGATACCAAGCCCGGTCTTGCCCGAACCGGTCATGCCGATAATGACGGCGTGTGTCGTCAGGTCCTTGGAATCGTAGAGGATAAGCTCTTCAGTCTGCTTGTGGCTTTCCTCGTCTACGCGCTTGCCAATGTAAAACGCGCCGAGCTTTTCGAAGTCATGTACCGTCATGCCGGTGCTTGCCAGTCCAATTGCAGTTTCGAGTCGGTTATCGGGCGGTGCTTAAAACAACTTCCGCGCCATCCCCATCACATCGTCCATGCCAAAGCCCTCCGACGTGTCGCCGTCCATAAGGCCGCCAAGCAGGCCAGCGAGACTGTTCCCGTGGTCCCCGCCGCTCTCGAATTTCTTGCTGAGCGCGCCCATCGCGAGACTGGCGACGAAAGGCAGCGCCTTTCTGATCGTGCTGGCATCAACGCCGGTCTGGCCGGATGCCTGTGCCGCAACCTGGCGGCTGACATCCTTACTGCCGAACAGGTGGCCCAGAATCTTGTTGCCGTCCTGTCGAGTCGCCTCGGACTGCATCAATTCCGGCCGATCCATGTACTGTTCGTGTTTTCCACTATCGAGGGCCCTCTTCAGGCCATCCAGTCCACCGGGCATTGCAGCCTGCTGTTGCAGGATCTTGACGAGAGCCGGCGACAGGGACCCGACCAGGTCTCTTGTTTGCGAGCTGCCGAGGCCCAGAGTGCCGGCAAGTTGTTCGATGCTGCTTTCGCCGCCGCTATTTCGTAACAACGTCATCAAATCCATGATTATCAGTCCTGCCGGAAAGGTTCAGGAAGTATAAACAACCTTTTTCGCAAGCACCATAGAGTATTTGGAGCCGGTCGAAGGGGGCACTTCTGACCTGTTTGAAAAGCCAGACAGGCCTGACCTCGTGCTTGTGCGGCCCGTACCGAGCTCGAACGTCCGCAGCGGCCCGCCCCTGCCAGATTCCGCTGTTGAAGATCAGGAGGTCGAATGCCTATAATTTCTGTGCGCCTCCAGCCCTTCAAGTTCGGGGCTCGTGACTTTCACCCCTCTGGAGATATCACCGTGAGCAATTTGAGGTTCCTGGCAATACTTTGTGTACTGGCAGTCATGTCCAGCGGCTGTGCGACGCGTTCCCAGCATGTAAAGACCGTCGACGAGCCAGCGATAGCGCCCGGTGACGGACAGGCAGAAATCGTCTTCATGCGGCCATCGTCCTACGGGGCTGCGATTCAGGCGAGCGTCTACGATGTGACGGATGGCGAGATTGAGTTCGTTGGAATCGTTTCGTCGGGCACACGGATCAACTACGCGGTGGATCCGGGCAAGCATCGATTCATGGTGATTGCCGAGAACGCCGATTTCATGGAAGCTCGGCTGGACGGAGACCGGACCTACTATGCATTGGTTTCGCCGCGCATGGGGGTCTGGCGAGCCCGATTCTCGCTGCTGCCGATACGCAACAATCCGGATGCCAAGTACAGCCTGCTCAGTGATGACTTTGAACGCTGGATGGAGCGGACCGAATGGGTTTCCATGACCGAATCAGCGCGGAGCTGGTTTGCGTCGAATGAGGCCAGTGTCCGTGACAAGTATCACCGCTATCTTGAAAAGTGGCAGGAGAAAGCCGCCGAGGATGTGGCGGTTCTGACCCTGGATCCGACAGACGGCGTGGCCCCGTAAACGGCTCAACGACCTTGGCCCCTTCTCAGGCTCTTGCGGGGGCGGACGACCGTTGATTCATGTCGGGCCGGCTCAGAGGTGAGATTCGTTGCGAGATCCGGACGGCTCCGGAAAAACGGGCTGTCGCCCGCTGATCCACAGAAGCGGCCAACCGTCTTCGCGCAGGCGATCGAGCGCCGCTTGCGCCTCATCGCCCCGGCCTGAAAGCTGTGCGTAGCTGGCCGCCAGGTACCGTTGCCCGAAAATCGGCGTGGCGGGAAGGTGCTCGACGTACTCCCGCAGAACCGCCATCGCCTCAGCATGGCGCTCTCGATTGCCGAGCTTCCCGTGGCACCAGGCCAGCGCGACTGCGTGCGAAAAGCCTGCCTCGGCATCCCAGATGTTGACCAGATTTGGCTGAACCTCATCGAAATGCGGCCGGTACGATGCGATGGCTCGAGCGCAATCACCGGCATGGAACCAGGCCAGCCCGCCGATGAGGCCGAGGTCCCGGTTTGCTTCACCATCGATCGCCTGCTGTTCCAGCCTGTCGAGAAACGAATCCAGGGTATCGGCGGCCAGACTTAGCTGCAGTTGTCCCCGCAACAGCGTGTAGTTCTGTGGAAAGACTGTCTGCGCGCGTTCAAAGAATCCTTCAGCGGCGTCGAGCCGGCCCAGCGGAATGGCGAGCAAACCGGAGCTCAGCAGCAGCCAGAAGTTGTCCTCCCGGGTCAGGGTGGCGGCATGCTCGAGGCGCTTGTGGGCACGCTGATAATCCCCGATGAGTCGATCTAGAGTCGACAAGCCCAGAGCGCAGGGGGAGTACTCGGGCAAGACCATCAAACAATGACGGTATTGCCCCATGGCGGCGTCGAAGTCGCCCATGCCCGCGAGGGAATCGGCCAGCAGGAACAGGGTCACGCCCGAGAGCGGATCGATGCTCGTGGCTTCCCTCAGCGGGTCGAGCGCGGCCTCGAACTTGCCCTGGCTCCAGAGCGCGAACCCGTAGTTGTGGAGGGCGAAGCGAAGGTTCGGCTGCCGTGCCAAGGCGCGCTGGAAGTACGCTTCGGCCTGGGGGTAGTTTCCCAGATAGGTGTACATCAGGCCGAAGGTCGCCAGCGCTTCGGGCTGTTCCGGAGCCAGCTCCAGGGCCCGGTCCAGGGCCCGGCCCGCCCGCCCGGACGCTTCCTCGAGAGGCAGGCCGGCATACTGGTGGCGCAGCAGGTAGGCCGCAGCCAGTCGGGACCAGGCCAGGGCATAGGACGGCGCGATACGCAGCGCGTCTGAAAAGTACTCGCTGGCCTTGGAGTAGGCCTCGTCGGAGCCCACTCGCATGTGGGCCTCTCCCATGAGATACAGTCGGTAGGCTGCTTCCGGAACCGGATGGCGGTCCCTTGCCGGACGCTGGATTCGTGTGCCGGTAAACGCCTGTTCGCTCAGCCCATGGGAAGTCAGCAGGCGAGCGACGGCTTCGCCCACCTCCTCCTGGACCCGGATCAGGTTGACCTGGCCGGCATCGAACACCTCCGACCACAAGTGGCCATCGGTCTTGGCATCGATCAACTGCACGGTGATGCGCATGCCCTCGGGCGTATCGCGAACGCTGCCTTCGATGACGTGGCGCACGCCCAGCTGATTACTGATCTGGCGCAGTGAAAGGCTGCTGTCGCCGATGCGGGAAGAGGATGTGCGGGCGATCACGTGCAGCGATGGATCCGTGGCAAGCTGATGGATCAGCTCCTCCTCCAGACCACTGGCGAAATGGGCGAGATCGCTGCGATCACTGAACACATCGAAGGGCAGCACGGCGATTGAGCGCTCCCGGGCTTCCGCCACCTCTTCCCCCGAACCGGAACGCCATAACCACCAGCCACCCAACACCAGGATCAGGGCCAGCACCGACAGCGAGGCCCAGCGCCACCGCAAGGCTCGGGCCGCCGGCACGGGGCGCTTGTCCGGCGCGGTCTCCTCTCCAGAGGAACACACCGGTACCACCAGGCGGTAGCCCTTCTTTGGAATGGTCTCGATGTAGCGGTGATTGCGCCGATCGTCACCCAGGGCACGCCGCAGCGTCGAGACACACCCGGTCAGAACGTCGTCGGAAACTTCCTGATTGGGCCAGACCGCATCCAGCAGTTCGGCACGCGAGACCGTGGCGCCGTTGCCCTCTGCCAGGACGTCCAGAACGGACATGGCCTTCGGTTCGATGTGGCGCACGTCCCCATCGCGGCTGATCAGACCCTCATGAGGTCGGACCAGCCAAGGTCCGAGGCGGAATTCTCGCCTGGTGTTGTTGACGATCACGGCTGCCGTTGATCTTTCTCAAGCTCTCGATTGATTGGGCCATAGTGCACTCAAGTAACTGGACGCGCAAGAGTTTTCCGGAACCTCAAACCCAACCGATCGGCGTCACAGGGCGCTGATTCAACCTCGATCCGCCCGTACCCCTGCCCACTTGGCAGTCACGGCTCGGCAAGCACCGCCCACAGGTTTTCTGCATATTTCTCGCAGGTATTTTCTCGCTCAACCCAAGAGACTCGGGAAAAGTGTGTCAGCGGGCACCAGGAAGTATTTCGATGATGCACGGGTTCTCCGGGGTGTTCCGCAAGAGAACTCGTGAGGATCAAGCAGCCTGTACCGGCCAATGCTGTGTTTCTGGAGGAAGAGTCATGTTTGCATATCAGCGCTCGATGAAACTGCTTTTCAGGATGGCGGTGCTGGCAACGATAGCCACAAGCGGACCGGCGCAGGCGAGCTTCATATTCTGCGACCGGTTCGATTCGGAACCCTGCGAACCGCCGCCGTTCATCAGCATCGGCGAAGTCCCCGAGCTCGTTCCGGGCCAGAGCGGCGGCCTGCCGGTCAGCCTGTCCAGGCCGGCTCCTGCCGGCGGCGTGATCCTGGAACTGGAATCTCTCGACCCGTTGATCGCTACCGTCGATGCCAGCGTGGAGATCCCGGAAGGCGCAAGTGTTCCCGCGAGCAATCCCCAGGTGAACGCCATCGCCGTCGGAACAACGCAGATCACGGCGCAGACCCCGGGATTTGCGGCCGATACCCGCACCGTGGTCGTCAATCAGTTCATGCTTTCGTTTTCATCCGACCCGATCCAGCTTTACGAGGGCTGGACGGACTCGTTTACCGTCACTCTCTCCGGCAGCGCGCCGGTTGGCGGGCTGACGATCGATCTGACCGTGCTCGACGATTCGGTCTTTTCCGCGCCCGAAACGATCACCATTCCAGCCGGTCAGACGACCACCATTATCAATATCAGCGGGATAAATGCGGGATCATCCGAACTGCTGGCGCAAGCCCCCGACACCGCGGATGCCAGCGTCACGGTCAACGTAGGCCCGCCCCCCGACATCAGTCTCAACGACCTGCTGGTCGGCGAAGACCTTCAGGACGACCACCGCGTTCGCCTGACGCAGGCGCCGCCCGATCCGGTCACGATCGTGGTCACTGTCGATGATCCCGGCATCGCCGTCATCTCGGCCAACCGCACCACCGTCGGTAGCGGTCAGGTCACGTTCAACGGCGTTGACACGACCGGCAACCAGTTCTTCTACGTCCAGGGCCTGAGCCAGGGATCGACCGGCATCACCGCCACCGCACCCGGCTTCAACGATGCCACGGCCACCTTGACCGTCACCGACTCGGGCTTCTACATCTCCTCGCCGAGCTCGATCTCGACGACCACGTTCTCGAACAACAGCAACATCAACATCACCGGCGCCCGACTCAACGGCGACGGCACATCATCAAGCAGCCAGGAAGTGCGCGCCGGGCTCACCGTGGAGGTGGCCGTGAGCAGCTCGAACACCGCCGTTGGCGAAATCACCGCCAGCCCGGTCAGCTTCCAGGCCGGCAATGGCGCGTCGAGCACGACCCAGTTCGACCCCATGGCCGCCGGCACCACTACCATATCCATGACCCAGCCGGCCGGGTTCACAGCGCCGACCAACCGTAATCAGTCGATCACCGCCGAGGTCACCGCGCCCGACATCAGCCTCAACGACCTGCTGGTCGGCGAAGACCTTCAGGACGACCACCGCGTTCGCCTGACGCAGGCGCCGCCCGATCCGGTCACGATCGTGGTCACTGTCGATGATCCCGGCATCGCCGTCATCTCGGCCAACCGCACCACCGTCGGTAGCGGTCAGGTCACGTTCAACGGCGTTGACACGACCGGCAACCAGTTCTTCTACGTCCAGGGCCTGAGCCAGGGATCGACCGGCATCACCGCCACCGCACCCGGCTTCAACGATGCCACGGCCACCTTGACCGTCACCGACTCGGGCTTCTACATCTCCTCGCCGAGCTCGATCTCGACGACCACGTTCTCGAACAACAGCAACATCAACATCACCGGCGCCCGACTCAACGGCGACGGCACATCATCAAGCAGCCAGGAAGTGCGCGCCGGACTCACCGTGGAGGTGGCCGTGAGCAGCTCGAACACCGCCGTTGGCGAAATCACCACCAGCCCGGTCAGCTTCCAGGCCGGCGATGGCGCGTCGAGCACGACCCAGTTCGATCCCATGGCGGCTGGCACCACCACCATATCCATGACCCAGCCGGCCGGGTTCACGGCGCCGACAAATCGTAATCAGTCCATCGAAGCCACCGTCAGCGACGGCTGACGGCCTCGGGGCAGAGGCAATGCCGACACTGAAAAAAGCCCCGCTCCGGCGGGGCTTTTCGCTGCAGCTTTCAATTGATTGCCGTAATTCAGTCCCTCTTGCCGGGGTACCCGGTTGTCGATCAAGTCGTCGTTCTCGCCGATGAACTTGTCGACGGCCTTGCCGACAGGCATCGCTTGACCAGCATCAGCGGATTTCGCGGTAGAGATCCGTTTTGCATCTCCTGATACCGGACGGCTGCGCTCTGTACCTCGACTACACAGACTCCCAAGGCACCCATTTACGCATATTTCTCCAGCAGTGGTCATCCGCTCAACAGAACGGAATCTTGCCTGCTGCTCTCGCGATCGGATGGCATGGGTTCAGGCCGGATGAGCGAAGCATCAGATGCAACTGTAAATCGGAAAAAGACGGGCTTATACTTCCTGAGCGCGTCCGGGCAAGCGCGGACGTGTGATGTTACCGAGTCAACAACGATTGTTACCGAATGGATGGGCTGCTCTCATGCGAAATGCCTGGCTCGCTCTTCTTCTCGCTCTATCGGCCCTTCCGTTGGAGGCATCGGCCGACCCGGCCACCCTGCCCCTGCTGGGAGACTCCAATCTCCATCTGTATACACAGCGCGCCTACGAGGGCTTCGGGCCGGCCACCGAAGCCGCCGTCGACGCCCGCTACGACGAACTGATCGAAGCCGGCATGGATACCGCCAGACACCTGTTCGACTGGCGCGATCTCGAGACCAGCCCGGGCAACTACGACCGGCAACTCGTCATCGATGCCATGGATGCGCTCGCAGCGAGAGGGATTGCCCATCAGTTCCCGAATCTCGTTGTCATCGATTCCGGCGGGCCGGTCGTGCCCGCCTATATCGAGAGCCTGCTGGCCGGCGGCGCCTCGTGGGATGACCCGCGCATCACCGGCGCGTTTGCCGAACTGCTCGATGTTTTCGTGCCCATCATGCTGGATCGCGGCATGTTCATGCTCGGGCTCTCGAACGAGCCGGGTGGCTACTACGAAGATGAGCCCGCCGCTGCGGCCACGTTCAAGGGCTTCATCGCCGCGGCCGTCGCGCATGCCCACGAACTGGAACCGGATCTGTCCTGCACCGTGGTCTTCGCGGGGCCAACCGATCCGGCCATTCCCGACTTGATGCCTCTGAGCGATGTGGCGACTTTCAATACGTACTTCTACCGTACACAAGCCGATCCCGAGTGCCGGCTGGATGGCAGTGCGCTGCCGCTTTTTCGCAGCGACACGGCCGACAACGTCAGCATTTATCTCGACGACCTGATCGCGGCGGCCGACGGCCGGCTGGTGAATATTCAGGAAATCGGGCAGGCGAGCGCGGGGGCCACGCTCGGACCCGCAACCAGCGAGGCCAACCAGGCCGCGGTCTACGCCGCCCTCATTCCCGCTCTCGATGCCCGGCGCACCCACTTCAGGACCGTCTGCAACTGGACCCTGAACGACCACCAGAACGCCTGGGAACCGCTTGGCCGTGCCCTTGTTGATCAGGGCCTGCCGCGCTGCTTTGCCGACAACGTCGTCGACACCTTCACGGAGACCGGGCTCGTGCGCAGCGATTCCACGGCGACGCCCAAGCCGGCCTTCGACATCTTCAAGGCCGGCATCGGGTCGCTGTCCGAGCTGGTTATCAACCCCGGCCTCAATGACGCCTGGTACAACCCGGCCACCAGCGGCCAGGGGTTTTTCATCAGCGTCCTTCCCGACGCCGAAAGAGCGTTCGTCGGCTGGTTCACCTTCGAAACGATGCTGCCGCCCGGCACGGCCACGGTTGGCGCAACCGAGCACCGCTGGCTGACCGCCTTCGGCCCCTGGGAAGGCAGTGTTGCCACTCTCGATGTTTTCCTTACCAAGGGCGGCATTTTTGACGACCCCGGGGCGGTCGACGTGAGTGCCGAAGAGAGCTACGGGTCCATGACCATCGACTTTCACGATTGCTCGAACGCGACATTGACCTATGATCTGTTCGCGGTCGGCCTGAGCGGCACCATTCCCATCAGGCGGATCGCCGCCGACAACCATGCCCTGTGCGAGAAACTGCGGGCTCGGCAGTCAGAGGAGTAGACCGGCTGGCTCAGTCATTCGAGAAGGCGCCAGAGTATGCCACTCCGAGCCGGAAGACGGCCCACAGCAGGCCCGTCACCGCGGTCGCAACAAGAACCAGGGCGAGATCGGGCTGATAGAGCCTCATCGTGTCCAGTGGCTCACCGAACAGTCGCGGCACGATGTCAAGAATGAACCATGCCGCGGCCAGCGTGGTGAGCAGCGGAAACCACAGGCTGAACAGGCCAAAGACACCCATTCTCAGCTTCGCGCGAAGCCTGGCGCGGCCAAGCCACGCCCAGACCATGCCGAGGACGTAAATCAGGGGCAGGAGCACTAAAGCGATGAACAGGGCCTTCTGTGGCCAGCGGGATCCCTCACCATCGTAGGCATGGCCCAACGCCGCGGCGGTGATACTGTTGCGCAGCTGGTTTGTCTCGCCGAAGCCGACACCACTACCACCGTTCACCAGCACCACGACCGCCTTCCCCTCGGCGGGCAACATCGTGGCAATCGTCTCGACACCGGGGCTCGTCCCGGAATGCCATACGGCCCCATCGCGGGTGTCCACGAACCAACCAAGGCCATAGAATGGTGATGCGTCACTGGCCGGGCGCGTCATCAACGCCTTGTCCTCGGCGCTCAGCAGATCATCCTCGCCGTTCATCATCATCTGCATGTAGCGCGCCAGGTCGCTGGCGCTGGCGACAACCCCACCTTGCGGCGCGGCGGCGCGGCTCGTGGGCCTGCCGAGCCGCGGCCGTCGTGTTCCGAACCACGGCCTATGCCCGGTCGCCATCTCCTCATGAACCTCTCCGTCGGAGACGAAGCTGTCCTCCATCCCGAGCGGCGCAAGTATGCTGGCCTCGACGTAGGTCTGGAACTCCTGGCCGCTCACCACCTCGATCAGGCGCCCGAGGATCTTGTAATTTGCGTTCGAGTACTCCCACCTCTCGCCGGGTTCGAACGCCGGGCTGAGGCTCGCCAGTTCCCCGACCCGGCGCGCCAGTTCATCCTTGCCGCCAGTAGCACCGGCATGCAAGACGTTGCCCTGCATGGTGGTCAAACCGCTGGTATGGCTGAGCAACTGGCGCACGGTGATCGCGCCGGCGGGGCGGGCCGAGAAATCGTCGAGATAGCGCGCAATCCCGGAATCCAGATCAACCTTGCCCGCCTCGACCAGCTGCATCACGGCCATCGCCGTGAAACTCTTGGAGATCGAACCGATCAGGAAAGGCGTGTGCGGCGTTACCTGCCTGTCGCTGCCTACCTCGACCACCCCACGAGCGCCAAGCAAGACGATCTCACCATCCGCCACGACAGCGTAGGCCAGCCCGGGCACGCCCGAGGCGGGCATCTCGGTGTCGATGATCTCTTCGATCGATCCTGCAAGAGCAGTTTCAGGAAGTGCAGTAGCCGCCGCCGCGGCTGCGAGAAGGGCAGCGCTCAGGAAGAGCAGCAGGCTGATCGTAATCTGTTGCACTGGCGCATCCTCCTGACCGGAAGTCTACAACACTTTCAACTCCGGATCGCTTCCAGAGCCACTTCCAGATGCTTCACGGTCCGATCCACATTGTTGAGCTTCTCCAGACCGAACAGACCCAGACGAAAGGTGAGGAAATCATCCGGCTCGCCACACCTCATCGGCACCCCCGCTGCAATCTGCAAGCCCTGCTCGCGGAACAGGCTGGTGTTGTGGATATTGATGTCGTCGGTATGCAGAACCACGACGCTCGGCGATTCAAAGCCCGGAGCAGCGACGCTCTTGAAACCGGCGCTGTAGAACAGCTCGCGCACTCGGCTGCCAAGCTCTTCCTGCCGCTGGCGCAGCCGGTCAAGGCCGGTTTCGAGCGTCTCGCTCATGGCGTCGCGAAGAACGACCAGGGCATCGGTGGGCATGGTGGCGTGGTAAGCGTGGCCGCCCGACTCATAGGCCTGCATGATCTGAGCCCATTGGCGCAAATCGGCTACAAAGCTGCTGCTGGTGGTTTCTTCCATGCGCGCAACGGCGCGGGCGCTCAAGGTAATCAGGGCGGCGCAGGGTGAGGCACTCCAGCCCTTTTGCGGTGCGTTGATCAAAACGTCCACGCCACAGGCTGCCGTATCAACCCACAGGGCACCGGAGGCCACGCAGTCGAGCACGAACAAACCGTTGACGTCCTGGACGGCATCGCCAATGGTTTTCAGATAGTCATCGGGCAAAACGATTCCGGCCGCGGTCTCTACGTGGGGAGCGAAGACAACCGCTGGCTTTTCGGCCCGGATGCGCGCTGCAACCTCTTTGGCCGGCACCGGTGCATAGGCGGCCTGGTGGGCGTCATCCACCGGCTTTGCCTGCAGCACGGTCACGCTGTCGGTGATCCGACCGGCTTCAAGTATCTGCGTCCAGCGATAGCTGAACCAGCCGTTGCGAATCACAAGGCAATGCGCATCATGGGCAAACTGGCGCGCCACGGCCTCCATGCCAAAACTGCCGCCGCCGGGCACAACCACCGCGGCCTCGGCGTTATACACCCGGCGCAGCGCCGCGGAGATATCCCGCATCACTTGCTGGAATGGTTCGGACATGTGATTCAACGAGCGATCGTTGAATACCACGGAGTATTCCAGAAGCCCATCGGGGTCAACAGCAGGAAACAATTTGGACATCAGTAACAGATCCTCACAGGTGTGCTGGCTTGCGCCCGCCTCAGGTTCCGCAGAACGTCGTCAGTACGCGCTCCGACGGCTCCGGGGGGCGGGCCAGGTCTTCATTGCCGGGCTGGTCATCCCAGGGTCTGGACAGAACCCGGCGCAGTCTGTGCATGGGCGCGAAATCGAGCCGCTCGATGGCGGCGTCAACCGCCGCCTGGGCCAGGTGGTTGCGCAGCACAAAAGCGGGATTGACGGCCTTCATCGCGGCGCGCCTGGCGGCCGCATCGCGTGTTTCGGACGCCAGCCGGGCGCGCCACTGCCCGGCCCACTGGTCAAACGCCTCCGGCTGGTCGAAACACTCGCGCACCGGGCCGTCGTGGCGACTGTCCGTTGCCGAAACCTCACTGAGGCGGCGGAAGGTCAGCGTCATGTCGGCACGGTTGGCGGCCATGCGATCAAGCAGCGACTCGGCCAGCTCCACGTCGCCGTCGCGGCGCTCGGCCAGGCCCAGCTTGGCTGCGAGGCCGTCGTGAAAACGACGCTCGAAGCGCGCCGGAAATCGGCCCAGCAGCGTATTGGCCCTCTCCAGCGCCGCGCTCGACTCATCGGCAAGCAGCGGCAACAGGCATTCGGCCAGACGGGCCAGATTCCACCGGGCAATGCCGGGCTGCTGGTTGAAGGCGTAGCGCCCGCCCCGATCGATAAAGCTGTAGACCGTGGCGGGGTCGAAGGCGTCGACGAAACCGAACGGCCCATAGTCGATGGTCTCGCCGACGATGGAGCAGTTGTCGGTATTCATCACCCCGTGCACGAAGCCGACCAGCATCCAGGAGGCGACCAGATCGGCCTGAGCATCGACGACGCGGGCCAGCCACTCACTGTATCGAGCGTCGGATCCGGCCAGCTCGGGCCAGTGCCGTTCAATCATGTAATCGGCCAGAATTCGCACCGCTTCCGAGTGCCCCTGCCGGTGGAGAAACTCGAAGGTGCCCACGCGCACGTGGCTGGCGGCCACGCGGCACAGAATGCCGCCCGG
Organism: uncultured Wenzhouxiangella sp.; assembly: GCA_964446675.1. GTDB lineage: Bacteria > Pseudomonadota > Gammaproteobacteria > Xanthomonadales > Wenzhouxiangellaceae > Wenzhouxiangella. The sequence continues at coordinate 18,574 of CAYUPK010000013.1, forward strand.
CTCGGGCCGGTTGCGCCACACCGTCTCACCGGTGGCAACGGCAGCCAGCGCGCGCGTTGTCGGTATGCCCAGGGCATGCATGGCCTCGCTGCCGAGGTATTCCCGCACCACCGGGCCGATCGAGGAGCGGCCGTCGCCGGCGCGCGAAAACGGCGTGGGTCCCGAGCCCTTCAGCTGCACATCCCGTCGTTGGCCGTCGCGATCGATGACCTCTCCGAGCAGCAGCGCGCGGCCGTCCCCGAGCTGCGGCACCCAGTTGCCGAACTGATGCCCGGCATAGGCCATGGCCAGCGGCTCGGCGGTGTCGGGCAGCCGGCGGCCCGAGAGCATGGCCACGCCGTCCGGGCCGGAAAGCCAATCGGGGTCGAAGCCGAGGGTTTCAGCCAGCGGTCGGTTCAGGGCGACCAGCTCGGGCGCAGCGACCGGCTCGGGCCGGACCCGCACGAAGAGCGGCTCGGGCAATCGGGCAAAGCTGTGCTCAAAACGCGCAGATGCTGACGGTGGCATATACGGGAGGATACCAAGCGGGCAGTTGGTTGGTGTGGACAAAGGTTTTTCCGGGAACTTGCCGCCCGGTGGCGCAGCGTACAGCAGACCACGCCGCGAAAGGCGCCTCGAGCCTTGAGACCCTGCGTTCTCGGGCCGCGCCCTGTGCTTCCGGCACGCTGAGCTGGGCGATTTCGCCGCGCCAGTACGCGCATCGATAGCGAGAACAGTCGATACCCTGGCAGAGTCCGCCTGACCAAGACTTCACCCGGAGCCGATTGCGCTCAGAGCTCGAAGCGGTCGCTGAAGATGGCATCGACGAGCTCGTCGAAGCCAAGGTCGAACAGCCCGCCCGTCGCGCCCGGATTGCCGTCGGGATTGGACTCGTTATCGATGCCGCGCTGCTGCATGTCGATGTCGTTCCAGATAGCCGAATAGGCGGCATCGTCACAGTAGTCGACCGCCGGCGAAGCCGGGGTCAGGCGAAGGTCGCCACCGACGGCATCCGTGAAACCAGGATCCGAAAGCAGCGTGAAATGGTCGACTCCAGCAACCAGCGGGGTTGAAATGGAAGCTATCAGGCAGCGACCGGACAAGCCGCTGGTACCCAGAAACGAGCCGCCCTGGTAGACGCTGGCATGGATTTCGGCAGTGGCGCTGCCCAACTGCAGGACATCGGCGTCGGTTGGGGTTCCGGAGGCGTCGTACAGGTTGTGCGCGCCGGAGACGAAAGCCGAGCTCAGAAAGGCGCTGTTACCGACATCCTGAAGAAACTCGACGGCATTGTTCCACATCGCCAGGCCTTCCAGGTAGAGTTCGGTGCCGGCCCCGGTGGCGTAGATCAGCGACTCGCCTTCATTGCCGTGGAGGTACGTGTGGGCGAGATAGCTGATGCTGCCCGAGGCGGCATGAATCGCCACGCCGCGGCCCCCGGCCGCCATGGTGTTGGACAGCATGGTCGAGCAGCGTGTCGGCACGCTGGGGTGGGCAGTGGGCCGCCGGCAGCGCGCCTCGTCGGCGTTCATGATCAGCAGGGCATTCTCGCTGGTGAAGATGACGCCGCCACGGCTGACGGCCTCGTTGCCGTCGAAACGGCCGTTGGTCACGACTACCGAGGTGCCCGGGTTCTTGGCATAGATGGCGCCGCCGTCGTCCGTGGCGACATTGGTGTTGATGGCCGGACGGCCGTCTGCGGCACCCGTGATGGTGATGTCGGCGCCCCGGTCGGCATAGATCCCGCCGCCGTCGATGGCCGTGTTGCCGGATACAAACCCGCCATTGCCGATCTCCACCGCGCAGTTGCTCGCGTAGATGCCACCACCACCGCCCGAAGCGGCCACATTATCGGACACGCTTCCGGCGATGAGATTGACCGTGGCATCCACGCAGTGAATGCCGCCACCGAATCCTCCGGTGTTGTTGTTCTTGATTCGGCTGGCATTGATCAGGTCGAGCCAGGCCAGCGGGCCGGTGATGCGGACGCCCGAGTCACCGTTGCTTACGCTTTCCGCGTGGTCCATCGTTACCGTCGAGTTTCCCGAAATCGACAGACCATGGGTGCCACTGTTGCGCAGCGTGACATTGCGAAACGTGACGACCGAACTGGCGGCGGAAGTATTGACCGTCACGACGGGGCTGCCCGCAACGCCACGAATCTCGACCGGCGTAGGCGACGGCGTGGTATCGCTGCAGCCGCCGAAGCCGCCCACGAAGGTCAGCGCCCCCTTGGCGCCCGAGCCGAAGTCGGTCAGGACCAGGGCCGTGCTGTCGTAGAGCGTACCCTCGCCGTAGTTGAGCCTGATCTCGTCGGCCTCCGCAGTGGCCGCGGCCTGCGTCACGGCCGTGCCGAGGGATGCGGCATCACAGCTGCCATCGGCACCGACATGGATGACGGCCGCCCGGGCCGGGTGGCTGGCCAGGCCGGCGAGCACCACGAGGATCAAACGGATCGCTCCATTGCATAGCGTCTTCAAGGTCGTGTCTCCCGATCGACTGATTGCTCTAGAGAAGTCGGAAACGAGCGGGATTCTGTGCCATCACCGGCGCCGCTCCCTGCAGTGGACAGGAAAGCAGCGTAGGCAATCACCCCGGGGTGCGTAAATCTGGGTGTCGCCTTGGGAGCAGATTAGGGCGTCGCTCTACAGGCGCTGCTGGACGAGCAGGCGGTATTGTCCTGCATGGCCTACGTGGACCTCAATCCCGTCCGTGCCGGCATGTGCGAGACGCTGCGTGAATCCGAGCACACGTCAGTCCGGCATCGGACCGAATCGGCTCGGTCTGTAATCGGCAAGGCTCTTGGTCGCCGTTCTCAGGAGCGCGCGCTCAAGCCGGTCGCGGGGCTGGACGGCGATGCCCTGGCCGACCTCACGGAATCCAGCTACATCGACCTCGTCCGCTGGACCAGGCTACAGGCCCATCCTGACAAGCGCGGTGAGCTTTCTGACGCCGAAGCGCCGCCCGAGGGCTTATGGAGCGTCGCCAACCATCCACGTGAATGGATGCGGCGCGTGCAAGGCACCGAGAGTCGCTACTACCGGGCGATTGGCTCGGCCGAGGCGCTGATGCTCAAGGCGGCTGACCTGGGCCAGCGTTGGATGAAGGGCGTATCCGGCGAGTTTGCGCTCAGGAAGCTTCGAGAACAGCCTCTACCCTGGTAGCGCCTTAATGACCAAGACTTCGCCCGGACCCGACGGCGCCGGACGGCCCCTCATGGGCTAATTCGGCCCAAGCCCCGAAATCTCGCGCCCTAGGGGCGATTCAGCGCCCCACTGGCCTTGCTCTCAGGAGATTCCCAAGCGTTTCAGCCTGAGAAATTGGCCATTCGGCAAGAAATTTCGTGGGTGTCCTGGTTTTTCCGTGTCCTGGTTTTTCCATCCAGGCTTTGCTCTTTTCTGACCTGGGAAAGCCAAAAAACGTCAGTTGGCAGACTCCGCCAGGTTCCGGGTTAGATCAACGAACTCTCGCATTTTTTCCAGGGCGGCGCCGCTGTCGAGCGCATCGCCGGCGCGCTGGATGCCGTCGCCGATGGAGTCGGCGACGTCGGCTGCATACAGGGCGGCGCCCGCGTTGAGCGTGACTATGTCGTGGGCCGGGCCGGGTTCGCCTTGCAGTATCTTCATGAGGGTGCTGCGTGATTCATCGGCATCATCGACCCGCAGATTGCGGCTGGAGGCCATGGCAAGACCGAAGTCTTCGGGCTCGATATCGTATTCGCGCACCTTGCCATCGCGCAGTTCGCCGACCCGGGTGCTGGCGCCCAGTGAAATTTCGTCCAGGCCATCATGGCCATATACAACCAGCGCACGCTGCGCACCCAGGCGCTCAAGCACGCGCACCTGGATACCTACCAGATCCTCGTGAAACACGCCCATCAGGATGTTGGGCGCCCCGGCCGGGTTGGTCAGCGGCCCGAGGATGTTGAACAGGCTCTTGACGCCCATCTCCTTGCGCACCGGCGCCACCATCTTCATGGCCGGGTGGTGGTTGGGCGCGAACATGAAGCCGATGCCGGTGCGCGTGATGCAGTCACTGATCTGCACCGGCGTGAGGTCGATACGCGCTCCCAGCGCCTCGAGCAGGTCGGCACTGCCTGATTTCGAAGACACACTGCGGCCGCCGTGCTTGGCCACTTTGGCCCCGGCCGCGGCGGCCACGAACATGGCCGTGGTGGATATGTTGAAGGTGCTGGCGCCATCACCCCCGGTGCCGACAATATCCACAAACCCCGTGCTGTCGGGCACGTTCACCGGGACTGCCAATTCGCGCATCACTCGCGCGGCGCCGGTGATCTCGTCAATGGTTTCCTTCTTGACTCTGAGCCCGGTGATGATTGCCGCGGTCATCAGGGGACTGACCTCGCCGGCCATGATCTGACGCATCAGCTCGACCATCTCGTCATGAAAAATTTCCCGATGCTCGATGGTGCGTTGCAAGGCTTGCTGGGCAGTAAATTTCATACCGGTTCCAGGGTGAAGGTTTCAGGGGAGCCCATGCAGCATGTCATGTCGATGTTGCGTGAGCACAGATTCAGGTGGCGCGTGCATGATTTCTTGTTCAGGTGATCAACTGTCCCAGTGCCGCTCCGGGATCGTTCTGGCGCATCAGGGACTCGCCGATGAGAAATGCCCCGATCCCGCCATCCTGCAGCTTCTCGATGTCTTCGGGAGTGTGAATCCCGCTCTCGGAAATCACCAGCCGATCGTTCGGCACCATCGGCGCCAGCCTGAGCGTGGTGTCCAGGTCAGTGACGAAGCGGTGCAGATCCCGGTTGTTGATGCCCACCAGATCCCCGGGCACTTTCAGCGCCCGCTCCATTTCTTTTTCGTCGTGCACTTCCACCAGTACCGCCAGGCCCAGTTCCTTGCCCAGTTCGGCCAGTTCGGCGAGCTGGTCGTCGGTCAGCGCGGCAACGATCAGCAGCAGGGCGTCGGATCCAATCGCGCGGGTTTCGACGACCTGCCAGGGGTCGATGATGAAGTCCTTTCTCAAGACCGGCAGGCGGGTGACTTTGCGGGCTTCGACCAAAAAGGCGTTCTGACCGCCGAAGAAGCCTTCGTCGGTGAGCACCGACAGGCAGGTGGCGCCGCCGGCCTCGTAGCTTTTTGCAATGGCTTCGGTGTCAAAGTCCTGGCGGATGATGCCGGCAGACGGTGAGGCGCGCTTGATTTCGGCGATGACAGCATCCTTGCTGGCGGCCGCGCGGGTTCTCAGCTCGCCGGCAAAGTCGCGCGCAGGCGGCATGTCGCTGACAATCGCCTTGAGTTCGTCGAGCGGTCGATCGGAGCGGCGGCGCTCGATTTCATCGGCCTTGGCGCTCAGGATCTGTTCAAGAATGTTGTCGTTGGTCATTGGTTGGTACTCAGAAAGTTCTTGAGCAGGTCGTGGCCGTGCTGCGTGAGAATTGATTCAGGGTGAAACTGCACGCCCTCGACGGGCAGGTCTTTGTGCCTGAAACCCATGATCTCGTCGCGACTGCCGCCGTCTCGCACGGTCCAGGCGGTCTCTTCCAGGCAGTCGGGCAGGCTCTCGCGGGCGACGACCAGGGAATGGTAGCGGGTGGCCTCGAAGGGGTTGTTCAACCCGGCAAACACGCCCTGCCCCGTGTGGTGCATGGCCGAGACCTTGCCGTGCATGACCTCCCGGGCGCGCACCACCTGGCCGCCGAAGGCCTGGCCGATGGCCTGGTGGCCCAGGCAGACCCCGAGAATGGGATAGACCCCGGCCAGTTCCTTGACCACCTCCAGGCAGATGCCGGCCTCGTTGGGCGTGCAAGGCCCCGGCGAGAGCACGATGCGCTCGGGGTTCATCTGGCGGATGCCGGCAATGTCGATAGCGTCGTTGCGCACGGTGTGCACATCGGCACCCAGCTCGCCGAGGTACTGCACCAGGTTGTAGGTGAACGAGTCGTAGTTGTCGATCATCAGCACCCTCATCGGTGCAGCCCTCCGCCGGCCTCGGCCACCGCCCGGATCAGCGCGCGGCCCTTGTTCATGGTCTCTTCCCACTCGGCCTGCGGGTCGGAATCGGCGACGATGCCGGCGCCGGCCTGCAGGTGCAGGGTGTGGTCCTTGACGATGGCGGTGCGGATGGCGATCGCCAGGTCTGCGTTGCCGTGCCAGTCCAGGTGGCCGACCGCGCCGGCGTAGACGCCGCGCCGGACCGGCTCGAGTTGGTTGAGGATTTCCATCGCGCGCACCTTCGGGGCGCCCGAGAGCGTGCCCGCCGGGAAGGTGGCGCGCAATACGTCCATTGCGCTCATGTCGTGATCGAGCTGGCCGTGCACCTCCGAGACCAGATGCATGACGTGCGAGTAGCGCTCGATCACCATCCGGTCGGTCAGCTCCACCGTGCCGGTAGCGGCAATGCGGCCGATGTCGTTGCGGCCCAGGTCGATCAGCATCAGATGCTCGGCCAGTTCCTTGGGGTCGGCCTTGAGTTCTTCTTCGAGCTTTCGGTCTTCTTCGGCCGTCTTGCCGCGTGGTCTCGTACCCGCAATGGGCCGCACCATGGCCTGGCGGTCGGACACGCGCACCAGCACTTCGGGCGAGGAACCGACGACCTGAAAATCGCCGCGCTGGTCATGAAAATCGAAGAAATACATGTAGGGCGAAGGGTTGAGGCTGCGCAGCGCGCGGTAGACGTCGAGCGGACGGGCGGCCAGGTCGACGCTCATGCGCTGGGACAGCACCACCTGCATGGTGTCGCCGTCGAGGATGTATTCCTTGATGCGCGCGACGGCGGCCTTGAAGTCGGCCTCGGCAAAGCCGAAGCGGAAATCGCTCTCGCCGGGAGCAGCCAGCGCCAGCGGCGGCGGATAACCGGGCGAGCCGCAGCGCAGGCGGTGGACGAGCTGATCGAGGCGACGGCCGGCCGTGTCCCAGGCGTGCGCTTGTTCGGGATCGGCGTTGACGATCAGGTACAGCCGGCCGGCCAGGTTATCGAACACCGCCAGCTCGTCGGCTTCCAGCAGCAGGATCTCGGGCACGCCCAGCTCGTCAGGCTTGGCCGAGAAGTCCAGCTTTGGTTCCAGGTGGGCAACGGTCTCGTAGCCGAAGTAACCGACCAGGCCGCCGGCAAAGCCGGGCAGCTCGTCAAGCTCGGGCGCCTTGCGGCTCTTGATCAGGGCGTCGATTCCGGCGAGCGGGTCGACATCGTCGCTGCGCTCGACCACGCGGCCGTATTCCAGCGATTCGAGCGTGCGGCCCGTGGCGCGCCAGGCGCGGCGGCACGGCAGGCCGATAATGGAATATCTGCCCCAGTTCTCGCCGCCCTCGACCGATTCGAGCAAAAAGGCATTCGGCCCGTCGGCCAGCTTGAGATAAACCGACAGCGGGGTGTCCAGGTCGGCGGCGATCGAGCGCCAGACCGGAATGCGGTTGTAGCCTTTGCGGGCGAGTTGTTCGAAGCGCGATGCGTCCACGACTTCCCGATGGTTGGGGACAAGCGCGTTATTGTATGCGCCCGAGCGGCGGCCTTGCCATCCATATCAGGCATTGGCGGGCGGTCGTCCGAAAACCCCTGAACCGCCAAGACGCAAGGAACGCAAAGGAAAGACAAGAGAGACATCGAAACCACGGAAAGCACGGAAGACACGGAATTTGAAGAATGGGTCTTGCGGGCCTTGAGCGACTGACAAACATGGAGTCGCAATGACGCTTCTCTCTTTAACCCCTTCATTACTTTCCGTGTTTTCCGTGGTGACCCGGTTTTCAGGTTTGTCTTCGCGTTCTTCGCTGCTTTGCGTCTATGCGTTTCAAAGGTTTTGCCCGCCCTCTACTCCTTGCAGCGCGCAGGTGGCGTGGGACGGGCGCTGTGGACCCAATTCATGCATTTCGGACGCATTGCGAGCCAAAAAGTCATACAATCAGGGCGTTGCTTCGCGTGATCGAGCGCGAAGCGGGCGTGAAACTGGCAGGTTGGCGGCTGGCTGGCCTGGCCAAAGGGGGAACCAGCCATGAAGAGTCAATCGCTGTTATGGCGCGCACTGGCCGGAATTTCTCTCGTTCCAATTCCGGCGGCCGCGCTTGAATCCACGAGCCACGCCCAGGTTGCGGCGCCGGTTAACCATGGGCAGCAGTTTCTGACGCAGCTTCCGGGCGGCATGACGGCTCCCGTACTGCTGCTGATCCTGCTGGCAGCGCTGTTGACCGCCCTGCTGATTGTGAATCGACAGCGCCGCCGGGCCCGTCAGGCGAGCCAGCGAATGTCGCGTATTCTGCGCGGCGCCCGTGTGGGCACCTGGGAGTGGAACGTGCAGACCGGCGAGGCGCGCTTCGATGCGCGCTGGGCCGAGATCGTGGGCTACCGGCTGCATGAGCTCGAACCGGTTACCGTCGAAACCTGGAAGAAACTGATTCAGGCCGATGATCTGGCCGAGCGCAACACCCGGCTGCAGCAACACTTCTCCGGCAAGTCCGATCACTACGAAAAGGAAGTGCGAGTACGCCACAAGGCCGGGCACTGGGTATGGGTGCGCGAAAGCGGCCAGGTGATGGCGCGCAGCCGCGACGGCGAGCCCGAGTGGATGTGCGGCACCTGGCTGGATGTGACCACCCGCCGCACAGCCCAGGAAGAACGCGATGAGTGGCTGCAGCGTTTCGACGAACTGTCCAGCAATGTGCCGGGCGTGATCTATCAGTTTCGACTGCGGCCCGACGGCACATCGCATTTTCCGTTTGCCTCGGAAGGGCTGCGCGACATCTTCGGCTGCGGCCCGGAAGAGGTCGTTGCCGATGCGCAGCCGGCGCTCGATACGCTTCATCCCGACGATGCCGACCAAGTCTGGCAATCGATCGAGCATTCGGCTGAAACGCTCACGACCTGGCACAAGACCTGGCGGATCAACCATCCCGACCTGGGCCTGCGCTGGGTCGAGGGTAGTGCCACACCGTCGGCCCGGCCCGACGGCAGCGTGACCTGGCACGGCCACATCCGCGACATCACCAACCTGCACCGGGCACTCGAGCGCGTGCGCACCGCCGCCAGCGTGTTCGAGGCCAGCCACGACGGCATCATCATCAGCGATGCCGACTATCGACTCCGCACCGTCAATCGCGGTTTCGAGCGGCTGACCGGCTACTCAGCCCGGGAAATCAATGATCACACGCTGACCACGCTGCTGCCGGAGAAGGATCGCGAGCTAACGACGGCGAAGATTTTCGCGGCCCTCGAAGCCGGCGGCCGCTGGAAAGGCGAACTGTTCATCCGCAGGAAAAGCGGCGAAACCTTTCCGGCCGAGCTGTCCATTTCTGCCGTCAGGGACGACGGCGGCCGGCTGTCGCATTACGTCGCGCTGATGACCGATATCACGCTGCGCAAGGCGCAGGAACACCGCCTGGGCAAAATCGCCAGTCACGACCCGCTCACCGGGGTGGGCAATCGGCGCATGGCCGACGAGCGGCTGCACCACGCGCTCGCCCTGGCACAGCACTCCGGCGCGACGTTTGCGGCGTGCATGCTGGATCTCGATGACTTCAAACCGATCAACGACCGCTACGGCCATGACGCCGGCGACCACGTTCTAAAGACAATCGCACAGCGGCTTCAGGATCTGATTCGCTCCGAAGACTGTGTGTGCCGACTCGGCGGCGATGAGTTCTTGATCATCCTGCGCGAGCCGCAGGGAGAAACCGTTTTCGAGCGCATCCTCGAGTCGATCAGGATTCCCATCCGCATCGAGGCGGGCATCGTCAGAGTCTCATCGAGCATGGGCATCACCCTGTTCGGCGCCGACTGTGACACCGACGCCGAAGGTCTGCTGCGACGCGCCGACCGCGCCGTGTATGCCGCCAAATCGGCGGGACGCAACCGGTTTGCCTTCGATACGGACTAACACGAGAACATCTGGAACCACGGAACGCACGGAAGACACGGAATTCGAAGGCCGACGTTGTGGGTTCCTGCGCGGTCGAGCAATATGACGGCGCAACGGCCGACACCTGTTCAAAACCAATCCAGGTTTTTTTCCGTGTCTTCGGTGTATTCCGTGGTTACCCGGTTTTTTGGGTTTTTCTTCGCGTCTTTGCGTCTTTGCGTCTTTGCGTTTCAGAGATTTTGCCCGTCCCCTACTCCCCCCGAAGCGCGCGGATGACTTCAGCGTAGTCGTCGGCGCCAAAGATGGCCGAGCCGGCCACCAGGATATCCGCCCCGGCTTCACGGATTTCGGCGGCGTTATCGGGTTTGACGCCGCCGTCGACTTCCAGGCGGATGTCGCGGCCCGATTTGTCGATGATCGCGCGCGCCTGGCGCAACTTCTCGAGCGCGGACGGGATGAACTTCTGCCCGCCGAAGCCCGGGTTGACCGACATGATCAGCACCAGGTCGACCTTGTCGATCACCCACTCGAGAATATCCAGCGGCGTGGCCGGATTGAAGACCAGGCCGGCCTGACAACCCTGCTCGCGAATCAGCGCCAGCGAGCGATCGACGTGCCTGGTTGCCTCGGGGTGAAAGCTGATGACGCTGGCGCCGGCCTGCGCGAAATCAGGAATCAGGCGGTCGACCGGCTCGACCATCAAATGCACGTCGATGGGCGCGCTCACGCCGTGATTTCTCAGCGCCTGGCAGACCATTGGCCCGATCGTCAGATTGGGCACGTAGTGGTTGTCCATGACGTCGAAGTGAACCCAGTCGGCACCGGCTTCGACAACTTGGTCGACTTCCTCTCCCAGGCGGGCGAAATCGGCGGAGAGAATACTGGGGGCAATCAGGGTCGGCTGCTTCATGTCAGGAGGTAGGTGCGTATAATTCGGGACTGATTTCCATTGTACCCGTCAACGTGAGCAACTACCCCGCCCCGCCGCTGGAGATGCTGCACCAGGGCAAGGTGCGCGACATCTACGCCGTCGACGACGAGCGACTGCTGATCGTCGCCTCCGACCGCCTGTCCGCCTTCGACGTGGTGCTGCCCGACCCGATACCCGGCAAGGGCGAGATTCTCACGCGCATTTCGAAATTCTGGTTCAATCAGTTTGCCGACCTGGTGCCCAATCATCTGCTCGATGACGACCTGGCCGGCATTGTCGGCAGCCGCGAGCTGGCCGCCGAGCTGGGCCCGCGCAGCATGCTGGTGCGGCGGCTGACGGCGCTGCCGATCGAAGCCATCGTGCGCGGCCACCTGGCCGGCTCGGGCTGGAAGGACTACCAGCAAAGCGGCGGCATCTGCGGCATCGGACTGCCCGCAGGCCTGGAGCAGGCGGCCACCCTGCCCGACCCGATTTTCACGCCTTCGACCAAGGCTGCAGTCGGCGGCCATGACGCGAACATCGACATGGCGGCCATGCAGAATGTTATTGGCGCCGACCTGGCGCTGCGCGTGCGCGACATCTCGCTGGCCATTTATCGCCGCGCGGCGGCCTTCGCACGCGATCGCGGCATCATCATCGCCGACACCAAGTTCGAGTTCGGCCTCGATCGTGAAGGCGAGCTGTACCTGATCGATGAGCTGCTCACGCCCGACAGCTCCCGATTCTGGCCGGTTGACCAGTGGCGTTTGGGGATCAGCCCACCGAGCTTCGACAAGCAGTTCGTGCGCGACTACCTGGAAACCCTGGACTGGGACAAGAGCGCCCCGGGGCCGAAGCTGCCCGCCGAGATCATCGAGCAGACGATCGCGCGCTATCGCGAGGCCGAAAAACGACTGCTGGCCGATGACTGAAGCGCCAAGCACGCGCGTTACCGCCGATTCCACGCTCAGCCGCCTGACCGGCGCGGTGCTGTTCGCCACGCTGGCGCTCGGCCTGGTGGTGCCCAATGCCGTCGACGCCGGCCTCGTTGCCCTGGTGTTGCTGGCGCTGGGCTGGCTGGGACTCTCCGGTGCCTGGCGCCGGCCCGGCATTGGCGGCCTTGAACGCCTGTATCCAGCGCTGCCGCTGATCTACGTGCTCGCCTGGCTGGCAGCCTGGGCCTGGCACGGCCTGCCCGAAGCCGGCATCGGCATGGCCGAGCGCCTGCCCAAGCTTTTGGCCATTGTGCCTCTGTATCTTTTCATGCGCCGCGTCGACGGCCTTGACGGCGCCTGGTGGAACGGCCTGGTTGCCGGCTGCCTGATCGCCGGCGGTTACGCGCTCTGGTACACCTGGACCGGCCAGGAGTCGGTCCACGGTGTACGAGTGCCCGGCCCGACCAACCCGATCTACTTCGGCGGGCTGTCGCTGGCCTTTGCGCTGATGCTCATTCCCCGCCTGGCCGACGAGCGCCGGTCGATGCCGGCGCGCCTGCTGACCATCGCCGCCATCGTTCTGGCCTTTGTCGCCAACGCCCTTTCGGGCTCGCGCGGGGCCTGGCTGGCCATTCCGGCGCTGCTGGCGATCTACTTCTTCACCGCCGGCGCCGGCCAGCCGTTGCGCTGGCGCCTGGGCGTGCCGTTCGTGATTGCGGCGCTGAGCCTGGTCGTACTGCTCAGCCCGATTCTGCCGATGAGCGACCGGCTCGACGAGACCCTGGCCGAGCTCAGCGTGATGGCCGACGGCGGCAACGGCACAGGTGGATTCGGCCGACGCGTGCAGCTTTGGGAAGTTGCCGGCGGCCTGATCGGCGCCGAACCGCTCAGCGGTACCGGGCCGGGCAGCTTTCGGCAAGGCCTGGTCGAGTCCGTTGAGTCCGGCGTCCATGACAAGGTGCTGCTGCGCTACGACAACCCGCACAACCAGTATCTTTCGGCCCTGATCGACGGCGGCGCGGGCCTGCTGGCCTGTCTGGTTGCGCTTTTTGCCGCCCCCATCCTGCTGGTTTTGGGCCTGAGCCGGCGCTATTCGCGCCAGTGCCGCTACCTGGCCTGGTGCGCGCTGGCCGCCGGCGCGGTGCTGGCCATCATGGCGCTGTCGGAGTCGATCTTCGAACGCAGCTCCGGCGTGGTCTGGTTTGCCCTGCTGACCTCCGTATCCACCGCCCTGGCGGTGGGCAGCGGCCAGCGTGCCCCGGATTAGCGGGCCAGACGCAAGAACCGCTCGGCCACCCGGCCGGTAACTCCGGAGACGTCCAGCGCACGCTGACGCGCGACCAGACTTTCCGAGCGCTCGGGCGACTTGATCAGCATCCGGGCGCGATCAGCCAGCTCTCCCGGCTCAAGGGGCGAGCCCTCGATGAGACCTGCGCGCTCAAGATCGCGGATGCGCCGGGCCTGGTCGTTGCCCCCGGCGGGAATCATCACGGCGGGCACGGCGGCGGCCAGCACCTGGGCGCTGAGCATGCTGCCCGCGCCCGTGACGGCCAGGCGGGCGTCGGCCAGCAGCGCGCCCAGCGCCGCGGTGGGCAGTGAATCGATCAGGCACACACGTTCGTGCTCGCGCAATGCGCCGCGATACTGCGGGCCGAGCACGACCACCGCTTTCACATCGACCGAATCGATCAGGCGCTCGGCGGCATCGACCAGAATCTCGGGCACCGGCCGGCCCTTGTCGACATAACCGCCCCCGCCGGCGACAAAGACCGCGCACGGCTGGCCCGGTGGCGGCAGCGAGTCTTCCCATGCGGCCAGGGCCTGTCGATCCGGTTCGGCAACAATGCCCGGCACGATTTCGGCTTGGCACCGGCCAACCGCGGCCAGCAGCGCGCGTTCGTACCATTCAAGCCGCGGCGGCCGGCCGCTGACGTCAACGACCAGATGCAGGTCGCTCCAGCGCAGCTGCCGCGGGCGAAAGCCCTTCAGGCGCTTGTGCGGCCGATCGCTGATCCACACGACCCTGGCCCCGGCCTTTTTGAGCGCGCGGAACTGGCGCACCCGGCCGGTGGAGTCGAACACCACCAGGTCAGGACGCAGTTTCTCGCCAATCCCCAGAACCTCACCACTGGCGCGGGCGGGCGTTGCCGGGATTTCGTGGTAGCCAAAGCGCTCGTCGCGCTCGACGCCGGCTTCGCGGTTGAGGAGAAAGTCGATGCGGGCGCCCGGCGCCCGCGCGGCCATGGCGCGCGCCAGCGTCAGGCAGCGGTAGTACTCGCCGCTGCCGCCCGGCCCGCTGGCCGGCGCGAACAGGATGCGCCGCGCGTATGCGCTCGATTCTTCGTTCACTTCGCCTGCCTTCGCCGCCTGCGGCTGCGTCGCCGGCGAATGCCCTGGTAGCGATCGCCCTCGCCCGGCGGCGCGGTCTTGAAGCGGCGGTGTACCCAGAAATACTGGGCCGGATCGCGCCGGATGTGGCGCTCGAGAAAGGCGTTGAAGCGGGTCAGGTCATATTGATCGTCACCGCTGGGAAAGTTTTCGAACGGCGCCTCGATGACAACCCGGACACGACCTGTGTCCGAATCGCGCAGCGGGTACATCGGCAGCACCACGGCATTGCCCATGCGGGCCATGTTGGGAATGCCGGTGGCGGTGGCCGTGGCCAGGCCGAAAAAGGGCGCAAAAATGGAGCGCTGGGGCCCGAAGTCCTGGTCGGGCGCGTACCACAGCAGATTGCCGGCACGCAGATGGCGCACCATTGCGCGCAGCTCGTTGCGCCGGAACATGCCCCTTGCGTAGCGCAGGCGGCCGCGGTTCTGGAAACGCTCGACAGCCTGGTTGCGCTGCGGCCGATAGACACCCCATGTGGGCGTGTGCTCGCACAGCAGCCGGCCGCCAAGCTCCAGCGAGGTGGAATGGCCGGTCAGCAGCAGAACACCCTTGCCCGATTGACGCGCCTGCTCGAGATGCTCGAGTCCCTCGACCGTGCCGAAGCGCTCGTCCAGCTTGCCGGGCCGGCACCAGGCGATGGCGCCTTCGGCCAGCATCTCGGCCAGAAAGCGGAAGTGGCGCCTGACCAGACCAGCGCGCTCGGCGGCCGTCAGCTCCGGAAAGCACAGCTCGATATTGCGCTCGGCGATGCGCCGGCGCGAGGGCATGGCCCGGGCAAACAGCGGCCCGAGCGGACGAACCACGGCCCGGGCCGGTCCCGGCGGCAGCATGCCCAGCAGCCGCACGGGCTGCAACGCAAGCCAGGTCAATAAATCGCTCATGCGGCGTGCCCGTCCTGAACGCGCGGCGCGGGGCCGCTGCCCGCCTCATGCAGTAAACTCGTCGCCGTCATGCTCGCAGTCTACCGTTTGCTCATCATTCTCGTCGCGCCGCTGGCGCTGGCCTGGTTGCGCTGGAAAATCGCGGGCCCGGCCGAGCTGCGCGCGCGCTGGGCCGAACGCCTGGGCCGCGTGCCCCGGTCACGGCGGCCGGCGCTGTGGGTGCATGCCGCCTCGGTGGGCGAGATCAACGCGATTGCCGGGCTCGTCGCCGAGCTGCTCGAGCGCTACCCGGGCGAGCGCGTGGTGATCAGCACCATCACCGTCACCGGCCGGGCCGAAGCCATTCGGCGATTCAACAACCGCGTGGAAACGCTCTTCGCCCCGCTCGATACGCCGCTGGCCGTGGGCCGCTGGCTCGAGCGCGTTCGGCCGCGACTGGCCATGGTAGCCGAAACCGAGATCTGGCCGGAGCTCTATCGCGGCTGCCGCAAGCGCCAAATCCCGATGGTGCTGATCAACGCCCGGCTGGCGGACAGGGCCATGGCGCGCTACCGCCGCTTTCGCTCGCTGTTTGCCGGCGCCCTGTCGGCCGTCGAGCTGGCCGTGTGCCAGAGCGAGGCGGATGCAGCGCGCTTCCGGGAGCTGGGCCTGGAAGCATCGCGGGTGGTCGTGGCCGGAAACCTGAAGTTCGACAGTGCCCTGCCCGAGGGCCTGGGCGAAACCGTGCGGCGGCTGCGCGCGCAGTGGGGCGAGCGACCGGTCTGGGTGGCCGGCAGCACCCGTCCGGGCGAGGAAGAAATCGTTCTCGCCGCGCACCGCAAGCTGCATGAGCAGCGGCCCGATGCGCTGCTGGTGCTGGCACCCCGGCACCCGGAGCGAAGCAGTGAAATTCGCGCCCTGATCGATCAAGCGGCGCTCAAACGACAGCCCATCGACGAGGCTGTGAAGCCGGAAACGGCCGTGGTGCTGATCGACCGCATCGGCGTGCTGGTGTCCTGCTACGCGGCCGCGCCGGCCGCTTTTGTCGGCGGCAGCCTGGTCGATATCGGCGGCCACAATCTGCTTGAGCCGGCGGCTTTCGGCAAGGCCGTGATCGCCGGGCCGCATCTGCATCAGCAGGCCGATTCGGCCGCTGCGCTGCGCGCGGCCGGCGCACTGATCGAGGTGGGCGACGCCGAGGAGCTGGCGGTGGCGGTGGCCTCGATCTGGGACGACCCGCAGCGCGCGCTCGAGTACGGGCGCGCGGCGCTGGAGGTGGTGGAAAACGGGCGCGGCAGCGTACGCCGCACCTTGCGGCTGGTGGCCCCCCTGATCTCCCGAGAAGCCGCCAGCTGAGCACCGTAGGTCGGGGTTACATCCCCGACGGACGACTGACCAGCAAGCCGTTGACGCGCTCGAGATCCTCCACGTCGAGCACGCCGGCGGACTGGCGCAGGCGCAGCTGGTTGAGGATGAACTGGTGACGGCCGTCGGAGTAGTCGCGGGCGGCCTGGAAGTAGCGCTGCTCGGCCAGGAGCACGTCGACGATCGTGCGCGTGCCGACCTCGAAGCCGGCGTTGGTCGCCTCGAGCGCGCTTTCGGCCGAGATCATGGCCTGGCGGCGCGCCTCGACGCCCTGGATGCCGGCGACGATGGCGCGATAGGCGGTTTCGGTCTGACGCATGACCGAACGCTCGACCTGCGACAGCGTGGCGTCGGCGGCGCGCAGGGAGTAGCCGGCCTGATGGCGGCGCGACTGGGTGGCAAAGCCCGCGAAGATCGGGACATTGAGCGTGATGCCGACATCCCAACCGGCATTTTCCAGGGTCGATGAAACGATCGGTTCCTGAGTGATCGGATCGCGGCCGACCCATTCGTTGTTGGTGAAGTTGCTGTAGTTAGCACTCAAATCCAGGGTCGGCAAGTGCCCGGCGCGGGCGATGCGAAGATCGGCTTCGGCCACATCGAGCTGCGAGCGCTGCTGCAGCACCATCGGGTTGAAGTCCAGCGCGCGAGCCACCCACTCCTCGACGTTGGCGGGATCGGGCATGTCCAGCGGAATGTCCTGGGCCAGGCGGGCAAAGTTCTCGAACCAGGCGCCGGCGATTTCGCGCAGGGCGTCGCGCGCGTCTTCGAGCGCGTTTTCGGCCACGATCACGCGCGCACGGGCGGCGTCATAGACGGCGCGTGCTTCGTGCACGTCAGTGACGGCGGCCAGGCCAACCTCGAAACGCTGCTCGGCCTGTTCAAACTGGCGCTTGAGCGCGGTTTCCTCGGCCCGGGCGAAGCGCACCGAGTCGAGCGCGGTCAGCACGTCAAAATAGCGCTGCGAGACGCGGAACAGAAAGTTCTGCCAGGCCTCGCGATAGACCGCCTCGGCCGCGCTGAGCTCTGCGCGGCCGCGGTCAAGGCGACCGTAGTTGGCGTCGTCGTAAATGCTCTGGCGAAGCTGTACGCCCCAGTTTTCTGTGTCTTCATCCTGCGATTCAAGCTTGGTTCCGGCAATGGTGGTCGTCGAAGAACCCTGGGTCACGCCCGCCGATGCACTAATGCTCGGCAGCAGGTTGGCCCGGGCAATATTCGGGATCTCGCCGGCGGCGTTGAGCCGCTGCTCGGCGGCGCGGATTTCGGCGTCGTGGCTCTGGGCCAGTTCGTAGACGCCCATCAGGTCCACGGCACTGGCCGTGCCGCTCAGCCCCAGGGCAAAAGCCAGGGACAGGGACAGAAAGACTTGCTTGCGATTGATCATGTTGATTCCGGCTTGAAAGATGTAATCAGAATTGGAACTGCGGCCGATCCTCGGCGCCGATCAGGCGGGGCAGATCGGTATCGAACAGGCTTTCGACCTGCCAGTGGTCGGATTCGGTGCGCGTCATCGCCACAGCCTCCATGATCGGGCTGAAGCCGCGCACGGCAAAAAGGCGCCCGCCGGGCTTGACCCACTGCAGGAAACGCTCGGGCACTTCGGCGGCCGATCCGGTCACGGCCACGGCGTCAAAGGTCTCGCCGGGGTCGAAATCACCCAGCGCGTCGGCACAGCGCAACTCCACACCCTCGATGGACAGGTGCGTGTGGCTGCGCCCGGCCCGCTCGATCATCTCTTCGATGATGTCAATCGACAGCACCGAAGCGCCCAGCCAGGCCAGGCAGGCGGAGATGAAACCCGAGCCGGTGCCGATTTCAAGCACCCGCTGCCCAGGCTGAATTTCCAGAGCCTGGAGCATTCGCCCTTCCTCGATGGGCTTCATCATCACCTGGTCGTGGCCGAGCGGAATGCGCAGGTCGGAAAAGGCCATCCGGCGATAGTCGGTCGGTACAAAATCTTCGCGCGGCACCTCGCGCAGCGCGTCGAGTACGTCCGAGTCGAGCACTTCCCAGGTGCGCACCTGCTGCTCGACCATGTTGAAGCGAGCCTGTTCGAGATTGAGCGACATGATGGAATCCGGTCGATCCGATGAATACCAGTGCGCTATTGTACCCGCTTGAAGGTGAGTGAGACTGTGCCAGGGGTCATGAATCGGTAAAGAGAAAAGCTTTGGAACCACGGAAAACACGGAAAAGGACTTCCTCAACGGTGCAAGTATCGAATTGAAGACCCGCGCAATTTTTGAACAAGAGCTGGTTGTCGAAACCCGGGCCGAGTTGAACTGGACGGCGAAAATCGTCGACCCGGTCTTTCATGACGGCCAAATCGATGCCGATCTGCTCTTCGTGGCTGACTTTCCGCACTGCGCCAGCAAGATGGCGCAGCGCGGCATCGTGCTGGACATACAGGCATTGATCGACAGCGTAATCCGGCCGGGCAGCCATTTCATTCTCAACTGCACCTGCGGCATCGCCAAGCATGCCGGGCTGGGTGCGCCGGTCCGGGTCGCTCATCCGGACGACGAGCACATCATCTGGGAGCTGGGCGTCGAAGCCCTGCGCCCGGCCCTGGCCGACGATCTGCAAGGCCCGGGATTCATTCGCCTGGTGTTCGACAGGACAGCCTACCGGCAGTCGGTGCTCGACCTGCTGGCCTGCCTGCGAGAAATGGCCGGCTCGCGCCAGCCGCTGAGCGCCTACGACTCGTCCGCTCTTGAAGGCGCCACCGGCCCGAACCTGCCAGATACGCTGATCGTCGACGGCATTCAGCCTGCCTGGCGCAACAGCGACGAGTTGACTGATGAATTGGTGGATGCGATCGGGACCATCGACTGGCGGCCTCGCCCGATCGTGCCGTCGGGCAGTGAAATCGAAATCGGCCTGTTCGACTCCGAAGCGCCTTGCCGGATCGACGGCCGGCCGGGCCGCGACTGGATCGGCGCCTGGTTTACCCGCCACGCTGTCGCGCGCGCCTGGGACGAGTGGCCGATCATCCGCCGCTATGCCACCGACGACGGGATGGCGGGCGCACGGGAGTTCGTCGAAGTAAGCAACGACAAGCGGCGTAATCACCTGATAATGAAACCGGGCACCACGACGCAGGAATTCGACCGCCTGGGCGAGCGCTTCGCCCGGCTGCTGGGCGAGAGCCTGGCCGAGGGCAGCACCGCGCCCGGGGCGCGGGTCGTCTATCGAAAGACGGCATGACGGTGTTCAGTATTTGTCCAGCAGCCAACCGAGCGCCAATATCTTGATGGCACGAAGGGCGCGTCAAGGCGGGTCTGTGCCAAATAGTTTCCGATAGCGCGAGGCGAGTTGGCCGGGCGTGTCGCCGATGTGGCGCCAGTAGGCGACGGTTGCACGGATTTTCTGCAAATCGATATGCCCCTCATCGAGCATCAGCTTCAGCAGATCCAGTGAGCGCATGACCGATGCACCGAAAACCGTCGCCAGCTTGATCATGTCCTCGTCATCGGTGGCCAATGGAATGTCGAGTTCCAGAGCACAGGCCACGTAGCGGGCGTCCACCCTGGATGGCCCGGCCAGCTCGGTCTCGACATGGTCCCAGACAAAATCGAAGGTCTGTTCGATCGCCTTTTTCTGCTTGCGGCTGACCGTAGGAAAGCGCTTGCGCCCTGCAACGAACTCGGGCTCGTCAATCCAGGGAAACTTGCTTTTCAGATACCTGGCCTGGAGCTCCACATTCAACTCCGGAATGACATACAGGCAGTACTCACTATCTCCAAAGGGCACGCACAGTAGCGGATGAATCGACTGGGCCAGCCGAAGATAGCAATTGGTATCGACCAGGATCTTGGACTGAGCCATCAGGTCAAGGCGTCATGCAGGCCTCGCGCGTCCAGCAGCGGAATATCGAGGACGGTCTGGACAAAACCGGCACCTTTTCCCGATTGCTCCAAAAACCGGCTCAGAACGTCGAAGAACGGCGTATCGAACAGCTCCGAAACGGTTTCCACGTAGCGCGACGGCTCGGGCGGCTGGTCGCCATCGAAGATGGTTTCGCTGACATTCAGATAGCGCTGGTTGAAACGGGTCATCCACTTGAAGATATCCGGCTCCAGCGACAGGGCCTGCTCGCCCGAAAACTCGGCACAAGCATTGATCTGCTTGTACACGGTAAACGGAGAAATCAGGTGATCTTCAGCGATCGCCATCACCTGTTCGAGCCGAGACTTGCGACTGGAGCAGGACTTCAGTCTCTCCAGGCCGGCAAGCGCCAGTTCGTGCGGGAACAGCAGCATACCGGCAAAGGCATCGGCGAAATCTTCGGCTTCGTCTCCGCGCAATTGCGGAGCCAGGCAATGCCCCAGCTCGTGCGCCATCCAGAACTTGAAGTCATGGATATTCACGTCCAGGTTCAGGTAGATCCAGGTGGTCTGGCTGTCGGGCAAATGGATATGCGTCGCGTTTTCGTGGACCTGTTTACTGCCCCAGCGCACCGGAATCAACACGGCCTGCAGCTTGCCGAAATGACGGATCAGGTGGTGAAAGTTCAGGGACTCGAGCGGCTGGACATGGATCTCCTGGCGAATCAGCGTTGCGGCCCGACGCAGAAAATCGTACTCCAGCCGCGGCTGTTTGAGCACCGGGGGCATGGCCAGCACGTCGAACGGCAAAAACGGCACCAGGTGGCGCAGCATGCGACCCATGGTCCGGGCGTTTTCGATGTGCTGATCACGAGTCTTGCTGCCGCGAGTCTTGCGAAATGCAACGACCGGTTCGGCGGCATCGTGACGAATCACCAGCTCCTGGAAACTCAATTCCAGCGCCCGGGCCAGCCCCAGCAACTTGTCCGGCCGTGGAAAATTCTCCCCGTTGAGCCACTTGCGCACGCTCTCGCGGGAAACGCTCAGCGAGCGTGCCAGTGCGGACTGACTGAGCCCCCGGGCCGCCATGGCCTGGGTGAGCTGGTCCAGATTCAGATGCTTTTCCATGGCCGGACAATTATGGGGACCGTGTCAACTTATGTCAACTTTCAATCCGTGCCGGTGATCTCGAGATATCGTTCGAACAGGAAGGCGACGCGGTCGGCGTCGCCCTTGAATTTCTTGCGGGTGTAGGCGGCATCGACGGCGCGGTCGAGGGTCTGGTGGGCCTTGAGCAGGTTCGGCGGCATGCTCAGGGGGTCGTAGAGATCGGCCAGGCTGGCATCGGGATGTTGTGCGCGGGCATCGAGCACGCCCTGGGCGGCCTGCTCGATGCGCTTGACGGCCGGGCCCGCGGGATCCTGCGGCCAGGGGAAATTGTTGTAGACAATGCCGGCAGAGTAGCGGAAATCGCTTTTGAGACGCCCGCACACGCTTCGCACCCAGGCCATGTGCATCGTTGAAGTGATGACGCCGAAATGAAACGGCTCCACATTCTCCGCCACAAAGGCAGCGTCACCGCACAGGGTTTCCGGCCCCATGTACCCGATCGGAATGTAGTCGCGCCGCTCCGAAGAAACCTTTGGAATCACCAGAAAATCCGATTCGGGAATCTTCTCGACGTGAAAGCGGGTCGGCGTGGCGGCAATCTTGCGCGTCGGCGCGCTCTTGCTGGCCAGGCGAAACGCCCGCACGGCTTCCACGCGCTTGAGCGCATGCGGCATCCGGCGCAGTTGTTCGGGCGGACACTCGCCCAGCCACAGGCACCAGCGCTCGATGTTGTTGATGAACTCGCGCGAGCCGATCCAGCGCCGGAACCACCTGGCGGCCTGCGGCTCGAGCTCGAGAAATTCGGCCTTCTGTTCGGGCGTGAACAGATAGTTGCCGCCGTCGATCGGCTTGTTGCCGATGCCGATGGGCGGCACCGGACACAGCGGCTTCGATCGATTGCGCAGCACCGCATCCGGGGCGTCGACCAGATAGGGGTTGATGTTGCCGGCCGGCCGCGCCTGCGGCTTGTCTCTGGGGTGCAGGTAGTCGTAGATCATCTTGTTGCCGCGGTCTTGTGGGCCAAAACCGATGATCACGCAGTGCACGGCGGCCTTGCCGCGCGCTTCGTTGCTCCACTGGAAGGTGCGATGGGCAAAGTGGATGTGCATGCCCTGCTCCAGCATCCAGCTCCACAGCACGCCGACCTGCTCGCCCTGGGTGATGGAGTTGGTCGAAACGAAGGCCACACGCATCTGCGGATTGCTTTGCTGGCCGAACAGTTCGTCCATCCAGCGCGCCATTTCCGGATCGCCACCGCCGTACTCGCCGTGCAGGTAGCGCACGGCCTTGAAATACCAGGCCGTCACGTAGTCGAGAATGCCGTGGCCCTTCAGGTTGCCGGAGACGGCCCTGAGCTCGGCGCGCTGCGTGGCGCTCATGTACTTCGAGCCGATAAAGGGCGGATTGCCGAGCATGTAGCTCAGATGCTCGGGCGGCACAATCGCGGCCCAGTCGACCTTGAGCGCATTGTCATGGACGATACGCGGCGAGGTTGTGAGCGGAATGCGGGCAAAGTACATTCCGAATTCCTCGCCGACTTTCATATTCATCTGATGGTCGGTCAGCCATAGCGCCACGCGCGCGATCTGGGCGGGAAACTCCTCGATCTCGATGCCGAAGAACTGGTCGACATCCAGCCGGATGAGCGAGTGAACGTCGAGATTCATCTGCCGGTCGTCGCGGGCTGCGCGCAGCACTTCAAGCTCGAGCCGGCGCAGCTCGCGATAGGCGACGACGAGAAAATTGCCGCAGCCGCAGGCCGGGTCGAAGAAAGTCAGGGTTCTGAGCTTCTTGTGAAACTCGAACAGCTTGTTGCGGTTGTGGCGGATGCGCTCGAATTCGGCCCACAGCTCGTCGAGAAACAGCGGCTTGATCAGCTTGAGTATGTTGGTCTCGGAGGTGTAGTGCGCGCCCAGGTTGCGGCGCGCTTCGGGGTCCATGATGGACTGGAACAGGGCGCCGAAGATGGCCGGCGAAATCCCGCTCCAGTCCAGAGCGCAGGCTTCCAGCAGCGCTTCGCGCATGCGCGCGTTGAAGTCGGCAATGCGGATGTTTTCGGCGAACAGCTCGCCGTTGATGTACGGGAAATGATTGAGCTGTTCGTCGATGCTGCGGGCGCGTTTGTCGTGCGGCGTGTTGACGGCCTGAAAGAAGCGCGCCAGCATCGAACCCAAATCAGAGCCGTCTTCGCGCGAGCGGGTCTCGATCCATTCCTGGAACGCCTGCGGCGGCTGAAAGATGCCGGTATCGTCGGCGAACATGCAAAACAACAGCCGCACCAACAGCACTTCCAGGTCGTGGCCGTCGTAGCCGGCTTCCCGGAGCTGGTCGTGCAGCCGTCCCATGCGCTCGGCGGCCTTGATATTGACCGGATCCTCGGGCCGGATTTCCTGGGTCTGGTAACCGGCAATGAAGCCGAACAGCTTGATATGCCTGGGCAGATCGGCGGTGCGAATTTCCTGCTCACTGCTCTCTTCCACATCGTAGAGGCGAATGCGCTCGAAATCGCTGACGATGATGTAGCGCGGCTGTTCGCGGTCCTTGAGCCCGTCGAGGTAATCCAGCGCCTGCATGTGCGCCTTGCCCAGCGGCTTGCCGCGCGACTTGTGCTCGGCAATCAGGGTGCCGGGCCAGAAACAGTCGATGTAGCCGGCCGCACCACCGAGCTTTTCGACCCGCTTCTCGAAGCTGTAGACGCGCGAGCGGTGCATGCCGAACACGGCAAAGAACTCGTTCCAGAAGGTCTGAGCCTCGCCGCGCTCGTAGCTGGCGTCCTTCCAGTCACGCGCAAAACCGCTGGCGCGGTCGCGTATTTCGTTCCATGAAATCGGCACCTCTCGAGGCCCCCTGATTACCGGCTGCAACGGTCAAATTACTTGCAAGTACCCCGTGATTCAAGCCAGGGTTCCCTGCTGGCAGGCAGAACGGCATCCGTTACACTTGCGGTGAACTCAACCACCCCTGCCCCAGGAGTCGCCCATGTCGAGTCGAGCATCAATTCTGCTGATCGCCGCCTTGCTTGCCGGGCCGGCCGATGGGGAGAGCCTGGTTTTCGCGGATGTTCGCCTGGTGGATGTCGAGAGTGCCTCGGTGTCCGAGCCGATGCGCGTGGGCGTTCGCGACGGTTTTATCGTCGCTGCCGATTCGATCGAGGCGGCCGAAGCCGACGAGGTTGTGAAGACGGCGGGCTTCCTGATTCCCGGCCTGGCGGAAATGCACGCGCACGTGCCGCCGATGCATAGCGGCCATCAGCGCGTCGAGGACACGCTGATGCTGTGGCTGGCCCACGGCAT
The DNA here is from genome assembly GCA_964446675.1 of uncultured Wenzhouxiangella sp. Taxonomy (GTDB): domain Bacteria; phylum Pseudomonadota; class Gammaproteobacteria; order Xanthomonadales; family Wenzhouxiangellaceae; genus Wenzhouxiangella. The sequence continues at coordinate 43,064 of CAYUPK010000013.1, forward strand.
CACCACCATTCGCGGCATGCTCGGCGAACCCGGCCACCTCACGCTGCGCCAGCGGCTGGCCGACGGCGAGATTCCGGGGCCGCGCCTGATCACTTCCGGGCCGTCGTTCAACGGCCGCTCGGTGGACTCGCCGGCGGCGGCCGGGCGCATGGCGCTGGCCCAGAGCGAGGCCGGCTATGACTTTCTCAAGCTCCATCCCGGCCTGTGGCCCGAAGCCTTCGATGCGATTGCCCGCACCGCCGAGCGGCTCGGGATCGGCTATTCCGGTCACGTCTCGGTGGCCGTCGGTCTCGAGCGCGTGCTGGCATCACAGCAGGGCACGATCGATCACCTCGACGGCTATGCGCAGGAGATGGTGCCGCAAGACCACGCGCTGTACGGTACCGATCCTGGACTGTTCGGCGTCAACCTGGTCGCCGGCATGGACGAGGATCTGATTCCGCCCCTGGCGCGCCGCACCGCGGCCGCGGGCGTCGCCAACGTGCCCACCCAGAGCCTGGTCGAGAACTGGGCGACCGGCGATGTGGATGCCATCATGAACCGGGATGCGATGCGCTGGATACCGGCCGACACCGCCGCGCGCTGGCGCGAGCGGATCGGCCAGATGCGGGCAAGCTACCGCTCCGACGAAAACGCGAAGCGCTATGTCGAACTGCGCCGCGAGCTTATCAAGGCCCTGCACGAGGCCGGCGCGATGATCCTGGCCGGCGCCGACTCTCCGCAGATCCTGAGCGTACCCGGCGACGCCATTCACCACGAGCTATCGCTCTACGTCGCCTCCGGCCTGAGCCCGGCGGAGGCGCTGGCAACCGCGACGACAAACGTGGCCGACTACCTCGGTGAACCAAATCGCGGATGCCTCGAGCCGGGCTGCGTGGCCGATCTGGTGCTGCTCGAGAGCAATCCGCTGGACAACATCGACCACACCCGCTCCATCCTGGGCGTGATGCGCGCCGGCGCGTGGTTTGATCGCGCGCGCCTCGACACCGCGCTGGAAGAGATCGCTGCGCGGGCGGGTAAAGAATGAAAGTCAAAAGCGATTAACCGCGAAGACGCAAAGAACGCAAAGAATGAAGAGATTGAAACCACCGAACACACCGAAGACACCGAATGGGGAATACGCCCGTTACTGAATATGGTCTTTTTGTTTTCTTTGTTCAGTGTCTTCAGTGTGTTCGGTGGTTTCCTGATTTTTCTTTTTCTTCGCGTTCTTTGCGTCTTTGCGGTTAAAGCTTTTGCTTTTCAACGTGAAATCCACTAACACCTGTGTGCTTGCCTTGCTGCTGACAGCCTGCTCCATGACCACGACACTGCCAGACATGAACTACAGCCCGCTGAGCTACGTCGACCGGCTCGACGAGCGCCCGCTCGCGTCGATTGAGCTGGTGGTGATTCACGCCACTGAGCTGCCCGACCTGGCCATGGCGCGGGAGTATGGCGAACGGATTCACTACGAAGGTTCGCAGACCGGCAACAGCGGGCATTTCTATATCGACCGCGACGGTTCGGTTCATCAATGGGTGCCGATCGAGCGGGTGGCGCATCACGTGCGCGGCTACAACGAAAAATCAGTCGGTATCGAGCTGGTCAACCGCGGACGATGGCCCGACTGGCTCGACAGTCGCCGTCAGGAGTGGCCGGAAGACTACAGCGAGGCCCAGATCGAGGCCTTGATCGTGCTGCTGTCGGAATTACGGTCCAGGCTGCCCGGGCTGCGCTACATTGCCGGCCACGACGAACTGGACACCGGGACGGTCGCGGCAAGCGACGATCCGGCCGTCGAGGTGCGGCGCAAGCTCGATCCCGGCCCGCGGTTTCCCTGGGACCGGGTGCTCGACGAGGGGGATCTGAAAAGAACCTGGGGGCCGGACAAAGGCTAAAGCAGCCACTCCACCGGCAGCCAGCCGACCAGGGTGATCACGGCGTTCTTCCAGGTGCTGCCGCCCGGCTCGCTTTCCAGCGGCTCGGCGCCGGGATTGTCGGCGTCGACCCAAACCGTCTTGCCGGCGCGATTTTCGACTTTCCAGGCCAGGCCGGCCAGGCCCTCGTCGAAGGCGCGGTGCAGGCCGCTTGCCATGTGCTCGCTGTGAATCAGCAGACCCATTTCGGTATTCAGCCGCGCCGAGCGCGGGTCGAAGTTGAAAGAACCGACGAAGATACGATCGCCGTCGACGGCAAAGGTCTTGGCGTGCAGGCTGGCGGCCGAGGAGCCGAACGGCCCGAGGATTTCGGAAGGCTTGGCCGGCGCGGCGGCCGGGCGCAGCTCGAACAGCTCCACGCCCGCCTCGAGCAGGTCATCGCGCCGCTTGGCATAACCGGCGTGGACCGGCAGCACATCGGTGGCCGCCATGGAGTTGGTCAGCATTCGCACGGCGACGCCGCTCTTTTCCAGGCGGGTGAAGGCCTTGACGCCTTCGTCTCCAGGCACGAAATACGGCGTGACGCCGTCGAAGCGATGCGCGACCTCGCCCAGCGCTTCTTCCAGATGACCGGTTAGCAGATCCTTGCGCGGCACGGCCCCGAGCCCCTTGGCTGGATCGTCGCTGACCAGAGTGGTTTGGGTCCATTCGAAATCGAGCCGGCCGGCGGTGAGCTGCTCGAACAGTTCCGAGGCTTCGACTACCTGCCGATAATGCGCCATCTGTTCGCTGCCGCGAAAACGTTCCAGCCCCTCCCCGACCGGATCGGGGCTTTCGCCCGCGGCCACAATCCGGTCGGCCGGATACGCCGAGCGGCTGTTCCAGTAGCGGTCGAAGTCGTTCGAGATTTCGGGCACGATCTCGCCGACGGTCAACACGTCCAGGTCAACGAAGAGCGCAGCCGGTCCGGTGCCGAAATACTCATCGCCGACGTTGCGCCCGCCGAGGATGCTCGCGCGATTGTCGACGGTAAAGCTCTTGTTGTGCATCCGCCGATTGAGGCGGAAGAAGTCGAAGCCGTAGGAGAGCACCTTCAGGGTGCGCAGGTTGAAGGGGTTCCACAGCCGCACTTCCACGTTGGGGTGCGCATGCAGGGCCGCCAGCTCGGAATCCAGGCCGGCGGTGCCGTTGTCGTCGAGCAGCAGGCGAACCCGCACGCCGCGCTCGGCCGCGCGCCGGAGCCGCTCGAGCAGCAGATAGCCGGTCAGGTCATCGTGCCAGATGTAGTACTGGGCGTCGATCGACGTAGTGGCCGCGTCGGCCAGCAACAGCCGCGCGGCAAAGGCGCTGGCGCCGTCGGCCAGAGCCACAATGCCGGACAGCCCCGGATGCCGGGATGCCTCGTCGGCCACCGATTCGGCCAGCCGGCCTTCGGTTGCGGGCGGCAGTGCGGTTGTCGGCTCGGCCTGATGGGGCGGCAGCGCGAACAGCCAGCGCGCCACAACGACCGCCAGCACGCAGGCACACGCGGCAATGAAAAGCATCCAGAACATGCGGCGTATCAGGCGGGCCATCCGGCTGGCTCCATGAGCACTATTGGCGCCGGGCCTTGATGACCGGGCCTTCGACCGTGGACAGTATCAGCGCCCCGGTCCGGTCGATCCGGTAGCGCTCGATGACCGGCAGAAGCGTCAGGATTGCGCGCTCCTGGTTCATCAGCGCTTCGGGACAGGCCATTTTCGTTGTGCCCGCCAGCGACAGGCTCAGCCGCCCGTCTTCCTGCGTCTTGTAGCTGCCGATGATGCGATTGCAGGTGGCGTTGCCGGCCAGCTGACCATCCGGAAAGAACTTGAGGCTCGCCTGCGTGCGGTCGATCACGCCGCGGCCGACGACGTCCTCGATGATCCATTCACGCCCCAGCAATGGCGTGTCGTCGTTGGCCATCAGATACTCCGCCACCGCCCGATAGGCCGGCAGCGAGGTCGCGTCGTTGGCTGCATTGGCCGCAACCGGATGAGAGGCGAAGCGAACGATGACCATGTCGGCGGCCGGATCGATCCAGATCGTCTGGCCGTGAACCCCGCGCGCGGCAAACGCACCGTGGTCGTCGTTGCTGACCCACCACATGCTCGAATAGCTCCAGCCCGGCAGCGTGTCGTAGCCGGCGGCCGCAAACTTGTCCGGATCGCCGCCGTGCCGGATGCTGCTGATGGCCTGCGGCGGGACGATCTGGTGGCCCGCCAGCCGGCCTTCGTCGAGGATGAGCTGCCCGAGCCGGGCCAGGTCGCGCAGCGTGGCGTTGAAGCCGCCGCCGGCAAACGGCGTACCGATGGAATCGACGGTATAGAAAGCCTCGCGCTCGGTGCCGATGCGGCTCCAGATGCGCTCGGATAAAAGCTCGGCAACCGACTGGCCGCTGGCGCGCGAAATCAGCCAGCCGAGCGTGTCGGCATTGACGGTCTTGTAGCCGAAAGCCTCGCCGTGCCGGCCGCTTTTTTCGACCGTCTGCAGAAAATCGAAATAGCTGCGCGGCCCGGTGTAGCCTTCCGGTTTGGGCAGCGGGCTGCCGGCCTCCGCGAAAGCCCAGATCTCGGCGTCGGGATCGCTGTAGTCCTCGGAATAGTCCAGCCCGGTGGTCATGTCCATGACCTGGCGGACAGTCGCGTCGCCGAATGCGCTTTCCTGAAGCTCGGGGATCAGCTCGCCGACACGGGCGGTTTCATCGAGCCGGCCTTCGGCCACCAGCATCTCGGCCAGCAGGCCGGTGAGCGACTTGGTGACCGACATGGCGCCGTGCAGGCTGCGCCCGTCGAGACAGCCGGCGTAGCGTTCGAACACCACCCGGCCATGATGCAGCACGATCACGCCGTCGCTGTAGTTGGCTTCGAAAGCCTCGGCCCAGCTCATGGTCTCGCTCGAGCCCGTCGGCGTGAACTCGACCTCATCGATCGCCGGATCGAGCGCACGGGGGAGCTGATGCCCCGATCCGCTGCCGTTGTCGACACCAACGGTCGGCATCAGCTCGCGAAAATGGCAGACCGTCCAGCGCAGCCTGGGAAAGGAGAAGTAGTCCGGGTCGGTAAAGCGGATGAGCTTGTCCTCAGGCGGCGGAAAGCCCTGCATCCAGCCGAGCTTTTCAGGATCGGAGGCCTGCGCCGTCGCAGGCGACTCGGGCGCTGCTTGCCGCCCCTCGTCCGGGCCGGCATCCTGCCTGGCCACGGAGGCGCAGGCAACGCTCAGAACAGCCGCCGCAAGGGCGATGGTGCGCGTGATGTGCTTCATTAGGCCCTGTCTCTCTGGTTTTAGTGCTTCTCGGCCGGCACACATGCCTGCCCGAAACTGCTGATTGCACAATCCTACGGGGTGCGCACCGCTCCGTCCAGGCAAAGCCGGCCGGCGCGAACCGCAACGGCCCGGGCCGAGGCCATCGATTCCACGGGACCAGAGCGAATCGCTTGTTGACCTGAAGCGCCGCGAAATCCTTTGAAACGCAAAGCAGCAAAGCAGCAAAGAACGCAAAGAGGTCACTATTCAGGGAAAGAGATCAAGAACTTGCATACCCTGATCGTTTTTCTTTTCGCACATTGTTTGCTTTTTTCGGTTAACTTTCTTCGATTTTTCTTCGCGTCCTTTGCTGCTTTGCTGCTTTGCTGCTTTGCGTTGTAGAGACTTTCAGAATCAGTCCGAACCGCGATCACGCAACGCTGCAGTGACGATTTCGCCGATGTCGGGCGACAGGCCCTTTCTGGCCGCCAGCTTCTGGAGCTGTTCCTTCATCATCGCCGAACGCTTTCCGTCGTAGGCGCGCCAGCGATTGAAGCAGGTGGCCAGGCGGGCGCCGATCTGGGGGTTGATCTCGTCGAGCTTTTCGAGCACTTCACCCACCAGTCGATAGCCGGCGCCATCGGCGCGATGAAAGGCCACCGGATTTCTCTTGGCCAGCGCGCCGATGAGCGCGCGCAGCTTGTTGGGGTTGCTCATCCGGAAGGCGGCGTGGGTCATCAGGCGGCGTACATCGTCGACCACGTTTTCGTCGGGGCGCGTGGCCTGGACGGCGAACCACTTGTCCATCACCAGCGCATCGTCGGCAAAACGCCGCTCGAAATCAGCCAGCGCGCGATCCGCGCCGTCGAGCTCGTGGTGAACCAGGGTGCGCAGGGCGGCGAGCCGGTCGGTCATGTTGTCGGCACGATCGTAGTGTCTGGAGGCGAGCGAGGCGGCCGAGTCCGAGCCGGCCGCGGCCAGCAGGCCCAGTGCCACGTTGCGCAGGCGGCGGCGGGCGGCATCCGGGCCATCGGGGGACCATTTGCCGCCTGGCGCCAGCGCTTCGAAGCGTTCGAGCAGCGCTCTGTCGAGGCGCTGCCCCAGAAGGCGAGACAATTCCTGTCTGGCGGCGTGGATGGCCTCGACGTCGACCGGCTCGCGATCCTGCGCCAGTTCGTCTTCCGAGGGCAGGCTCAGCAGCTCCGCGGCCAGCGCGGGATCGGCGTCCGAGCCGTCGATCACGGCTGCCCAGGCCTCGATGAGCAGTTCGGCGTCGTGTTCGTCGCGCCCGGCAATGAGGTCGCCCAGCACGCGCTCGCTCAAGTTCCGCATGGCGCGCCAGCGGCAGAACGGGTCGCTGTCGAAACCGGCCAGGCGGGCCAGGTCGCCGCTGGTGTAGTCGTAATCAAGCTTTACCGGGGCGGAAAAATCCCGAAGCAGCGACGGCAGGGCGTCGGCTGGTAGGCCGCGGAAGCGGAATTCAGCCGTCTCGCCGATGAGCACCAGCAGCCGGGTTTCCGGGCCGTCCTGTTCTTCTCCGGCCAGAGTGACCGGCAGCGGGCGGTTGTCGGCGTCGAGAAAGCCGAGCTTGACCGGAATCATCAGCGGGCCGATGTGGCAATTGTCGGGATGCTCCGGCAGACGCTGGGCGAGCTCGAGCACCAACTCGCCGGCGGCCTGGTCGTAGCGCGTGGCGGCAGTGACCACGGGCGTGCCGACCTGGCGGTACCAGCGCTCGAACTGCTCGAGATCGCGCTCGTTGGCGTCGGCCATCGCGCGGCGGAAATCATCGCAGGTCACCGCCTGGCCATCATGGCGCTGGAAATACAGATCCATGCCGCGACGAAAACCGGCGCGGCCAAGCAGGGTCTCGTACATGCGCACGATCTGGGCGCCCTTTTCGTAGACCGTGGCGGTGTAGAAATTGTTGATCTCGACGTAGCGCTCGGGCCGGACGGGATGGGCCATCGGCCCGGTGTCCTCGGGGAACTGATGCGCCATCAGATCGGCGGCGTCCTGGATGCGCTTGACGCCCGCCGAGCGCTGATCGGCGCTGAATTCCTGGTCGCGGTAGACGGTGAGCCCTTCCTTGAGCGTCAGCTGGAACCAGTCGCGGCAGGTGACGCGGTTGCCGGTCCAGTTGTGAAAGTACTCGTGGCCGATGACGGACTCGATGCCCTCGTAGTCGGCGTCGGTGGCCGTCTCACGGTCGGCCAGCACATAGCGGGCGTTGAAGACGTTGAGGCTCTTGTTCTCCATCGCGCCCATGTTGAAATCATGGGTAGCGACGACGTGGAAGATGTCGAGATCGTATTCCAGCCCGAAGCGCTCTTCGTCCCAGGCCATGGCGCGTTTGAGGCTGTCCATGGCGTAGTCGAGCCGGTCGATGTTCTCCGGCTCGGAATGGAATTTCAGGGTGACTTCTCGGCCCGAGCGCGTGGTGAAGATATCGCTCAGCTCGGCCAGCTCGCCGGCGACGATTGCGAACAGATAGCTGGGCTTGGGAAAGGGATCTTCCCAGACGGCGAAATGCCGGCCGCCTTCGAGTTCGCCGGAGTCGATGCGATTGCCGTTGGACAGCAGTACCGGAAAGCGCTGGCGATCGCCGCTCAGGCGCACGCGGTAGGTGGCCATCACGTCGGGGCGGTCGGGAAACCAGGTGATCTTGCGAAAGCCCTGGGCCTCGCACTGGGTCAGCAGCATGGAGCCGGACTGGTAAAGGCCTTCGAGCGCAGTGTTGCGGTCGGGGTGGATTGCCACCTCGATGCTCACCTCGGCGCGCTCGGGTACGTTCTCGACGATCAGGGTTTCCTCGCCGGCACGCTCTTCGAACTGCGCCGGCTCGCCGTCGATCTCGACGCGCTTCGTCTCCAGGCCGGCGCCCGACAGGGTCAGCGGCTCGGTGCTGGCGTCCGGATTGCGGCGCACGCTCATGCGACTGGTCACGCGGGTCTCGGCGGCATCCAGGTCGAAGTCGAGTTCGACGTGATCGACCCACCAGGCCGGCGGGCGGTATTCCTGGCGCAGAACGGGGGTGCGGGGCTGATCACCACGTGCGGACATGAGCGGACTCCTGATTCGAAAGGGCAAGCATGTCCGAGGCATGCTTGCCTTAATATGAGTGGATGCCTGTCGAATCCAGATTGATACCGGAAGATATCGTTCGCGCCCGCGAGCGGATCCGATCGATGATCCTCACGACTCCGGTGATGACATCCGATGTGCTTGATGAAGTGACGGGCGCGCGCCTGTTTTTCAAGTGCGAGCAGCTGCAGCGCACCGGCTCGTTCAAGCTGCGCGGGGCCAGCCATGCCGTGTCGCTGCTGGCCGACGACTGCCCTGGCGTGGCCACGCATTCATCCGGAAATCACGGTGCGGCGCTGGCCTGCGCGGCCTGGCAGCGCGGTTTCCGCGCCGAGATCGCGATGCCCGAGGGAGCGGTTGCCGACAAGGTCGACAACGTCCGCCGTCACGGCGGCCGAATCCATTTCTGCGAGTCCACGCAGGCCGGGCGCGAAGCGATGCTGGCGAAGCTGGTCGCAGACGGCCTCACGCCGGTCCCTCCCTACGACGACGACCACATCATCGCCGGCCAGGGCAGCGCAGCGCTGGAGCTGATGGAACAGGTGTCGGATCTCGACTGCGTCGTCGCACCGGTGGGCGGCGGCGGGCTGGTGTCCGGCACGGCCCTGGCCGCACTGACGGCTACGCGGCCACCGGAGGTGATCGGCGTCGAACCCGCCGGCGCCGACGATACCGCGCGTTCGCTGGCGGCGGGCCGGCGGGTCGACAACCATCATCCCGACACTATCGCCGACGGCCTGCGCGCGCTGGTGGGCGAGCGCAATCTCGATCTGATCCGGCGCCACGTGACGGCCGTGAGGACCGTCTCCGAGACCCAGATTTTCTCGGCCATGGAAGCGATCTGGACGCAGCTCAAGCAGACCGCCGAGCCCTCGGGCGCGGTTGCTCTGGCGGGCGTTCTGGCCACTCCTGAGCGATTTACCGGCCGCCGCGTGGGCGTGATGATCAGCGGCGGCAACTTCGATGTAGGCGCCTGCCTGGCGGCGCTGCGCTGAGCCGCCGCGCCTGATCAAACCGGTCGCCAAGGCTGCTCACGGCTTGTTGTTTTTGAAACCGCAGATTGGCACAGATTCCGGAAGTACAGAACTCGTAACCACGGAAGTCACGGAATACACGGATCCAAACCGATCGCTCGCAGGCGGGCGCTGCAAGCGTTTCCGCTACCCCCTTATCCACCACCCCTTCTCCTGCGACGAACGGGTGGTGAATAAGGGGGGTTAATGGTTTTCAATTCACTTTCCGTGTATTCCGTGCTTTCCGTGGTTACAAGATTTTTCCTGAAAAGCCGAAATCGGCGTAGTCTGCGGTTCCCCCAAACTGGGGCCGGACATCGAAGCGGCGCACAAAGGCGCGCGCGCTGGTATGCTGTCGCCCTTGCATTGGAGTGGAGAGACTTGCCCGCATGGAGTTGTGGCTGTTGCGTCACGCGCGCGCCTGCACGGCCGCGCGCGATGAAGATGATCTGGAACGCCCGCTGACCGAGTCCGGTCGCGAGACCGCTCGCAAACTGGGGGAGTGGATCCGGGAATCCGGTCTGCACGTCCCGTCGACCGTTCTCGTGTCTCCGTCGGTGCGCACCCGCGAGACTACCCGCCTGATGCTCGACGGCCTCGAAGGCCCCGAACAGGTGGTTGAACCGGGCTTGTGGGAGGCGCTCGAGGAAGATCTTGTCGACGTTCTGAAGAAACACCAGGAGGCAGATTCGCTGCTGCTGACGGGCCACAACCCCGGTTTCGAGTGGCTGGTGCAGTGGCTGACCAACCAGCGCCCGCGGCTGGGGATTCAGCCCGGCACGCTGGTGATCATCGATGCCGACATGCCGCCGGCGCCCGGATGCGGACAGATCCGCACGCTGGTTCAGCCCAGCGATCTGACGTAGATTTCCGCCAGCTTTTCCAGCCCGCGCTGATCGGCCTCGTCAAAACGGCCGCGGCGCGGGCTGTCGAGATCGAGCACGCCAATGACCTGGTCGTCAACAATCAGCGGCACCACCACTTCCGAGCGCGAGACCGGGTCGCAGGCGATGTGCCCCTCGAAGGCCTGAACGTCTTCGACGCGCTGGGTTGACCGGGTGGCCGCCGCCGTGCCGCACACGCCCTCGCCCATGCCGATGCGTACGCAGGCCGGCTGCCCCTGAAACGGACCGACGATCAGCTCGTCGCCTTCGAGAAAATAGAAGCCGACCCAGTTGACCTCGGGCAGCGCATGATAGATCAACGCGCTCAGGTTGGCGGCGTTGGCGATGCGGTGTTTCTGCCCGGACAGCAGCCCTTCGGCCTGCCGGGCCAGCTCATCATAGTTGACGCTCATTGTTGTCTCCTGAAGATCACGATTCGATTATTGGCCGGCATGGCAATTTCAGCCTCGGACGTCCAGCCACAGGATTCCGCTTCGCGGCGAACCTGCCCGATGTCGCGAAGGCCCATGGCCGGGTCGGTCGAGCCCAGCTGCTGATGGAAGCGTCGGTTGCTGTCGGTATCGAAGCGCTCGCCGTCGCGGAAGGGGCCGTAGATCACCAGCAGGCCGCCGGGGCGCACTCGCTCGGCTGCGCGCTGGAGCAGTACCGGCGTGCACTCCCAGGGCATGATGTGCACGGTGTTGGCCGTGTACACGGCATCCCACGGACCATCGGGCCAGTCCCGGGTCGCCATCACGTCCAGCGCCAGCGGCGCCGGCAGATCGGGCGCCTCGGCGCTCAGGCGGGCGCGGATCGCGGGCAGGTTTTGGGACAGATCGCTGGCCTGCCAGGTCACTCCGGGCAGCAGGGAGTGGAACCAGGCGGCGTGCTGGCCGGTGCCGGCGCCGATCTCGAGCACGCGCGCGTCGGGTTCGAGCCAGCGCTGCAGAACCTCGCCAATGGGCCGGCGGTTGCGCTCGGCCGCCGGAGAATGGGGCGGGCCCGAGCTCATGCAGATGCCGTGGCCTCGACGAGCTGCCGACGAAGATCGGCCACGCGCGCCTCCAGCGCCGCCCTGCCCGGATGGCGGCCTGCGGACACAAGCTTCTGGCCGCCGACCCGGACCTGATCGATCATGCCGGCGGCGTGCGCGAAGAGGAAGCTGTCGAGCATCTCGGGCGCCGGCAGACCGGCGAGCAGCGGATGGGCGTCGTTCAGCACCACCAGATCGGCGCGCCGGCCCGGCTCGAGAATCCCGGCCGGCTGATCGAGCGCGGCGGCACCGCTGGCGGCCGCCTGCCGCCACAGCCCGGTGCCGACATGCTCGTCGGCGTCGCAAAGCACGTTTCGCTGGTGCAGGCGCAGCCGCTGCCCCCACTCGAGCAGGCGCAGCTCCTCGGCGGCCGACATTACCAGGTTGCTGTCGGAGCCGACGGCAACGCGGCCGCCATGATCGAGATACTCGCGCACCGGGAACAGGCCATCGCCGAGATCGGCCTCGGTGGTGGGGCAGATGCCTACCAGCGCCGAGCGTTCAGCCAGGGCCTGCATTTCGTCTTCGCTGGCGTGGGTGGCGTGAATCAGGCACCAGCGGCTGTCCACGTCGACGTGCTCAAGAAGCCAGTCGATCGGGCGTTGGTCGTGGTGCTCGAGGCAGCTCGCCACTTCCGCGGGCTGTTCGGAGATGTGCAGGTGAACCGGCCCCTCGCCGATGCCTTTCAGAAGCTGCGGCAGATCGCGGGCGTCGACGGCGCGCAGGGAATGCGGCGCCACGCCGATGCGCTGCAGGCCGCCGGCCTCGTACTGGAGACAGGTCACCAGCTCGACGATCTGCTCGAGCTCCATGCCGAAGGCCCGCTGGCGCTCGCCGAGCGGCTGGCGGCCAAAGCCGCCGTAGCGATACCAGACCGGCAGAAGGGTCAGAGCGCAGCCGGCCTGCTGAGCCGCGTCGAGCACCTGCCCGGCGGTCTGCGCGGGCTGCTGCCCGTCCAGACCATGCGGATAGTGAAACTCGCCGGTGGTGGTGTAGCCGCCTTCGAGCAGCTCGATGAAACCCCAGGCCGCCAGGGCGCGAAAATCTTCGCCTGTGAGCAGGCCCACGGCCTTGTACATGCGCTCGCGCCAGCTCCAGAAGCTGTCTTCCGCCCCGGCGCTGCGGCCGGTCAGGCCGGCAATCAGTCGCTGGTGAATATGCGAGTGGACGTTGACCATGCCCGGCAGCACCGGCCCGGACAGGCGCTCGGCACCTTCGGCGCAGCCGTAGATGACCGAGGTGATGACGCCATTGGCGTCGATTTCCAGGGTAACGTCCTCACGCCAGCCCGTGGCCAGGAGAACCTGTGAACAGTGCAGCCTTTGCGTCATGCCGGGTGCCATTGCGAGAGCGTGTGGATAAGCTGTTTCAGCAGCGTGATCAGCGGGGCGGCGGCGGTCGGGTCCCAGTCTCGGGGTCGTGACTCGTCCATGTAGCAGGCCTGGGCAATCTCGAGCTGCAACGCGTGTACGCCTGCCTCGGGACGGCCATAGTGGCGGGTAATGAACCCGCCCTTGAAGCGGCCGTTGACCACGCTGGAGAACCCGCTTGCGCCGGCCAGCAAGTCGGCCGTCCGCTGTTGCAGCCCGGGGTCGCAACTCCGGCCTTCAAAGGTGCCCAGGTTGAGGTCGGGCAGCCGGCCCTCGAACAGCCGGGGAATGGCGCTCCGAATCGAGTGCAAGTCGAGCAGCACCGCAAAGCCGTGGCGGCGGCGCAGGGCTTCGAGCTCGGCGGAGAGCTTGTCGTGGTAGGGCCGCCAGTAGCGCTCGATGCGCGCGTCGACTTCTTCTTCGTCAGGCGGGTCTTCACCATAGACCGGTGAACCGTCGAAATTCACCGTCGGCACCAGTCCGGTGGTGGCGCCGGCATACAGCGGTTTGTCGTCGCTGCCGCGGTTGAGGTCGATCACGTAGCGGGAATAGCGGGCGCACAACACCGAGACGTCCGCTGCGGCCGCGGCTTCGGCCAGACGATGCACATGCCAGTCGGTGTCGGGCAGGTCACGGTTGCCGTCGCTCAGGCGCGTGGCGATATCCGCAGGCAGTTCGGTGCCGGCATGGGGCACGTTGACAAGCAGCGGCGTCGAGCCGGGCTGGAAGTCGTAAAGCATGCTTTCATTGTACTGCGTCCAGATGAGCAAAGGCCCGGCAGTGCCGGGCCCTTGCTGTTCATTGCGGTCGTCTTTCAGACCTTGCGGTCACGGGCAAGGCGGCGAGACGTTTTCGTTGGTGCCGTTGATGCCGATGACGACCAGCGAGCCAACGGGCGAGCCACTCGGCGTCGTGAAGGTACAGGTTCCCACGCGCGGGAAGCTGTCGTCGTCCGGGTCGGCGCATTCGGTCATGCCCATCGCCACGAAGGCAGTGGTTTCGCCGTCCTGATCGGTGACGCCCGGCGCTCCGGAGATCTCGAGTGAGCCATCGCCACCGTCGCACTCGCCGGTGATGTCGACGCCGGGAATCGGCTCACCCTGGGCGTTGAGCAGCGTGAGCTTGACGCGCAGGTTGACGACGTTCGGACTGCTGTCCTGGTAACGCGAGGGATCGACCAGCAGCATGGCCGCGCCGGGCGGAACGATTTTCACGTCTGCCGTGGCGCTGCCGGCACTGAAGCGCAGGGTCGCTTCGTCGCCGTCGGGCACCATGCCGGTGGTGGTCACCTGGGTGAGGGTGCAGCCGGCGCCGGCCGAGCCGGTCGGCTGGTCGGTGGTGGCCGGCAGCGGGTCACCGTCAAGGCTGCCGGTGGCGGTTCCTTCGACGATATCACCGCGGATATAGACATCATTGATCGGGGCGCCCAGGGCATCGCGGTAGCACACCTCGACGGTTGTGGTCGAGTTGCCCTGGATGGACGACGGGTTCGCCGAGAGTCGGCCCGGCGCGATGCCGGGGAAGCTCATCGCTTCGACATCGGCGACGGTCTTGGTGATTGATTCTTCGGCGCGGCTGCCCTGGCCCCAGAGTACCAGCGGCCGGCCTATGGCGCTGATCGGATACGTCAGCTCGACTGACCCGCGGCCCTGCGTGGTGAGATTGGCCTGTGCATCAATGACGCCGAACTGCGAACGACCGATCACCCAGGGAATGACGAAACCATCATCGACGATGACACCCGTGCCGTTGTTGGGGTTGAAGTTGCCGCTCACCGTGATGGTGTTCTCATCAACCACACCGACAACGGTGCGGGCGGCCTCGTGTTCACGGTTGCCCGGAATTTCCTTGCCGAACAGCGCCAGGGTGTCACCCGGCTCGACCGCCTCGTCGACATCTGGCGGGCTGGGCAGAAAGCCTTCCGCCGGATTGAGAGCGCTGAACAGATTGCCGCCTTCCTCGGGGTTGCCGTCGCCGCCGGAGAACACAAAGCTGCGCGGCAGGGTCTGGGTCAGCGGGGCATCGATCTTGCCGAAATCGATCGGTGTGCCCGCAAGGACCGGGTTACCCGCCTGGTCGGAACCCTGCGCGGTGACGGTCAGCGAGTAGGTGCCGTCGGAGGCTGGCGGAATGATCACGCCGGTGTCTGGATCGATGTTCGGCTCCAGGTCGGTTACGATGGTGCCGACGACATTGTTCGCTACGATCGCGCTGACCGACGGAGTAACCAGTTCCAGGCTGAACAGCTTGCCGTCGCCTACGTTGACGCTGGCCTCGGCAGAGATTGGATCGAGCAGGTCGTTGTCGACGTTGTTGTCGGCACGATCGGCCGTGGCCGTTATCCGGTGCAGTCCGGTCTTGCTGCCGGAATTGAGCGAGAAGTTGGCGATGCCGTTGACCGTCTGAACGCTGATTTCGGTACCGTTGACCGAACCGTTGGCGCCTGTACCGGTCAGGCGGGCACCGCTGTCTGCAGGCGCTTCAAGCGACAGGATAACGTTGTTGTACTCGGCGCCGCCGCCTTCGGGATTGGGCACCGGATTGCCGCCGGAATCGCTGACCATCAGCGACAGACTCTTGCTCGTCGCCCCGCCGGAGCCGTGAACGTAGAGCGGTTCGGTCGGAATCGAGAAATCCAGGCTGGCAGGCAGGAAGTCGGCTGCGCCTTCGATGACCTCGATTTCAAAATCCTGGGAGAAGCTGTCGCCGGTGTCTGCATCCTGCGCCGATACGCTGACGGTCAGCGTACCCGGCTGAGAGTCACTGTGCACGAAGATGGTCGCCACGCCCGCGGTCATGTTGACCGGGCCGCTGCCCATGAGCACGAAGAACTCGTTGACGTCATCGGTTTCGGGATCGTCGAGAGTGGAGTACGCGCCGAGGCTGACCGGTGCGATGGCCACCGAAACTTTGCCGTCGGCAACGTTGCCGGCGCTGCCGTCGGGATTGCGGTAGCGAATCGTCAATTCGTTGATGAACGGCGAGCCGCGGAAGATCCCGACCCCTTCCGTGTTGGCCGGCATGGTGGCTTCACCAGTGATTGCCAGGCGGGCCTGGGCGTCGGGGTCTTCGATGACGTCGATACTGCGCGAGGCCGAAATCGTGCCCGAGCCGCTGGGGTTGGCGCCCGAGGCGGTCAGCGTCACGGAGCCCGTATTGGAGCGGGCGGTGAAGATGAAGTTGGCCTGTCCACCGGAGGTCGTGGTCGTGGCCGAGGCGCCGGCCGCTTCGCTTGCGCCGTCGGCCTGAACAACACCGCGGTTGGTATTGCTGGAGTTCAGGGTAACCGAGGTACCGTCAGCAACCGCGGAGCCGTCGGCGGCACGGAAACGTACGGTGACCTGGATCGAACTGTTGGTCGGCACCTCGCCGGATTCGACCGTGATGCTCATGCTCGCCGAGCCACCGCTATCGAAGCTGCCCGAGGAGCTGCCGCCGCAGGCAGCCAGCAGGGCGGTGGCGGTCAGAATGATGCCGTATCTGATTATATTCATGAATCGAAATCCCGAGTGTTTTGATGTGTTGTCCATGACTGCTTCGCTCCCTCGTCCGATCATTCGGCCACCACTCGCTCATCCAGGATCGATGGTGTGACGAAGATCAGCAGTTCGCGCTTGAGATCTTCTGTGCCGCGCTGGCGGAAAAGCCCGCCAATGAGCGGAACGTCGCCGAGCACGGGCACCTTCTGCTCCTGATAGTTCCGCTCTTCCTGGAAGATCCCGCCGAGGACGACCGTCTGGCCATTGTCCACCAGAATACGCGTGGAAAGCTCGCGGGTGTCGATCGAAGGAATGAAGCCGCCGCGGCCGTTGGGGTAGAGCTCGCCGACGGTATCCTGCTTGACCTGAAGCTGAAGTTGAACGCGATTGTCCGGGGTGATCAGCGGCGTGGCGCGAAGCTCGAGGACGGCTTCCTTGAACTCGACGTTGATGGCGCCGGCCACCGCACCGCCCTGGGTCGACTCGTAGGGAATCTCGACCCCCTGCAGTACGTAGGCTTCAGCCTGGTTGGCCGTGATCACGCGCGGCGTGGAGATGATCTCGCCGTTGCCCTCGCTCTCGAGCGCACTGAGCTCGAGATCGAGCAGAACGTCGGCGGCCAGCACGCTGAAGCCGAGGCTGCCGGCCGGGTTGGCGACCGGCAGGTTGACGTTGAGGCGGTCACCAAGTGCGGGCGGAGAAACAGGCGTGCTCGAACCGCTGCCCGAACGGCGATTGGCGAGGCCGTCCTGGATCATCTGATCGGTTCCCTCGCTGGTCGAAGCCAGGGTGTAGAGGTTGCCCCGGGAGTCCTGGCGGGCGCCGGTGACACCGAAGCGCACGCCGAGCTGGTGATTGAAGTCGCTGCGGGCAATCACGATGCGCGATTCGATGAGCACCTGGCGAACCGGGCGATCGAGCTCGGCGACCAGCTCCCGCACCGCATCGATGTGATGGGCGGTGTCGTTGACCAGAAGCGTGTTGGTGCGCTGGTCGATGGTCACCGACCCGCGGGCCGAGAGCAGACCCTTGCCGCTGCCACCTTCTGTCTGGCTGCCGCCACCACCTTCGGAAGCGGCCTGAATCAACGCCGACATCTCGTTGGCATCGGCGTAGCTGAGCGGAATGATGGCGGTGCGCAAAGGCTCGAGCGTCTGGCGGTCGGCCCGGGCCTGGAGAATGGCCTGCTCGCGCGCGGCTATCTCCTGCGTCGGCGCAATCCAGGTCACGTTGCCCGACTCGCGCATGTCGAGGTTCTTGGTCTCGAGGACGATATCAAGCGCCTGATCCCAGGGCACGTTGGTCAGGCGCAGGGTCAGATTGCCGCTGACCGAGTCCGAGACGACGATATTGCGATCGGAAACGTCGGCGATCAGGGCCAGAACGGAACGAACCGGAATGTCCTGGAAGTTGAGTGTGATGCGCTCGCCGTCGTATTCACGGTCTTCAAAGAAGGTCAGTTCGCGATCCTGGGGTGCTTCCTGCTCCGGACGGCCCACTTCGACCACCACACGACCGTCCGACTGGTAGGCAAGGTGTTCATAGGCGCCGGCAACTTCAAGGTTGAGCACCGTGTTCTCGCCGCGCTGCTCGGGCGTGATCATCTGAACAGGCGTGGCGAAATCGGTCACGTCCAGCCGCTGGTACAGATCGTCGGGCAGGTGCGCGTTGAACAGATTGATGCGCAGTCCGCCGGTGCGCTCGTTTACCGAAAGGTTGACGCCGGAACGGTTCAGGTCAACCAGCACCCGGCTTTGCCCGTCCGGCCCACGACGAAAATCGATACCGGTAACTTCAAACTGCTGCTCGTCGCTGCTGCCCCGGGCCTGGGCGCTGGCCATGGCGGTTGCCGTGGTTCCGGTACCGCCGGTTTCGATCACCAGGGCGACCTGATTGCCGGAGACCTGCACCTCGTAAGGAGCGCTGCGCGACATGTCAACGACCAGGCGCGTGCGGCCGCCAGCGCTCAGGGCCGTGTAGCTTTGCGCCGGCCCGGCGCCCACCGGCACTCTGGATGCATCCACGCGCGTGTTCGTGTCCGGGAGCTCCAGCACGATACGCGGCGGCTGCTCGGTCGTGAAAACTGATGGATTGCCTGGTTCCCCGTCGAGGTCAAGAAGGAAACGTACCTCCCCGGGCCCGCTTTCGACCTGGATATCGGTCAACTCCGTGGCCTGGGCCATGGAAACCATCCAGAACAGCCCGACCAGAAGCGTCAGCGCCTTGCTAATGCTGTTCATTGTCCATCTCCCGTTCGTCGCCCATGAAGACTTGCTCATGATGTTCAATTCCTTACCGGTATACATTTAGTCTTCAGCCATGGCCACGCGTACCCGGCGTTCGATCCAGCCGCCGCGACCATCCTGTACTAGTTCACGCACTTCGACATAACCAGACTGCACGTCCAGCACCAGGCCATGGTTCTGTCCCATGTAGTTGCCCTCGCGCACCCGATGGACGACGCGTTCGTTGTCCTGGATGAGCGCGTACTCCACCCCGTCGATCGTGAGGGTACCGACCATCTCGAGCGTATCGAGCGGGAAACCCTCCAGATACTCCTTGCGACGATCGGGATCCGGACGGAGCCCGCCGCCTTCTTCCTCGGCGACTTGCTCTTCTTCCTCCTGGGTCGTCCGGCCGGCCACCTGGAACGGATCACGCAGTTCCATGGCTTCATAGGAGACGACTTCGGCGGTTCGAATGGGCGGTATTGCCTCAATCGGCTCCGGCTCACGGTCGCGAACTTGTCTTGTCCATTCCTGCAGGTCAGCGGTGCCCTTCTGGCAACCAACCAGCAGCAAGGCGAGCGCCAGCACCGAAAGGCTTCGCATCATCAGGCTCATTGTGCTCCTCCCGTCGATACGGCGCCGCCCTCGGATTCGTCCAGGTAGCGGTAGGTGGTCACGACGCCTTCAAGCCGCAGACGCCCCTGCGATCCTTCGATCGGCTCCAGTGAAATGTCGCGCATGGTCAGGATGACCACCCGCGAGAGTGAAGCGACCGAGCTGACGAAGTTGCCGAACTGGTGATAGGTGCCCACCATGCGAACGTTGATCGGCTGTTCGGCGTAGAAATCGCGCTTGACTTCGGCCTGGGGCTCGAACAGTTCGTTCTCGATTCCGGCGCCCAGGGCGGTTTGCGAAATATCGATCAGCAGTGCAGGCATCTCGGTCCTGGAAGGCAACTGCCGAAGCATGACCTCGAGCATCTCTTCCATTTCTTCGAGCTGCTGCTGATAGGCGGGCAGGTTGGCCGCCTTCTGCTGCTTGGTTTCGAATTCCTGCTTGAGTTCGCGCTCGACCTTCTCGCGCTGGGCCAGCGTCTCGCGCTTGTCCTGGATGATGTAGAAGTAACCACCTACCAGAATGATCAGCGCGAGGAAGCCAAGCAGAATCACCTTGACGCCGGTTGAAGCCGAACCGATGTTGTTGAAGTCAAGATCTCTGAGTTCGGAAAGATCCATGGGTCAGGCCTCCTCGTCCATCGCTGCGGCAGCCGCTTCCTGCTCGACCGTGTTGGGCGAGGCGACGCGCGCGCGCAAAATGAAGCGGAAGGGCTCGGCGCCACCTTCCTGAGTGTCCTCGATGGCTTCGATGATGCGCAGCTCGGGCTCGTGCAGCCATTCAGCCGACTCGATGTTGCGCATGTAATCGGACACGCGCGTCTCGGACTGGGTCGTTCCTTCGATGGTCAATTGCTCGCCGGCCTGCTTGACCGAGGTCAGCCGGATTCCCTCGGGAACGGTCTGGGCCAGCGAATTGAACAGGTGAACCATCATTGACCGATTCTCCTGGAGTCGCTCGATCACGTTCTTGCGAGCAAGCAGGTTGTCGCGCGTGGCCTCGAGCTTCTCGATGCTGGCAATATCCCGATCGAGCTTGCGAATCTCGTTTTCAAGATACCGGTTGCGCGCTTGCTGGCCGTCGATCTGGCGCTCGACCAGATGCGAGCCCAGAAACACGAGCAGAATCGCCAGCGCAGCAGTCGCGGCGAGCGCAATCATGAAGTTTCGCTGACGTTCCTGACGCAGGTTTTCGCGCCAGGGCAACAGATTGATTCTGGCCATCAGTCAAACCCCCGCAAGGCCAGCCCGCAGGCTGTGGTCAGTGCCGGCCGCACCCGCTCCAGGCGGGCGGCGTCGATGGATGGCGCCAGGCGCATGCCTTCGATCGGATCGGCGAGTTCGCACGAAATTCCGACTTCGTCGCCCACTGCCTCGGCCAGGCCCGGCGTCGAAGCGGCGCCGCCGGTGAGAAACAGGGTGTTGATGCCGGAGTAGTCGCTCGACGACGAGTAGAACTGGAGCGCCCGGCTGATCTGCTGAATGACGTTCTGGCGAAAGGGCTCGAGGATTTCGTCCTCAAAGCCGGCCGGCGGCGTTTCACCACGCTGCAGAAAAGCGGCCTGGTCGGCATCCATCCCGTAGCGGCGCATGCAGTCATCAACCAGTTGCTGGCCGCCGAAGGCGTGCTCCCGGCTGTAGATGGTGCGATCGCCGGTGAGTGCAATCAGCGTCGAGGCGGTCGCACCCATATTGAGCACGCCGATCGTTTCGTCTTCGTCGATGCCGGCATGCCTGCGCACCAGGTCGAAGGCGTTGGCGATGGCGTAGGACTCGACATCGACCACGCGCAAACCCAGGCCGGCCAGTTCGGCCACTTCACGGCGCAGGTCGACGTGCTCGGTCTTGGAGGCGGCCAGCAGTATCTCGATCAGCTCGGCGTTGCGCGGCGCAGGTCCGAGAATCTCGAAGTCCAGGCTGACCTCCTCGCGCGGGTAGGGAATGTACTGCCCCGCCTCGACCTCGATCTGTGCCTCGACGTCATCTTCGGACAGATCCGACGGCAGGTTGATGATCTTGGTGATCACCGCCGAGCCGCTGACCGCCATGGCGCAGTCGCGGGCCTTGCTGCCCGACCGCTTGACCGCCCGCTTGACGGCTTCGGCGACACGATCGGTATCGGTTATGTTGCCCTCGCTGATCGCGCCCTCCGGCACCTGCTCCACTGCAAACGCCTCGACGCGGTAGCCCGAACCGCTGCTGCCGAGCTGCAGCACCTTGATACTGCTGGTGCCTATATCGACGCCCAGCAGCGGAGGCGGCGCCGCGCCCAACAGCTTTCTGAGAAAGTCGCTCATGTTGTTATCTTTTGCCCTCTGATCGGCATGGCCGAGTGACTGGTTTTGCCCTCTTGAGCCAGCCCGACATTTCCCCTCGCAACGCCGGTCTGGACAAGTATAAGTCTGTGCTACCCTCTGCTCAAAGGTCGTCCGGATCCCTGTTCGTGGGCACTTTTACCCCGAATCCTCGTCCAAGACGTGCGTCATTCCGACTTGTCTGTGCCTACATTTACCATAACTGATGGTTCGAATAAAGCCTTTAATAGTTTTTTCTATCCGCCTGTTTTTCCTGCTGTTCATTCTCGCAGCAATTGGCGTGCTCGTCATCTGGCTCACCATCGTGCCCTCGCTGCCGGCGGTCGAGTCGCTCAAGGACGTGCAACTGCAGGTGCCTTTGCGCATTTACTCGGTCGATGAGAAGCTCATGGCCGAGATCGGCGAGCAGCGGCGAAGACCTGTCGAACTCGACGATATGCCCCGGCGCCTCAAGCTGGCCTTCCTGTCGGCCGAGGACGACCGCTTCTACTCCCACCCCGGGGTCGACTGGCGCGGCACGCTTCGGGCCGTGTGGCTCTATACCCTGAGCATGGGGCAAGGCCGCGTTCCCGGCGGCAGCACGATCACCCAGCAGGTTGCCCGGCGGTTCTTCCTGTCGACCGACTACTCGGTTACTCGCAAACTGCGCGAAATGCTACTGGCTTTCAAGATCGAACGCGAGCTGGGCAAGGACGAAATCCTCGAGCTGTATCTCAACAAGGAGTTCCTGGGCCACCGCGCCTATGGCGTTGCGGCGGCCGCTCAGGTCTACTACGGCAAGACGCTCGACGAACTCACCCTGGCCGAGATGGCCATGATCGCAGGCCTGCCCAAGGCGCCCTCGCGGGATAATCCGATTTCCGGTCCGGCGGCCGCCATGGGCCGGCGCGACTGGATTCTTGGCCGCATGCTCGAGCTTGGCCATATCAGCGAAGCGGACTACAACGAAGCCGTCGCCCAACCCAACACGGCCAGCTATCACGGCCCGGTGGTCGAACTGGTTTCGCCGTGGGTGGCCGAAATGGTGCGCCAGGACGTGGTCGAGCGGGTTGGCTCGGAGGCGGCCTACAACAACGGGCTGGTGGCCTACAGCACCGTCCGCTCCAAACTGCAGGAGGCCGCCAACCGGGTCGTTCAGGAAGGCCTGCTCGACTACGACCGCCGCCACGGCTGGCGCGGCCCCGAGGATCGCGTCCCGGCCGAAATGCTCGACGATCCGCAGGCTGTGAGCCAGCGGCTCGAGGCCATGCGGCCGATTGCCGGCCTGCTGCCGGCTATCGTGATGTCGGTCGAAGAGCAGCCGACCGAAGAAAGCTCCTCCGATGAGCGATCGCCGGAAGAGCAATCGGTGAAAAAGCAACTGGTCCGGCTGCGACTGACCGACGGAAGCGAGGTCGAGCTGGCGCTGGAGGCGATGGCCTGGGCGCGACCGTTTCTCGACCGCAGCGCCGTGGGTGCTGCGCCGGAGTCGCCCGGCGATGTGCTCGAAGCCGGCGATATCGTGCGGCTGCGACAGGTCGATGGCGCCTGGCAGCTCGCGCAGATTCCCGAGGCCGAGGCCGCCCTGGTGAGCATGAAGGCCGAGACCGGCGAAATCCTCGCCCTGGTCGGCGGCCTGGATTTCTCGCACAGCCAGTTCAATCGGGCCACGCAGAGCCGACGCCAGCCCGGCTCGGCCTTCAAGCCGTTCATCTACGCGGCCGCCCTGGACCACGGCTACACGCCGGCCTCGCGGGTCAACGATGCTCCGGTGGTCGTCAATGACCCGTCGATGGAACGCGCCTGGAAGCCGACCAACTTCAGCCATCGCTTTTTCGGCCCCACACGGCTGCGCGAAGCCATGGTCAACTCGCGCAACCTGGTCAGCGTGCGTTTGCTCATGGACATGGGCATCGACTACGGGCGCGACTACGTGACCCGCTTCGGTTTCGAGCGCAGCGAGCTGCCCAGCGGCCCGTCCATGGCGCTGGGCTCGGCGTCGATCACGCCGCTGAGCCTGACCGCCGCATTCGCCACCTTTGCCAGCGGCGGCTACCACATCGAGCCGCACTATCTCTACAGCATTCGCGACACCGACGGCCAGACCATTTTCGAGGCCCAGCTGGCCCTGCCCTGTCGCGACTGCCCCGAGATTCCGCCGCCCAATCCGCCGGCCATCGCCGAACCCGTCGAACAGACGCCTGCGGCTCCGACACTGCGCCGCCCGGAACTGGCCGCCAGCGACACCGAAGGCAGCCAGCCCGCCATCGCTGAGCACCAGCTTGTCGGTCCGCCGCGCCCGCGCCGCCCCGAGCGGGTCTTGAGCCGGCCGACCACCTGGCTGATCGATTCGATGATGAGCGACGTTATCCGCCACGGCACCGGGCGCCGGGCCCTGGCGCTCGAGCGCAACGACCTGGCCGGCAAGACCGGTACCACCAACGATCAGCGCGACGCCTGGTTCGCAGGCTACGGCGGCGGGATCGTCACTGTGGTGTGGGTCGGCATGGACGACAACGACTCGCTGGGTCGGCAGGAACAGGGCGCTCGCACGGCGCTGCCGCTGTGGGTCGACTTCATGCGAACCGCCCTCGACGGGCGCCCCGAGGTCGAGCAGCCCGTTCCCGTAGGTATCTCGCGCGCGCTGATCGATCCGGCGACGGGCCTGCGTGCCCGTCCGGGCACGCCCGGCGCCATCCAGGAGTGGTTTCACAGCGACAATCTTCCGCCGCTCGAAAGCCGCGATGAGGGCGGCGAGCAGGCGGATCCTTATTCGATCTTCTGACTGGAGGGGCCTGATCACATGAGCGACAGACAAACCGTTCGAAACAGCCGGATCCGCCAGGAAATTGCCGCCGAAGCGGCCCGCATCATGGCCACGGAAGGTCAGAAAAGCTACCTCACCGCCAAGGAGAAGGCCGCCGGCCGGATCGGTGCCTGCTCGCGCACCAGCCTGCCGTCGAACAGCGAGGTGGAACAGGCCCTGCGTGAATGGCAGAGCCTCTACGGCGGCACCGAGCACTCGCGCACGCTCCTCGAGCTGCGCGAAACGGCCGCCTCGGCCATGCGCTTCTTCAAGCCTTTCCGACCGCGCCTGGTCGGACCGGTGCTCGAGGGCACGGCCGATGAACACTCCAGAGTCAGCCTGCACGTCTTTGCCGACGATCCTGACGCACTGGTGCATTTCCTGATGGAGCGCAACCTGCCCTTCACTCAGGAAACCCGGCGGATCCGCTGGCACGACGGCAGCGGCCGCGATCTCGAGATCGTCGTGCTCGAAGGCGGGGGGCATGAGGTTGAACTGATCCAGATGATCGGCGCCGACGCGCGCCAGGCACCACCCAGTCCGGTCGACGGCCGGGCTCAGCGGCGCGCTGGCCTGACCCGGGTCGAGGAGATGATCGCCGCCGATTCAGCCTCGATTCATGCCGCCGGGCCACAATCGAAGCCATGAAATTCCGCCCACGCGCCGCACAATCGATCGTCGTCATCGCCGCCGCTCTGCTGCTGGGCGCCTGTGCAAGCTACTACCCGGCCAGCGACCGCGGGGTCTACTACGAAGTTCCCGAGTATCGCAGCCCGCCGGTCGCCCGGGTTGATCCGCTGCTCTATCCCTACTGGTCGCTCGACTACTTTTACTACAGCCGTTACTACCATCCCTATTCGGTGCTGGTGCATCGCTGGGATCCCTGGTACTACCCTTATCCGGGCTGGTACTACGGTTACCGGCCGGGCCCGCACTTCGCCGGCTACGGCCGCTTCTACTACCCCTGGCAGCGCTACACCAATCGCTACGCCGGCTACCATCCGTGGCGCTCGGGCATTTACCTGAGCTTCGGCTACCGCGATCATGTTCGCCACAGCCACCCGCAACGGGTTCGCGAACTCGGCGCCCGCCTGCACGAACTCGAGACCCGACGCTCGCTGGCCGTTCGCGACCAGCGCCCGGCGCGCGGCCCGGTGCCGGGCGCCTCGCCCTGGCTGCCGGCCACCGGCCGCAGCGCGGCCTGGCGCCGCGACCAACTGCGGCGGCCG
This sequence comes from uncultured Wenzhouxiangella sp., assembly GCA_964446675.1. Lineage (GTDB taxonomy): Bacteria > Pseudomonadota > Gammaproteobacteria > Xanthomonadales > Wenzhouxiangellaceae > Wenzhouxiangella. The sequence continues at coordinate 68,221 of CAYUPK010000013.1, forward strand.
CCGCGCCCCGGCCCCGGTACGCGCGCCATCGACCGCAGCAGCACCGGCCAGCGGCAGGAAAGAATCGAGCGGCTGCGCACCACCGACCAAAGCACCCGCACGCCGCAGCGCAGCCAACGCCATCGACAGCGCGCGCCGATTGCCCCACCGCCGGCCCGCGAGCTTCGGCCGCCGTCGCGCCAGACCCGGCCGACAGCACCCGTTCGGCAGCGCCCGGTCGAACCTGCGCCGCCGCGCAGCCGGTCCCGACGCGCGCCCGAGCGCGAACCCGCCAGGGCACCAGCGCGCACCCGGCCGCCACAGCGGTCTGGACCATCACCACAGCGGCGCAAACGGCGCTGACTTTTCCACGCCCCGCCCGGGGCGGTAAAATAGACGCGTTTTCACGCACTTGGCAAAACCATCATGCGCTATCCCGACACCTTCGACGTGATCGTCATCGGCGGCGGCCATGCCGGCACCGAGGCCGCCCTGGCCGCGGCCCGCACGGGCGCGCGCACCCTGCTTGTCACTCACTCGATCGAGACCATTGGCCAGATGAGCTGCAACCCCGCCATCGGCGGCATCGGCAAGGGCCATCTCGTGCGCGAAATCGACGCCCTGGGCGGCATCATGGGCCAGGCCGCCGATGCGGCCGGTATCCAGTGGCGCCGTCTCAACGCGCGCAAAGGGCCGGCGGTACGGGCCACGCGCTGCCAGGCCGACCGCACGCTCTATCGCAACGCCATCCGCAGGACCGTGGAGGCGCAGGACAATCTGACCCTGTTCCAGCAGCCGGTCGACGACCTGGTCGCCGTCGGCGATCGCGTCACCGGCGTTCGCACCGCCATGGGCCTGGAATTCCACGCGCCGGCCGTGGTGCTGACCACCGGCACTTTCCTCGGCGGGCGCATCCACATCGGCGAGACCCATCTGGCCGGCGGCCGCGCCGGCGATGCGCCGGCCAATGCCCTGGCCGCGCGCCTGCGCGAGCTGCCCTTCAGCGTCGGCCGGCTCAAGACCGGCACGCCGCCGCGCCTGGACGGGCGCAGCCTTGACTTCAACCGGCTCGAAGAACAGAAGGGCGATGCAAACCGCCCGGTGTTTTCTTTTCTCGGTCATCGCGACTATCATCCCGAGCAGGTCTCGTGCTACGTCACGCGAACCTCCGAGGCCACCCACGACCTGATCCGCGCCAACCTGGATCGCTCGCCGATGTATGCCGGCCACATCGAGGGCACCGGCCCGCGCTACTGCCCGTCGATCGAAGACAAGGTGGTGCGCTTTGCCGACCGGGACTCGCACCAGGTCTTCCTCGAACCCGAGGGCCTGGGCCTGAACGAGTGGTACCCCAACGGCATTTCCACCAGCCTGCCCTTCGACGTGCAGATCGAGCTGGTGCGCTCGATCGAAGGCCTGGAAGCTGCGCACATCACCCGCCCGGGCTATGCCATCGAGTACGACTTCTTCGACCCGCGCGAGCTCGAGGCCAGCCTGGAGACGCGCCACCTGCGCGGCCTGTACTTTGCCGGCCAGATCAACGGCACCACCGGCTACGAAGAGGCCGCGGCCCAGGGCCTGGTCGCCGGGCTGAACGCCGCGCGCCAGGTGCGCGGCGAATCACCCTGGACGCCGGGGCGCGATCAGGCCTACATCGGCGTGCTGATCGACGACCTGATCACCCAGGGTGCGCCCGAGCCCTACCGCATGTTCACCAGTCGCGCCGAGTTCCGTCTGCACCTGCGCGAAGACAACGCCGACCTGCGACTGACCGAAACCGGGCGCGGGCTCGGCCTGGTCGACGATGCGCGCTGGCGCCATTTCTGCGCCCGCCGCGAAGCCATCGAGGCCGAGCGCGCGCGCCTGAGCGCGCTGCGGATTCCCGCGCGTTCGGCGCTGGGCCGGCGCACGGCCGAAGCCCTGGACATCGACATTCGCAAGGACGTCACCGCCGAGGAGCTGCTGCGGCGCCCGGAGGTGGAGTATGCGCCGCTGATGCGGGTCGAAGGACTTGGCCCGGGGGTCGAGCGCGAGGACATCGCCGAGCAGGTCGCCATCCAGATCCGCTACGCCGGCTACCTCGATCGCCAGCGCGCGGAGATCAAACGCCAGCGCCGCGCCGCCGGGCAGACCATTCCAGACGACTTCGATTTCGAGACGGTCAAGGGCCTGTCGTCAGAGCTGCTCGAAAAGCTCGAAAGGATCCGGCCGGCCACCATCGACCAGGCCAGCCGCATCCCCGGCATGACGCCGGCGGCCATCTCGCAGCTACTGGTCTACCTCAAACGCCACCGCGCCGCGGCCTGACGAACAGGCGACCAGACGCGGCGCTGCTCTGCAAGACATGAGAGCCACGGAAGGCACGGAAATACACGGAAAATGAACCTTGGAGATCTTTCGAAAGACTTTCTTCCTCCGTGTCATTCCGTGCTTTGCGTGGTTACAAGGTTCTGGTTTTAACCTGCGTCAATCCGCGCAATCTGTGGTTCCAGAAACCGGCCCCGAGCAGGTTGCGCCCTACCTCCTGGCGCGATCGATCGAATCGGCGGCGTTCCTCCAGGCTTCGCGGTCGAGATCGAGATCCGGGAACTGGTCAGGATCGAAAACCGGCACCTTGCCGGCCCGCCACTGCTGGTCGTAGTCGTTCATCAGCCGGAAGGCAACCTTCATCAGCAGCGCCAGCGCCACCAGATTGAACACTGCCAGCAGGGCCATGGTCAGGTCGGCAAAGCTGAAGACCGTGGTCAGATCCTGCATCGAACCCCACAGGATGAGCACCAGCATGAGCACCCGGAAGACGATGAAGAAAACCGGATTGCCGGGCGTCAGCCAGCTCGAGGAGTTCTCGCCCAGGTAGAAGTTGTAGAGGATCGAGCTGAAGGCGAACAAGGTCAGGATCACGCTGACAAAGGTCTCGCCCCAGGGCCCGACATGATTCTGCAGCGCAAGCTGGGTGAGCACCACGCCATCTTCGACCGCACTGGTCTCGTGGATGCCGGAAATCAGGATGATCAGCGCCGTGGCCGTGCAGATGATGGCGGTGTCGATGAACACGCTCAAGCTCTGGACGATGCCCTGGTTGACCGGATGCGGCACGAAGGCCACCGCCGCCACGTTGGGCGCACTGCCCAGGCCGGCTTCGTTGGAAAACAGGCCGCGCCGAACACCCATCATGATGGCCGCGCCGATACCACCGCCAACGGCCTCTTCCAGACCGAAGGCGCTGTTGACGATCAGCACGAGCACGCCGGGCACCGCCGCGTAGTTGAGAGCGATGACGACCAGCGCGACGATCACGTAGGCCACCGCCATGATCGGCACGACAACTTCGGTCACCTGTGAAATCCGCTGCACGCCGCCGAAGATGGTCAGGCCGACAACGATGGTCATGACGATACCGGTGACTGCCATCGGAATATCGAAGGCTTCCTTGAGCGAGGACGAAGCGGTAAAGGACTGCAGCGCCACGAAGGCCAGGCCAAAGGTGAACAGCAAAAGCAGGGTAAAAACCATGCCCAGCCGGCGGCTGCCCAGGCCGCGCTCCATGTAGTACATCGGGCCACCGCGATAGGTGGAGGTGCCGGCATCGGTGGTCTTGAACGCCTGCCCCAGGGTGCACTCGAAAAAGCTCGTGGCCATGCCGATCAGGCCCACCACCCACATCCAGAAGACCGCGCCGGGCCCGCCGAGCGTGATGGCCACGGCCACGCCGGCCACGTTGCCCGCGCCGACCCGGCCGGCAACGCTGAGCGTCAGGGCCTGAAACGAGGAGACGTGGCCGGGATGATGCCGAAAGGCCTGACCCAGCACGCGAAACATCTCGAGGAAATAGCGCAACTGGACAAAGCGCGAGGCGACGGTGAAGACCAGCCCGATCGCGATCAGCACCGTGACCAGGATATAGGACCAGAGAAAATCGGTAACGGTTGCCAGCATGGCTCGCTTTCATCCCCGGGTGATGAATAAAACGCGCCGGCCGCCAGGTTCCCTCGGCGGCCGGCGCAAGTCGCTCATCTTACGCAAACGGCCAGGTGATTGAAAACCCGGCGCGGAAAACTCAACGCGGCGCCTCGCACAGGCAGTGCGCCATCACCCCAGGCCGCCCCGACTTCGCCTGGGTGAAGACCAGGCGCAGCTCGTCGATCACCTGCCGACCCAGGTCAACGGGCAGCCAGGCGGCCAGGCCGCCCACCGAATCGGCGCCGGCCATGCGGATGGAAGCACTCGTCATGTCGACGAAAAACTGCTCGACCGGCGAGAGCCGGCGCTCGACGTACTGTATTTCGTAGTCCTCGGCGATGCCGGCGCTGCGCGCGGCCGAGGCGATCGCCTCATCGAGGGTGCCGAGCTGGTCGACCAGCCCGCGCCGCTGAGCCTGCGCGCCGGTCCAGACCCGCCCCTGGGCGACTTCGTCGACCTGATCGACCGGCATGTGACGGTGCTCGGCCACCAGGGCGATGAAACTGCGATAGCCGTGCTCGATGAAACTCTGAAGCAGGTCGCGGGCGGGTTCCTGCAGCGCCCGATCGACACGCAGCGCGCCCGACAGGGGCGTGGTGCCCACGCCATCGGTGTGAATGCCGATCTTTGCCAGAGTGTCCTGGAAAGTCGGGAAGAAACCGAAGATGCCGATCGATCCGGTCAGCGTGGTCGGATAGGCCCAGATCTCGTCGGCGCCCATGGCAATCCAGTAGCCGCCGGAGGCAGCCACGTTGCTCATGCTGACCACCACCGGCTTGCCCGTATCCTTGAGCGCCATCAGCTCGCTGCGAATGACTTCCGAGGCGAAGGCACTGCCGCCACCCGAATCGATCCGCAGCACCACCGCCTTGATGCGGTCGTCGCGCGCGGCCTCGCGGATCAGCCGGGAAGTGGACTCGGCACCGATCGTGCCGGGAGGCTGGTCGCCTTCGGTGATCGCGCCGCGGGCAATGATGATACCCACGCGGTCGGCGCGCGGATGCCACTGCCGGGACGCGCTGGCATAGGTTTCGAAGTCGATCTGGCGGAATCCGGAATCGGGATCGCTGGTGCCGCTGCGGGCAAGCTCCGCGCGCAGCTCCGGCCGGCTGACCAGACGATCGACCAGGCCGTGCTCGAGCGCCATGGCGGCGAGATTGCCGTCGGCGGCCTCGACGGCCGCGGCGAAGTTCTCGGTCAGCTCGACGAGCACTTCCACCGGCAGGCCGCGCTGAATCGCGACCTGATCGAGCCAGCTCTGCCACAGATCGCCCAGCCAGGTCACGGTCGCCCGGCGATCGGCCTCGGACATGTCGTTGCGGATAAACGGCTCCATAGCCGACTTGAATTCACCAACGCGGAACAGGTTGACGTCGACCTCGAGCTTGTCAAGACCTTCGGCGTAGTACTGACGGTAGCGGCTGTAGCCGTCGAACAGCAGCATGCCGTCGCGGTCGAGCCAGATCTTGTCGGCCATGGAAGCGAGCATGTACTGGTTCTGCATCATCGTTCCGCCGTGGGCGATGACCTGCTTGCCCGACTCGCGAAAACGGGCAAAGGCGTCGGCCAGCTCGGTCTGCATGCCCGGCGGCAGGCTCCAGAGCTTGTCGGTGCGCACCAGAACCTGGACGATGCGGTCGTCGTCGGCGGCGTACTCCAGCGCAGCCAGGATATCGCGCAGCCTGGTTTCCGGCAGCCCCTGCCCCAGCGCTTCGTTGATGGCGCGCTCCAGCGGCGTGCCCGTGTACTCCTCCACCACCGCGCCCTCGGGCTCGATGACCAGCGTTGTCTGGGCATCGACGATGATTTCATCAGAGCTGAAGAACAGCACGCGGATGACCAGGGCGAGCAGGATCAGAAAGAGAATGTTGAATACGGCCATGCGGAAGGCCGTCAGGCCGCGCCAGAAGCCCAGCCATAGCCGGGCGAGCGCGTTGGGTCTGGAATTGGATGTCATGGAGAGTTCTTCAAGGACGGAAAGATGAAGCGCCATTCTACCCGGCCAATGGCGCCGGGTAATGTGCCACAGGTCAGGGTTCGGCCCGGTCGAGAATTTTTTCGCGCGAAGCGCTGATGCGCAGAAAGCGAGAGCTCAGCAGAAAGGCCGCGACGGTCAGACCGGCGATGATACCGCACCACATGCCGGCCGGCCCCCAGCCCTGATGGAACGTCAGCCACCAGCCCAGGCTCATGCCCACCAGCCAGTAGGCCATCACGCTGTAGAGCAGGGGCACGCGGGTGTCCTTGAGGCCGCGCAGTGCGCCGGCGGCCGAGACCTGCAGGCAGTCGGCAAGCTGGAAGACCGCGGCGAAGAACAGCAGGCCGGCGGCCAGGGACACGACTTCCGGATCAGCGGTGTAGAGACGCACGATGGCCTCGGGGAAGAGCACCATCACGGTCGACGACACAGCGCCGAAGCCCAGCGCCATCAGCATGCCGACCACTCCGGCGCGGCGCGCGCCGGCCCGATCCCGACGCCCGACAGCGTTGCCGACCCGCACGATGATCGCCCCCGACAGGCCCAGCGGCACCATGAACATCAGCCCGGCGTAGTTGACCGCAACCTGGTGCGCGGCAACAGGTACCGCCCCGAGGGTACCGATGGCCAGGGCGCTGGCGATGAACAGGCTGACTTCCAGGAACACCATCACGCCGATCGGCAGTCCGACGCGGACCAGACTGGCAATCTCGCGCCACACCGGCCCGCTGAAACGGTCAAAGACTCCAAACCTGCGATAGTCGGGGCGGCGCAGAATCCAGCCGGCCATCATTGCCAATTGCAGCCACAACACGATGGCCGTGGCCCAGCCACAGCCCTCGGCACCCAGCGCGGGCAGGCCGAGTTTGCCGAACATCAGCACGTAGTTGAGCGGCACATTGAAGGCGATGCCGACCACGCCGATGTACATCGTCGGGCGCGTGTAGCCGACGCCTTCGGAGAAAAAGCGCAGCGCGGTCATGCCCGCCAGCGCCGGCACGCCCCAGCTTATTGCCAGCAGGTAGCGGTTGGCCAGCTCGGCCACGGCCGGTTCCACGCCGATGGCCGACATCACCCAGCCGCCGCGGCGGATCAGAAAGAACAGCACGACCGACACTAGCAGGCCCAGCCACAGCGCCTGGCGGGTCAGCTCTCCGGCCTGGCGTGGCCGGCCGGCGCCGTCGAGCTGCGAGACCGTCGCCGAAACCGCCATCATCAGGCCGACGAGGAAGACCATGCCGGCGGCCCAGATCGATGAGCCCACGGCCACCGCTCCCAGGTCGAGCGCGCCCAGCCGACCGGCCATCAGGGTGTCGACCAGGGTCATGGCATAGGTTGTTACCTGGCCAATGATCAGCGGGCCGGCCAGCAGCAGCGTACGCCGGATTTCTGCCGGCAGATGGGGGGCATGGAGGTTCGCGGACATGCGATTGAACTAGGCGGCGCCGAATCGGGAAGCGGCATTGTCTGTTGCCGGGCCGGCGCATTCAAGTCGGATCGACGGCGCGCTGTTATCCTGCAGCGACTGATTGCTGATCCGGAAGCGAACGATGCCCAACCGCCTGGTCCGCCTGACCCTCCCGATGTTGCTCCTGGCGCTGCTCGCTGCCTGCACGACGCGCCAGGTTCAGGACTCGCTGGTCGGCGCAACGGCCCAGCGGCTCGTCACCCACAGCATCGACGACCTGATGCGGCATCTGCCGGCCGAGGATTTTACGCCGCACGCCGGCAAGCAGGTGTATCTGTCAAGCCACTTTGTCGACCACGCCGACACCCGGCGCTACGCCGACTGGCGCCTGGGCGTCGAGCTGGCGCGGCGCTTCGACATGAAGCTGGTCAGCGATCCGGCCGCAGCCGACATCCGCCTCGAGGTCTTCTATACCGCCTTGGGCACCGACCAGAGCACCAAGGGCCTGGTGGTCCCGCTCGGCTTTGTTCCGGGGGTCAGCGAGACCGCGCGGATCGACCTGATCACACTGGACCAGTTCCACGGCGTCGCGGAGATGTATTACTTTCTCGGGCCGACCGGAGTGGAGCATCGCGGCGACGTGCTGCAGGCCCGTACGCGAAACGACGCCATCGGCCTGCCGATCATCACCGTCCCGATCAACAGCGTCGAGCGCCAGGGCAAAGGCGGGGATAGATGATCGAGAACCAGAGAATCGGGTCAGAAGTGTTGTTTTTGCGCAACAACTGAGCGCCTGGCATCAGGCGACCTGAACAGGAATCCGGCCGGAAGTGCGGGCGATGCGGTTGTCGGCGTCAGGATAGACCAGGCGCGGCTCATGCTCGGCTGCCTCGGCCTCGCTCATGCGCACGTAGGCGGCAATGATGACCAGATCGCCTTCATCGGCCTTGTGGGCGGCTGCGCCGTTGACCGAGATCATGCCGCTGTCGCGCTCGCCGCGGATGGCGTAGGTCACGAAGCGCTCGCCGCTGGTAATATTGTAGATATGTACTTGTTCGTGCTCGAGAATTCCCGCTGCTTCGAGCAGGGTCTCGTCGATGGCGCAGGAGCCTTCGTAGTCACGCTCCACCCGGGTGACGGTGGCACGATGAATCTTGCCTTTCAGCATCGTCAGCTGCATGTCTGATCCCCCGAATTCAGTGAAAATGATTCGTGATGGGTTTCAAAAAAAACCCCTCCCGGGTCACGGGAGGGGCAACTGATGTCGGAGTGATGTACCTCGCTTCGCGCCCTGCGACCTTGCGCAACCGTTGCGGTTTCGCCAAGGTTGGTTGTAAGACTACCACAGTTGGCGCAGAAATGCCAAGGCAACGTAACTTGATGGAGGCAGATTGCAAAGCACACCGTCTTTGAGCGGGGCGGCAGCGGAAAGTTTCATCGGGATATCGAACCGGTATCTTCCATAATGACCGTGAATCTCAATCTCGGCAGAAAATCCACCCATGGTCGAAAGCAGTTCATCGACGGCATTGGCCCTGCGCGGCGTGACCCGCCGGTTCAGCACCGGCGAACGGGTCGTGACCGTGCTCGATAGCCTGAATCTCGAGATCGCAACCGGCGAGCGCGTCGCCATCATGGGCGCTTCCGGCTCGGGAAAGTCCACCCTGCTCAACCTCGCTGCCGGCATGGATCGGCCTGACGAAGGGCTTGTCCAGGTGCTCGGCGAGACGCTCGGCGACCTGGCCGAGCCCGGACTGACTCGCTTCCGGGCACGCAACATCGGCCTGGTCTTCCAGGACTTCAATCTCATCGACTCGCTGAACGTGCGCGAGAACATCACCCTGCCGCTGTGGCTCAATGGGCTGCAGGGGCTCGACAAGGACGGCGAGGCAACTGGCGCGCTGACAGAAACACTGGGCATCACCGGGCTGCTCGAGCGAATGCCCGACCAGCTCTCCGGCGGTGAGAAGCAGCGCGTTGCCATTGCCCGCGCCCTCATTCATGGCCCCGAACTGCTGCTCGCCGACGAGCCCACCGGCAGCCTCGACGAGGCCACGGCCCGACGCGTGCTGGCCCTGTTCGACCGCATCACGGCCGTTCAGGGCTGCGCCCTGGTGCTGGTTACCCACAATCCCGACGCCGCGGCGGTCTGCGACCGACAGCTCAGCCTGCGTGGCGGCCGCCTGCACGCACTCTGATGCGCCTGCTGATCCAGTCATCCCGACGGTTCTTCCGCCGCCATCCGGGCCAGCTTGCGCTGGCGCTGGTCGGCATGGCCTCAGGCGTTGCAGTGATGACGGGCGTGGCCCTGATGCGCGACGTGCTGATCGATTCGCTCGACGGCGCTGCCGAGGCCCTTGCCGGCCGCGACAGCGTGCGCGTGACCGCACCCGGCGGCCCCCTGGACGAGACGCTCTACCGGCAACTGGCCCTGCAGGACGGCGCACCGCCGCTCACTCCCGTGCTGCAGCAGCGCGTGAAATCCGGCGATCGCCGCCTCGAGCTGCTGGGCATCGATGCCTTTGCCGGCGACGGCGGCAGCCTGCTGCCGCCGGATCTGCTCACCCGCCTGCTGGCATTACCCGCCGCGGCGGCGGCCAATGCCTCGACGCTCGAGCGTCTCGAGCTTGCCCCGGGCGATACGCTGGCCGTGCGCTTGGGCAAGCGCAGCATCGAGCTGGAACTGGTCGGGCCGATACCGGCCGGGCAGAATCTGGACGATCGCCTGCTGATGGATATCGCCGCACTGCAGGATGCAGTCGGCCGCCAGGGCGAGCTGAGCTGGATCGACGCCCCGGCCGCGGCCCGCGACTGGCTGGAGCGAATACTGCCTGACTCGCTCGAGCTCGGCAGCGCCGCCCAACGTCGTGATACCGCAGCACGGCTGACCGAAGGCATGCGCGCCAACCTCACGGCCATGGGCCTGATCAGCCTGACTGTGGGCTTGTTCGTGATTTTCAGCGTGCTGTCGTTTCTGCTGGTCCAGCGGCGTCGCAGCCTGGCCATGCTGCGCGCCGTCGGCGTGACCAGCGGCCGCATCACCGCCTTGCTGCTGATCGAAACCGCCGTGCTGGCCGGAATCGCCGCGCTGATCGGCCTGGCGCTGGGCACGCTTTTGGCCAAGAGTCTGATCGGCCTGGTGCGCGCGCCCGTCGCCGAGCTCTACGGCCTGCTGGCGCCGGCCGGCGTGCAGCCCGAGGCCGGCCTGTATCTGTTTCTGTGGCTGGCTGCCGTCGGCACTGCATTGATCTCGGTTATCGGCTTGCTGCACGAGGCACGCCGGATTCCGCCCGGCCGCATTCTTCGCCTGCCGCCGGCCGAAGCGCAGCACCGGCTTGCCGGCGTGGCTGCCGCGTTCGGGCTGCTGGGCCTGACCGTCATCCTCCTGTGGGCAAGTCACCGCCTGGCGGTGGCCTTTGCCGCCCTGTTCCTTGCCCTGGGCGGTTTCGCCCTGCTGGCGCCAGAACTGGGCGTGCGCGTGCTCTCGGCCTTGAGCCGGATCGCACCACAGCGCCTGCCCGGGCGCGCGCTGGCGCTGCTTCTGGCCGGCCAGAAGCGCATTCGCCCGGCCCTGGCCGCGCTCAGCCTGGCGCTGGCGCTCGCGGTCGGCCTGGCGATGATGGTGCTTGGCTTCCGCGCCGCGGTCGACGACTGGATCGATCGGCTGCTGCGCGCCGACAGTTACGTCACCGCCAGCCAGGGCGGGCTCGATCCGGCCACCGTCGAGCGGATCGGCGCCCTGCCCGGCATTGCCGATACTTCAGGGGCGCGCCGGCGGCTGCTCGCCGGCGGCCAGGAGCTCATCGCCTACGGCCTGCCGCCGCGCGGCTGGGCCGGATTCGAGTGGCTGGCCGGCGATCCGGAAGCTGCTTACCGGGCCGTGATCGCCAACCAGGCCGCCATCATTTCCGAGCCGCTGGCCCGGCGACGGCAGCTTGGCGCCGACGACACCATCGAGCTGGCCACGCCCGGCGGCAATGTCGAGCTGCCGATCGTCGGCATCTATCGCGACTACGCCAGCGAGCTGGGCACCGTCGCCATTCATCTGCCGCTCTATCGCCGGCTGTTCGACGATCCGCTTGTCGACCGCCTGGCGCTCTACTACGAGAATGCAGGCATCGACGAGACCCGCCTGGCCGATCGACTGCATGCCATCGACCCCGGGCTGGAGCTCACCTCCCGCGATGCGGTCTACGCCGGCACGCTGGCGGTGTTCGACCGCACCTTCCGCATCTCCTGGGCGCTGGCCGCGCTGGTCGGGCTGATTGCCATCATCGCACTGATCAGCGCCCTGCTGGCGCTGGGCCTGGAGCGGCGGCGCGACTACGCCACCCTGCGGGCCCTGGGCCTGACGCCGGGGAATCTGCACATTCTCGTTGTCTGCCAGACCGCCGGGCTGGCGCTGGCAGCCGCCCTGGTAGCTGTTCCGCTTTCGCTGGCCATCCATATCGGCCTGTCATTGGTCATCCAGCCGCGCGCGTTTGGCTGGAGCCTGCCGCTGAGCTGGCCGCTTGCGCCACTGGCCGTCATGCTGCCGCTGGCAGTCACATTCGGCCTGCTGGCCGGCCTGTATCCTGCCTGGCGCATCGGCCGCCGCAATCCGGCGGCCGAGCTCAAGGAAGAATGATGCGCCGCGATTTCGTCACCCTGGCCCTGATCGCCCTGACCCTGATCGCCTGGCTGGTCTGGCAGACCCGGCCGGAGCCGGCCGCCGAGAGCAGACTGAGCGCCAGCGGGCTGCTGACCGATGCACCCGAAACTTTTCGTCAGGTGACGCAACCACGACCGTTTGTCTTTCCCGCAGACCACGCCGCGCATCCGGGCTACCGCAACGAATGGTGGTATTTCACCGGCAATCTGGACGGCCCGGACGGCAATCCCTGGGGCTTCCAGTTCACGCTGTTCCGCTTCGAGCTCGACCACGCACAGCGTCCCGACTCGGCCTGGAGCGCCGAGGCCGTGTGGATGGCCCACCTGGCGCTCAGCGATGTTGAAGGCCGCGTGTTCCACCAGGCCGAACGCTTCGCCCGCGGCGCGATGGGCCTGGCCGGCGCCAGCGACGATCGCTGGTGGCTGCGCGACTGGGAGGTCCGGCGAGACGGCGATCGATTCAGCCTGCAGGCCGGCGCGGACGGGTTTGCCCTGGATCTGGCAATGGAGTCGCTGCGCCCGATCGTGCAGCAGGGCAACAACGGCTACAGCCAGAAAGGCCCGCAGCCAGGCAACGCCTCGTACTACTACTCGATCACGCGCCTGGCCACCAGCGGTCATGTTCAGGTCGATGATCGACGGGTGCCGGTCGAGGGGCTGGCCTGGCTGGACCGCGAGTGGGGCTCGAGCCAGTTGACCGGCAACATGGTCGGCTGGGACTGGTTTTCACTGCAGCTCGAAGACGGCCGCGATCTGATGGCCTTTCGCCTGCGCACCGACGACGGCCAGGCCTCGCGTTTTTCCGCCGGCAAGTTGGTCTACCCCGACGGCCAGGACCGAACGCTGGGCCCGGAAGATTTCAGCCTCACGCCCTCTCGCCGCTGGCGCGACGCCAAGGGTCACCAATGGCCGCTAAAGTGGTTGATCGAGCTGCCCTCCGAAGAGCTGTCACTCGAAGTCGAAGCCCGCTTCGACGACCAGCGCTGGCACGGCACCGTCAGCTACTGGGAAGGCGCCGTGGGCGTGCGCGACGCCGCCACCGGAGAAAAACTCGGGCGCGGCTATCTCGAACTCAGCGGCTATGCGGATTGAAGGGCCCGAAAATCAAAACCCTTTAAAACGCGAAGACGCAAAGACGCGAAGAAAACATCAATCAAAGCAAAAATATCGAATCCACGGAATACACGGAAGACACGGAAGAAAGAGTTCTTTCAAGAAAAGATCAGCTTTTTCCGTGTAATTCCGTGTCTTCCGTGGTTAATGGTTTTCAATCTTTTTCTTTGCGTCTTTGCGTCTTTGCGTTTCAAAGATTTCGATGGTTAGCCGTGAACGGCATCAGTTGGCGTGCGAACGATCGACGAACACCTGCCCGTCGCGCATGACGAAGCGGACGTCCTCCAGCACGGTCACGTCTTCGAGCGGGTTGCCGTCGACGGCGATCAGGTCGGCGGCGAAGCCGGGCTGCAGGCGGCCGAGATCGTCTTCGCGGCCGAGCAGCTCGGCGGCATGGATGGTGGCCGTGCGCAGGGCATCGGCCGGGCTCATGCCGGCCTCGACCATGTAGCCGAACTCCTGGGCATTATCACCGTGGGCGCTCACGCCGGTGTCGGTGCCAAAGGCGATGCGCACGCCGGCCGCATGGGCGCGTGCGAAGGTGTCCTGCATCTGCGGTCCGATCTGCCGCGCCTTCCGCGCCACGACCGGCGGAAAGTAGCCTTCGACTTCAGCCTTTTCGGCCACGAACTTGCCTGCCGCGATGGTCGGCACGAACCAGGTGCCCTTGTCGACCATCAGAGCCATGATCTCGTCGGTCATGAAAGTGCCGTGCTCGATGGAGTGGATGCCGGCCTCGACGGCGCGGCGCATGCCTTCGGCACCGTGGGCGTGAGCGGCAACGTGCATGCCGTAGTCGGCGGCAGTCTGGATGATCGCCTCGAGCTCGTCCATGCGGAATTGCGCGTTGTCCCCGCTGGCGGCTACGCTGAGCACGCCGCCGGTGGCCGTGACCTTGATCAGATCGGCACCATCCTTGTAGCGCTGCCGCACGGCCTCACGCGCCTGAGCGACGCCATTGAGCACGCCGTCTTCGGGGCCGGGCGATCCGGCCAGGTCCGAGCGCCAGCTATTGGTGGGATCGGCATGCCCGCCGGTGGTGGCCAGCGACTTGGCTGCGGTAAAGATTCTCGGCCCGGGAATACGGCCTTCGTTGATCGCATCGCGCAGGGCCACGGAGGCATTGAAGCTGTCACCCAGATTACGGACGGTGGTGAAGCCGGCCTCCACGGTCCTGCGGGCGTACTGCGCGCCGCGCAGGGCCACGTCGGCTTCGTCCAGCGTGAAACGCTCGATATACGACGACGGGCTCGACTGCGAGGTGAGATGGACGTGCATGTCCATCAGTCCCGGCAGGCAGGTCAGCGAAGACAAATCGACCCGCTCCACGCCCTCGGCCCAGTCCGCATGCCCCTGCTCGAGCACCGACACCTTGCCGTCGGCAATGACCACGGTATGCGCTCCGAGCCGCTCACCGGCCGCGACGTCGACCAGGCCGCCGCAGCGAACCCAGGTCTCGCCCAGCGCCAGCCCGGACAAGCCCATCAATCCAGCGAAAATCAGAAGTCGTTTCAACATGATTGCTCCTTTGCAGCCTCGAGAGGCATCCGAAATTTCCGGCTTTCCGGTGAGCCATGCAGCGAGGTCAGGTAACGCCCAGCCTAAACAATCCAGCCTGCGATCAGCATCAGACTCAGAGCCACCAGCCACAGCACCAGCATGCGCCAGGCAAGCTGGTGGCCGCGGCGCAGCCCGGTCTGCCCGGCATCGGCATCGGCCAGAACTTCTTCCATGACCTCGTCGATCAGCCGGGGCGAGAAAACCCACCAGGTCCGATCGCGGTGGTAGTGCTTCCAGGCCTGTGCAACCCGATCCAGATCGGTAACCAGGCCCAGCGAAAGGGTCATCAGCACCAGCACCGGCCATTCGAGAATCCAGCGCAATCGCGCCAGCCAGTCCAGCTCCTCGGCACCGAGTCCCTCGATCTGCATGGCCTGGTGGCACAAGCGGTAGAGCAAGGCACCCGGTATGCCCAGCAGGGTGAACCAGAACAGGATGGCAAACCAGCGCGTGCGGGCGGCATGCACGACAGCCGCGCCGGAATCTGCCGGTGAGCTCTTCGGGCCCACGCCCAGCGCCCGTGCGGCCTCGCGACCGTCGGCATGGTCCGGTTCATCGAGCAGCAGTTGGACATCGCGATCGAGGTCGCGCGGCCCAAGCGTGTAAATGAAAGCCGCCAGCGCCAACAACACCCAGCCAAAGCTGCCCAGCAGCAGCATGGCCAGGACCGTGGCCAGCCAGGCGGCCAGCAGCGCGACGGCGATGACCGCGGCGAGGGGCAGCCAGGCGTGCGAGGGAAAGCGGGCTCTCAGACGCCGCGCCGGCCACAGCAGCCAGCCGGCATCACGCCAGCGACCTACGGCCGTGAACCAGTGGCTCAGCAGCAGGCCGATGAGAACGATCAGAATGGTCATACCGGGATGATACTAACCCGGCCACGTTCGTAACACGAGTCGGCCGCCAAGCGCGAACCCGGCCCTGTTACCCGGATCCGTGCCCCCTTCGTACACGCGCCTGCCCGATGCAGCAGCGCCTATCCGACGCCGAATGACGAGCCACAGCCGCAGGTGGTGGCGGCATTGGGGTTGCGGATGACAAAACGCGCACCCTGCAGGCTTTCGCTGTAGTCCACCTCGGCGCCTTCCAGATACTGAAAGCTCAAGGGATCGATCACCAGGGTTACGTCCTCACGCTGGACGGTGACGTCACCGTCCTCGACTTGCTCGTCAAAGGTGAAACCGTACTGAAACCCGGAACAGCCGCCCCCGGTGATGTAGACGCGCAGCTTGAGCTCGGGATTGCCTTCCTCGAGAATCAGCTCGCGCACCTTGGCGGCGGCAGACAGGGTAAAGATCATGGGTTCGGTATTGCTCATTCGCTGCTCCGGGACGCGTTGTTGCTGTAGACACCACGAATATGGCATCTGCTCAATCAAGCTTCAATGTCTTGAAAAGAAAGCGGCCTCGCGACCGCTTCAACTTGATGTGCCCCAAACCGGATGGATCAGCACGTTGTTCTTATTCAATTCATGACGTTGCAAAGACATGAATTTTTTGTAATGTGCGCGTTGTTTATACATTGCCGGCCGGGCTGGCGTCAAGTTGCCCGCCGATTGATCCTGGCCGAAAATATCGACTCCATCGACCTGCAGGAGCGCCGCATGCGCTGGCTCGAAGCCTTTCACGTCATCTTTGTCGTCACCTGGTTCGCAGGCCTTTTCTACCTGCCGAGGCTGTTCGTCTATGCCACGGAAAACCCGACAGGGCAGACCGTCGAGCTGCTGAAAGTCATGCAGAAACGCCTGCTGGGCATCACCCACATCGGCGGTGCGCTGGCCGTGTCTTTCGGGCTCGCGACGCTGATCGGCGAGCCGTGGCACCTGAAAAACGGCGCCTGGATGCACGTCAAGCTGGCGCTGGTCGCCGGGCTGATCGGCTATCACCTGTGGTGCTGGCATCTGGTGCGGGTCTTTGCCCGTGGCGAAAACGGTCACAGCTCGAAATGGTATCGCCTGTTCAACGAGGTGCCGGCTGTGTTTCTGATTGCAGTGGTGATCCTGGTGATCGTCAAGCCGTTCTGAGTTGGCTGGTTGGCTGGTTGGCTGGTTGGCTGGGAGGTTGGCGCCACCGGTCGTAGTGCGGGTCTCGACAAGTCAAAGTCAAAGTCAAAGTCAAAGTCAAAGTCAAAGTCAAAGGCGTTCCGCCCGGCTTGCTTCGCAAGCTCTTTGGGCGGGTAACTTTTTTCCAGCGCGAAAAAAGTAACCAAAAATCGCGCTTTTAAGGTCAAGGTCCCACGCTCGGTTGCCTCGGACGTTACGTGCTGTGGGGGCTGGCCCCTTCGGTGAGCGGGCTTCGCGAGTGTCCGGCTGGTCGCGCGGTGCCCGGGATGATTTCCGAAAGTGGCCGTGGGAGGGATCGTGGGCTTGCGCTCGGGAGGCTACACCGCGCGCGTTGCGCGCGCTTGCTGTGGGGAACGGGGGCGGTAGAGATGGAAGTCTGCCGCAGATCGTGGCGCGGCCTATCTCAAAGTCGAAAAGCCAGAAGCCATTGCAGCGCCGCCCGAAGCCAACCGATCGAAGCCGGGCCGCCTTGGTGCCGGCTTCGCCCCATTGCGGCCAAGGCCACCGGATCCTCCGACGGAATCCTCGCGAAGGCCCCGCCGCGAAGGGGCCAGCCCGCACGGCAAGCGAGTCCTGAAACAATCGAACGTGGGACTTTGATTTTGAAGAGCAATTTTTGGTTACTTTTTTTGCTCTGGAAAAAAGTGACCCGCCATCAGCCTGCGCAGCAGGCGGGCGGAACGCCTTTGACTTGTCGGGACCACCACTGCACGTAGTGACATCAGCTCATCGGTAGAGAAGAAAGCCCCGCCTGAAGCGGGGCCTTCAATTACGATTGCGATGCAGCCGCTGAACCTCAGCGATTGCGCATCTGCTTCTGCTTGAGCTCCCAGCGCTCCTGAGCGTCCAGGCACAGCGTGGCGATCGGGCGGGCCTCGAGGCGGGCCAGGCCGATTTCCTCGCCGGTTTCCTCGCAGTAGCCGTAGGAGCCGTCGTCGACTCGGGCCAGCGCCTGATCGATCTTGTTGAGCAACTTGCGGTAGCGGTCGCGGGTACGCAGCTCCAGGCTGTTTTCAGTTTCGCGGCTGGCGCGCTCGGCTTCGTCACCGACATCGCGGACTTCACCGCGCAGGTTATTGATCGTCTCCTGAGACTCCTCAATCAGATCGGTGCGCCACTGCAGCAGCTTCTGGCGAAAATACTCCAGATGCTCCCGGCACATGTACTCTTCGTCTTCGGAGGGCGTGTAGCCTTTCGGCAATTCGACAATCTTGCTGGGCATCAGCTCGCGGCCTCTTCAAGCCAGGTTGTTGCAAAACTGACGATTATATATCCTAGAGGCGAACTCCGGGCAACTCCAATGCAGACTTTGCTACTTGCGCTGATCCGGGCCTACCGCTACGTGCTGTCGCCCTGGATCGGTGGCCAGTGCCGATTCGAGCCGACCTGCTCGGTCTACGCGATGCAGGCCATCGAGCTCTACGGCCCCTGGCGAGGAAGCTGGCTGGCGGTCAAACGGCTGCTGCGCTGCCACCCGTTCTGCCCCGGGGGCAAGGATCCGGTACCCGGCTACGAGGATGATGGAAACGACGAGGATGACGGGATGAAATGAGCCGCTGGCTGATCACCAATGCCCGGCTGGTCAGTGACGGGAAGACAATCGAGACGAATGTCCGGATTGAACGGGGGCGAATCGACCGGATCGATGGCGAGCTGAGCGCACGACCGCGCGAGACGGTCGTGGACGCTGACGGATGCTATTTGCTGCCGGGCATGATCGACACCCAGGTGCATTTTCGCGAGCCGGGGCTGACCCACAAGGGCAACATCGCCACCGAATCCCGGGCAGCCGTGGCCGGCGGTATCACCAGCTTTCTGGATCTGCCCGATACGCTTCCGGCCACCACGACACGCCGGACCCTGATCGACAAGTTCAGCCGCGCACAGGGCCGCTCGGCGGCCAACTACGGCTTTTATCTCGGCGCGACGGCCCACAACCTGGATGACATTCGCGCCATCACGCCTGCGCAGGCCTGCGGGCTGTCCATCTGCATCGGCGACGGATGGGGCGAGGCCATAGACGACCCCGAGCGCCTGGCGCAATATCTGGCTGCATCTGCCCTGCCCCCCGTGCTGCACGGTGACAGCCGCGCCATCGTCGAGGCCAACCGGGCACGCCTGCTGCCGTCGCAAGGCGGCGAGCCGATGGCCGGCATCCACCCCGAAATCCACTTCCGGGACGCCAGCCGGGCAGCGCTGGATCTGGTGCGCCAGCTCGCCGGCGCCCCGCGTCTCCATCTTGGCAGTATCAGCACCGTCAAAGAGGCCGAATCACTCGCGGCCGCTCCGCTCGAGAGCAAGCGCCAGAGTGCCGGAGTCTGCCTGCCGCATCTGTACTTCATGGATGCCGACTACGACACCCTCGGCAACCTCATCAAGGCTCACCCGGCCATCCAGAGCGAGGCGGATCGCCGCGCCTTGCGCCGGGCCCTGGCCGAAGATCGCATCGACATCATCGCTTCCGGACACGCACCGCATCTGTTGCGCGAGAAAGGGCCGAGCTACGCCGCGGCCGCGGCCGGCATGCCCGTGGCGCAGTTTGCCCTGCCGGTGGCCTGGTCGCTGGTGGCAGCACGCGCGCTTCCTGTCGAAAAGCTGGTCGAAAAGATCGCGCACAATCCGGCCCGACGCTTCGGTATTGCAGAACGGGGGTTTGTGCGCGAAGGCTACCGGGCCGACCTGGTTCTGCTCGATCCGGGCCGGCGCTGCGAGGTCGACAGACAGACGCTGCTGTCGCATTGCGCCTGGACGCCCTTTGCCGGCCGCAAGCTGCCGGCAACGGTGGCTGCCACCTGGGTCAACGGTCGACTGGTCTGGCGCGAGGGCCTGCTGACCGGTCTGGTGCCGGGCGAGCGACTGGAAATGGCGACCTGATCATCATCCCGCCAGGCGCCTGATATCGGCGCCGAGCTGGCGGAACTTCTCTTCGATGTTTTCGTAGCCGCGATCGATGTGGTAGACGCGATCGATCACCGTCTCACCTTCGGCCACCAGCCCGGCCAGCACCAGGCAGGCCGAGGCACGCAAGTCGGTGGCCATCATCGGCGCTGCGGTCAGGCGCTCCACGCCCTTGATCACCACCGCATTGCCTTCCAGGCGAATGTCGGCCCCCAGGCGCTGCAGCTCGAGCACGTGCATGAAACGGTTTTCGAAGACCGTCTCGCGCACGATGGCGGTGCCTTCGGCAATGGCGTTGAGCGCCGTGAACTGGGCCTGCATGTCGGTTGGGAAACCCGGATACGGCGCCGTGGTGATGTCGACCGAGCGCGGGCGCCGGCCGCCCATGTCGAGTTCGATCCAGTTATCCCCGGTCGTGACCTGGCCGCCGGCTTCCTCGAGCTTGGCCAGCACCGCATCGAGCGTGTGCGGCACGGCGTTGAGCGCGCGCACCCGACCGCCGGTCATGGCCGCGGCGGTCAGGAATGTGCCGGCCTCGATGCGATCCGGCACGACCGCATAGTCGAAGCCGGACAAGCGCTCGACACCTTCGATGACGATGGTGTTGCTGCCGTGTCCGGAGATTACCGCACCCATGGAGTTGAGGCATTCGGCCAGGTCGGCCACTTCGGGCTCCTGGGCAGCGTTGTCGATGACCGTCGTGCCCTCGGCCAGAGTGGCGGCCATCATCAGGTTTTCGGTGCCGGTGACCGTGGCCGTGTCGAGCAGGATGTGCGCCCCCCTGAGACGATCGGCCCGGGCCTGAATATAGCCGGCCTCGACCGAGATTTCCGCGCCCAGCGCGGCCAGGCCCTTCAGATGCAGGTCGACGGGACGGGCGCCGATGGCACAACCGCCCGGCAGGGAGACCCGGGCGGCGCCACGCCGGGCCAGCAGCGGTCCCAGAACGAGAATCGAGGCGCGCATGGTCTTGACCAGATCATAGGGCGCTACATCGCTGTCCATGGCCGACGCGTCGAGCTCGACGCTCAAGCGGTCGCCCAGCGCGATGGCTACGCCCATCTGGCCGAGCAATTCCATGGTCGTGGTGACGTCCTTGAGGTACGGCACGCCCTCCAGCCGGCACGGCTCTTCAGTCAGAAGTGCCGCCATCAGGATCGGCAGCACGGCGTTCTTGGCGCCGGAAATCTCGACTGCGCCTTCCAGCGGTCGACCGCCGACAATCTGGATTCTTGCCATTCGTCTCAGCCTTCTGCCGGCTGCCCGGCCTCTTCTGGCGTTTTGAGATCGAAGCTCATGGCATGAATTTCACGGCCCAGCGCCTCGCCGAGCGCTTCGTGAATCAGGCGGTGACGCTTGATACGGGATTGTCCCGCAAACGCTTCGCTGACGATATGGGCGAGATAATGCACGTTGTCGTCTGACTCGATCTTGACTTGCGCGCCGGGCATTGCCTGTAGAATACGCGCTTCGATTACTGTGACATCCATGTTCAAATCAGGGGGGTGTGAAAGCCGTTTAGTGTACCCCGCCTGACCCGTCCGAACGTTCCGGGAACCCGAATGACGATCACCATAGCCCTGCTGCAAATGCTCGCCGGTTTCGTGCTGCTGATCTGGGCGGCCGACCGGCTGGTGGCCGGCGCCTCGGCGCTGGCCCGCAATTTCGGCGTTTCCACGCTGGTGGTCGGGCTGACGATCGTCGGCTTCGGCACGTCAGCGCCGGAGATGATCGTGTCGGCCATCGCCTCGCTCAAGGGCAACCCGGCGCTGGCCATCGGCAACGCCCTGGGCTCGAACATCGCCAACATCGGCCTGATCCTGGGCCTGACTGCCATCATCTATCCGCTGCGGGCCGACTCGGCCACGCTCAAGCGCGAGGTGCCAGTGCTGGCGCTGATCATGCTGCTCACCCTGGCATTGATGTGGGATCTAACGCTTTCCCGGGCGGACGGCCTGATCCTGCTCATCGGCCTGCTGATGCTGATTGGCGCCATGGTGATGGTCGGGATCAGAAGCGGCGGCAAGGACGCCATGAGCGTGGTGCTGGCCGAAGAAGTACCGACTGCCATGCCGACGCGCACCGCCGTGCTGTGGACGCTGACAGGCCTGGTTCTGCTTCCGCTGGGCGCACAGGTGCTGGTCAAGGGCGCGGTGACGCTGGCGCTGCTGATGGGGATTTCGGAGGCCGTAGTCGGACTGACCATCATCGCTTTGGGCACCAGCCTGCCCGAGCTCGCTGCCGCGGCCGTTTCGGCCTGGAAGCGCGAAGACGATCTGGCCATCGGCAACATCCTGGGCTCCAACATGTTCAACCTGCTCGGCGTGCTGGGCATTGCGGCCATGATCCACCCCATGGCGGTCGAACCGGTCCTGCTCAACCGCGACACGCTGGTGATGTTCGCAATCTCCGGTCTGCTGCTGCTCATGGCCTGGCGGCGCAACGGCCACGGCCTGATCAGTCGGCCGGCGGGGGTCGTGCTGCTGGCCTCCTACCTGGGCTATCAGACCATGGTGATCTGGCAGGCACTGCTGGCGCGGTGATGCCAGGCACCCGCCTGGATTAGAATCACCACCATGAAAATCGATTCCCGACGCCTGCTCGACGCCGCCAGCGAAGTGCTCCAAACCGAGGCCCGCGCCATCGGCTCGCTTGCCGCCCGGCTCGACGAGCATTTCGTGGCCGCCTGCCGCATGATTCTCGAAGGATCTGGTCACACGGTGGTCACCGGCATGGGCAAGTCGGGGCACATCGCCAACAAGCTGGCCGCCACGCTGGCCTCCACCGGCACGCCGGCCTTTTTCGTCCACCCGGCCGAGGCCAGCCATGGTGACCTGGGCATGATCGCCGAGCACAACACCGTGCTGGCTCTGTCCAACTCGGGCGAAACCGAGGAGGTCATCCGGCTGCTGCCCGGGCTCAAGCGCCTTGGCGTGGGCCTGATCGCGATGACCGGCAATCCGGCCTCGAGCCTGGCGCGTCATGCCGATGTCCACCTCGACACCAGCGTCGACCGCGAAGCCTGCCCGCTCGGGCTGGCGCCGACGGCTTCGACTTCCGCGCAATTGGCACTCGGCGACGCCCTGGCCATCGCCCTGCTCGACGCCCGCGGTTTTACCGCCGAGGACTTCGCGCGTTCGCATCCCGCCGGCAGCCTTGGTCGCCGCCTGCTACTGCGCATCAGCGATCTGATGCACAGCGGTGACGATCTGCCCACAATCCGCGCCGGCGAGAGCATCGCCGAGGCAATCATGCAGATGACGCGAAGCCGCCTGGGCATGTGCGCCGTAGTGGACGACAAGGGCGCCCTGGCGGGTATCGTCACCGACGGCGACCTGCGCCGACACGCCGACGAGCTGGGCGATATCCGCAGCAATCCGGTCGAGCGCATCATGACCACCGACCCGCGCACCATCGACGCCAACGAGCTGGCAGCCGCGGCGGTCGATCTGATGCAGAGCCATCGCATCCAGGGCGTGCTGGTCACCGATGCCGGGGGACGGCTGGTGGGCGCGCTGAACTTCCAGGATCTGCTCCAGGCCGGCGTGGTATGAGCGCGCCCATTCACCTGGCCATCTTCGACGTTGACGGCGTCATGACCGACGGGCGCATCGCCTATACCGACGACGGCGGCGAAATCAAGACCTTCCACACCCGCGACGGTCTGGGCCTGAAAGCGCTGCAGGGCAACGGCATCGACGTGGCCATCATGACGGCCCGCCGCTCCCCCATCGTGGTCCGCCGGGCCGCCGAACTGGGTATCGAGCACGTCATTCAGGGGCGCGAGGACAAGGCCAACGCCCTGCAGGAGTTGATCGCGCAGCTTTCGCTCAGCGCGGGGCAGTGCGCCTATACCGGCGACGACCTGGTCGACTGGCCAGCCATGCGGCAGTGCGGCTTCAAGTGCGCGCCGGCCGATGCCAGCGCATGGATTCGCCGGCGCGCCGACTTCGTGACCAAATCTCGAGGCGGCTACGGCGCGGTGCGCGAGGTCTGCGAGCGCATCCTGGCCGACCAGGGCCTGCTCGACGCCTGGCAGGATAGCTTCGAGTGACCTGGCGGGTGGTGCTGATCGGCTGCCTCGCGCTGATCGTGGCGCTGGGCATCCGCTGGCTGATGCCGACCGACCGCAGCGCCACGCCACCGATCACCATGCCCGACACCCGCTTTGACTACACGCTCAGCAATTACTCTGCCCGCTTTCGCGACGCGACGGATCGCATCGAGCTCACCCTGTCGGGTCCGCGACTCGAGCACATCGGCGCCGATCGCGTGGCGCGGCTCAAGTCGCCCCGATTCCATATCGAGCCCGAGGGGGCAGACTGGCAGGGCGCTTCCGAAACCGGCCGCGTTCTGCGCGACGACGAGATGCTCGTGCTCGAAGGCAACGTCACGCTGCTCCACCGCGGTGAACGCGGCGATATCGAGGTGCGCACCGAGCGTCTGCGCTATGACCGGCGCGCGCGTACAATCACTTCCGACACGCCGGTAGCGATCACGCAAACGGCATCAAGGCTGCGATCCGGCGGTCTGAGAATCGAACTGGACAACAATCTTCTGGAATTGACCGATGGTGTACAAGGTGAACTCGATCCGGCCGTTGCTGATCACGCTGGTTCTGCTGATTCTGGCGACGCTGGCGACGGCGGCTGAGGCACAGCACAGCGGCCCCATTGGAGTGGAGGCCGAAAGCGCGGTGCACGATGCCGAAAAGAACGCCTCGCACCTCAAGGGCAATGTCCGCATTACCCGCGGCGAGATGACGGTGACCGCCGACGAGGGCTTCGCCTACCGCAGCGAAAACAGCTACGAACGCATCGAGCTGTTCGGTGCACCGGTGCGCTGGCGCACGATCACCGAGGAAGGCCGAGAGACCATCGGCTGGGCCAACCAGGTGATCTACGACCTGCTCGAGCGCACCATCACGCTGGTCGGCGAGGCACATATCGAAGAACCACGCGGAACCTACACGGGCGAGCGCCTGATCTACAACCTCGACACCGAGGGTGTGCAGGGCGACGGCGGCGTGCGCCTGTCGATCGAGCCGGAAGTCATCGACGGCGAACAGGATCAGGGCGATGACAGCGGCCCGGAGTCGGGCTGAGCCATGCTGGTCGCCGAGCAGCTCGTCAAGCGCTACAAGGGGCGGGCCGTTGTTCACGGCATGTCGGTAGCCGTGGACACCGGCGAAATCGTCGGCCTGCTCGGCCCCAACGGCGCCGGCAAGACTACCTGTTTCTACATGGTCGTGGGCCTGATCGCCGCCGACGGCGGCCGCATCGAGCTTGACGGCCGCGACATTACCCGCTCGAGCATGAACCAGCGCTCGCGTTATGGCCTGGGTTATCTGCCACAGGAGGCCTCCATCTTCCGCCGTCTTTCGGTGGCCGACAACATCATGGCTGCACTCGAGCTCAGGCGCGATCTCGACCGCGCCGGTCGGCGCGACGAGCTCGAACGGCTGATGGAGGAGTTTTCGGTCGGCCACCTGGCCGACCAGTCGGGCATCAGCCTGTCCGGCGGCGAACGCCGCCGGGTGGAAATCGCCCGCGCGCTGGCCGCCAACCCCTCCTACATTCTGCTCGACGAGCCCTTCGCCGGTGTGGATCCGATCTCGGTGGGCGAAATCCAGCACATCGTCAAGCATCTGATCGAACGCGATATCGGCATTCTGATCACCGATCATAACGTGCGCGAGACGCTTGGCATCTGCGATCGTGCCTACATCATCAGCGAAGGCAGACTGCTCACCCACGGCTCCCCGGCCGAGGTGATGGCCGACGATAACGTTCGCGAGGTCTACCTGGGGCGCGAATTCCGGCTGTAGGTCCGGGTTGCATCCCTCGACGGAGCACGTATCCGGGCTCGTCACTCTTTTCTCATGTGAGCCCCTGTCTTCCCTCGGGCGTTTTGCGCGATTTGGCCTGGGTTAGGCTGGCACCGCCGGGTGCTTTGGTGGCCTCGACACGTCAAAGGCGTTCCGCCCGCCTGCTGCGCAGGCTGATGGCGGGTAACTTTCTTCCAGAGCGAAAAAAGTAACCAAAAATCGCTCTTCAACTTCAAAGTCCCACGCTTGATTGTTGCAGGACTCGCTTGCTGTGGGGGCTGGCCCCTTCGTGGCGGTGCCTTCGCGAGGATTCCGTCGGAGGATCCGGTGGCCATTGCTGCAATGGGGCGAAGCCGGCACCAGG
>CAYUPK010000014.1:0-80030 GCA_964446675.1 uncultured Wenzhouxiangella sp.
CTCACCGACAGCGCAAATGCGCCAAATCAGAGCCCTTCATGAATAGTCCGGGCTAATGTCCCCTTTCCACAAAGTTAAAGTGTCCCCTTTTTGTTCTGACAAGGAGCGGGGCCATGGATCGGGAGACGATTGCCATGAGTCACAGGGAGTTGGATCGGGTGGGTGTCATCCGGAAGGTGGTTGACGGCACGCTGATCCAGCGTGAGGCGGCGCTTCATCTGAGGCTGAGCGTTCGCCACGTCAAGCGGCTGGTTCGGGCCTTCCGCGCCGAAGGGGCGGCAGGCCTGGCCTCAAGGCATCGTGGCCGGCCCGGCAACAATCGCATCGCCGCTTCGGTGCGGGATCATTTCATCGCGCTGGTGCGCAGTCGCTACCACGACTTCGGCCCGACCCTGGCCCACGAGAAGCTCGTTGAGCAGCACGGCTTTGGTCACTCGGTCGAGACGCTCAGGGCCTGGATGATTGCCGAAGGCCTGTGGCGGCCGCGACAGCGGCGTCAGGCCTCGATCCACCAGAGTCGCCCACGCCGGGCCTGCCGGGGCGAGCTGGTGCAGATCGACGGCTCGCCCCATGCCTGGTTCGAGGATCGGGGGCCTGCTTGCTGCCTGATCGTGTTCATCGACGACGCCACCAGCGAGCTTGGCGCCCTGCGCTTTGTGCCCTCCGAGACCACCCAGGCCTACATGGAGACGCTCCAGACCTACCTGCAGGCTCATGGTCGCCCGGCAGCCTTCTATTCCGATCGCCACAGCATCTTCCGGGTCAACCACCCCGACCGCGAAGGCGAGCTGACCCAGTTCTCGCGCGCGCTCAAGACCCTCGACATCGGCGCCATCCATGCCAACACGCCCCAGGCCAAGGGCCGGGTCGAGCGGGCCAATCAGACCCTGCAGGATCGCCTGGTCAAGGAGCTGCGGCTGCGTAGCATCAGCGATATCGATGGTGCCAACGCCTTTCTAGCCGAGTTCATCGCCGACTACAACCACCGCTTCGCCAAGCCGCCACAGCATGCCAGTGACGCCCACCGGCCCGTACTGCACGACGCCGGCGAGCTCGATCAGATCTTTTCCATCCACCACACCCGCAAGCTGTCGAAAAACCTCACCTGCCAGTTCCACAACCGCGAATACCAGATCACCGGCCAGGGCAAGGGCTACCGACTCAGAGGCAGCCTCGTGACGCTGTGCGAGCACTTTGACGGTCGCGTGACCGTGCTCAGCAAGGGGCAGTCGCTCCCCTTCCGGCTACTAGCCGAAGGCGAGCCGCCCATTCCAATCGAAGACGAGAAGTCCGTCGGCAACCGGGTTGACCAGATCAGACAGCAGCAAGCCGCAAAGCCTGCCTACAAACCACCACCCGACCACCCCTGGAAGCGAGCCTACCCCGACCGCATCACATGAAAACGAAGGGGACATTTCTACTTTGGAGAAAAGGGGACATTTCTACTTTGGGTTGACACTGGTCAGGCGGCACTTTTTTCCATTTTGGGCGTCTGTAGAAACATGAGTTCAACTGTAGAGGCGAAATCATGCGCAAGATCCTGTTGATTCTGATGTCGGTACTGGTCTCGGCCTGCGCCGCTTCGGGAGAACCACGCGACAAGGCCGCGGAAATGGCGGTCTACGAACATCATGCCGGCGCCGCCGAGAACTGGGTGCGCTACACCAGCATTCGCAACTGGTGGGCGGCAGGCTTTCACTCGGTGGTTTTCGAGATGGATCGATCCCGGCACTATCTGGTTGATCTGATCGGCCCTTGTGATCTGGATCTCGACAGCGCCATCACGATGCGCCTGGTCAATACGCGTCGCAATGTCCTCAGCGAGCTCGATCATGTCTACGTCGGTGGGCAGCCGTGCCAGATCCAGTCCATTCGCCGCCTCGATCTCGAAGCGGTGGAGGCCGAGCTCGAGCAAAGGAGCAAAACCCTGCCGGACGGGCAGGGCCGCCTCGAAGCGGAAGCCGAGGATCAGTCTTCGGGAGGAATGTAGCCCTCTGCCTTGTCGACTTCACCGCCGAACAGAAAAGCCTCGGCCTGCTCCTCGAGATACCGCCTGTGCTCGGGGTCGATCGGACTCAAGCGCTTTTCGTTGATCAGCATGGTCTGGTGGTCGAGCCACTTCTGCCAGGCTGGCTTCGAGATGTTTTCATGGATACGCTGCCCGAGCTCACCTGGCAGGGGCGCGCGCGGCAGGGCTTCGGCCTGGCGTTCGAGGTATTGGCAGTACACGGTGCGTTCGCTCATCGAAAAGAATCCTCCTGAAAATCGGGGCTCATGATACGCCCGGCCCCGGCGCGAGTGTTGCTGGGAGTTAGCGATCAGAGCTGCTCCAGCACCCGCCTGATCGGCTGTGGCAGGCCGTATTCCAGAGCCCTGGCCGGCTTCACCCAGCGCCGGTCATCGCCGTCGCCTGCGGGAAAATCAGCCGGGATTCGAGCTCGCTCGAAACGGATGTCGAGCGTGAAATGCGTGAACTGATGCACGATGGCGTTCGGGGGCTCGGCACCATCACCGGCGAACGGGTGATCGACCTTCTGCCGTTCCGGAAGTGACCACAGGCCGCCCCAGATGCCGGTGGGCGGGCGCCGTTGAAGCAGAATCTCGCCGCGCTCGTTTTCAATGATGACCAGGGTTGTGTCGCGCCGGGGGCGGGTTCGCTTTGGCCTTGCCGTGGGCAGTTCGTGGACGCGATCGGCAAGCCGGGCCACGCAGTCGGCGGCGACTGGGCATCCGCAGCAGTCCGGACGCCGCGGGCTGCAGACCGTCGCGCCCAGATCCATGATGGCCTGCGTATAGTCGGCGGCCCGCTTGTAGGGGGTACGGGCTTCGGCGATGGCCCATAGCGCTCGTTCCACGGCGGCTCGTCCCGGCCAGCCCTCGATGCCGGCATGCCGCGCCAGCACGCGCTTGACGTTGCCGTCGAGGATGGGCGCGCGCCGATCATGCGCCTGGGCGACGATGGCGTTGGCGGTCGATCGCCCGATACCGGGCAGGGCGTTGAGTGCGTCTGCGTCGGCAGGCAGTTTGCCGCCGTGATTTTCGAGGCAGTAATTCGCAGCCGCGTGCAGGTTGCGCGCACGGGCGTAATAGCCCAGGCCCGACCAGTGCGCCAGCACGTGGTCGGTCGGGGCGCGCGCCAGCGCTTCCAGGTTGGGGAAGGAGGCCGTGAAGCGTTCGAAATAGGGAATGACCGTGCCAACCTGCGTTTGCTGCAGCATGATCTCGGCCACCCACACGCGATAGGGTGTACGGCTTTTCTGCCAGGGCAGGTCATGGCGGCCATGGCTGTGCCACCAGTTCAGGAGCCGGCGTGCGAAATCGGAACTGGCGGGCTGGCCGTTCATGGCTGCTTGGGTCGCGTCTGTCATGAATCGTGAACCGGAATCCGTGAATGCGGCCCGGGCGCCGGCTGGCCCGGTTCAGCGGCTTTCATTTCCGCTTGCGGTCATTCTCCCACCGGCAGGATCGCGTGGACGAAGGTGCCGGCGTCGAAGGGGCGCAGGTCGGCGGCCGATTCGCCCACGCCAATGAAGCGAATGGGGATCTTCATCTCCTCGGCGATGGCGAAGAGCACGCCGCCGCGGGCGGTGCCGTCGAGTTTGGTCACGGTGATGCCAGTCAGATTTGCGGCCTCATTGAACTGGCGCGCCTGGGCCAGCGCGTTCTGGCCGGTGCCGGCGTCGACGACCAGCATGGTCTCGTGCGGTGCGTCGGGGTCGATCTTTTTCATCACGCGAATGATCTTCGACAGTTCGGCCATCAGATTGGCCTGAGTGTGCAGCCGCCCGGCGGTGTCGGCGATCAGCACGTCGACGCCGCGTGAACGGGCTGAATGCAGTGCATCGTAGATCACCGCGGCGGGGTCGGCACCGGTCGTCTGCGCCACCACGGGCACGTCATTGCGCTCGCCCCAGGCCTGCAGCTGCTCGACTGCAGCGGCGCGGAAGGTATCGCCTGCGGCCAGCATGACGGTCTTGCCTTCGTCCAGGTAGCGGCGGGCGAGCTTGCCGATGGTGGTCGTCTTGCCCACGCCGTTGACGCCGACCATCAGGATCACGAAAGGCTTGCGATCCTCGTCAACGATGAGGAAATCCTCGCACGGCTCGATCAGGTCGTAGAGCTCGGCCTGTACCGCCGGAAGCACCTGAGCGGGCTCGTCGATCACGCCCTGGCGTACCCCCTCGCGCAGGCGCTCGACAATGCGCGTGGTCGCGGCCACGCCCATATCGGCGGTCAGCAGCGTAGTTTCGATCTCCTCGATCAGGTTTTCGTCGATGTGCTCGGCCGAGCCGATCAGGCCGAACAGGCTGCCAAGGCTGGACCGGGTTCGCTCCAGGCGTTGCTCGAGCGGATCCACGCCGGCCTGCTCGGCCGGGCGGACCTGTGTGGCTTCGACGCCCTTGCCGGACTTCTTGCGTTTGAAGATGGAGAACATCTGGAATCAGGGTTCAGGGTTCAGGGTTCAGGGTTCAGCGCATTCGTGCTGCCGCAGCGTGCGCTGAGCCGGTATGCTATCACCCCCTTCAAAGGTGCGATCAGGTGAAAGGCAGGATCAGAATCATTGGCGGGCAGTGGCGCGGTCGGAAGCTGATGGTTCCGGATCATCCGGACCTGCGCCCGACCGGCGACCGGGCGCGTGAGACGCTGTTCAACTGGCTGCAGGCAGTGGTGCCGGGGGGGCGCTGCCTGGATCTGTATGCCGGCACCGGTGCACTGGGTCTGGAGGCGCTCTCTCGTGGCGCTGCCTCGGCGGTGTTCGTGGAGCGCGAGCGGCGCCTGGTCGAAGCACTGCGCCAGATCGCCGAATCCTGGCCGGGCGGCGAGCGCATGGAAGTGGTTCGGGGTGATGTACTGCGCTGGCTGCAAGATGACGAGCGCGCGTTCGATCTGGTCTTCATCGACCCGCCCTTTTCCGACGGTCGGCAGAGTCGGGTGCTCGAGTGCCTTGCCGGCGGTGGGCATCTGGCGCCGGCTGCCCGAATCTACGTCGAACAGAGCGCGCGAGAACCCAAACTTGACCCGGGCGAGTGCTACGAGTTGCTGCGCAGCAAGACCGTAGGAGAGGTTCGGATGAGCCTGCTGCTGGCGCGACGCTGAGCGTCCGCGTGCTGACGCCGGGCAAGGCGGTCGCGGTGGAGCTTTGGTCGAACGTTATAATGCGCGTTGACTTTGCCCGAGACGAATTTGATGCCCCAGCCCGATTACGGCCTTGCCGTCTATCCCGGCACCTTCGATCCGATGACCCACGGCCATACCGACCTGATTGCGCGCGCTTCGCGCATGTATGAACGCATCATCGTGGCGATTGCCGAAAGCCCGCACAAGAAGCCGTCCTTCGAGCTTGCTGACCGGATCTCTCTGGCGCGAGAGGTGCTCGCCGAGGAAGGCCTGGCCAATGTCGATGTGGTCGGCTTTGACAACCTGCTGGCGCACTTCGTCGAGCACCACAACGCCGGTGTGATCCTGCGCGGCCTGCGTGCGGTCTCCGACTTCGAATACGAATTTCAGCTCGCCTCGATGAATCGCCATCTCATCGAAGAGGTCGAGACGGTCTTTCTGACGCCGGCGGAGAAGTACAGCTTCATCTCCTCGTCGCTGGTCAAGGAGATCGCTCGCCTGCAGGGCGATGTCAGCCGCTTTGTCCACCCCAGCGTGTCCGAGGCCCTGCGCGACCGGTATGCTTGACACGTCCAGTGTTTTCAGGGTGCCTGGAGGGTACACCTGAGCCCATGCAGTTTCAGAACTTCCGGGATCGATCGATGATTTCCAGATTCAATACATTTCTCTTTGGCCTGCTGGGCCTTCTTTCCATGGTTGCGCTGGCCGGTGACGAACCCGGCCGGGCCGCCATTTCGAGCGCCCACGAGCAGGCTACGGATGCCGGCGTAGAGATTCTGGAAAAAGGCGGCAATGCCTTTGACGCAGCCGTGGCGGTATCTGCCGCGCTGGCCGTGGTCGAACCGGAGTCGTCGGGCATCGGCGGGGGCGGCTTCTGGCTGCTGCACCGCGCCTCTGACGGCCATTCGGTGATGGTCGACGGGCGCGAGAGAGCGCCGGCGGCCGCTGTCGAAGACATGTTCCGTAACGACGACGGCGAAGTCGACCGCGACCGGGCGATCAACGGCGCGCTCGCCGGCGGCATTCCCGGCGCCGCGGCCGCCTGGGTGCATATCGCGAAGAAATACGGGACGCTTGGGCTGCCGGAGCTGCTGGCTCCTGCCATTCGCCTGGCCGATGAAGGCTTTCCGGTCAGTGCCAAGTATCACACCCTGATCGGCTATCGCGCCGAGGTGATGCGGCGCTGGCCCGAGACGGCTGCCATTTTCATGCCCGGCGGCGAGGTTCCGGCCGCGGGCGACATCGTTCGCAACCCGGATCTGGCCAACACTTTGCGCGCCGTGGCCGAAAACGGCCGGGCCGGCTTCTACTCGGGCGAGGTCGCCAGAAAGCTCGTTGACGGCGTTCAGTCCACCGGCGGCATCTGGACCCTGGCCGACTTCGCCGATTACGAAATCGTCGAGCGGGAACCGGTACGCACCAGCTACCGCGGTTACCAGCTCATTACCGCCTCGCCGCCGTCATCCGGCGGTATTGCCATTGGCCAGATACTCAAGATGGTCGAACCCTTCGATCTGGCCGGCATGAGGCGCGTCGATCGCGTTCACGTACTGGCCGAAGCCATGCGCAGGGCCTATCGCGACCGCGCGCTGTATCTGGGTGATCCCGACTTTGTCGATATCCCCGCTGCCATGCTCTTGAGCGACAACTACGCCGCCGGCCTGCGCACGACCC
The DNA here is from genome assembly GCA_964446675.1 of uncultured Wenzhouxiangella sp. Lineage (GTDB taxonomy): Bacteria > Pseudomonadota > Gammaproteobacteria > Xanthomonadales > Wenzhouxiangellaceae > Wenzhouxiangella. The sequence goes on from CAYUPK010000014.1 coordinate 6,793, forward strand.
TGCGCATGGACAAGGCCACGCCCTCGTCGATGCTTGCCGCCGACCCGGATCGTTTCGGGACCGAAAGCACCGATACCACCCACTTTTCACTGATCGACTCGGACGGCAACATGGTCTCGGCAACGCTGACGGTCAACCTGCCGTTCGGCGCGGCTTTCGCGCCGCCGGGCACGGGCGTGCTGGTCAATAACGAAATGGACGATTTTTCCGCCAAGCCGGGCGAGCCCAACGCCTACGGCCTGATCGGCTTTGCCGCCAACGCCATCGAGCCGGGCAAGCGCATGCTCTCGTCGATGACCCCGACCATTGTCATCGGCGACGACCGCACCGCCGTGCTCGGCACGCCGGGCGGTTCGCGCATCATCACCATGGTGCTTTTGGGCGTTTTGGATTTCATCGACGGCAACGGCCCGGAAAGCTGGGTGTCGCTGCCGCGCTTCCATCATCAGTACCTGCCCGACGAAATCTCGATTGAGCCAGATGCGCTTACCGACGAACAGATCACGGCACTCGAGGAAAAGGGACACAAGGTCACTGTCCGCAACCGCACCTGGGGCAACATGCACGGCGTGATGTGGAATCGCCAGACCGGTCAGCTCGAGGCCGCCCACGATCCGCGCTGGGAGTCGGGCGGTGCGGTCGTGATCGAAATAGAGTGAAGAAGGGTTCAGGGTTCAGGGTTCAGGGGCGGGCTTCGGTTGTGTTTTCCTGAATCCGTGACAAGCTTCACGGAAACTTTTGGCCACTTTCGGCTAAAGTAACGCCAAGCATCCGGATTGCCGCTTATGTACAGCAATACCGGGGGGATCATGCGCGGTGCCGTTCAGGGGAGCGGCGACCGTATCTTTTCCGACCGCTTCGAGGATCAATCGAGTGCCGGCCCGGACTTTGCTCTGCGCGTGCTCGAGCGCGCGACTTACGGCGCGCGGCCTGAAGACCTCGATCATTTCCTTTCACTGGGCTCCAATGACTGGCAGCGCCTGAGCGCTTGGCTGGACGAGCAGCTTGCCTGGCAGTCGATCGACGACAGCGACCTTGATCAGCGCCTGGCGGCTGCCGGCTACCAGACTCTGGACAAGTCGATTACCGAGCTGTGGGCCGATCATGTCCGGGGCGGCGGCGACCGTTATCTGCCGGTTGCCGAAACGGAAGCCGCACGCATCATGCGCGCTGTCTACTCGCGCCGACAGCTCTACGAAATAATGACCGAGTTCTGGCACGACCATTTCAGCGTCGCTGGCTGGGAGTTCAGCATTGCTCCGGTGTTCGTACACTACGACCGCGACGTGATCCGGCCGCATGCCCTGGGCAGCTTTCGCGCGATGCTCGAGGCGGTGGCGCGCTCGCCGGCTATGCTGATCTACCTGGACAACAAGGACAATCGCGCCGGCGGCTACAACGAAAACTGGGCGCGCGAGCTCATGGAGCTGCACACCCTGGGTTCGGACGCCTACTACCCCGGCGCCGCGCACGGCCAGGTTCCGATCGGTGACGACGGGCTGGCGATCGGCTACAGCGACGCGGATGTCTACGACGTGGCGCGCTGCTTTACCGGCTGGACCATTCGCAACGGCCACTGGAATCTGCCGCAGATTCCGGAATACGACACGGGTGACTTTGTTTTCTTCGATAACTGGCACGAGTACGGCAGCAAGTACGTCCTCGGCGACTGGATCGACCCGCTCGGGCAGATAGAAGCCGTGCTGGCCATGAACTACATGTGCATGCACCGCCAGACGGCGAAACACCTGTGCAAGAAGCTCTGCCAGCGCCTGATCGACGACGAGCCGCCGCAGTCGCTGATCGACTCGGCCGCGACCGTCTGGCACGATAACTGGCAGGCCGACGACCAGATTGCCAGGGTCGTTCGGCATGTTCTCAGCTCCGATTTCTTCATCAGCGGTGGCGGCGCCAAGATCCGCCGGCCCTTCGAGCTGATGTGCGCGGCTTTCCGCAAGACGGCAGCCGAGATCGAGCCGCAGCCGACCGGTGGGTGGAACCCCTGGGGCGACCTGTTCTACCGCTTCCGCCAGACCGGGCACGGCTGTTTCCGCTGGCCGTCGCCGGACGGTTATCCCGACTTGGGCGCCCGCTGGACCTCCGCATCGGTCATGGGCCAGACCTGGCGGCTGCTCAGCCGCATGCCCGAGCTCGACGATGACAATGACCAGTTTCTGTTGCGTATTCACGAGCAGACCGTGGCTGGACTACCCGCGCCCTCACAGCGCAGTGCACAGGGTCTGATCGACTCCTGGCTGGCGCGCCTGATCGGGCGACCGGTGGACGCTTCGCGGCGAATCGAGCTGATTGATTTCCTGCGCCAGAATGCTGCCGCCGATGCACCGCTGGACATCACCAGCGGCCTGCCCGATGGCAACTGGAGCGGGGGTGATCTGAGCGCTCACTATACGCCGTCACGACTGCGCGCCACCGTGGCGTTGATCATGATGCTGCCGGAGTTCCATCAGCGATGAAGCGTCGAGCCTTTCTCCAGGGTTGCTGTGCCGCCGCGCTTGCAGGGGCGGTGCCGCTGACCACCTTCTGGCGCCCGGCGGCCGCGGCCAGCAGAACGAGCAACGACCTGATCGTCTATGTGTTCCTGCGCGGAGGAATCGACGGCCTCCATCTGGTCGTACCCTTCGCCGGCGACGAGCGCGGGCACTACGAGATGCTGCGCTCGAATATGGCCATTCCCGAATCACGGCTGCGCCAGATCACGGACAATTGGGCGCTGCACCCGCGCGCCGGGGGCGGGCCCGGCGACGGCATTGGCAGCACGCCGAAATGGCTGCATCGGCTCTGGAACAGTGGAGATCTGGCCATTGTCCAGGGCTCGGGCATGCCCACCCATCTGTCGCGCAGTCATTTCGACGCCCAGGCCTGGATCGATCTCGGTACGCCCGGCGACAAGAGCCCGGCCGACGGCTGGCTGACGCGCTACCTGGCCGCCGCCGACGGCCTGCCGGCCGCGGATATCGCGCCCGTTTTCGGTTTCTCCGACACCCGGCCGATGTCGCTGATGGGTTCGACGGCCGCGCTCACCGTCGCCTCACCCGAGTCCTTTCGGGTTGACGGCTTTCACTGGTCCTGGAACGAAAGCAACCCGGATCTGGCCGGCCATCAGGCAGCCCATCGCCGGCTCGATGCCTTGTGGAACGGTGGCGGCAGTAGCCCCCTGCTACAGGCCGGGCGCGATACCGCCGACGCGCTCGAGCAGATGCGCGCGATGAATTTCGAGAATTACCAGCCCGAGGCCGGAGCGCAATATCCGGGCGGCACGCTGGGCGATCAGCTTCGCGCCCTGGCGCAGTTGATCAAGCAGGACATGGGGATTGTCGCCGCCACCGTCGACTATGGCGGCTGGGACACGCACGCCGGCCAGGGCATGCCCGATCCGGGCAATCCCGAGCACTACGACTACTACGGGATTCGCGTCGAAGAGCTCTCGCGAGCGCTCGACGCCTTCTACACCGACCTGTCCGGCTCGTTGCAAGGCAACCTGATGAATCGCGTCAACGTGGTCGTTCTCAGCGAGTTCGGCCGCAAGGTCCGGCCCAACGATGCTCGTGGTACGGATCACGGCCATGGCAACGTCATGCTGGCGCTGGGCGGTCGCGTCAACGGCGGAATGCACGGCAGCTTCCCCGGCCTGGATGCCGGGTCGCTGTTCGAAGGCCAGGATCTGGCCACCACAACCGATTACCGGCAGGTGCTGGCCGAGGCACTGGTGCGGCGCATGGGCCTGGCTGCGACGCAGCTCGACGCCGTGTTCCCGGATCTCGGCGCCTACTCGCCGCTGGGCGTCTTCGCGCCGGCCTGATCGCCGGCGATTCCCTCTGATCGGTAGCCGCTCAGCCCCCGGGCTTCGATCAGATGGCCAATATCCGGCGCGCGGCCGCGGAAGACCCACCACGACTCCATCGGTGAGCGCGAGTTGCCGCGCGCGAGGATCTCTGCGCGCAGCCGTTCGGCCAGCCTGCCATCGACCACGCCCTGCCTTGCAAAAGCCGCGAAGGCGTCGCTGGCCAGCACTTCGGACCACAGGGTTCTGAAGTCGCCGCCGTGGCGCCGCCGGGCGAATACGCTGGCCAGCCCGCCGCCGTGATGACGCGGGGAGACCATGGCCGGAAGCGCGAGCCGCTCGCGAACGCGCTTCTCGGCGGTTTCGAGGTCGGGTAACTGCCCGTTGCCGGTGCCGTGCAGCGCCAGGTCGAGTTCGATGGCGGCGATCAGCTCCAGCGTTTCAAGCCCCGGCGTCGGACGGTCGGCATGCGCCAGCGCTGCAGCGGCCTGGCGGCCCAGCGTGTCACCGCTTTGGTAATGACGCGCGTAGCGGCCGACGACCTGAGGATCGAGCGACCATCGTTCCAGCAACAGCGCCGGAAACTCCACGAAATCCGGCGGCACGTTGGTGCCCGCCAGTGCCGGGTGCTCCACATCGGAGAGCAGGCCGTGCAGGGCGTGGCCCAGTTCGTGAAACAGCGTTCGCACCTGGTCGGCCGACAGCAGCGTGGGTCGGCCGTCGCTCGCTGGCGCCAGATTGGCAACCACGGCGAGAACCGGCGTCGTTCGTCTGCCCTTGTCGATGGCCTGCACCCGGTACTGGGAGGTCCACGCACCGCCGCGCTTGCCGTGGCGGTGAATCAGATCGAGATAGACGATGCCCGCGGTCGCTCCCGAACGGTCGAGCACTTCGTAGGCCTTCATTTCCGGGTGCCAGGCCGGGAGATCGTCACGCCTGACGAAACGCAGGCCCCAGAGCTGTTCGGAAAGATCGAACATGCCGCCGATAACCGTCTCGAGGCTCAGCCATTCGCTTGTTTGCGCTCGCGATTGGCCGGCCTCGAGCAGGCGCTCACGGTAGTACCACCAGTCCCAGGGTTGCAATTCGCCGTCGATGCCGTCTGCGGCGGCAAGTCGGGCCAGTGCTGCGCGCTCGCCGCTTGCGCGGCGCTGCGCGGCCGCGGCGAGTTTCTCCAGCAGGTTGTCGAGCACGTGGCGCCCCGGCAGGCTGGCATCGTCGAGCAGGTAGTCGATGTGGCTGTCAAAGCCCAGCAGGGCGGCGCGCTCGGCGCGCAGACGGGCAAGGCGGTCGATGACCCGGCCAAGGTTCTCGTCGCTTCTGAGTACGTCGCGGTAGCGGCTCATCCGGGCCTGGTAGAGCTCGCGGCGTTCGGCGCGGCCGGGAAAGTGGCGCATGAAGGGGTAGAAGCTGTGGGCATGAAGCGTGAATGCCCAGCCGGCGTCGTGACCGCGGTCGCGGGCGCTCTGCCGGGCCAGTTCGATCAGCGATTCGGGCAGGTTCGACAGTCGCTCGGGGTCGGTGATCAGCAGCTCATGGCGATGCGTGGCGGCGCGCCGGCTGTGCCGGTATCGGGTGTCGAGTCGTTCGATCCGCTGCTCGACGGCGATCAGTTTCTTCCGGCTGGCGGCATCGAGCTGCGCCCCTGCTCTCCTGTAGCGCCGCCAGGTTTCACCGGCCAGCCGCGCTTGCTGAGGTGAAACGGCTGCTTCGGGCAGGCGGGCACAAAGGCGGTCCAGGCGGCTGAACAGCGCGCGATCGTGCAGGATTCTGCGTTGATGGGCGGTCAGCAACTGGCCGAGCTCCTCGCCGACAGCGACAATTTCCGGGCTTGTCTCGATGGCCGCCAGGCCGTACCACAGCCGCGCGATGCGAGCGACTTCCCGGCCGGCGTCTTCCAGCGCGACGACGGTGTTGTCGAAATCCGGCGCCTTCGGGTTGCCGGCGATTGCCGCCAGGCGGGCGTCCGCGCGCTCGATGGCGATTGTCAAAGCGGGTATGAAGTGGCCGGGCTCCATACGGTCGAAAGGCGGAACGATGCCGTCGGCCGGGCAGCGCGGATCGAGCGGGTTGGAGCAGGCTGCGCTCGGCCCGAGCGCCTGTTCGTGGCCGGTTTGCGGATCGGTTCCGCAGGCAGCCAGCATGATCAGCATCAGGGTCAATCCGGGCGCGAGCAGGCGCCGCAGAGCCGGGCGGGATGGCGTGTTCATCGCGCTGTCATTGTATGCGAGTGTCAGTGCCTGCCGGGGTTGTTATGCTTGAGGTCTACAGTGATGGAGCGGCCTGCATGCAAATCGAGAAACTTCTGGTATTCGGAGCTACCGGCACCCAGGGCTATCCGGTCGTGGAGGCCGCTCTGGAAGCGGGCCTTTCGGTACGCGCGGCCACGCGCGATTCCGAGGCTGCCGAGGAGAAACTGCCCGGCCGGGTGGAGATCGTTCGTGCCGATCTGTTCGACGCCGAGGATGTTGCCGAGGCGGTCGACGGCGTCGATGCAATCTTCTTTCATCTGCCGAACATGCCTGATGAACCCGAAGCGACCAGGGCCATCGACAACGTGCTCGGTGCCGCCAGCTCGACGGGAATCAGGCGGGTGGTGTTTACCACCAGCGGCTACTGTGGCGACGACATGCCGCCGGGAGAGTTCGTCGACGACCTCAGGCGAATTTCCGACCGGCTGCTGACCTCGGCCGTGCCGGCCGTGGTTCTCAGGCCAACACTGTACCTGGCCAATCTGGTGTGGCCGCACGTCATCCGCGATATCCGCGAGTACGGGCGTCTCGTCTATCCGCCCCTGGACGCCGGCCAGCGCATCAACTGGACCTCGACCGAGGACCAGGGACGAATTGCCGTGGCCTGTCTGGGCGCCGACGTGGCCGGCGAGGCGATCGACGTGGCCAGCCCCGAGCCGGTGACCGGCGCCGGGCTTTGCCGCCTGCTGGCCGAGGTCTACAACCGGGAGGTACATTTCGCCCCCATGAGCATCGATGACCTTGCCAACTCGATGAGTCACTTTACCGGCAGTGCCCATGCTGGCAAGCTCCTGGCCGGGCTCTACGAGGGCTACGCCAGCCTCGAGGAGGGCCCGCTGGTGGATACCGACGCGCTCGAGCGTCGTCTGGGCATTCGCCTGACACCGGTCAGCCGCTGGGTGCGCGACCGGCTGGGCTATCTGCTCTCGCTCTACGGCTGAGGCTCGCAGATACGCCGCGCGACTACTCCTCCCAGTCGTCTTCCAGAAAGGCCTCGTAGTCGGGCAGCTCTTGCTGGCCTTCGGAAATCTGGTGGGCGCGGCGCTGCAGCCAGCCGTCGCGCATGAAGGTATAGGGGTCGTAGGCTTCGCGCAGATCCTCGTCGAGCGGCAGTAGTGCGTGCCGCGTCTGGAGGATATCCAGACCAATCCACCAGTAGCTTGTTTCTCTCAGCGCCCAGCGCCAGGCGAAGCTGGAATAGCCGTCGACCGGCCGGCCGATGCCGTCGCGCACGGTCGAGGGCCCCAGCAGCGGCAGGACGAAGTAGCGGCTGTCTTTCCAGCCCCACACCGCCATGGTCTGGCCGAAGTCTTCGTTGTGCCTTTCGATGCCGGCTCTGGAGGCCATGTCGAACAGGCCGCCCACGCCGAAAGTCAGGTTGACCGCGAAGCGGGCCAGTTCGGTGCCGGCGTCGCCGGGCCGCCCCTGCAGAAGCAGGTTGATCTGGTTGACCGGCGAGCGGATATTGGTGAAGAAATTGCGTACTCCGCGCTTGACCGGCCTGGGCGCGACCTTGTCGTAGCCCACGGCCACGGGCCGCAGCACGGCGCGGTCGAGGGCGTCGTTGACGGCGAACATTTTGCGGTTGTACGGCTCCCAGGGGTCGCGCGGATGACGGTCTTCGGGGGGCGGCGCCGTTGTGGCGCATGCGGCCAGCAGCAGGCTCGCCAGCAGGGTCGCGCCGGCTCTGACGGGCCGCGGCTTCATGCCGGCTCCTGCGCGGGTTGCGCGTTGCTGCCTGGCGCGCTCCAGCCCAGCAGCGGCGCAACGCCGGTCAGGCGGGCAATCACGCGCAGGCCTTCCGGCGGCTGTTCGAAGCAGATATTCATGCCGTTTTGGCGCGCGCGGGCCTGCCAGTCAAGCAGCAGGGCCAGCGCGCTGGAGTCGCCATTTTCGACCGCTTCGAGATTGACAACGGCCGGCGGCGACGGGCTGTCGAAAAGCGTGCGGTAGCGGTTCTCGAGCTCGGCGACCTGGCTTGCCGCCAGTCGGCCTTCCAGACGCAGAGTGGCGTCGTTGCGGTCAGTCATCGATATCAACCTTGTATTCGCCGCTCTCCAGCCGTTCGAGCATGTCCTCGAAGCTGGTCTGGCGAATTTCCTGATCGATCTGCGAGCGGAAGGTCGCCACGTACGAAATGCCCTCGACGATGACGTCAAAGACCTGCCAGCCCGAGTCGGTCTTGCGCAGCACGTAGTCGACCGGGGCGCGCTGGCCGCTGTCGAGCTCGACGCGCGTGCGGACGCGAGTCTGGCGCTCGGTATTGTCGCCGGCAAGCGGCAGGATTTCGACCCGGTCGCTCAGATTGTAGTCGAGCAGGGCCGTAGCGTAGCGGTCGAGCAACTGACTGGTCAGGGCTTCGGCAAAGCGTTTGATCTGCTCGCGGTCCTTGCCGCGGCCGTGGCGCCCCAGCACGAGGCGGGCCGAGTAGATCTGGTCGATGGTCGGCAGCAGGATTTCCCTGGCGTCGGACTGGAGCGCCTGGGGATCGTCGCGGTAGGCCGCGCGATTTTCATCGATCAGCCGCGCCAGCTCGTTGGTGGTGTTCTCGATCACAGCCACCGGATCACTGGCAGCCAGCGCCTGGCCGGCAAAAAGCAGCAGGATCGTCAGTATGGCGGTGCGCATCATTGGTCTCCTTGTGCCTGGTCGCTGTTGAACATGTAGCGGCTGATGAGCTGTTCGAGCACCATCGCCGAGCTGGTGATGAGAATGCGATCGCCGTCTTCGAGCACCTCCGGCGAGCCACCCGGCTCGAGCCCGACATACTGGTCACCCAGGATGCCGCTGGTGAGAATCGACGCCGAGGTGTCTTCGGGCAGGTTGTCGTAGCGCTGGCTGATCTTGAGGGTGACTTTCGCCTCGAAGGTTTCCGGGTCGAGCACGATGGACTTGACCGAGCCGATGCTGACCCCGCCCATGCTCACCGCTGCCCGGGGCTTGAGGCCGCCGATGTTGGAGAAGCTGGCGGCCAGTTCGTAGCTGTCGCCGGAGACGACGCCGCGATCGGTGGCATGGACGGCAAGAAAGATCAGGGCGGCGATGGCCAGCAGAAGAAAAACGCCGGCGGTCAGTTCAATCTGGTGGGATGATTTCATGGCGAACCGTCTAAAGCATGAATGCGGAAAGGACAAAGTCGAGAATGAGTACGGCAATTGCCGTGGCAATGACCGTCTGCGTGGTGGCCAGGGCCACGCCCTCGCTGGTCGGGCGCGCCGACCAGCCGTACCAGGTCGCCAGCCAGGCGGCAACAAAGCCGAAGCATACCGACTTGAACAGGCCGCCGCCGAAGTCGCGCATCAGATCGACTGACGACTGCATGTTGGCCCAGAAGGCGATCGGGTCGCTGCCCATCAGAAAGACGGCAAAGAAGATGCCGCCGACCAGCGCGGTGACATTGAAGATCAGCACCAGGGCGGGCAGGGCGATCAGGCCGGCGAGCAGGCGCGGCTGGACGATGCGCTCGATCGGATCGATGGCCATCAGATCGAGCGCGTCGAGCTGCTCGGTGGCGCGCATCAGGCCGATTTCGGCGGTAATCGAGGTGCCGGCGCGGCCGGCAAACAGCAGGGCGGTCAGTACCGGGCCAAGCTCGCGAAAAAGCGACAGGGCCAGTACCGTCGAGGCCGCGTCGGCGGCGCCGAAGCGTGTGAGCGTGTCGTAGGTCTGCAGCGTCAGCACCAGGCCGACGAAAAAGCCGGAGATGACGATGATGACCAGCGAGCGCACGCCAGCGAAGTAGACCTGGCGCATGAGCTCGCCAAGCTGGGCCGGCCCGAAGCGCATGCGCGAGAAGACGGTAAATATGAACAGCGTGGCCCGCCCGAGCTCGCGCAGCGGGGCGGTAATCGCGCCGGTACGTGCGCCGCGGGTGCTCACCGGCGCTCTCCGATGGCCAGCAGCTCGTGCTCGAGCGCGGGGGCCGGGTAGTGGAAGGGCACCGGGCCGTCGGGCTGGCCGCGCATGAACTGGCGCACCAGGGGGTCCTCGCTGGCGGTCAGTTCGGCCGGCGTGCCGCTGGCGATCAGCCGGCGATCGGCAATGATCAGGGCGTGTCCCGCGAGCTTGACGACCTCGCTGATGTCATGGGTGATGACCACGCTGGTGGTGCCAAGCGCGGCGTTGATGTCGCGGATGAGCCTGAGCGATACGCCCAGGGAAATCGGGTCGAGTCCGGCGAACGGCTCGTCGTAGAACATGATTTCGGGGTCGAGCGCCATGGCCCGGGCGGTGGCCACGCGGCGCTTCATGCCGCCCGACAACTCGGCCGGATAGAGTTCGGCAGCCCCGCGCAGGCCGACCATTTCGAGCTTCATCAGCACCAGCCTGCGAATCAGTGATTCGGAAAGACTGGTGTGCTCGCGCAGCGGCAGGGCGACGTTGTCAAAGGTGGTCAGGTCGGTAAACAGGGCGCCGCTTTGCAGAAGCACCCCTATGTTGCGGCGCAGCTGCCCGAGGGCGCGGCCGCCGAGGTGGTCGACGCGCACATCGCCCATCCAGACTTCACCGGCATCGGGCTTGAGCTGGCCGGTGGCCAGCCGCAGCACCGTCGTTTTGCCGGCACCGCTGGGGCCCAGCACGGCCGTAACCTGTCCGGCCGGAATATCGAGATCGAGATTCTCGAGAATCACGCGCCCGCCCAGGCGTACTGTCACGCCCTTGAGCGAAATGGCAATGTCGGCAAATTCCGTCATGGTGCTCCCATTTTCCCGGCCCGTGCGTGATCTGACCGCGAAGAATCGAACAAGCCTGGCGGGCTTCGATGCGCAGCGGCGGGGTTGCTGATTGCCGGGCGCACGCGCCCGGTCATTCCGGCTTGCTGCCCGATGAATGAAGTCTCACCGGGGCTGCGCTACAGGATATAACGGCTCAGGTCTTCATTTCCTGCCAGGTCCTTGAGCGAGCCGTCGACAAAGTCGGCATCTACAACGATCTTCTTGCCGGAGCGATCCGGCGCCGAGTAGGAGACGTCTTCGAGCAGCCGCTCCATCACGGTATGCAGCCGGCGCGCCCCGATGTTCTCGGTTGACTCGTTGACCGCAAAGCTGATCTCGGCCAGGCGCGTGATGGCGTCGTCGGTGAACTCGAGCTCCACGCCCTCGGTGGCCATCAGGGCGATGTATTGCTCGGTCAGGCTGGCATCTGGCTCGGTCAGAATGCGCTTGAAGTCGTCGGCCGAAAGCGCGCGCAGCTCGACCCGGATGGGCAGGCGACCCTGGAGCTCGGGCACCAGATCGGACGGGCTGGAGACGTGAAAGGCTCCCGAAGCAATGAAGAGAATGTGGTTGGTGCTGACCGGGCCGTAGCGGGTGTTGACCGTCGAGCCCTCGACCATGGGCAGCAGATCGCGCTGCACGCCCTCGCGCGAGATCTCGCCCGCGCCACCGCCTTCTGCCCGGCGGGCAACCTTGTCGATTTCGTCGATGAAGACGATGCCGTGCTGTTCGGCCGTCTTGAGAGCCTGCTGCTTGACCTCTTCGTCGTTGATCATGCGGGCGGCCTCTTCCTCGACCAGCAGCGGGATGGCGTCCTTGACCTTCATGCGGCGCTTCTGCTTGCGCTGGCCCGACATGCTCGAGAACATCTGCTGAAGCTGGTTGGTCATCTCTTCCATGCCGGGCGGCGACATGATCTCCACGCCAAGATTCACGTTGAGATCGATTTCGATCTCGCGCTCGTTGAAATCACCGTCAAGCAGCTTGCGCATCATCTTGCGGCGCGTCTCCGAGGAAGTGTCGGCCGGCTCTTCGGGGGCATTGGAGAAGCCCGAGCCTTGCTGTCGCGGCAGCATGATGTCGAGCACCCGCTCGACCGCTTCGTCTTCGGCCCGCGAGCGCACTCTGGACATGGCCTCGTTGCGGGCCAGCTTGAAGGCCACTTCGGTCAGGTCGCGAATGATCGATTCGACGTCCTTGCCAACGTAGCCCACCTCGGTGAACTTGGTCGCCTCGACCTTGATGAACGGTGCCCTGGCCAGGGTGGCCAGGCGGCGCGCGATCTCGGTCTTGCCCACGCCGGTCGGGCCGATCATCAGAATGTTCTTGGGCGTGATCTCCGGCTGCAGCTTCTCGTCAACCTGCATCCGGCGCCAGCGGTTTCTCAGGGCGATGGCCACGGCGCGCTTGGCCTCGGCCTGGCCGATGATGTGGCGATCCAGCTCCTGGACGATTTCGCGGGGTGTCATCTGGCTCATGATTTAGCTGTCCTGGGCTGGTCGGGTTTCGAGGGTTTCGACGGTGAAGTTCTGGTTGGTGTAGATGCACACTTCACCGGCGATGGTCAGGGCTTCGCGACAGATCGTTTCGGCGTCGAGCTCGGTATGGCGCTGAAGCGCACGGGCTGCCGACTGGGCGAAGGGGCCGCCAGAACCGATGGCGATCAGGCCTTCTTCGGGCTCGATCACGTCGCCGTTGCCGGAGATGATCAGCGAGGCCTCGTGGTCGGCGACCGCGAGCAGGGCCTCGAGGCGGCGCAGCATGCGATCGGTGCGCCAGTCCTTGGCCAGTTCGACCGCGGCGCGCGTGAGATGGCCGGAGTGCATCTCCAGCTTGCTCTCGAAGCGCTCGAACAGGGTGAAGGCATCGGCGGTGGCGCCGGCAAAGCCGGCCAGAACCTGGTTCTTGTAGAGCCGCCGGACCTTGCGCGCATTGGATTTCATGACGGTGTTGCCAAGCGTGACCTGGCCGTCACCGGCAATCACGACCTTGTCGCCGCGCCGCACCGAGATGATGGTCGTGCCGCGATATTGTTCCATGCATCGACTCGCTGCCATTGGGTGAGGGAAGAACATGGGGATGCCGAAGGTATGGGGCAAGGCGGGGATCTGGTTCTTGCCTGAAAATTGATCGAGTTTTATTCGCTTTTCTTTCTGGCCCTCGGATGCGTCTCGTCATAGACCTTCGCCAGGTGCTGAAAATCCAGGTGGGTGTAGATCTGGGTTGTGGACAGATTGGCGTGGCCGAGCAGTTCCTGGACGGCTCTCAGGTCACCCGATGACTCGAGGATGTGCGAGGCGAAGCTGTGCCGGAGCTGATGCGGATGCACGTTCTGGTCCAGGCCCTGCCGCTGCGACCAGTAGGCGACGCGCTTCTGGATGGCGCGCACGCCCAGCGGGCGGCCCTTGAGGCTGGTGAACACGCGCGGCTGGTCGAGGCCAGCGCTGGCGGCGTGGATGGGGCGCCAGCGCCCGAGGGCGGTCATGGCGTGTCGCCCGACCGGGACCACGCGTTCGCGCCGACCCTTGCCAAGCACGCGCACCAGCCCCTCGTCCAGATCGAGTCGGTGCCAGGTCAGTGCTGCCAGTTCGCTCACGCGCAGGCCCGAGGCGTAGAACAGTTCCAGCATCGCCCGGTCGCGGGTCGCCAGCTCGTTTTCCTCGGGAATGTCGAGCAGGGCCAGAACCTGGTCGATGTCGAGCACTTCGGGCAGCTTGCGCCGGACTTTGGGCGCGCGCACGCCCTGGCCGGGGTCGCCCTGGAGGACGCCCTCGCGCCGGAGGTAGCGAAAGAAGCGCCGCAGGCCCGAGAGGCGGCGCTGGACGCTGCGCGGACTCAGGCCCCGGCGGTGTTCGCCGGCGGCAAAGCTGCGCACGTCGGCCGTATCCAGGGCCTCGACGGTCTGGATATCGTGCTCTTGGCACCAAGCGGCGAAGCGTTCGAGATCGCGACGATAGGCGTCGATGGTGGCCGGGCTCAAGCCCGCCTCGTCGGCGGCATGCGCGAGAAAGGCGGAAACTGCCGCCCTGATGTCCACTTCAGGCGCGCTTGCGCTCGTCGCCTCGATCCTGTTCGAGACGATGGCGAATCGTCGTGCCGAGCAATTCCAGAAACAAGGTACCCATGCCGGGGTGGAAGCGCTCAGGCGAATCCGACCCGATCACGAGCAGGCCCAGTCCACTGATGGGAACCAGAGCGGCCGAGCCGATGCTCTGGTGCTGGTTGGGGAACAGCGTTTCCAGCTTGGCGCGGGTGAAGCGTCCGAATTCGATGCTTTCCGACTCCAGCAGACTCTCGAACCAGTCGGGCACGCTGGTCTCATGCACCGTGGCGGCTTCGATCTGATCGATTCCCGGATGGGATTCAAGCAGGTGAAGCCGAACGCTGAGCGCATCGAAATCGCTGGCAAGACGCTCGATCAGGCGCTCGATGAATTCGCCCGCCGAGCGGGTGGTCATTACCTCGAGGGTGAGCTGGTGCAGGCGCTGCATCAGCCGTTCGTTCTCGCCGGCAATGCCCGCCAGGGTTTCGAGCTGGGCGCGCAACTGGCGGTTTTCCCGTCTAAGGCGCGAAACCTGGACTTCGATCAGGGATTTTGCGCCGGTTTCGTGCGGCAGCTTCAGCGAATCGAGCACCTGGGGCTGGCGTTCGAAAAAATCGGGGTTGGATGCCAGCCACTCGATGACATCATTGTCGTTCAATCTGTCTGGGTCCGGCATCGGATGGCTCCTTCAAACACGTGGCGGGCGGGGCCGATGGTGGTCATGGTCTGACCCGTTCCCGGCCAATTTACCACAAGCGTTCCGCCCGGCTGAATGACTTCGACCGGATTGTCGACGCGATCCAGCCTCAGCAGGATGGCGGCGGCTGCACCTGCGCCGCTGCCGCAGGCCATGGTGGGGCCGGCACCGCGTTCGTGGACGCGCAGCCGGACGCGGTGGCGCGAATCGATTGTCGCCAGCCCCAGGTTGGCGCCGCGGGCAAGCGAAGCGTGCGCGCCCAGCGCCTTGCCGATGCGCGCAAGGCGGTGCGCATCGGCAGGCTGGTCTTCGATGACCAGCAGGTGCGGGTTGCCCATCGAGGCGCCGTAGACAGCCAGATCCTCCCCGTCGACCGTGAACCGCCGCGGAAAGGGTCGGGTGTCGGGCAATCCGACGGCCTGGGGCTCGAATTGCGGCACACCCAGGCTGGCGCTGATCTCATCGTCTGAAACATGACGAACCTCGACGCTGCCGGCCAGCGTGCCCAGGCGGACGGCGCCATCGATCCGGTCCCTGCGCGCCAGCCACAGGGCAATTGCCCGCATGCCGTTACCGCACTGCTCGGCCTCGCTGCCATCGCCGTTGCGAATCTCGATGCGGCAGTGGTGGTCGGGCTGATCGGGTCGGTGCAGGATCAGTAGCTGATCGAAACCCACGCCTCGGCGGCGGTCGGCCCACTGTCTGATGCGTTCGGTGGAGAGTTCGAAGTCGCGCTTGCGGGCGTCGACAAGCATGAAGTCGTTGCCCAGCGCCTCGAGCTTGTCGAAGGGCAGGGCGTCGTAGCCGAAAGCGGACATGCGTTCAGGCGTCCGGCTTGTTGGCCGCTTCCTCGTCGGGTTCGCCTTCTGGCGCGTCCGCAGGCGGCGTGGTCGATTCGCTCGCGGGCAGGTAGAGGTCGCCCTTGAGACCGCAGCCGGAGACCGTCAGCGTCGCCACGGCCAACAGGACGGCGGCGAGGGCGGTTAAACTTGAGCGCATGAACGACTCCACTGATCAGAAACTCGAGCGCCTGGTGCTCGAAACCGGGAAAAACCCGCAGCATGCCGTTATCTGGCTGCATGGGCTGGGTGCCGATGGGCACGATTTTGAACCGATTGTACCGCAGCTTGCCAGCGCTTCCCGGCGCCCGGTGCGGTTCATCTTTCCGCATGCGCCGGTGCGGCCGGTGACCATCAATGGCGGTATGGCCATGCGCGCCTGGTATGACATTCTGGGCGTTGATATCGACCGCAACCAGGACATGATGGGCATCCGCGCATCCCTGCGCGCGATCGATGCGCTGCTCGACGAGCAGATTGCCGCCGGAATCGCACCGGCCGATATCGTGCTGGCCGGTTTTTCCCAGGGCGGCGCGATCGCGTTGCGCTGTGGACTGGCGCGGGCGCAGCCCCTGGCCGGCCTGATCGGCTTGTCGACTTATCTGCTCGAAGCCGACCGCCTGACCGAATGGGCTGCCGAGAGTGCGCCGACGATGCCCGTGTTCATGGGGCACGGCAGCCAGGATCCGATCGTGCCGGTCGGCCTGGGCGAGGCCAGTGCCCGCCGGCTGCAGGCCGCCGGATTCGATGTAGCGTGGCAGACCTGGCCGATGCCGCACGCGGTCTGCCCCGAGGAGATCCAGGCCATCGACCGCTGGCTGGAGCAGCGTTTTTCGTGATCGATATGCGCACGCTCATCGTCGATGATGAAAAGCCGGCCGCCGATCGTCTGGCCCGACTGGTCGACGATCAACCCGGCGCGCAGGTCTGCGGCGTGGCCCTGAGGACGGAAGAGGTCATCGAGCGCTGTCGCGAACTGGTGCCCGATGTCGTGTTGCTGGACGTCGAAATGCCCGGCGTCGACGGCCTCGAGGTGGCGCGTGCGCTGGGTGAACTGGACTCGCCGCCGGCGGTGATCTTCGTGACCGCTTTCGAGCAGTACGCGGTCGACGCGTTCGAGCTGGCTGCCGTGGACTACCTGGTCAAGCCGGTGCGCCCCGAGCGGCTTGCGCGGGCGCTTGGGCGCGCGCGCAATCGCCCGATCGATCCGCGCGCCACGCTGCGCACCCGGCTGGGCGATCGCGTGCTCTCGATACCGGTCGTCGACATCCGCGCCCTGGTCGCCGAGGACAAGTACACTGTCGTCCACTCGAACGAGGGCGAAGCCCTGGTCGATGACTCCCTCGTCAGTCTCGAGCAGCGCTTCGCCAGCCAGTTCATCCGCGTCCATCGCAAGGCACTCGTGGCGCGCCGCTACCTGCGTGGCATGTTTCGCGACGCTCAGGGGCAGGAGCGTGTCGAACTCGAGGGCAGCGATTGCCATCCACCGGTCAGTCGACGCAACCTGGCCCTGGTTCGCCAGCTGCTCGATGGCCGAGAAACCGGAGATTCCCGACCGAAATGAACAAGCTCAGAATCGCAACCCGCAAGTCAAAGCTGGCTCTGTGGCAGTCCGAACACGTCGCGCAGCAATTGCGCGACCGCTACCCGGATCTGGAGGTCACCCTGGTGCCGCTGAGCACGCGCGGGGATGAAATCCTGGACCGCTCGCTGGCCGAAATCGGCGGCAAGGGCCTGTTCCTCAAGGAGCTCGAGCGCGCCATTCTCGACGGCGAGGCCGATGTTGCCGTGCATTCGCTCAAGGACGTTCCGGCCGTGGAGTCGAAGGATTTCGACCTGGCGGCCTTTCTGCCGCGCGCCGACTGGCGCGACTGGTGGATCACGCGCGATGGTTCCAGCCCGGAAGACCTGCCCGCCGGCGCAAGAGTCGGTACCGCCAGCCTGCGGCGCCAGAGCCAGTTGCTGGCGCGCTGTCCGGATCTCGAGACGGTTACGGTGCGCGGTAATGTGCAGACGCGCCTGGCAAAGCTCGATGCCGGTGAGGTCGATGCCCTGATACTGGCCGCGGCGGGGCTGCAGCGGCTCCAGATCGAGCGCGAGCACACGCTGCCGCTGGAGCCGCCGGGTTTTCTTCCGTCGGCCGGCCAGGGCGTGATCGTGGTTCAATGTCGTGCCGGAGAAACCGATACCCTGAATATGCTGGCGCCGCTTGACTGCAAGGATACTCGCGACCGGATGCGCGCCGAACGAGCGGTTGTGGCCGAGCTCGGCGGCGACTGCCGCATGCCGCTGGCGGCTTTCGCCCGCCTGGAGGAGGGCCGGATCAGACTCGATGCGCGACTGGCCAGCCTTGACGGCAGCGAAGTGCTCGACGCCTCCGTTGACGGTGAGCGCCCCGAGGCCGAGCGCCTGGGGCGGAAAGCGGCCCGACTCCTTCTTGAACAGGGCGGAAAAAGGATTCTGTCACAGCTCTGACTCGCCCTGCGTCTTTTTTGCACAACGGGTCTGGACATTGATCCGGAACTGTGTCAGAGTAATCGAAAAGGTGGACAGGGGCTGATATACGATTTGCTTTCCGGGCGTCATCCACGGCTCGATTTGTTGAGGTGCGTCCCCCTACTGCCAACGCCAACACGCAAGCCCCCAGCACTTTGGCAAGTTGCGCCAGACGCCCGGAATCTTCTTCTGAAAGCCTGCCCCTACGGCAGGCTTTTTTTTGGCGACAGGTCGGACAGGTGATCCCATGTCAGAGAAGACGCTGGTGCTGATTACAAGAACGCAGCCGGCTGCGGAAGCGCTGGCCGAGCGGGTCAGGGAACGCGGGCTCGAGCCGCTCGAATGCGCGCCTTTCCAGCTCGATGCAGTCGAGGATCGCGCGGCCGTGGCCGACGATCTGTTCACCGCGCTGCCGGCCGATCGCGTCATCCTGACCAGCCACGAGGCGGTTCGACAGGCTGTCAGTCTGGTTGGCAACAAACTGCTCAACCGCGCACTGATCATCGTGCCCGGCCAGGGCACCGCATCGGTTGCCCGCGAGCTGGGCCTGAACAATGTCGTCTATCCCGAGCGTCACGGCACCAGTGAGGCGATGCTGGCCATGCCGGAGCTGAGCGACGTGGACGGGCTTGACATCCTGATTCTGGCTGCCGCCGGCGGCCGCAGCCTGATGGGCGAGGTGCTCGAGCGCCGCGGCGGGGCGGTCGAGCGCATTCACGTCTATCGGCGGGTGGCCTGCGAATTGCCTGCCAGCGCGATCGCGAGAATTACCGAAGCGCGGTCTATGGTGACGCTGGGTGCCAGCCTGGAGGCGGTCACCGGACTTTTGAAAAAGCTGCCTCGCCAGGCCGCTGACCGAGTTCGGTCCGCGCCACTGATCGTGCCGTCGCTGCGCGTTGCCGAACACGCCCGCAAACTGGGTTGCCGGCGCTGCGTGCAGGCCGCCGGCGCATCCGACGCACTCATGCTGGCGCAGCTTGATTCGCTCCACGACTGAACCTGTCGCTGCCAGGCGTTCGGTTCAACATGACCGGGGCGTTTTGCGTTAATCTCGAAAACCGTTTGCAGGCGGACTGCGTTTGCCCGGATAGGCGATGAGCGACAACAGCAAAAGCGAGCACAAGGAAAGCAGGCACGAGGAAGACGGGCGGGAGGAGCACGCGCCCGCCCAATCCGCGTCGGAGCCCGAAGAGTCACAGCAGGTCGAAGCGTCGGATCAGCAGGCACAGACCGTGCCCGGCGATGACGAACAGACCGCTCCGCCGGTGGACTCGGTGCCACCAGCGCGGCGCGGCGGCAATGCCCTGGCCTGGCTGGCCCTGCTGCTGGCGCTGGCGGCCGGCGGGCTGGCGGGTTGGCAATGGTGGCTTGACCAGCAGGCAGCAGATCCGTCGGCTGATTCTGCCGCGCTCGCTGCCCGCATCGATGAGCAGGCAGGCGTGATCGAATCCCGCCTGCAGGATCTTGACCAGCTTGGCGATCGCGTCGGCGAGCTTGATTCGCGGCTTGCCGATCTGTCCAGCCGGCTTGGTGAGAGGGAGTTCGACCCCGCCGATCTGCGCAGCGAGCTCGAGCGGCAGTCCGGCTCGGTGGTCGAGCTGCGCCAGCAGCTTGAATCCACATCCGATCGGCTCGACCAGGCCGTGGCCAATCTCGAGTCCCGGATCGAGCAGGTGGGGGAAAGCCGCTCGGACGGGATCGACGAGTCGCTTGCCCGGGCCCGCCTTCACCTTGGTTTGAGTGAGGTCGCCGGGTTACTTCGTCTTGGACAGTCGCGCGCCGAGCTGGCATCTGACCCTGCCGGCGCGGTAGCCGCCTACACCCAGGCGCAGTCCCGCCTGAATCAGCTCGAAGACGGTCGCCTCCAGCGACTTCGGCAGCTCATCGGGCAGGAACTCCAAGCCCTGCGTTCGGTTGACAGCCCGGACTGGGCGGCGCTGTCGGGGCGACTTTCGGCCCTCGAGAACGGCGCAGCCCGGTGGCCGCTGGCGCACTCGGGCGAGCAGCTTGCCGACCAGGCGACGGTTGGGGGTGCCGGCCACACCGATGCCGGCGGCGACGACGAGGATTGGTGGTCGGGCCTGCGCCGCTCCATGGCCGGGCTGGTTCGCGTCACGCCCCGGGAGTCTGCGCCGCTGTCGCCGGCTGCGGTCGAAAGCGTGCGCGAGCGCGTTCGTCTTCATCTGGCAGCAGCACAGGCGGCCGTCGCGCGCCGCAATGGCGAAGAAATGAATCGCCAACTGGAGTCCGTCGAGCAGCTCATCCGGTCGCATTTCGATACATCGGCCGAGACGGTTGCCCAGGCCCTGCAGACAATTTCATCGACCGCTTCAACCCAGGCATCATCGCTGCCCGACCTGGGCGACGCCCTGGCCGAAGCCGAGCGTAGACTGGCGGCGTCATGAAACGCCTGCTGATCATTCTGCTGGTGACGGTCGCCCTGGTGGCGACCGCGCTGCTTGCACCGCTACTGGCCGACAATCCCGGCCACGTCCAGCTTGATATCGGTCGCTGGCGTATCGAGATGTCCGCGCTCGTGCTGGCCGCTGCCGTCGTATTCATATGGGTTGCGCTCTCGCTGCTGGTTGCTCTTGCGCGCCTGCCTGGCCGGGCGATTGGCAGGGCGCGCGAGCGCCGGTCCCGGCGTCAGCTCGAAAAGGGATTTCTGGCGTTGACCGAAGGGGACTGGCCGGCGGCCGAACGGGCACTGCAGAAGTCGTTGAGCTATCGCGACTCCACCGCCGGTTATCTGGCCGCCGCTCGGGCCGCCCAGGGCCGGGGCGACCAGTCCGGCCGCGATCGCTGGCTCGAGCATGCCGACAGCCGATTCGGTCGCCGGCATTTTGTTACCGGTCTGGCGCGAGCGCGTCTGCTTGCTGCCGAGGGCCGGACTGAAGAGGCCACTGCGGTTCTGGAGACACTCCATCTGAAAAAACCGCGTCACTCGGGTGTACTGCGCCTGTTGCTGGAAAACTACCAGGAACTCCGGCGCTGGCGCGATCTGCGGCTTCTGACTCCGGCGCTGCGGCGCGCCGGAGTGGTCGACCGCGAACGCGCCGAGGAGCTGACCGTGCTGGCTGCCGAGCGTGAACTCGAGGGCAGCTTCGATATCGATCGCCTCGAGGCAGGCTGGAAGGAGCTCCCGCGCAAGCTGCGCCAGCGGCGCGAGCTGGTAGGCGCCTATGCTCGTCGCGCTGCCGAGCTGGGACGCACGGCGCGCGCTTCAGGGCTGCTAGAGCGCCATCTGTCCAACGAGCCCGATGACGAACTTCTGGCGCTCTACGCCGCCGCGGACGATGGCGAGCGCAAGCATCGCATCAGCCAGTGCGAGAAGTGGCTGACCTCGCATCCGGACCATATCGGCCTGCACGAGACCCTGGGCCTGCTCTATCTCGAAGACCGGCAGTACGATCGCGCCCGCGCGTGTCTGGAGAAGGTCGTCGGCGAGCGCCCCAACAGCCGCGCTTATGCCGCGCTCGGCCGCGTTCTCGACCGCGCCGGCAAGCTCGAGGCGGCCGCGCAGTGCTACCGCAATGCCTTGAGGTTGCGCGACGGGCGTGGCGCCGAACCGCTGCCTGCGCTGTCAAAGCCGGTCTAGTCATCGACGGATGGCATGTCTTGGTAAATCCTGACCTGATTCTGTTCGTGAATCAGCCACGCTCCGACTTGCAATCCAGGAAACCGCAGATTTCCGCAGATTCGATCCGGTTTGTGAGGGCGCGGATCGCATCCTCGGTGGCAGTCCAGGCTCTCCAGGATAAGGAAACCACGGAAAACACGGAAAATGAACCTCAGTAGTTTGGTCGAAAGACTTTCTTTCCGTGTCTTTCCGTGGTTACAAGGTTCTGTTTTTACTGAATCTGCGTGAATCTGCGCAATCTGCGTTTTCAAGAAGTCGGGTCCTGGTCTGGCTGGGTAACGTCCATGACCGGGAACCCTGAAATAATCGAACGTGGGGCTTTGACTTCACAAGAGCAATTTTCGGTTGCTTTTTTCGCTCTGGAAAAAGTTACTGGCCACCTGGTCTGTTACAGGCGTCAGCAACAAGCCAGTGCATCGAAAACAACTCATCCGGGTCAAGCCAGGCCTTTTCGGAGCGCAGCCCAGCTTGCTCTGCCAGTCGCCGGAAGGAAGCGAGTGAGTACTTGTGGCTGCTTTCCGTATGGATCGAATCCCCTGCCTGAAACCTGAAAACCTTCCCGTCGATGGTGATCGTCGTTTCTCGGCGCGCGACCAGGTGCATCTCGATGCGCTCCTGCGACTGGTCGTAGCGGGCTTCGTGAGCGAAGGCCGCAGTGTCGATGTCTGCTCCAAGCTCGCGCCGCATTCGCTCGAGCAGGTTGCGGTTGAAGGCGGCGGTGATGCCGGCCTCGTCGTCGTAGGCGGCCAGAAGCTGTGGCACCGGTTTGACCAGGTCGACGCCGATCAGGATGGCGCCGCGGCTGCCGGCCATGCGTCTGAGGCGTTCGAGAAAGGTGACGGCCTCGTCATGCTCGAAGTTGCTGATGGTCGAGCCGGGAAAGTAGACGACGCGGCGCCTTGCCGGTGGGTCTAGAGCGAGCCCCGCTGTTGCGATGGGCTGCGTGTAGTCGGCCTGGATGGGCCGGATTTCGATGTCCGGAAACGCGGCTGTCAGATCCTTTGTCGACTGGGCCAGGGCGGCGGCGGAGATCTCGATGGGAGTGTAGGCGCGCGGCGTCTCGAGGCTTGCCAGCAGTTGGCGGGTCTTGATGCCGGCGCCCGATCCAAGCTCGATGACGTGGGCGCACGGGCCGATCATGGCGGCGATCTCGGCGATGTGCCGTTCGTGCACGGCCAGGTCCGCCCGCGTGACGTAGTATTCGGGCGTGAGGCAGATGCGCTCGAACAGCTCCGAGCCCTTGGCGTCGTAGAGGTACTTGCAGGGAATCGACGGTGGATCGGCCGACAGACCGGCCAGCGCGTCCTTGCGGAAAAGTTCGATCTGACCGGGGTCGTTCATGCGCGCCGCGCCAGGCGAACCCCGCTGAACTGCCAGCGATCGGTGGGATAGAAGAAATTGCGGTAGGTGGCGCGAACGTGAGCGTTCGGGGTGGCGCAGCTTCCGCCGCGCAGCACCATCTGGTTGACCATGAACTTGCCGTTGTATTCGCCCACCGCGCCCGGCAGCGCCTCGAATCCGGGGTAGGGCGCATAGCTCGAAGCGGTCCATTCCCAGACGTTGCCGAACAGGGCGGCTGGTGAGTCCGGCGGTGCCGGCCTGACAGCGGCGGGATGATAGCGGCCGTCTTCGGCGAACGGGGCGCCGTCTTCGACCGCGCGCTCGGCGGCAAGCTCCCATTCGGCTTCGGTGGGTAGCCGTGCGCCAGCCCACTGGGCGTAGGCATAGGCCTCGTGAAAACTGATGTGCGCCAGGGTTTCATGTTCGTCGATCGAGCGCGGCCCGCCCAGCGTGTAGAGCCACCAGCCACGCTCGCTGTCGTTGCGCCAGTAAAGCGGGGCGCTGATGCCGGTTTTCTGCAGCCAGGCCCAGCCGTCGGAAAGCCACAGCTCGGGGTTGCGGTAGCCGCCGTCGTCGATGAAAGCCAGGTATTCGCCGCAGGTGACCGGGCGGGAGGCCAGCTCGAAGGCCTCGACCACCTGGCGATGTCGCGGCGTTTCATTGTCGAAGCAGAACCGGCCGTCGCCGTCGGCACCGATTTCTGCGACGCGTTCATCGAATCCGATCCAGCGCAACGGCTCGGCCGGCTGCCCTGGCGACGGACAGGCTGTCCAGGCCGGGTAGAGCGGGTTTTGCGCGAATCCGTGCTTGAGATCGGTGGCGATCAGCTCCTGGTGCTGCTGCTCGTGGTTGAGCCCGAGCCGGATAGTGGCGGCCAGGTCGGGCCAGTAATCATCGGACCTGCGCTCGATCAGCTCGAGGATGGCCTGGTCGACTGCTGCGCGATAGCTGCGCACTTCGTTGACGTCGGGCCGCGAGATCAGGCCCCGCTGCGGCCGCGGGTACTGCTCGCCCACGCCGTTGTAGTAGGAGTTGAAGAGCTCGCGCCAGGCGGGGTCGATGGCGCGCCAGTGCGGGTCGTGCGGCTCGAGCACAAAGGTTTCGAAAAACCAGGTGGTGTGGGCGCGGTGCCATTTGACCGGGCTGGTGCAGGCCATCGACTGGATGTTCTGATCTTCTGGTGACAGCGGTGCCGCCAGGCGCTCGGTGGCCGCGCGAACTGCACGGAAATCATTGGCGAGCCGCTCACGCGAGACCTCGCCGATCGCCAGTTCGTTGCACGCAGGAGTGCTGTCGGGGTCGGCTGTGGCTGCAGGCTCGATTTGCGCGCCGCGGCCGCCCATCAGTCGATATCGTATTTCTTGAGCTTGTAGCGCAGCGATCTGAACGAAATGCCGAGCTGGCGGGCCGCTTCGGTCTTGTTGTACTTGGCTTCAACCAGAGCTTTTTCCAGAATGCGTCTTTCGATGTCTTCCATGTAGTCGTCCAGGCTGCGATCTTCGGGCGGGCTGACACCGACACTGTCGTCGAGCATGCCCTGGTCGATGTTGAGATCCTCGACGCCGATCTCGTCACCTTCGCACATGGTCACGGCTCGCTGCAGGATATTGACCAGTTCCCGCACGTTGCCCGAGAAGCGGTGATTCTGCAGTGCATCCATGGCTGCGGTGCTGAGCGTGTGCGGTGGCTCGTTCCACTGCTCGCCGATCACTCCCAGAAAGTGCTCGGCCAGAAGCCGGATGTCGCCGCGCCGATCGCGCAGGCTGGGCATGGGCAGATCGATCACGTTCAGGCGATAGTAGAGATCGTTGCGAAACTCGCCCGACTCGACCAGCGGCATGAGCTGCTTGTGCGTGGCCGAGAGGATGCGCACGTCGATCTTTATCTCCTCGCGACCGCCAATCGGCCGCACCTTTTTCTCCTGGATGGCGCGCAGCAGCTTGACCTGCATGTTCAGCGGCAGATCGGCCACCTCGTCTAGAAACAGGGTGCCGCCATTGGCAGCCTGAAACAGGCCTTCCTTGTCGGCGTCGGCGCCGGTGAAGCTGCCCCTGATGTGGCCGAAGAACTCGCTTTCCATCAGCTCCGAGGGGATGGCGCCGCAGTTGACCGCCACAAAGGGCTGTTCGGCGCGCGGGCCGAGGTCGTGAATCAGTTGCGCGGCCAGCTCCTTGCCGGTGCCGGACTCGCCGCTGATGAGCACCGGCGCCTGGCTGCGGGCCAGCTTGGTGATCGTCTGGCGAACCCGATCCATCGCCGGAGAGCGGCCGACCAGGCGCTGCCGCAGCAGGCTTTCGCCACCCGGTGTCCCGGCCGAGACGTCGGTTTCGGGCAGCTGCGCCTGTACCTTCTCGGGCCCCGGCCTGGCGGGTGTTTTTTCGACGTCGTCCTGCCTCAGTTTGATCGCCGTGCGTACCATGTTGCGCAGCACTTCCAGGTCGACCGGCTTGGACACGAAGTCGAATGCTCCGTACTTGAGCGCGGTGACCGCATCGTCGACCTTGCCGTAGGCGGTGATCATCGCCACCGGCATATGCGGGTAGTCGCGCGAAATTTCCTTGATCAGGCTCAGCCCGTTGCCGTCGGGCAGCCGCATGTCGGTCAGGCAGAAAGCGAAATCGCCGCCGTCGGCCAGCAGCCGGCGAGCGGTTGACAGATCCTCGGCTGTGGTGACTTCCAGACCCATCCGGGTGAGGGTCATGTCGAGCAGTTCCCTCAGGTCGGGTTCGTCGTCCACTACCAAAGCGCGCATTTCGCTCATTGCAATCCTTGAATTTCAGCGTTCTTTTGAATTCAGCCGGCGGCTCGTCTCGCCCGGCCTGGCTGCTTGCCGGCCCGCCCGGCCACTTCATCGGATTCGGGCCGTCGCAACAGGATACGGAAACAGGCACCGCTGTTGGGAACCTGGACATATTCCAGCGGCGCCTGGTTGGCGTCGCAAAGCTGCCTTGCCAGGTACAGCCCAAGCCCGGAACCCTGCTTGTGCGTCGTGAAGAAGGGCTCGAATACCTGCGATCGCTTCTCCAGCGGGATGCCGGAACCATTGTCGATGATATCGAGCGCGATTTCACGATGCCCCCGGATCGGGCTGACGCGCAGAGTGATGACCACGTCGCCTTCTTCGCTGCGCGCATGCTTGCGCGCATTTTCCATCAGGTTCCAGACCGCCTGGCTGAGCTGGCTGGCATCGATCAGCACCATGATCGAAGCCGAAGGCACCTCCAGTCTCACCCGGCCTGCATCCAGTTTGTGGTAGCGGCGGAAATCGCCGGCCAGCTTGCGAATCCAGCTTATGAGATTGACCGACTCGATCCGGGCCCGCTCGCGGCGCGAGAGTTTGAGCACGTTTTCGACGATATCGTTCATCCGGGTGGCGTGATTGAGCATCATGCCGACAAGCTTGCGGTCGGCCTTGCTCAGATCCTCGGATTCATCCAGCAGTTGCGCTGCATGACTGAGGGCGCCCAGTGGATTCCTGATTTCGTGCGCGATGCTGGCCGACAGCCTGGCCAGGGAAGCCTGGGCCAGGTCGCGGGCCCGACGGCTGATGACCGATGTGTCTTCCAGAAAGATCAGCGTGGCTTGTGTTTCGTTGATTCCCGGCATGGTCAGCATCGTGGGCACGACAGCCGATTGCGTGGACTGCAGCAGCAGGCCCTCGTCTTCTGTCTTGCCCGTCTTGCGCCAGCGCTCGAGCCGGTCGGTCAGCGGCGGGGCAATCGTACCCAGATTGCGCTCGTTGACGGGAGGGTTGCCCAGCAGATACCAGGCAGCCTCGTTCATCTGCCGGATTCGATTCTGCGAATCCACCACCAGAACGCCTGAGCGCAGCCTGTGAATGATCAGTTCGTTGATGTGACCCAGGTTGGCCAGGTCGAGGCCGCGGCGCTCGGCCAGCAGCTTGTATTCGCGCCCCCAGCGGCCCAGCAGCGAGGCGCCGATGGCAATGCCGAATGCACCCACGCCATAGAGTGCGGCCTGCAGCAGCAGACGGGCCTCCAGCGCGCCATGCTGATTCAGCCAGACATCGGCCAGCAGGCCCAACGTCACAAGTGATGCAAACAGCAGCGTGGTGCGCAGATCGAGAATGAGGCCGGAAATGCCGACGGTAAACAGCAGCAGGATGGCCAGCGCACTCTCGATGCCGCCGAAGGCGTGCAGGATCAGCCCGATGAGAATGAGATCGCAGGCCAGCGAGAAGGACGCCAGCTCGGACACGTCGATGCCTCGACGCAGGTGGAACACGAGAAAGCCGACTGCGCTGCCCGCATAGGTGAGAGCGGCTGCCTGCGCGAGGAAGATTCGATAGCCCTCGATGTTGGCCGCCAGCGGGCTGAAGACGGCAATGAGCGCGGCGATCGATACCACCACCCGGAACGCGTTGAGGTAGTGGAGGGCGCGCCGAACTATATCCTCGTCGGCCACCAATGTGCCGAATGTCTTCAAGCCTTGGTCTCCCGGTCTGCGCCGATCAGTGTCGCGACCGCCGCCAACGTGGACATCTTGCTGTATCCTTTCGCGGTCTATCTCGCCGACGAGTATACTACCGCAAAGCCGATTCGATGTTTTTCCGCAAGCCGTCTGCCCGGGCCTGTGCGAGGCGCCGTATTTCGCGGCCGGGGCTGATGTTGCCGCCGGTCGGTTTGATAAATGTGCCGGCTTGTCCGAGAATACGCCGGTTTCGGCAGCGCCGGCCAGGCGACGAGTGCGCACTGCCGGCATCGATTCAATTCAATCACCACCAACGGATTTTCCAAGCATGAATTTTCACGAGTATCAGGCCAAGGAGCTGTTCGAACAGTACGGGATTCCCGTGCCCGGCGGCCATCTGGCGACAACCGCCGATGAGGCCGTTGCGGCGGCCGAGAAGCTCGGCGGCAGCGAATGGGTCGTCAAGGCCCAGGTTCACGCCGGCGGGCGTGGCAAGGCCGGCGGGGTCAAGCTGGTCTCCAGCCTCGAAGAGGTGCGCGAGGCGGCCGGCAAGATGATCGGCATGAATATCGAGACCTACCAGACGGGTGGCCGCGCGCTGCCGGTCAATTCAGTGCTGATTGCCGAGGCCACCGACATCAAGCAGGAGCTGTATCTTGGCGCCCTGGTTGACCGCTCCTTCAAGTCGGTCGTTTTCATGGGTTCAGCCGCCGGCGGTGTCGATATCGAACAGGTTGCCGCCGACACGCCCGAAAAGATCATTACCGCGCCGGTCGACACGGCCGCAGGCTTCATGCCCTATCAGGCGCGCCACATCGGCTTTCGCATGGGGCTCAACGCCAAGCAGGTCAAGCAGCTCGTCAAGATCATGGGCGCCCTCTATCGACTGTTCATGGAAAAGGACATCGATCTCATCGAGGTCAATCCGCTGATCATCGACGGCAACGGCGATTTGAGCGCGCTTGACGCCAAGCTCAGCGCCGACGACAACGCGCTGTTCCGTCACCCGGATATCGCCGAAATGCGCGACGAGTCGCAGGAAGACCCAACCGAGCTGGCCGCCAGCAAGCATGACCTCAACTACGTCACGCTCGACGGCAACATCGCCTGCATGGTCAATGGCGCCGGCCTGGCCATGGCCACCATGGACGTCATCAAGCTCGCCGGCGGTGAGCCGGCCAATTTCCTCGACGTTGGCGGCGGCACCAATGCCGAGCGCGTCCGGGAGGCGTTCAAGTTGATTCTCTCTGGCGACAACGTCAAGGCCATTCTGGTCAATATCTTCGGCGGCATCGTCCGCTGCGACGCTATCGCCGAGGGCATCATCAACGCGGTCAAGGATGTCGACATGAACGTGCCGCTGGTTGTCCGGCTGGAGGGCACCAACGCGGACAAGGGCAAGGAAATGCTTGCCAACAGCGGCTTTGACATCATCCCCGCCGACGATCTCAATGACGGTGCGCGCAAGGCCGTGGAAGCGGCAGGCGCCTGAAGGAATCTGTAATGAGTGTATTGATCGACAAGAAAACCAGGGTTATCTGCCAGGGCTTTACCGGAAGCCAGGGCACGTTCCATTCCGAACAGGCCATTGCCTACGGCACTCGCATGGTCGGTGGCGTTACCCCGGGCAAGGGTGGCCAGGAGCACCTGGGCCTGCCGGTGTTCAACACCGTCGACGAGGCCATCGAGGAGACCGGCGCTGATGCATCGATGATCTTCGTGCCGCCGCCGTTTGCCGCCGACGCCATTCTCGAAGCCGCCGATGCCGGTGTGCGCGTGATCGTGTGCATTACCGAAGGCATTCCGGTGCTCGACATGATGCGCGTCAAGGCCGCGCTCGCCAACTACGACGACGTGACCCTGATCGGCCCGAACTGCCCGGGCATCATCACGCCCGACGAGTGCAAGATCGGCATCATGCCCGGCCCCATCCACAAGAAGGGCAACGTCGGTGTCGTCTCGCGCTCGGGCACGCTGACCTACGAGGCGGTCTACCAGACCACCCAGGCCGGCCTGGGTCAGTCGACCTGCATCGGCATCGGCGGTGATCCGATCCAGGGCATGAGCTTCATCGACTGCCTGGCACTGTTCGAGGAAGACCCCGAAACCGAAGGCATCATCATGGTTGGCGAGATTGGCGGGTCGGCCGAAGAAGAGGCGGCCGAGTTCATTGTCGACCGCGTCAGCAAGCCGGTCGTCGCCTACATTGCCGGCGTCACCGCCCCACCGGGCAAGCGCATGGGCCACGCCGGCGCCATCATTGCCGGCGGCCAGGGCACGGCCGAAGCCAAATACCAGGCTCTCGAAGAGGCTGGCGTCACCACCGTGCGCTCGCCGACCGAGCTGGGCGAAGCCATCGCACGGCGATTGAAGTAAATACAAGGGTTCAGGTTGCAGGGTTCAGGGTTGAGGAAAATATCGCCGAAGCCCGCCCCTGAAACCTGAAACCTCCATCTCCCATGCTTCGTATCGCGCTCGCACAGGACGACTTCCAGGTCGGCCATATCACCGGCAACCGGGAGCGCATTCTCGAGCACGTGGTTCGGTCGCGCGACGAGCTTGGCGCGCAACTGCTCGTGCTTCCCGAGCTGGCGTTGACCGGTTATCCGCCCGAAGACCTGGTATTGCGACCGGGCTTCATACGTTCGGCAGACGCGGCCCTGGCCGAGCTGGCCGCGCAGGTACACGGCATCGACGTGATCGTCGGTCATCCCCGTGCCGACGGCAACAAGCGCTTCAACTCCGCCTCCTGGCTGCGTGACGGCGAGATCATCGCCACCTACGACAAGTGGGATCTGCCGAACTACGCTGTTTTTGACGAGCGGCGCTACTTCCTGCCCGGCGATCAGCCGCTGGTCGTCGAGGTGGCCGGCGTGAAGGTCGGCGTGATCATCTGCGAAGACACCTGGACGAGCGAGGCTGCCCGCGCCGCTTGTGAGGCGGGCGCGCAGATCATCGTCTCGGCCAACGCCTCGCCCTTCTACGACGGCAAGCACCACGACCGCGCCGCCATCCTCTCGAGCCGGCACCAGGACACCGGACTGCCGATGGTCTATCTCAACTGCGTCGGCGGGCAGGACGAACTGGTCTTCGACGGCCATTCCATGGCGATCGACGGCCACGGCGCGCTGTCCGAACCGGCCGCTCTGTGCGAAGAAGTGCTGTTGTGCGTGGATTTCGATGCTGACAATGGTCGCCTCGATTACCGCCACTGGCCTGCCGGCGTGACCGAGCGGCTGCCGCTGCTGTGGGAAGTGCTCAAGCGCGGCCTGCGGGACTACACGCGCAAGAACGGCTTCGAGTCGGTAGTGTTCGGCCTGTCCGGCGGCATCGATTCGGCCCTGACCATGGCGCTGGCCGTCGATGCGCTCGGCGCTGATCGGGTGCTGCCGGTCATGATGCCTTCGCGCCATACCGCCGAGCTGTCGCTGATCCTGGCCAGCGAGCAGGTCGAGATGCTCGGCACGCCCTTCGAGAACATCTCCATCGAGCCGATCTATCAGGCTCAGCTCAAGCAACTGGCCGAGGTCTTCGAAGGCACGCGCGAGAACTTCACCGAAGAAAACCTTCAGGCTCGCGCCCGCGGCAATATCGTCATGGCGCTGTCGAACAAGTTTGGCCACCTGCCGCTGGCTACCGGCAACAAGAGCGAGCTGGCGGTCGGGTATTCGACCATCTACGGTGACATGTGCGGCGGCTACAGTCCGCTCAAGGATGTTCTCAAGACGCTGGTCTACGAGCTTGCGCGCTGGCGTAATACCTGCTCGCCAGCGATTCCCGAAGCCGTGATCGAGCGTCCGCCCTCGGCCGAGCTGGCGCCCGATCAGCTCGATCAGGACAAGCTGCCGCCCTACGAGGTGCTCGACGACATCATTACCCGCTACGTGGAGCAGGATCAGTCCATCGCCGAAATTGCCGCGGTCGACGCCGACGAGGCGGTTGTGCGGCGCATTGCCGGCATGGTGCTGGGCGCGGAATTCAAGCGCCGGCAGGGCGCGCCGGGGCCGCGCATCACCCGCAAGGCATTCGGCCGCGACCGGCGGTATCCGATTACGTCCGGCTGGCGCGACAGCGGCTGAGAATCCATCGCAGCGCTGCGATGGATTCTCCTCTATTTGACCATCAGGCGCAGATCAGGGGGCGCTACAATCCTTGAATGTCCCGGGTAGTCGAGAGTCAGCGGCCGGATCGCCGCCATCGTGAGCTGGTCAGGCAGGCCTGTGGTCTGCTGGTGGCCGGCTTTGATGACTACAACGCAAGCTTCGCCGACATCACCCGGCGCGGCAAGCGCCGCTTCGAGCGGGGTGATCGCTCCGACATGCGCTCGGATGTGGTTGCTCGCCTGGAGCTCTACGACGAGAGCGTTCGCGAGACCATCTCGCGCCTGGAAGGTCTGCTGGCCAACCGTCTGTTCTCGCGCAGCATCTGGCGCGATATGCGGATCATTTACGCCGAGATGATCGCGCGCAGACTCGACGCCGAGCTCTACAAGACCTTTTTCAATACCATCACCCGCCGGCTGTTCAAGACCCGTGGCGTGGATTACGCCATCGAATTCGCGGCTTTCGATTTTCAGCCCAGCGATCGCATCACGCACCCGGTCGCACGCTATACCTGGATTGTCGGCGAGCGCCCGGCCGACGCCTTTGCCCGGATTCTCGATCACTATCGCTTTTCCTTGCCGTGGCTGGACGTCGAGCGCGACGCAGCCCGGCTGGCCGAGCGGATGGGCCAGGTTCTGGAAGGCGACGAGACGCTCTCGATCGAGCTGCTCGAGACGGTCTTCTATCGCGAGGGCCGCGCTTATCTTGTCGGCAGGGCCCTGGGCCGGACCCGTCACCTGCCCTGCGTCATCGCGCTTCGGCGCGAGGACAACGCCATTGCCGTCGACGCCCTGCTCACCCGCCGCCTGCAGTTGAGCATCCTGTTCGGCTACACCTTCAGCTACTTCCTGGCCGACCTGCCCACCGTGGCCGACGCGGTGGTGTTTCTGCGCAGCCTGTTGCCCGACAAACCGCTCGACGAGCTCTACTCGGTGCTGGGTCGGGCCAAGCAGGGCAAGACCGAGCGTTACCGCGCCTTCCGCCGCCACATCAGCGACCACCCGGAAGAACGCTTCAAGGTGGCCGAGGGCAAGCGCGGCATGGTCATGGCGGTGTTCACGCTGCCCTCCTATCCGCTGGTGTTCAAGCTCTTGCGCGACCGCTTTGCGCCGGAGAAGACCGTTCAGCGCCACGAGGTCATGGAGCGCTACCAGATGGTTCATCGCCACGATCGGGTCGGGCGCCTGCTCGACGTGCAGGAGTTCAAGTCGCTTCGTTTCGAGCGCCGGCGGTTTGCGCCGGCGCTGCTCGACGAATTGCTGGGGGAATGCGCGCGCGTGGTGCATGTCGAGGGCGACGATGTCGTCATCCGTCACTGCTATGTCGAGCGCCGCGTTCGCCCGCTCGATCTCTACCTCGGCGAAGTGGATGACGCCAGCGCCCGCCCGGTGATCATCGACATGGGCCAGGCGCTCAAGGATCTGGCCCGTTCAAACATTTTCGCTGGTGACCTGCTGCCCAAGAACTTCGGAGTGACGCGGTCAGGGCGGGTGGTGTTCTACGATTATGACGAGCTCGCCCTGCTGACCGAATGCCGTTTTCGCAAGATGCCGAAACCTCGCGACGATATCGATATCTACAGCGACGAGACCTGGTTTCACGTTGCCGACAACGACGTGTTTCCCGAAGAGTTTCCGCGCTTCATGGCGCTCAGGCGACGCTACATGGAGGTGTTCAAGGCGGCGCATGGAGAGCTGTTCGACGCCGGATGGTGGCAGGATGTTCAGCAGCGCATCGCCGCCGGCGAGGCGCTGGATGTGCCGCCATACGGGCCCGAGGCGCGGCTGGGCTGACTCAGGTCACGGCTGCCGCGCCTCGCGCAGATGGCGGTCGAGAAAGTCGGTGATGGTGCGGTAGACGTGCAGCCTGGGGCCATCGCCCGAAATGGCGTGCTTTTCGCCGGGGTAGGTCATCAGCTCGAATGGAAAGGCGCGCGCCTGCAAGGCGTGCATCAGCATGGTCGAATGGGTGAAAAGCACGTTGTCGTCGGCCATGCCGTGAATCAGAAGCAACGGGTCGGACATTGCGCTGGCGTGGTGCATGACGTTGCCCTTCTCGTAGGCATCCGGGTGCTCCTGCGGACGGCCCATGTAGCGCTCGGTGTAGTGGGTGTCATAAAGCGTCCAGTCGGTCACCGGCGCGACCGCCACGCCGGCGGCGAATTCGCCTGGATTCTGCGCCAGCGCCATCAGGCTCATGTAGCCGCCGTAGCTCCAGCCGAAAATGCCGATCCGGTCGGGATCGACGAAGTCCTGCGCGCGCAGCCAGTCCACGCCCGTCATCTGATCCGGCACCTCCACCTGGCCCAGCTTCAGGTAGGCAGCATCCTGGAATGCCTTGCCCTGGCGTGCTACGCCGCGATTGTCAAGCGAGAACACGATGTAGCCGCGGCGCGCCATGTACTGGTCGATGAGCATGCGTCGCGACCAGTTGTTGGTCACCATGCGGTGCGTTGGCCCCCCGTAGACATGAATGAAGACCGGATACCGCTCCTCGGAGTCGAAATCGGCCGGACGGATCAGGCGGTAGTGAAGCTTGTGGCCTTGCGGAGAGTCGATGGTGCCGAATTCCGTGGGCCGGTGGCCGCTGCGGTAGGGGCCGTATGGGTGATCGTCGTCGAGGCGGTTTTCGACCAGCCAGGCCAGTCGCGTGCCGTCGACGGTGTGCAGCGACAACTGCGGCGGCTGCCGGCTGCTGGAAAAGGTGTCGACGTAGACGCGGGCGTCGCCGTCCATGCTGACTTCGTGCCATCCCGTGCGCCGCGAGATCCGGTTGACGACCTCGGGCGACCGGGTGACGAGCGACTGACGGTAGAGGTGTTTTTCGGTGGTGGAGACCTCCGAGGCGGTGAAATACACCATCCCCATTTCCTCGTCGACGCCGGCCAGGGCGTCGACCTGCCAGGGGCCGTCGGTCAGGCGGCGGATGAGCTCGCCGTCGAAGTCGTAGAGGTAGAGATGGCGGAAGCCGTCGCGCTCGGACGACCAGATGAACGCCGGCATTTCGGTCAGAAAATGCAGGTCGTCGTGCAGGTTCACCCAGGTGTCGCTGGATTCGGTCAAAAGCGTGCGTGCCTTGCCGCTGTCGATGTTGGCGACCACCAGCTCGAGGGTCTGCTGGTCGCGGCTCTGGCGCTGAAAGCTGAGCTGTTCGGCGTTGGGCAGCCAATCCACGCGCGGGATGTAGATATCCTGCTCGTCGCCCAGCTCCATCCAGGTGATTTCGCCGGAGGCGATCTCGACCACGCCCAGGCGGTAGCTGACGTTGTCGGTTCCGGCATAGGGGTAGCGCTGCTCGACCATTTCGATCGAATCGGCCTCGACCTCGTAGCGGCGCGTGAGGGCCACTGGTGATTCGTCGATCTGCAGAAAGGCCAGGTGCCTGCCCGTCGGCGACCACCACAAGCCGGTCGAGCGCCCCATTTCTTCCTGGGCAATGAACTCGGCCACACCGTTGGCGATTGTTTCCGTGGCGCTGTCGGTCAGGGCGCGGGCTTTGCCGCTGTCGACTTCGACCAGCCACAGATCGCGCTCGCGAACGAAGGCAACGTGGCGGCCGTCGGGGGCGATCTGCGGGTCGGTATCGAAGGCATCCGAGTCGGTCAGTTGCCGCACGCTGCGATCTTCGGCTTCCATGTCGAGCACATGGACATTGCCGCCGCTGGGGAACAGCAGAAACCGGCCGTCGGCCGACCAGCGGTAGTCGACGATGCCGCGCAAATCGGCGATGCGCTCGCGCTCTCGCCTGGCCTGTTCTTCATCCGACAAAGCGGTGCCTGGCACAACCTCGTCGGCGGCGACCAGCACCCGCATCTGATCGTCGGCCACGTTGTATTCCCACAGGTCGAGCAGCCTGGGTTTGTCCTCGCGCCCGCGCAGAAAGGTCACCCGGTCGCCCGCCGGGGCGAGTTGGGCGCGCCGCAGCGTGGGGCCGGCCAGGTCGGGGCTGGCAAAAATCCGCTCGAGTTCGAGGGTCGCGGATTCGGCCGGCTGGCAGGCAAAGGCGAAAAACAGGATCGAGAGAGCGGTCAGTCGCATGAGCATGGCAGTGATCGGAGTTGATTGGAATTAAACCTTGGTATTGTCGAACGACGCCCGGCACAAGGCAAATCGGCCGCGTGGCGGCCTGATCTTCAGTTCAGCGAATAGCCCAGGGCCTCGGCGTGCTTCCTCAGGATCGGCAGGTACGGCTCGAGATGGCGTCGATAGCGGTGCCAGCGTCCAGCCGCGCGCTGATAGATGTCTTCGCTGACCTGCTGATAGCTGGGGGTACGGATGCGACCGCGCTGTTCGATTCGGTGGCGGGTTTCGACCAGTTCAGGATCGAAGCGCAGGCCCAGAAAGTCGCACACCCGACGCAGCTCGGAGTGCGGATCGGAGACCAGATCCTCGTAGCGCAAACTGACGAGACGGCCTGCGACCAGCGGTTCGATCGCGTACCAGGCCGTCATCACGGCATCGTAGAGCTTTACGGTGCCTTCGATCGTGCTGGTATGAATCAGGGCTTCGTTGGCGTCGAAAAGCTGCATGTAGTTGCTGATGATCAAATCGCAGGGGTGGCGCAGGGCAAGTATGAAGCGTGCCCGGGGCAGCAAACGGCGCATGACGCCGGCGTCGAGGATGCGCAGCGGCATCTTGTCGATCACGATACGCGCACCATCTCCGTCGGGCAGAAACAGCGTCAGGTTTTCGCGGTAGCTTGCGCGCAGCGCAGCCAGCCCGGTCTCGGAGAGCCGGTCGATACCGTCGGGATAGCCGTGGCTTGCCCTGATCTGGTCAAAGATCGGTTCGAGCGTGGGCTTTTCATCGATGCTCACTGCATCGTCGTGGACGTCGAACATGGTATTGAGCAGGGTCGTGCCCGAGCGCGGAAAGCCGATGATGAAGCAGATGTCCTCGCCGGCCCAGCCGCCCGCATGTCCGACCGGTTGCTTGTCGGGTGCCGTGGCGGTATCGGCCCAGCGACGGATGCGCTCGATACGCTTGAATATGGCGTTGCGGTCGATGCCGGCCGCTCTGGGCTCGCCGGCCTTGATTCGGTTGGCCACGGCAATTGTCTGCATGGCCTGGTCGGCCTCGCCCAGGCGGTCGAGCGCCAGCGATGCTTCATGAAAGAACTGCTGGGCGGCCCGCGGCGGCAGCGAGTCGGGATCGACAAGCTCAAGTTGCTGCAATGCCGCCTGCGGCGCGCCACGGCGCCGCTGGAGCCGGGCCGATTCGATCACGAGCCGGGGGTGCCGCGGCGCGATTCCGAGCCCCTGCTCGACGACCCGGGCCGCGGCGTCAAGGCGATTGGACAGCTCGTGAATGCCGGCCAGTTCGGCGTACAGATCGGCATCGTCGGGCATCAGCGCAAGCGCTTTTTCCAGATGCTCGACCGCTGCCTCGTCGTCACCTTCTTCGCTGCACACCGCGGCCAGATAGCGGCGCCCGAGCGGATGGTCGGGGTGGCGGGCCACGGCTTTTTCCAGGCGTGCTCTGGCCGCAGGCAGATCGCCGGCCAGCTGCAGGGTCAGGCCGGAATGTACCAGCGCCTCGATATCGTCCGGATGACGAGCCAGAAGATCCTCGAAACAGGCCAGTGCGGCATGGGCATCGTCCATGTTGAAGTAAGTGATCCCCAGATTCAGCCGCGCCTGCCGTAAACCCGGAGAGTGTTCGAGGGCTTTTTCGTAAGCGTCGACGGCGGCGGGCAGATCGCCGCTGGCGCGCAGGGCGTGGGCCAGGGCATACCAGGCTTCGGCGTGGTCGGGGCGCAGTTCGAGGGCGCGGCGCAGCGTGTCCAGGGCCTCCGTGTGCTGGCCCAGATTATGCACCGCGCGCGCCAGGTAGAGCAGGGCGGCCGAGTCGCGCGGATTGCTCTCCAGCGCCTGGCGGCACAGCGCGGCCGCCTGCTGAAAGTCGCCGGCGGCGTGGCACTGCAAGGCTCGATCGACGGGATGTTCCGACCCGCGCACCAGCTCGATCGCTTCGGCAACGCGCTGCTCGGCGACCAGAAGGTCGCGCAGCGCGGCCCGGCACTGAGGGTATCTGGCGTGGCTTTCCCGCAGCAGGCGCTCGGCCTGCTGCGCCTGGCCCGCGGCCAGCAGTCTGTTTGCCTCGGCGACGGGTGACGGGTGGTGATCAGCGGTCATGGGTCGAGCGTCCGGTCGGGTAAAGCGGCATTCTACGATTCTTCGGCCCGCCCCCGGAAATTGACCGCGCGCATTCCAGAATCGTGACAGGCCGGGTACCATGGCGCCACCCCAGTCACAAGAGCCTTGTTTGAAAATGTCCACTGCGAACCACCAGCCACTGCCGGCCGCAAACGAGCTCGTCTACGATGACGGCGTGCGCGCGAGAACCGATGATCTGTTCGAGCGGGTGCGTGATGTCGTGCCAGAGGTCGAATGGCCGCTGCACGCGCCGCTGATTGACGCCATCAACCGCCTCAAGGCCGAGCGCAATGCGGTCATTCTGGCGCACAACTACATGACGCCGGAAATCTTCAATTGCGTGGGCGACATCACCGGTGATTCGCTCAGACTGGCGCAGGTGGCGGCCGAGGCCGAACAGGACATCATCGTTCAGGCCGGCGTGCACTTCATGGCCGAAACCGCAAAGATCCTGTCACCCGACAAGACCGTGCTGATTCCCGATCTGGAGGCCGGCTGCTCGCTGGCCTCATCGATCACCGGTGAGGATGTCAGGCGAATCCGTGCCGCTTACCCGGATTATCCGATCGTGACTTACGTGAACACCTCCGCGGAGGTCAAGGCCGAGTCCGACATCTGCTGCACCTCGTCCAATGCCGTGGCGGTGGTCGAGGCAATCGCGGCGCAGTGGGGCTGTGACACGGTCATCATGATTCCCGACGAGTACCTGGCAAAGAACGTCGCCAGTCAGACCGACATTCGCATCCTGACCTGGCGGGGCGACTGCGAGGTCCACGAGAAATTCACCCGCGCCGAAATCGAGCAGCTAAGGATCGAGCATCCCGACGCGATGATCATCACCCACCCGGAATGTCCGCCGGAGGTGCTCAGAGCGGCCGATTTCGCCGGCTCCACCGGCGCCATGGCGAATTTCGTCGCCGAGCACCACCCGAAGAAGGCCATTCTGATCACGGAGTGTTCGATGAGCGATAACGTGGCGGTGGCCAACCCGGGGACGCAGTTCATCCGGCCGTGCAACCTGTGTCCGCACATGAAGCGCATCACGCTGACCAATATCTACCAGTCGCTGCGTGACCTGCGTTTCGCGGTCGAAGTGCCGCCCGATGTCGCCGCGCGTGCGCGCGAGAGCCTGCAGGCGATGCTCGATCTGCCCCGCGGCGGCAAGCCGCCGGCCTTCGATACATCGAAGCCCGAGCGCAGCGCCGATTACGTCAGCGTCTGAAGCCTGTGCGTGCCGGTGACCCGGCCTCTGGCAAGGGATTGCAATGCCATGAATGACAGACTGCCGCCGAATCTGGTTTCCGAAATCGTTGCCCGCGCGCTGGCCGAAGATCTGGGCGGCCGCGGCGATATCACCACCGCAGCCACGGTTCCGGTCCAGGCGGCAGGTCGTTTCCGCCTGGTCGCGCGCCAGGCCGGCGTTCTTGCCGGCGTCGAAGCCGCCGCCGAGACCTTTGCCCAGGTCGATCCTGAAATCGAGATCGACTGGTGCGAAGGCAATGGCGGCGCGCTCGCAGCGGGCAGCGTGTTCGCGGAGCTGAGTGGCCCGGCGGGCGCGATTCTCACGGCCGAACGCACGGCCCTGAACTTTCTCGGCCGGCTCAGCGGAATCGCGTCCCTGACGCGGCAGTTCGTCGACGCCGTGGCCGGCACCGAAGCGGACATTGCCCCTACGCGCAAGACCACACCGGGGCTGCGCGCCCTGGAGCTGCAGGCC
Source organism: uncultured Wenzhouxiangella sp. (assembly GCA_964446675.1). GTDB lineage: Bacteria > Pseudomonadota > Gammaproteobacteria > Xanthomonadales > Wenzhouxiangellaceae > Wenzhouxiangella. The sequence goes on from CAYUPK010000014.1 coordinate 46,023, forward strand.
GTTGTCGCCGGTGGCGGCGTGCGCCATCGCTTTGGCCTCGACGACGCCATTCTGATCAAGGACAACCACGCCGCCGTGGCCGGCAGTGTCGGCGAGGCCGTGCGGCGGGCGCGAACCCATGCCGGGCACATGCTGCGCGTGGCCGCCGAGGTCGATACCCTCAGTCAGATCGACGAAGCGCTCGATGCCGGGGCCGACAGCCTCCTGCTGGACAACTTCAGCACCGCCGATCTTCGACAGGCAGTGATGCGCTGCAGGGGTCGGGGCGTGACGCTGGAGGCGTCCGGCAACGTCTCGCTCGAGACCGTCGGCGCCCTTGCACAAGTCGGCGTGGACATCATCTCCGTGGGCGCGCTCACGCATTCCGCGCCCTGCCTGGACCTGGGGCTGGACCAACACGAATCCTGACTTCTCCGTGCTATCGTCCTGCCTGGCCTTCAAGGAATCGGGGATAACATGAGCGCGCGTGAATTCGATATCGTCCTGATGGGTGCGACCGGCTTTACCGGCCGCCTGGTGGCTGAACATCTGGTGCGCCGCCACGGCGTTGGCGGGCAGCTCAAGTGGGCGCTGGCAGGCCGCAGCCGCGAAAGGCTGGAAACGATTCGCATCGAGCTCGGCGAGGCCGCTGCCGGGCTGCCCCTGATCGTTGCCGACAGCCACGATCGCGAGTCGCTCGACGCGCTGGCACAGCGCACGCGCGTGGTCTGCAGCACGGTCGGTCCCTACGCCCTGCACGGTTCCGAGCTGGTGGCCGCCTGTGCCGAGGGCGGCACCGACTACTGTGATCTCTCCGGCGAGGTGCCCTGGATGCGGCGCATGCTCGATGCCCATGCCGACACCGCCAAAAAAAGCGGCGCGCGCATTGTCCACTGCTGCGGCTTCGACTCGATTCCCTCCGACATGGGCGTGTGGTTTCTTCAGCGCGAAGCAAGCAGGCGTTTCGGTCAGCCGCTGAGCCGCGTGCGCATGCGCGTCAAGGCGGCGAAGGGCGGGCTGAGCGGTGGTACCTATGCCTCGATGCTCAACATCGTCGAAGAAGCGCGTCGCGACAGGGAAGTTGCCCGGGTGCTCAGGAATCCTTACGCCCTGTGTCCGCCCGGCGCCCGCGAGGGTGAGCGCCAGCCCTACGTGTCTTCGGCTACACGAGACCCGATCTTCGAGGTCTGGATCGCGCCGTTCGTGATGGCGGCCATCAACACCCGCGTGGTGCTCAAGTCCAATGCGCTGTCGGGCTTTGCCTATGGCGAGGATTTTCGCTACGAAGAGGCGATCATGACCGGCCGCGGTTTTTCAGGCCGCATGAAGGCCACCACGGTGTCGCTGTTCATGGGCGCCTTCGCGATCGGCGCTGCACTGGCACCGTCGCGGGCGCTGATGAAGAAGGTGATGCTGCCCAGGCCCGGTGAGGGCCCGTCGCCTCAAGAGCGCGAGTCGGGGTTCTTCAAAATCGTCTTCGACGGCCGCAACGACGGGCCGGGGCAGTCGCTGCAGGTCGCGGTGGCTGGCGACCGCGACCCGGGCTATGGCTGCACCTCGCGAATGCTCGGTGAAACCGCGCTGGCGCTGGCCCTTGACCTGCCGGCCGAAGACTGCCCCGGCGGTATCTGGACACCTTCAACCGCACTCGGTGAGAAACTGCTCGAGCGGCTCGAGGCCCACGCCGGAATGAAGTTTGAAGTGCTGGAAGCACAAGCCGGCGCCTGACACCAGCACGAAAGAACGCGCGTCCTGGGGTCAGGTCCAGCGGTCGGATCGGGCGCTTTGCCAGGCATCGCTCAACATGCCGTGGCCGTTGTTTTCTTCGAGCAACTGTCCGGGCTCGAGAAAGGTGTAGAGGTCGGCAAAGCTGACCGCCCTGAGATCGCCCGAACGTCGATAGATGTGGTGCGCTCTGATCTCGTCGGGGTGGCTCAGCCCCATCGCTGAGAGCATCTTGGTGAAGGCTTCAATGGTGCGCTGATGGTAGCGCTGCACCCGCGGCAGCTTGTCTTCGACTACCAGACCGCGCCGCAGCGCCGGATCCTGCGTGGTGATTCCGGTCGGGCAGGTGTTGCTGTTGCATCGCAGCGACTGGATGCAGCCCAGGGCGAACATCATCGCGCGCGCGCTATTGCAGCCGTCGGCGCCCAGCGCCAGCGAGCGGATCAGGTGAAAGGCGCTGATGATCTTGCCGCTACTGATGACACGGATATCGTCGCGCAGCCCGGTACCGGTGAGGATGTCGTGCACCAACACGATGGCGTCACGCTTGGGCATGCCCAGCGAGTTGGAGAACTCCAGCGGAGCGGCGCCGGTGCCACCTTCGCCACCGTCAACCGTGATGAAGTCGGGCCGGATGCCCGTGTCGAGCATCGCCCGGCAGATGGCAAGAAAGTCGCTGATGCGGCCCATGCAGAACTTCATGCCCACAGGCTTGCCGTCCGAGAGCTCGCGCAGTTGGCCAATGAACTCCATCAGCTCGACCGGCGTGGAAAAAGCGCTGTGCGCCGGCGGCGAGATACAGGGCTCTCCCATCGGCACGCCGCGGGCCTCGGCGATTTCGCGGCTCACCTTGGGGGCCGGCAGAATCCCGCCCGCGCCGGGTTTGGCGCCCTGCGAAAGCTTGAGCTCGATCATTCGGATGCTGTCGCCGGCAGCCACTTCGGAAAAGCGTTCCGGGTTGAACCGGCCCTCCGGCGTGCGGCAGCCAAAGTAGCCGCTGCCGATCTGCCAGATCAGATCGCCGCCGGGCTCGAGGTGATAGCGAGAAACGCCGCCTTCGCCGGTGTTGTGCGCAAACCCGCCTGCCTTCGCGCCGCCGTTGAGTGCCAGTATCGCGTTGGAGGACAGCGCGCCGAAGCTCATCGCCGAGATGTTGAGCAGTGAAGATGAATAGGGCTGCCGGCAGTCCTTGCCGCCGATGTCAATGCGTGGCTCGTGTTCCAGCGGCGGCACCGGCACCGTGCAGTGCGCGGCCCATTCGTAGCCGGGCTGATAGACGTCGCGATGGGTGCCGAAAGGCCGGGTCTCGAGATCGCCCTTGGCGCGCTGGTAGATGAGCGAGCGGTACTCGCGCTCGACCGGGTAGGCGTCGAGGTTGCTCTCGACCAGGTACTGCTGGATTTCGGGCCGGATGTGCTCGATCAGATAGCGGAAGTGGCCGATGATCGGAAAGTTGCGCAGCACCGTGTGCTCGGTCTGCATGGCGTCGCGAATGCCAAGCGCCAGCAGCGGTGCGATGACGAGCAGGGACCACCAGATCGGTGGCCACATCAGCCCGATCAGGCCGATGAACGCCGCGGTGATCAGCAGAATGACGAAGGTGTATTGTCTGGCCATGCGCGCAGTCTAGCTTACCCGCCGGCCCTTATCAGCGTCGCGCTTTCAGACCGGATCCACCGAGCGCGCAGGGCGATGCCCGGGCTGCGGTTTCAGGTCCGGCTGAAGCGTCACGACCCGGTTGCGGCCCATGTCCTTGGCCTTGTAGACCGCGTGGTCGGCAGTGCGGATGAGCGCCTCGAGGCTGGTGCTGCTCCCGTGCCGGGTGGCGGTCACGCCCAGGCTTGCGGTGATGGCAAGGCCGGCCGGATGCATTGCCTCGAGCGCGCTTCGCAACTGCTCGGCCCGGCGTGCAGCCACCTCCATCGGGCAGCCTGGCAGAACCACAAGCAGCTCTTCGCCGCCGAATCGCACGGCAAAGTCCTCGTTGCGGCATGATCTGGCCAGAAGATCGCCGATCTGGCTCAGCACCTCGTCACCGGCCAGGTGCCCGTAACGGTCATTGATCTGCTTGAAGTGATCGATATCGATCAGGATAAGAGCAAGTTCGTCGCTGTCCCCGCGCGCGCCGTCGTGCTCGCGCGTGAAATCACTCAGGGCATTGCGGTTGTGCAGGCCGGTCAGCGGATCGGTCATGGCAAGTTCATAGAGCTGCTGGCGCTGCTGCTGCACCTGATCGAAAAGCTGTTTGTTGACGATCAGATTGCTTATTCGCGCCCGCGCCTCTTCGATGATGACCGGTTTGTTGATGAAGTCGTTGACTCCGAGCCGGAACAGCTCCATCCGGCGCACGGGATCATCCATGCCCGACATGGCCAGGATGGGCAGTCGGGTCTTGTCCGGGTAGCGCTCGCGCAGGCGATTGACCAGGGCGATGCCGCTCATGTCGCCTTCTACCAGAATATCGCTGATGACAAGATCGTGGCGCTGCTCGTCGAAGACCTCCCAGGCCCTGGCCGCACTGCGAAAGTGATCGACCTGGAGGCGCATCCTGTCGAGCAGGTGGATCATGATGCGGCTGACCGTTCGACTGTCCTCGACGTAGAGAACGCGCCCGGAAGACGGACCCGGAGCGCTCTGGTCGTCGCGGGCAAAGCGTCGGGTCCGCTTGAAAAGCTGCTGGATGTCGGTCTTGGCCTGTATGTCGGTGACGCCGGCCTCGAAAGCGCGGCGGCGGACGCGCTTGTCTTCTGCGGAGGTAAGCAGAATGACGGGAACATCATGGCCGTGCGCCATCTGGCGTACCTTGCGAGTGAATGCAATGCCGTCAGTGTCGGCCAGCGACAGGGACACGCAGATCATGTCGAAGCGTTGCCGCTCGATCCGGGCCAGCCCGGATGCGCCGTTGTCGCACATCAACGGTTCGTGCCCGGCACGCTTCATCAGCCGCTGCCAGATGGCGCGAAACACCATTGAGTGATCGACGACGAGAATCTTCAATCCGTTTTCCCTCGGCCCGGAGTCGGCCATCCCCTTGGACGTTGCAACATAGCACAGCTGCCGGCCCGCGGGCGCTGCAGCGGCCGATTGCGGCCGCCCGGCGGCATCGCGGCCCCGACAGGCGGTATTTGCAGTATGCTTTGCTGCCGATTCAAGCATCATGGAGTCAACATGCCCAGGGCCAGTGAAGTCAAGCGCGGCCAGGTCGTCGAGTACGAGGGCGCCGTGTTTGCGGTGCGCAGCATCGAGCGCTCGGCGCCGACCGCGCGCGGTGGCGGCACGCTCTACCGCTTCAGGCTGGCCGCCATTCCCGGCGGCGAGCGCAAGGAGGTCACGCTCAAGGGCGACGACGTTCTCAAGGAGGCCGATCTGGTGCGCCGCCAGTGCGAATTTTCCTATCGCGACGGCAACCAGTTCGTGTTCATGGACAACGAGGACTTCAGCCAGTACCTGCTCGACGCCGATGCCGTCGGCGAGGACGCCGGCTACATCACCGACGGCCTGCAGGGCTTGTACGTGGTCATCGTCGATGACCAGCCGGTGGCCATCGATCTGCCGCAGTCGGTGGTGCTGGAGGTGACCGACACCGCGCCGGTAATGAAGGGAGCGACGGCGACAAAGTCGAACAAGCCCGCCACGCTGGAGACCGGCCTGGAAATCCAGGTGCCCGACTACATCACGCCGGGCGAGAAGGTTCGCGTCAATACCGAAAACCGCGAGTTCATGAGCCGCGCCTGACGCATGGGCGATCGCGATCTCCAGACCCGGCTCAAAGCGCTGCGCGACAGCCTTGATACCGTCGACGCCGAGCTCATCGAGCTGGCCACCCGGCGCCAGCAGATCGTTTCGGATATCGGCCGGCTCAAGAAAAGCCACGGCCGGCAGTTGCGCGACTTCGCCCGCGAGCGTCAGGTGCTCGACGGCGTGCGCCGCGCGGCCGAGCTCAAAGGGCTCGATCCCGAGCTGGCCGAAGATCTCTTTCAGCGCCTGATTACCGCCTCGCTGACCCGCCAGGAAAAGGAGCGCCTGCGCTCAAGCGCGCGCGGCGGTGATCAGCGGGCGCTGGTCATCGGCGGCGACGGTCGTATGGGGCGCTGGCTGACCGCGTTTCTCGATGGCCAGGGCTTTGATGTGCTGGTTGCCGACCCGGCGCTGGCAGCCGACGGTGTATCGCGATTTGCCCGCTGGCAGGACGCGCCGGCGGACGTTGCGCTCATCGTCGTCGCCGCGCCGCTGCGAATTTCAGCCGAGGTGCTCGAAGAACTGACCCGGCAGCGCACCAATGCCCTGGTGTTTGATGTCGGCTCGCTCAAGTCACCGCTCGAGCCGGCGCTGAAGGCCGCCGCACGCGCGGGCCTGCGGGTCTGTTCGGTTCACCCCATGTTCGGCCCCGACACGCAGCTGCTGTCGGAAAAGCACGTTCTGGTGATGGATGTGGGCAACCGCGAGGCGGTCGAGTCGGCGCGGGCGCTGTTTGCCGATACCCTGGCTGAGGTGATCGTCATCGATCTCGACGAGCACGACCGCCTGATGGCCCCGGTGCTGGGATTGTCGCACGCGCTGAGCATCGTCTTCTTTACCGCCCTGGCTGACAGCGGCATGGCGGCCGAGCGGCTGGCGCAGCTGTCGAGCACCACCTTCGACGAACAACTGGCCATCGCGCGCAAGGTGGCAGGCGAAAACCCGGACCTGTACTTCGAAATCCAGTCGCTCAATCGCCACGGTGCCGGCGTTCGCGAAGCGCTGCTGCAGGCCGTGCAGACGTTGATTGGCGCCATCGAGAATGACGATGCCGAGATGTTTCGCCAGCTCATGACGCGCGGCAGGGGCTATCTCTCCGGCCTGCGGTAGCCGCGTGGCTGAACGGGACCGGTTGCCAATCTACTTGAAGTGTTCGTCGAGATAGCGGTTGATTTCGCGCTCGACGGCCGGCTGCAGATAGGTGAACAGGAAGGCAAGCCGGGCGCGTACACGCACGCGCTCATCATCGACGTCGATCTTGCCGTTTACCCCGGGCCGCTCGAACAAGATGGTGTCGCCTTCCCAGCCGTAGTCGACGCTGAACTTGTCGGCCAGGTCCGAAGCCAGCTCGTCGGCTACCTGCTGCGCGTCTTCAAGGCGCATGGAGTGCGCCTTCTCGATGTCGATGCTCATGCGGTTTCGCTATTGTCCCTGCGGTAGTTTGCCATCCAGCGGGCAAAGTCCTCGGCCGGCAGCGGCTGGCTGTAGAAAAAGCCCTGCACCAGATCGCAGCCGGCTTGCGCAAGATAAGCGCGCTGCGTCTCGGTTTCAACGCCTTCGGCCACGGTGCCCAGCCCCAGGCTGTGGGCCAGGCGGATGATGGCCATGACAATCGCTTCGCTTTCATTGTGCTCGTCCAGGTCCTGGATGAAGGAGCGGTCGATCTTGAACTGGTCGATCGGAAAGCGCCGCAGGCAGGCAAGCGAAGAGTAGCCAGTGCCGAAGTCGTCGATGGAAATACCCAGACCGAGCGCTTTGAGCCGGCCGAGAATCTCCGCCGCCTCCTCGGCGTTTTCCATCACCACCGACTCGGTGATTTCCAGGCGCACCCGGCCGGCGGGCACGCTGGCACGCTCCAGTGCCGTAACGATGTCCGTACCCAGCTGCGGATCGCAGAATTGCCGCGCTGACAGGTTGATGGCGACGCGCAGATCAATGCCGCTGTCGCGCCAGCGGCCGACCTGTTCAGCCGCCTGCTCGAGCACCCAGCGGCCGAGCGGGATGATCAGGTCGGTGTCTTCGGCCAGGGGAATGAACTCTTCTGGAGACACCCAGCGCTCACCGTCGTGCCAGCGCAGCAGCGCCTCGGCGGCGATCACACGGCCGCTCGCCAGGGAAATCACCGGCTGGTAGTAAAGCTGCATCTTCTCTTCGTCGACGGCGCGCCGAAGCCGCGATTCCATATCGACGCGAGCCAGCGCCGAGGCAGTCATGTCGTCGGTATAGAAGCCGAAGTGGTTGGCACCAAGCTGCTTGGCCCGGTACATCGCGATATCGGCATTGCGCAGCAGGGTATTGTAGTCCTCGCCGTTGTCTGGAAAGACACTGATGCCGATGCTGGCCGTGATGATCATGCTTCGACCGGCAATCCGGATTGGTGGCTCCAGTGCCTTGAACATCGCGCTGGCGTATCGGGGCAGATCATCGGCGTCTTCGATTTCACCGAGCAGGATCACGAACTCGTCGCCGCCTATGCGCGCCAGGGTATCGCGCGGGCCGATACAGCGCTCGAGCCGGATCGCCACTTCGCGCAATACCGCGTCGCCGGCAATCCGTCCAAGGCTGTCGTTGATGCGCTTGAAATGATCAAGATCGAGAAACAGGAGGGCGATACCGTGCCTGTTGTGACGTGCCGTGGCCGCGGCCTGCTCGACGCGGTCGCGCAGCAGATTCCGGCTGGCCAGGCCGGTCAGGGCATCCTGGTTGTACTGGCGCTCGAGCTGTTCTTCATACTTTATACGGTCGGTGATGTCGTTGATGATGCCCACGAAGTGCGTCAAGGTGCCATAGTCGTTCATGACCGGCGCGATGGTCAGTTCGTTCCAGAACAGCGTGCCGTCCTTGCGGAAGTAGCGCAGCACGGCCTCGCCTTCTTGCTGGCTCGCGATGGCGTTGCGAATGCTGGTCAGGCCGCGCTGGTCGTGCTCTTCGCCGTAGAGGAAGCGGGGGTTGCGCCCCATGACTTCGTCGCGGCTGAAGCCGGTGATCCGCTCGAAGGCGCTGTTGACGTACACCAGGGGGTGGTCGGGCGCCGTTGCCGAAGTGATCATGACGCCGTTGGGTGAGGCTTCGATCACGCGTCGGCTGAGCCGGTTGAACTCCTCGGCCGATTTCAGGCTGGCTTCGGCGGCCTGTCTGAGCGATTCACGGTGATAGCTGTCGAGTGCGTAGGACAGGTCGGCAGCAACCTCCTTGACCAGCCCGGTCAGAGCCGAGTCGAAGTAGTAGGCTTCATTCGAGTACAGCGTGATCGCACCGACAATCTCGCCGTTGGCGCGCAGCGGGCAGGCGGCGGCCGATTCGAGCCCGCTGTCCGCGAACACTTCACGAAGGTCAGCCAGTCGGCTCTCGGCCGACAGCTTGTTGCTGAGAAAGACGCGGTTCTCTCCGATGGCGATTTCCACAGGCATGCGATACGGCTCTTCAGCCACGAAGGGGCCCACCCGCTCGAACAGCTCCGTATGCTCCCCCTCGCGGGCAACCACCCGCACCCTCCTGCCGTCGTCCTGCAAGAGTCCCATCCAGGCCAGAGTGAACCTGCCACGCTCGATGGCAATGCGGCAGGCGCCCTGGAGCAGTTCCTGGCGGGAATGGGTATGTACGATGAGTTTGTTGATCGCGCTCAGCGCTGAATAGAGCCGGTTGAGCCGTTCGATTTGAGCTTTTGCTGACTGCAGCTCTACCACCCGCCGTGCAAGTTCGGTGCTGCGCTCTTCCAGCTTGCGCACCAACGCCCGGCTGTAGCGACGCTCCGCGTCCATGCCTCTGGTTTCCGGTTGACGCGGCTGAACGGGCGCACCATCGGCCTGCTTGAGCACGGCCTCGAGTCGCTTCAGAAACACCTGTGGTTCGGTCGGTTTGATCAAAAAGGCGTCGGCGCCGAGATCCAGCGCCAGGCGCTCGTCCTCGGTCTGGGTGTAGGTGGCGGTATAGACCAGAAAGGGAATTGCGGCCAGGCGCCGGTCTGTTTTCCATTCGCGTAGCAGGGTATAGCCGTCCATGGTCGGCATGAGCAGGTCGCTGATGACGACATCAGGCGGCCGGTGTCGCGCCTGCTCGAGCGCCACGACGCCGTTTTCGGCTTCGCTGATCTCGAAGCCGTTGGCGCTCAGAAGCGAGCGCAGCAGGTAGCGGTTCTCTTCGTGGTCGTCGACGATCAGCGCGTGCTTCATTTGCTGCCCCCCAGGTAGCTTTCGACCTGATCGGCGAAGGTGGCCGGGTCGATCGGCTTTTCAATGTAGTCCGTGCAGCCGGCCGCCAGGCAGCTCTCGCGATCCCCTGGCATGGCGTAGGAGGTCACCGCGATGATTGGCGTGTCCTTCAGTCTGTCGCGGGTTCTGAGCCGCCGCGCCACTTCGTGGCCGTGCATGCCGGGCAATTGGATATCGAGCAGAATCAGGTCAGGAGGATCGGAGTCGGCCAGTCGCAGGCCCGTGGGGCCGTCTCGGGCGGTAATCACTTGCCACTGCCGGGCGCCAAGCAGATAGCCGACCAGGTAGGCGTTTTGCTCGTTGTCTTCGATCAGAAGAATTCTGCCCTTCATGCCGACTCTCTCGTAGCGGCTGTCGCCAGCGGGAGCGTCAGCGTGAAAGTCGTGCCCACACCCCAGCGACTCGAGACTTCGATATCGCCGCCCATCAGCTCCGTGAGACGCTGGCAGATGACCAGGCCCAGTCCCGTGCCTTCGTGTTTGCGCGAGAGCGTGGAGTCGACCTGGCGGAACGGCTTGAACAGATTCCGCATGTCTTCCTCACGGATGCCGATGCCGGAGTCATGAATGGCGATGACAATCGGATCGTGATCCTCTCCGGTCCGCGTGTCGATTTCGATGCTCACCGCGCCTGAATCGGTGAATTTGACCGCATTGCCGATCAGGTTGAGCAGAACCTGCTCGAACCGCCGGGCATCACCGATACGCAGGCCTGGAGCGCATGCGTAGTGCGTGTTCAGGTCGATATCCTTGCGCTCGGCCATCGGCCGCAGGCTGTCGACCACCCGGTCGATCGAGCGGGCGACGGCAAACGTTTCCTCGGCAAGGATCAGCTCGTCGGCCTCGATGCGCGAGATGTCGAGAATGTCGTTGATCAGGCTCAGCAGGTGCTGTGAGCTGTTGCGCACCATCTCCAGTTGCCGGGTCTGTTCGCTGTTGAGGGAGCCGGGGAGCTGCTGTAGCAGGATGCCGGTAAAGCCGATGATGGAGTTCAGCGGTGTGCGCAGCTCGTGGCTCATGGTGGCCAGAAAGGCGGATTTGACGCGATCGGCTGCCTGGGCCCGGTCGCGGGCGATGGCCAGCTCGCTTTCGGTGCGCTTCTGGTCGCTGATGTCAACCAGCAGCCCCACGATTCCCAGATGATGCTCGTCCGGACCCTGAACGCGCGCCGCCGAATGAAGCATGTCGCGGCGGCTGCCGTCGGCGAGCTTCAGCGTGATCTCTCGCTTGATCGAGCCACCTTGCTCGAGCAGACGGCGCTGCTCTTCCTCGAACTTCTCACGCTCGGCGCGCGGCAGGTACTCCAGTTCGGAGACGCACCTGCCGCTGATATCGTCGCTTTTCAGACCAAAGGCGCGCTCGTAGGCGGTGTTGCAGCCGGTAAAGCGCAACTGCGCATCCTTGTGGTAGACAAGGCTTGGAATATGGTCGATCAGCGACTGAAAGAAGGCGGTTGTCTCGCGCAACTCGCGCGTGCGCGCCTCCACCCGACGCTCGAGGTCGCGGGTATGTCGCCGCGCCTGCTCGCGAATCTGGCGGGTGCGCGCGCGCAGTCGGCGGCGCAGTATCAGCACGACCGTCAGTCCGGCGGCCAGTATCAGGGCGACCGTCGCGATGGCCCAGGGCAGCCAGACCGGCCAGGCGGTGAGCGCCGGACTGTCGCTCCAGGGCTCCAGCGAGCGCTGCGCGGGAGGCTGAGCTGCAAGTGCGGTCGGAAACAGAGTGAGCACACCTGCAACCAGCTTTGCCCGTGGCCAGCCAAAATAGCGGCTGATCATCCGGTTTCGCTTGCTTGTACTGACTCGCTGATTGGTCACCAACGTCCTCCCGCGCCAGATTGCAACCCTGCTGACAGCATACGGAAAACGGTGGCAATGTGCCATCGACGCCGCCGGACCGGGCGCGGCAGTGGGCCAGTCAGGTCTTGTTGAGCTTGCCCGGGGGGCGTTAGAGCGTGATGCGCGGCGGCATCACCACGCTGGCCAGAATCATGCCGGTAGTCAGGGCCACGGCAATGATGCCGGCAAGAACGGCGGTTTCCATGCCGGCGACCACGTCGTCCTGCAGCAGGGTGGCCAGGCTGCGCAGCCCGATGCTGCCGGGCACCAGCAGGATCAGGCCGGGGATGTGCAGGATCGAAGACGGGCGCCGGGAAAAGCGCACGTACAGATTGCCCGCCAGACCCACGGCAATGCCGCCGAAGAAGGCGCCGATGACCGGTGCCTCGAGCCAGCCGCCGAGGCTGGCGCCGATCCAGGCGATGATCGAAACCAGCACAATCCAGATCCAGTCGCGAATATGGGCCTGAATGAGCATCATCAGCCCGAACGCGGCGCTGATCAGGCCCGGAAAAGGCAGCCAGAAGGGCCTGTACGAAGCCTCGATCAGGGCGACCGGCCCGACGATGGCCTGGCCGGCCATGCCGCCGAGCACCAGGCCGAAAGCCAGCAGGGCGAAGATGGTTACCGCGAATGAAAGCCGCGACGACCCCGAAACCAGGTGCCCGGTGGACAGCTCACGCGCGGCGGTGGTCAGGTCCATCCCCGGCAGCAGCGGGATCATGGCCGCGAGAATGGCCGGCATCAGCGCCGTTCGTTCGTCGATGCCGCACCACAGCGAGCCCAGAAAGGTGATGAGCGCGGCCACCATCGGCATGATCAGGCGCGCGCGCTCGACGTGCTGGCGCATCCACCAGATGCTCACGCCGGTGACCGCGCCCAGCGTTGCGGCCATGACGGCCTCGCGCCAGCCGCCCCCGAGCAGGGGCGCCACGCCGCCGCCGATCAGCACGAAGGCCAGCACCTCCAACCAGGCACCGTAGAGCGGCGGGGCGGTGCTGATCGCGTGCACGCGATCGTCAGCCTGCTGCGGATCGATTCGACCGGCGTCGAGATCATCCATCACTTCGGCCAGATCGGCCAGCCGGGAGAGATTGGCCGAACCCGGCTCGCTGCGCGCCAGGAAGGTCTGCTGCCTCTCGCCGTCTTCCAGCGAGACGATCAGAGCCGTGGGCATGCAGAAGATTTCGGCCTGCACGCCCAGGCGCTCGGCCATGATCTGCATCGCCGACTCCAGACGATGGGCCGGCGAGCCCACGTTGAGCAGGGCGCGCCCGAAATTGAGGATCAACCGCGCATGGCGCTCCGGCGACTGGGGTGGCCCGTTGCTGGCAGCCTTCTCGATGGATTCGTTCACCGGGTTTCCCGTGAGTACACTAGCGTCGGGTCTCGCTCACTCGCCGGCCTTCGATAATGGTGCCGATGGCGTGCGTGGTGTACTCGAACGGATCGCCGTCGAACAGGGCCACGTCGCCGTCCTTGCCCACCTCCAGCGAGCCGACCCGGTCGGCCAGTCCAAGAATGCGCGCCGGCGCTGTGGTCACCATCTCCAGCGCCTGGTCGAAGCTGGCGCCGTGGGGCAGGGTCATGGCGGCTTCGTAGAGCACCACGCGCGTTCTGGGCACGTAGGCCTCGAAGCCCGACTGCATGGCCACCTCGATGCCGGCATCCATCAGCCTGGCCGCGGTAGTGAAAGCCATGTTGCGGGTGTCGCCGCCGGCGCGGGCGCGCGCCATGGTCGGGTGGATGATGACCGGCACCTCGGCGGCCCCGATCTCGTCGACCAGCAGGTGAGCATCGCTGGCGCCAGCCAGGACCAGCCGGAAGCCGAACTCCTCGGCCAGCCGCAGCGCCGTCATGATGTCGCTGTGGCGGTGGGCCTCGATGATCAGCGGCACTTCGCCGGAGAGCACGCCGGCCAGCGCGTCGAGGCCCAGGTCGCGTGCCGGTGTCTTGTCCCCAGCGGCCGCCGCGCGCTTGTCGCGATAGTCTTGCGCGGCATAGAGCTTTTCGCGCAGCATGGCTACCGCCTTCGAGCGGTTGCCCGGCGACGGGCGCTCGTGCTGCGTGGCGCCTGTTCCCAGGGTGGCGGCCAGGGCGGAAAAAGGCCGCACGACCGCCTCGTCGACAGTCGTGCCGGCGCTTTTGGCAATCAGCATCTGGCCCGAGACCACCTCGCCCGGGCCGTGGCCGGTGTGCAGGGTGGTCACCCCGTGCTCGCGCTGCCAGCCAACCAGCTTCTCGAGCGGATTGTAGGCGTCGATCGCGCGCAGCCCCGGCTGAACTGCGGCCGAGTGCTCGATCTGGTCCTGATCGTGGGGCTGGTTGAGATAGCCGGCCAGGCCGACGGTGGTGCGCGCGTCGATCAGGCCGGGCGTGGCCACCGCTGATTCCAGCACCATCAGCCCGTCGGGGATGTTGATCGAGCCGGCCGGGCCGACCGCGCTGATCGCGCCGTTCTCAATGACGACCACGCCGTCTTCGATCATCTCGCCCGGCGCGGTGTAGAGCCGGTCTGCGCGCACGGCGATGTTCTGGGCCAGGGCGGGCAGGCTGGCAAGGGCAAGCAGTGCCAGCAGCGCGGCTGCACGTCGAGTCAGGCTTTTCATTCCGAACCTCCCTGGCCATGAATGTGGCCGTTGCCGTCGTCGTCGGACAGCGCATTGAAGCCGCCTTCGGCAACCAGGCGATCGTCGGCGTCGTCCAGGTCGAAGCGGCGCTCGCCTTCGACCCAGGTTTCGAGCACGCGGGTATACACGCTGAACGGATCGCCGGAGAGGATCACGAAATCGGCGTCCTTGCCGGGCGTGAGCGAGCCGGCACGGTCGGCGATGTCGAGCATTTGTGCGCCGCGGATGGTCAGGGCCTCGAGCGCGGCCCGGCGCGACATGCCGGCGCGGATGGCCATGGCGGCCATGCGCAGAAAATAACGCGAGTCGGTAATCCAGTCGTCGGTGTGCAGGGCAACGCTCACGCCGGCCTGCTCCAGCGCCGGGGCCGAGCGCGCCAGCATGTTTCTCGCTTCGAGCTTGCCGCCGGGGCTGTCGATGAGAATCAGCGAGACCGGAACCCCGGCGGCGGCAATTTCATCGGCCACGCGCCAGGCCTCGGAGGTGTGGTGAAGCACCAGGCGAAAGCCGAACTCGTCGCGCAGGCGAATGGCCGTCATCAGATCGTCGTGCCGATGGCTGTGGAAGTGCACCTTGCGCTTTCCGCTCAGGACCTCGTTGAGCGCTTCAAGCCCCAGATCGCGCGGCGGGGCTTCGCCTTCTTCGGCCCCGGCCAGCTTGTCGGCATATTCGTGCGCCTTGATATAGGCCGCGCGCACCAGGGCCGCGGACTTGGCGCGGCTGCCGGGGAAGGGCGGTTTGCGCATCGGGTTGGTGCCGTTGGCCATTTTCAGGCCGCCGGCGATATCGCCGTCTTCGAAGCGGTAGGCCAGGTCGGTAATGGTGTTGCCCTCGCGCAGCTTGAGATAGACCGTCTGGCCGCTGATCAGGTGCCCCGAACCGGGCATGATGTTGACGCTGGTAATGCCGCCGGCCAGCGCGCGTTTGAGCCCCGAGCTGAGCACGTTGACCGAATCCATCGCCCGGGCCTCGGGCTGGATCGGCCCGGAGCTGTCGGCGCCGGCCACCTCGCCGATGTGGCTGTGGGTGTCGACGATGCCGGGGATGATCACCATCGAGGTGTCGAGTTCGATGATCTCGGCCGCGTCGGGCAGACTCATGCTTTCGCGCTCGCCCACGGCATCGATCCGGCCGTCGACGACCAGCAGCGCACCGTTGTCGATGGGCTCGCCGTCTACGGGCAGGATCTTCGCGCCGACGAAAGCGCGGGTTTGGGCGATCGCGGTCGAAGCGATTGCGAGCACTAGCAGGGTTGCCGCCATTATTGAACCGGCGTGCCGGATCCATGACGAGTGTGAAAGACTTCTCAAGGGAGCTCCTTTGCGAATTGCCGACAAGCTCCACAAGATGTCAGAGGCTGCGGTGAAACGCAATTGGCAGTTCTGGTCGAAGCCCTTGGCCGCGACTATTCGTCGATCCTCGGCGGCTTTCTCGCGCGCTTGATCTCCTTGCGCCGCTGCTTTTTCTTCTTCCAGCGTTTCTTTGCCGACCGGCTCGGCCGGGTGGGAATGCGCTTTTTGGGCCGGTGGTGCGCGCGCTCGATCAGTTCGGCCAGGCGCTCGCGTGCCTCTTCGCGGTTACGGTGCTGGCTGCGGTGGGTTTTCGCCTCGATCGTGATCACGCCGTCGGTGTCGGCGCGTCTTCCGGCCAGGTCCAGCAGGCGGACCTTGACCGGCTGCGACAGGAAGTCCGATTCGACCACGTTGTAGCGCAGCTGCACGCCGGTTTCGGTTCGGTTCACGTGCTGGCCGCCCGGCCCGCCGGCCAGGATGAATTGTTCATCCAGCTCGGTTTCAGGCGGCAGAAAGCGGTTTGCTGATGCAGACATCGGCGATTTCCATTGAAAAACCGCGGCCCGGGCTGGCGGCGGTTTCGTTCTCCTCTGGTTGATCTGCACCAGTGTATCGCGTGGGGCCCGCCTGCTTTGCGGCGCTGTCGTTGCCTGACAGCAGCGAAATTCCGACCCCGGTTCGGCAAGTGGCATGATCCAGCGGTTGATTCCGTATCGTCGGTGGCAGGGCTCGATGCCTTGCAGACAACCAACAATCGGGAGGAATCTCATGCAGGATCAACAACACGCGCCGGTCAGCCTCGGGAACTGGATGCTGACGCTGCTCATTACCTTCATTCCGCTGCTCAACCTGATCATGCTGCTGGTGTGGGCGTTTTCCGGCTCCACGCCGCCCAGCAAGGCCAACTGGGCCAAGGCGGCGCTGCTGTGGATGGTCATCTTCATCGTTCTGAGCGTTCTGCTCAGTCTGATCGGCGGGGGGCTCGCCAACCTCTGACGCCTTGTCGTCCGGCGAGAATGCCGGTCGCAGTCAGCCGTCGTGTGCCTTTCGGCAGCCAGAAACCGAAACGCCGCTGTAGCACATTACAGCCGGTTTCGGTCATGCACCTTGTCGGAGGGCGCACGGCCGCCCGTCATTTCAGGTCATCCGGGCGGGGCTTCCCGCCTTTCGCTTCGCCGGCATCAGCGGCCCCGGCGAGGGCCGATCAGTCGGTGCCGATTGCCACCGATTCGAAGTAGACTGTCGGCTCCTGCCGCGAAAGATGAGGCCTGCCATTCTCGAACAGATCGGGTTCGTGCTGACTACGGTTCTGGGGCTGGACGACAATGACCTGACGGTCTGGCAGATGGCGGCGCGCGCCATCGTGGCCTATCCTGTCGGCATCGCTTTCGTTCGTATCGGCAAAAAAAGCTTCATGGGCGATTTCACCGCCTTCGACGTGATCATGGGCATCATCATCGGGTCGATTCTCGCGCGGGCAATCACCGGCAACAGTCCGTTCTTCGAGAGCCTCGGTGCAGGGTTCGTGCTGGTCTTGCTCCACTACCTGCTGGCCCTGCTTTCCTACAACATCGAGTGGCTCGGAGGCATCGTCAAGGGATCGGGCAGCACGCTGGTCCTCGACGGCGAGATTCAGTGGGAGGCCATGCGTACAAGCCACATCAGCGAGCGTGACCTGATGGGCGCGCTGCGCGAGAAGGGCGGCGTCGACGGCCTCGAGCAGGTGAAGCTGGCGCGGCTGGAGCGCAGCGGCAACATCAGCGTGGTGGCCGCCGGCAAGTTGGAGTGAAGCAGTTCGTGATCCCCGGCAAGCGCAACAAGGCGGTTCTCGTCGCCGAGGAGGACTGGGCGGCCATCCAGGAGACGTTGTTTCTGCTCTCCGTACCCGGAATGCGCGAATCCATTCGGGAGGGCATGGCCAGTTCCGTCGATGAATGCGACGAGAAACTGGACTGGTGAACTGGAAGCTTGTCTACACCAGACAGGCCCAGAAAGACGCCAGGAAGCTCGCATCCAGCGGGCTGAAGCCCAAGGCCCGGGAGCCGCTGGCCGTTATCGCCGAAGATCCGTTCCAGCGATCGCCGCCGTTCGAGGAACTCGTGGGCGACCTGGCCGGCGCCTGTTCGCGCCGCATCAACATCCAGCACCGCCTGGTCTACCAGGTGCTCGAGGATCAGAAAGTCGTCAAAGTGCTGCGATTATGGAGCCACTACGAGTAGCTGTTCCCAAGCCGCGCGTTCATCTCTGGACGACTCCATCACGATGCAGGAAGTAGTCGTGAGGCCATTGGATCCGCCGAAGTGGAGGAGCAGCCAGCCCCGTTGGCCCTAACTCAGCAGATCCTTGAGGCTCGGCGCTTTTTTGAAGACTATGTCCTCGAATTGCTTGAAGTGCCTTCTACCGCACTTGAGCTTCATCCGCTCGACCGAGCGGAGCAGCTCACCGGCCGGGTCCTCGCGCTCGCCGGCGCTCTTGGTTTCTGCTACGAAGTAGAGGGTGCTCTCGCCCCGAAAGACCAGCGCCCAGTCCGGATTGTATTCACCAACGGGTGTGTCGATGACGAACCATCTCGGCAGCTTGAAGTAAAACAGCACGTCGTCGTTGTTTTCGCAGTCCTCGGCGAAGCGCCGTTCGGGGCTCGAATCGCCGTCGATGACGATATGCGAGAATAGCGTCTTGTCGGGCCTCGTCACCTCGTGGGCGTTGTCGATGAAAGTCTCGATCTCGCTGTCTTCGAATCGGCGCATTTCCCAGACCTTGTCGCCGATCTTTTCGTATTCGACGCCCTGAACGAGCAGCTTGCGCAACTCTGCATTGATCAAGGCTGCTACCTGGTCGATGAAGGATTGGGGATGGTTCAGCGCTTCGCCCAGGCGCCCGCAGTCCAGCAGAATCCGGCCCACCGTGGAGCGGGAAAGCCCGGTACGGCTCTGAATCCGGGCAATCAGGTCGGGAATCCGGAAGCGCGCAGCCACGTACTCTGGCCGCATGCCGGTTACCCGGGAATCGATTCCGGCGCGTGTGATATCCAGATCCGTCCGGGTCAGAACGACCTGGGGTCGGCCGATGGCAGGCAGATCATCGCGCACCCGCTCGACGGCCTGCTCGATGAGCTCGTCCGTGCGGTAGTTCACGCGGTAGCGCGTGCGATCGCGAATGCGTTCCCACAGCGCCAGAAAGTCCGGATTGGCTTCGAAGCCCTTGCGCAGGCGCACCTGCACCTTCTTGCGCTCGTTCTTGACCATGCCTTTCTTGAACGCCACGCCGTCAGCCATCATCTCGGATTGGAGCTGGCGGGCGAAATCCTCGTAGGTGTCGTTGGCGATCACGGTCAGCCGGTTGAGATGGCGGTCCATCACCCTTTCACCGTCCTGGTTTACGCACAGCCGCAGGCCACGGCCGATTTCCTGGCGCTTGCGCAGCTCCGAGCGGGTCTCGGCCAGCGTGCAGATCTGAAAGACGTTGGGGTTGTCCCAGCCCTCGCGCAACGCCGAGTGGCTGAAAATGAAGCGAAGTGGCTCGTTGACGTTCAGCAACCGCTCCTTGTCGCGCATGATCAGCTCGAAGGCGCCGCCCTCGGCCCCTGACTTGGTCCTGAAAGTGCTCTCGGAGTAGGGTGAGAGCGCCTGCTTGTCGCGGGCGAAGTAGCCGTTATGCGTCTCTTCCGCCTCCATCTCATAGAGACCCTGGTACTCGGGCATGGCCGTGTACCGGCAATAGATTTCCTCGAACCACTCGCCAAACGGTCCCAGCGAGGTCGAGCCATCCTCGTGATAGACGCGGTAGCTGGCAACCCGATCGATAAAGAATACGCTCAGCACCTTGATGTCCAGCGGCTCCAGGCGGCTGGCCTTCTCGAAGTGCCGGCGCACCGTCGCCTCGATCTGCATGCGCATGACCTGCTCGCCGGCCGCGCCGTGCGGAACGCCCACGCGCACGGTCACATCGTTGGCGAAGCGGACAAAGCCCGATTCGGCGTCGATCTCGTTGACGATAAAGCCATTGCGATAGATCTCGCGCTGTTTCGAGAGCTTGTAGAGATCACTGCCGTTTTTCAGCGTGACGCGCTTCTTCTTCGGCCCCTTGGCCTGATTGACCCAGATCGTGGCCTTGGCCGAGATCGAGCGTGAGGTGGAATTGAAGCTCTCCAGCTCCACGAAAGCCTGATTCTCCGTGCTCTCGTCGACCACCGAATCCACGCTGATCTGCTTGACCAGCCCCAGCTCATAGGCCTGAACGGGGTCGAGACTGTAGACGAGGTTGTAAGTATCCCGATGAGTCGCCGAATAGCGCAGCGTGCACATCGGGTTCAGCCGCGTTATGGCGCGCTTGCGCTTGTCGGTTTCCAGGTTCTGGGGTTCATCCAGCACCACGATCGGCCGGGTCTGCTGAATGAACTCGATCGGCCGAATGCCGGTTTCCCGAAGCTGGTTGATCACGTTGCCCTTGTTGCGCGAGCCCGGCGCCGAGTCGGCATCCTTGGCAAAGGCGTCGATATTGATCACCAGCACCTGCAGGGCATCGGAAAGCGCGAAGTTGCGCAACTGGTGCACCCGCGCCGACTCGTAGGCGGTAGATTCCACGCGCTGGGCATTGTAGAGCTGGCGAAAATGCTGCTCGGTGACGCGCAGTGATTTCAGCACGCCCTCGCGAATGGCGACAGAGGGCACCACGATGACGAACTTGCAAAATCCGAATTGCTTGTGCAGCTCGTGCAGGGTGCGCAGATAGACGTAGGTCTTGCCCGTGCCGGTTTCCATTTCCACGGTGAAATTCGGGAAATTGCCCAGTACCTGCCCGTCGGAATTCTTGAGTACCTCCAATCGCTCGGACGCCTCTATTCCATTGGCCCGCTGCACTTCGCGCAGATTGTCGAGCCATTGTTCCGGCGTCAGCACACAGCGATTGGCCAGGCCGACTTCTGTCAGCTGGAGACTGGTCAGCGCATCCTGTTCGAACTGCGAGACACCCGACTCCGGGCCCGGCTGGCCGCGAAAGAGTCTGGTTACCGCCGAGATCGCGTCGAGCTGGTAGCCTTGATCTGGATCGAATCGAAGTCTCATGGCCATCAGATACAGACAAAACGAATGTCGGCATCCCGACACTGCAGGGCAAGGTTGGATTTGAGCGGGTCCGACTCCTCGAAGACCGAATCGAGGGCAACGATCTGATCAGGCCCGCGCTCGATCAGCGGCTCGATCATTGCTTCCGAGAAGCCTTCCAGGAGCATCAGCAGGCGGCCTTCATCCACTGCATGGACCGAGTGACCATCCAGCTCGATCATTTCAACGCTGGCAGTCAGCTCATAGCCCAGTTTCAGCAGCAATTCGTACAGTACGGCTTCGGTGTCGGCGCCGTCCTTTTCGGCGCTCATGAACAGCTTGACCTGCTCGGCCAGTTCTTCTGCCGAGTCGATATCCTGACCGCGCCATTGTTTGAAATTCGAGGGAGCCAGGGAATAGGCTTTGAAGCCCTCGTTATCGGGAAAGGGTGAGGCCAACTCTTCTGTCGCCCTCAGGTCTTCGATCACGGCCCGGATGCGGCTGCGGGCGACCTGGGCGATATCGGAGAATGCCGCGTTATCTGCATCCAGCGGTTCGGGAAGCTGTACCAGAATGCAACGACGGTTGCCGCCGTCTTCGGCGTTCTGACGAAGAACCGCTTCCAGAGTGGTGCCTGAGCCTGCAAAAAAGTCCATGACCAGCGCCGGCTCGTCCGATTTAGTAGCCAATTGAAGCATTCTTCGGATGAGCCGAGATGGCTTTGGGGTATCAAATACAAGCTCAGAGGTGGGGAACTCTAGCAAGTCCAATAGTTCCTTCTTCGCCTCTTGGCTGTGACCAACCTCGTCGTATTTCCAAAAGGTCTGAGGTACTCTGCCTTGCTTGACCTCAGATAGGAAAATCTTCGGTGCCGGCACATTATTTCCATCTCTTCCCCAATATATCCGATTATCTCTGTCTAACTCCCACAACTTTTCTTCGGATATTCGCCAGTATGATCCCGATGGTGGCCCCTCAATTACACGACCACCAGGACATTGAATAGCATACGTTCCTTTGCTGTAATAATTCCTTGCCGCCAAATTGTTTGGTCGCCACGGGCCACGTGGATCATCGTCGGGGTTTTTGTATACCGCGTCTTGGGCTTCGCTTCGTGGGAGTAATTCGGGGGTCCAGGATAAAGCAGACCTCGCATAAACAAGAATGTAGTCGTGATCCTCTGAGAAGTGTCGCGCACTGCTCTTCGGCGCATAGACCTTCTGCCAAATCACTGTAGCAATAAAGTTCTCTTCCCCAAAAATTTCATTCATCAAACAACGCAGGTTGTATACCTCGTTGTCATCGCATGAAACAAACATCACGCCTTGCTCATGCAAAAGATTGCGGGCGATGTAGAGCCGCGGCAGCATCATGCTCAGCCAGTTGGAGTGATAGTGGCCGGATTCGCGGCTGTTCTTTCGGAAAAACCCCTCGCGCATCAGCGCGCCGTCGTCGTCGAGTTCGTTGATGCGCTTCAGGTATTCTTCCTTGCTTTCCTGGAAGCGATCCGGGTAGACGAAGTTGTCGCTGCCGGTGTTGTAGGGCGGGTCGATGTAGATCAGCTTGACCTTGCCGAAGTAGGCCTTCTGCAGCACTTTCAGCGACTCCAGGTTCTCGCCCTCGATGAACATATGGCTGGCCGTGTCGAAATTGACCGACTGGTCGCGGCGTGGCCGGAGCGTGGCGGTGGTGGGCGTCTGCAATATCTTGTAGGCCTCGGACTTGCCCACCCAGTTGAGCCGGTAGCGCTCGCCGCCGTCGATGATGAAATCTTCTCCCAGTGCTCGCTTGAGCGCCTCGACGTCGACTTTGCCTTCGCTGATTGCTTCCGGCAGCACCTGCCTGAGCGCTTCGCGCTTCAGGTCGGCGGGGCTGGGGCTTGCCGCGAGTTCAGCGTCCGTTTTCTCTTTTCCCATTGCCTTGTTCCAGTGGTTTTTCTGAACCTGGTCTGTCGGGGGCGTAGCCCCGACCTACGTTTTGATGTGCTGCCATTTGGCGCCTCGGCCTCGGCCGACAACTTCAAGCTGGCCCTCCTCGCGCATCTGGCGCAGTACGTGACGCACCATGTCGCGGCTGACGTCGGCGCACTCGGCCTCGATTTCCGAAATGGCAAAGGGCTGAGTGCGGCGAAAGACAGCCAGGCGAACCTGCTCGGTTTTCGCCCCCGGCGCATACCGGACCTGGGTCACGCGTTCCTCGAATTCCCGGTAGGCACGCAGCAGCGTGCCCCAGAAGTACTCCAGCCATGGCATGACATCATGCCGGCCATCATGCCAGCCCTGCGAACTGGCCTCCAGGGTGTCGTAGTAGCCCTCTTTGGTCGCCTCCACGATCCGCTCCAGGCTGATGTAGCGCCCCACTTCGTAGCCGAAGTGATAAAGCAGCATCAGCGTAATCAACCGGGCAACCCGACCGTTGCCGTCGTTGAAGGGGTGGATGCAGAGAAAATCGAATGCCGCCAGCGGAATCAGCACCAGTGGATCCTGACGCGCCGCATCAACCGCCTCGGCATAACGTTCGCCAAGTTGGTCCATCTGCATCGACACCAGGTGCGGCGGCGTCGGCTCGAATCGCACCCGCGTGCTGCCGTCGGGCCGGGTTTCGGTGATCTCGTTGTGCGTGTTCTTCCACCGCCCGCCGCGCTGCGGCATGTAGCGGTACAGCAGGCCGTGGAGTTGCAGCACGACATTCGGTGTGAGTGCCATCTCCCGCCCGGATTCGTGAATAAGGGCCAGCGCATCGCGATAGCCCGTGATTTCCTGCTCCGAGCGGTTGCGCGGGTCCGTGTGCTTGAGCAAAAGAGGCTCCAGGCGAGCCGGCGCGACCGTCACGCCCTCGAGCCGATTGGACGACTCGGTCGATTCGATCACCGCCGCCTGACGCAGCGTCTTCAGCGTCTCCGGGGCCTGATGGAAGAACAGGCTCTGCTTGCCGCGATACTCCCCCAGCGCCCGCAGCGTGGCAAGGTGATCCGCGTTGAAGCTGAGCGCCTCGAGGAATTCGGGTTCGAGAGAGTGCATCTGACTATCACCGGCTAATGGGGGAATACTACGCCCACAATAAGGTAATGTAAAGACAATTACCTCATTAAAATATAAGCATGCAGCGCTTTTCCCTCTCCCGGATGCGACGTCCAGTCTGAACAGTGCTGCGCGCGGCAATTCCGGTGTGCGTTCACCGGACGATCAGCGCTGCCCCGGTGACGATCAGCAGCACGTAGACCACCTGCCGGAATCTGCGCTCATCGAGCCGGTGATGCAGGAACTCGCCCAGGAAATAGCCCGTCGCGAGCACGGGCAGATACGCTGCCACCTGGGGCAGGGCGGGGATCAGCGTGCCGTCGAGCACGAAGGCGACGGTCAGGCCGACATTGAGGCTGAACCAGACTGTCACCAGCGTCGCTCGCATGCTGCCCTTGTGGAGCTGCCTGCCGGCCATGGCATAGACCAGCAGCGGTCCGCCGGACGCGAACAGGCCGTGGGTGATGCCGGCGGCAAAGGTGAGGCTGCGGCTCAGCCAGGGCGGGTGCGGCTGCGTGGCCACGTTGCGCAGCAGGCGCCGGAGTTCGCGCCCCGCGAACCAGATGATCAGCGCGCCCAGCAGTGTCTTGAGGAGGTCTTCACCCAGCCAGGGCCGCAGGAAGTAGCCGGCCAGGGTGCCGGCGGCCATCAGTGGCAGGACGAGCTTGAGCAGCAGCGCCTTGTCGATGTGATGGCGGTTTTTCCAGGCGATGGTGCCGGTCATGAAGATGTTGAGCGGCACCAGCACCGGCAGCATGCTCGCAATCGGCAAAAGCAGGGCGCCCAGCGACAGGGCGATGACGATCGAACCGAAGCCGGTGACGGCCTCGATGGTCGACGAGATCAGAATGCAGATGCCCAGCCAGATCCAGGGGAGCATCAGTCTTGGTTGCCCTCGAGGCAAGAGGCAAAGTAGTCGAAGGCCTCGGCCGAGCTCTTTTGCGGCCGGTAGCCGAACTCCTTCTTCAGGCGGCGATTGGAAAGCACGGGGCGATAGCGCAGGAAGTCGATCTGCTCCGGCCCGGTCGGCTTGCCCCGCCAGCGGCCGATGCGCAGCCACAGGCGCACCAGGCCGACGGGCAGGACGAGCGTGGGCTTGCCCAGGCGGCGGGCGATCTCGCGCATCGTCAGCGCACCGTCGCCGGCCAGGTTGTAGATGCCTTCGGCGTCCTCGCGGATGCCCTTTTCCAGGATCGCGAGCACGTCCTCGTCCCAGATGAATACGAACGGCGTGTCGTAACCCTTGAGCACCAGAATACGCCGCGCGGTGAACAGGGCGGTGATCTGGTTGCGGGTCTCGGCGCCAAGCACCGTGCCGGGGCGCAGGATGAGCTGCTTGAGCTCGGGCTTAAGCTTGCGGTAGCGCGCCAGCATTTCCTCGATGCGGCGCTTGTGGTCGGCGTAGGCAAACGATTCGTTGCCCCGGAGCGGGTCGTTTTCATCGATCCAGTCGGGGTTGTCGGCGTGGTAGCCGTAGGCCGCGCCCGAACTGCTTACCGTGAGGTGTTTCACTCCTGCTTCCAGGCAGGCCTGGACGACGTTGCGCGTGCCGCCGACGTCGATATCGAAATCGCGCTTGATGTCGCCGGAGGCCTTGAGCACGGAGGCCAGGTGCACGACGTGGGTGATGCCACGACTGCGCATGAGTTCAGCCAGATCCCGGGATCGAATATCAAGCACTTGCAGCGGAAAGCTCAAGCCCTCTCGCTCGCGGATATCGGTGCCGAAAACCTCGAAATCGTGGGCCAGGCGGTTGCCCAGCTTGTGGCCGATGTACCCGGCCGCGCCGGTGATGAGAATGCGCTTGCTCATGTCGGGTCTCCCGGTGGGATGGCCGCCGGCGCCTCGGGCGGCCTTCGCGCCCAGAACTGCGAGAGCGTGATGCCCGCGATCAGGTGCCACACACCCCAGAAGCCGGCAATCAGCAGCATGCCGCCGGCGGTGGGAAAGAAGGTGAACAGGATGACCAGGGCCAGTCCGGAGTTCTGAATGCCCACCTCCATGGTGACCGCGCGCCGGTCGGCTGCCGTCAGCCCGAAGGCAGTGGCCATGCCGAAGCCCAGACAGAAGGCCAGCAGGTTGTGACCGATCACCAGCCAGGCGAAGGTCCGAAACTGCTCGAGAAAGATGTCGAAGTTCATGGCGAAGGCGATGCCGGCGAATGCCAGCAGCACCAGCAGGGAAAAGATCCGCAGCGGTTTCTCGCTTCTGGCGGCAAGCCTGGCCCAGTGCCGGCCGGTAAGCATGCCCAGTACGAGCGGAATGCCGAGCACCAGCACGACCAGCAGCAGGATGTTGCCGGGCTCGATGCTGATTTCGGTCAGATAGCTGCGCGTGTAGGGATTGAGCCAGCCGTAGAAGGCAAAGTTCAGCGGCGTCAATACGATAGCGGCAAGACTTGAGATCGCGGTCATCGACACCGACACGGCCACCGAGCCCCGCGCCATGAAGGTCATGATGTTGGAGAAGTTGCCGCCGGGGCAGGCGGCAATCAGGATCATGCCCAGAGCGATTTCCGCATCAAGCGCAAGCAGCCAGGTGACCAGGCAGGTCGCCGCCGGCAGCAGCAGAAACTGCGCTACCAGCCCGACGGCCGGCGCTACCGGCGTCTTGATCACGCGGGTGAAGTCGGCCGGGCGCAGGCTCAGCGCCACGCCAAACATCATCAGCGCCAGGATGGCGTTGAGCAGAATCAGAGTGTCTGGATTGAAGTGCACCGGATTGTTGTCCCCTTGGTTTTAGCCTTTCGGTTCCTCGTGCATCTTCTTGAAATGCATCAGTCCCGGTGCCCACATGTGCTTGACCGGATCGACATCGACATGGATGACCGCGCAGCCGCCGTGCTCGAGCGCGCGCTCGAGCGCGGGTTTGAGTTGGGCAGCATCGGCAACCCGCTCGCCGTGGGCGCCCATCGCCTCAGCCACCTTGTCGAAGGCGATCTCGCCCAGGTCGGCCTTGATGGTTTCCTCAGGTTTGAGCGACTTGAACATGAGGGTTTTCAGTGGCTTGAGAGAGAATTGCTGATTCATTTTCACCATGCCCCACTGCTTGTCGCACAGCACCAGGTAGATCACTTTGAGCTTGTTGCGTACGGCCGTTTCGATCTCCTGGGGATGAAAGCCGAAGGCGCCGTCACCGATGATGCAGCACACCGGCTTGTCGGGCCGGGCCACGGCCGCGCCGATGGCCTGGGCCACACCGGCGCCGAGCATGCCGAACTTGAAAGTGGACAGCACGCGGTTGGGCACGCGAGCGCGGTGATAGAACATCGCCCAGATGGCGGTGTTGCCGCCGTCTGCCACGATCGGCGAGTCGGCGTCGAAGACTTCGTTGCAGATGGCGGCAACGTGCGCCGGATGCATCGGCGCTTCTTTGTGCTCCAACGCCTTGTTCCAGTCTGCACGGTCCGATTCGAGGGTCTTGCCGTAGCCGGCCACGCGGCTGCGGCGTGATTCCAGATGGTCGCTCCTGCGCTCGGCCAGCGCTCGGGCCAGGGCGTCAAGGAATAGGCCGATATCGGCCTGGATGGCCAGATCGGCAGGCTTGTTGAGCCCCAGCATACTGGCGTCGAGGTCGACCTGGACGGTGGTCTGCTCGGCCGCCTTGCGCCAGTACGGCGGCTTGCCCCACCAGTCGGTCTCGCCGACTCTGGAACCCAGGATCAGCACGGTGTCGGCGTCATTGCGCACCTGGTGATTGAGCTTGACGTGCGGCATGGGAATGGCCAGCGGCAAGTCCTCGTTGATCACGCCTCTGGCGGCCCAGCTTGTGGTGACCGGCGCTTGCAGCTGCTCGGCCACGCGCTCGAGCGCATCGAAGGCCTGTGCGTGAATCACGCCGCTGCCGGCATGGATCATCGGCGCCCTGGACCGGGTCAGCAGTTCGGCCGCCTGTTCGACCTGTTCGGGCGTGGGTGATATCGGCTCGGTGCTGCGGTACTGTTTCGGTTCCCACAGCGCGGGCAGGGACTTGAACTTGCCGTTCATGATCGTCTCGGGTACGTCTACGTGAACGACCCCCGGCCGACCGTCGAAGCAGGCGCGAAAGGCCTTGCGCATCAGCTCGGGCACCCGCGCCCACGACGAGGCCGCCTGCGAGAATTTGCTGGTATGGCCGATCATGCCGACCTGGTCGAAGCACTGGTAGGTGCCGCCGCGATCGGGGTACATGATCTCGGGCCGGCGCGCGCTGGTGATGGCCAGCACGCGGTTGCCCTCGGCATGCTCGACCACCAGACCGGGCAGCAGGTTGGCCACGCCGGGGCCGTTGGAGGCCATGCATACGCCCAGCCGGCCGGTCAGCCGCGCGTAGCTGCCAGCCATGTGTGCCGCCGAAGTCTCGTGGCGGGGCGTGACAATCTCGATGCCCAGCCGGTGGAGCGCCGAGTAGAAACCGAAATAAGTGCCGTCGATGATGCCGAAGACCTTCTCTACGCCTTCGGCCTTGAGCATGCGGGCGATCAACTCGCCGCCGGGGTAATCCGCCATTGCAGCCTCGCTGGTGTGGGGTGGCAGTACTGATGATTCGGCCAGTGTAGGCGAAGATCGCCCTGCGCGCGGCCGCGGCTGCATTCGGCAACCCGTCCCGATGGGTGGATTGAGGCGGCAATAGCGTGAAATTCATCACACATCCTGCCGTATTAGCCCGGTTTTCATGCAATCCTTTCCGTTATCGGTCTATCTTGTCTGTCGCCGGTGAATTTCGGGGGTGCCGGCACTCACGAGCTTCCAACACGGGAGAAATGGCATGAAGAAGATAATGAAACGCGGGCTGATGCCCACCCTGGCGTTGCTGATGGTTGCATGCGCGTCTCAGCCACCGGTACCAACGGACCAGATGGCCGTGGCGCGAAATGCGATCGAGTACGCCGTCGAGATGGGTGCTCGCGAACACGCTTCGCACGAGCTGCAGCAAGCTCGCGATCATCTGGCCGAGGCGGAAAAGGCGATCGAAAAGGATCAGAATGAAGTCGCCCGTCAGCTTGCGCTCGAGGCCGAGAAGATGGCCCGCCTGGCGGATCTGAAAGCGCGCTCGGCGCGCAGCCGCAGCCAGGTCGAAGCGCTCGAAGCGACCGTCGAAGCACTGCGAGAAGAACTTGCCAATGAACAGGGAGGTGGTTCATGAAACGCATCGACTTCAGAAACATTGCCGCGACCATCACAGCAACAATTGCAGCCGCTGCCGTGCTGGCCGCCTGCGCAACCACGCCGCAGACGCTGCCGGAACTTGAGCGGGCCGAAGCGGCCGTCGACGCTCTGACCTCCAACGCCATGGTGCGTCAATACGCACCGGCGCAACTGCAGGAAGCCGAAAACCTTCTCGAGCGTGCTCAACAGCGCTGGCGCGAAGGTGCCGGGCGCACGGATCTTCTGCACCTGGCGCAGTTGACCCAGACGCAGGCCGGCATCGCCCGCGAAACCGCAGAGCTGAACCAGCTGGAGGCGCGGGTGAAAGAGCTTGGTGATCAACGCGAGGTGCTGCGCCTGGAGGCGCGGGCGGCGCGGGCCGAGCGCCAGGCAGCGCAGATTGCCGAGCAGCGTTCCCGGGCCGAGGCCGAAGCGGCGCGCGCCGAAGCCGAGCGCCTGGCCGAGCGCGCCCGCCGAGCCCGCGCAGAGCAGGCCGCACAAGAAGCAGAAATGGAGCGGCGCGAGGCCGCCCAGGCCCGTGCAATGGCTCAGCGCCGGGCTGAGGAAGAGCGCGAGCAGCGCATGGCCGCTGAACGCCGCGCACAGGAGCTCGAGGAAGAAGCCCGGCGCATGCGCGCCGAAGCCGAGCGGCTTCAGGAGCAGATTGCCGAGCTCGAAGCCCAGCCGACCGAACGCGGGCTGGTGCTCACGCTTGGCAGCGACGTACTGTTCGATCTCGACAAGTACGAGCTGCGCGAAGGCGCGGAGCGCACTATCGGGCGGATCGCGGACTTCCTCAACGAGTATGAAGAACGACAGGTCCTGGTCGAGGGCTTCACCGACTCGACCGGTGCTCGCGACTACAACATGGGTTTGTCAGAGCGCCGTGCTGTTTCGGTTCGTGACGCGCTGGTCGAGCGCGGCGTGGATGAACAGCGTATCCGCACCCGCGGCTATGGGCCGGACTATCCGGTGGCCACCAATGAAACCCAGGCCGGCCGCCAGCTCAATCGCCGGGTCGAAGTCATCATTTCCGACGACGACGAAGACGTTCCGGCACGCACTGACTGATGCCATCTGCGGCCCTGCCGGCTCAGCCGGCGGGGCCGGCAGGTGGTCAGGTGACAGTCGCGCCGCCGCCCGGCGGTGCGATGTGTGTTGCCTCGTACAGGAATTCCGCTTAACCTTGAAGTCCATCACCTTATAGCGGCCGCGCGGCGAGCTGTCTGCGCCGACCGGCCAGGAGGGAGTCGGGAGATGACTCGTTGGTCGACGGGATCGTGCAAGCCGGCATGGCCTGAGTCGGGTGTTGCAAACAAGAGTCCGGTTTCTGCCTCGAACCCTGCTGGCCGGGGGCGCAAGTGACCTCGTTCAGACACAATCTCAACCGGCTCTTCCTGGTGATTTTTGTCATTGGCAGCGTACTGCTTGCATGGGGGCTGTATGCGCAGTGGCGAGATATCGTGGAGCGCCACGAGATTCGCCAGACCAGCCAGGTCACGACGATCGGCAATGCCACTCGAACCGTTCTTCACGGCCAGGAAACCGGGCTGAGCCTGATCGGTGGCCAGTTGTTCGTGCACTGGCAGATGGGCCAGCTCGAGGCGGTGGACCAGACCTTCGAGAGCATGCTCGACATCAACCGCACTGCCGTGGGCTACGCGCTGCTCGACCAGGCAGGAGATCCACTCGCGGTACGCTGGCGCAGCGCGAAGGTACGGCAGCCGGCCTGGCCGGCTGACCCGACTACCTGCCAGGCCGCCCGGTCTTCTGAAACGATGGTTGTCGGCGCGGCTTACCAGAACGAGCCCGGCGGTCGCTGGCTGATTCCGGTCTGCAAATCCATGCACAGTGGTTCTGGCAAGGTGCTGGGGTTCATATCTGCCGCGCTGGCGATCGACGGCGCCGATTCAGCCTTTGCCGTGCAGGCCGCGCTGGGGCCGTCCAACGTCATTCAGGTGGTTCGCGCAAACGATCTTGCCCCGCTGCTGTGGGCAAGCGCGCTCGACCTGCCCGAGGGCTACCTGGCCGAACCGATCTCGCGCAAGACCTACGAGGCGGCCATCGCCTCGGCAAAGCAGCTTAGCGGACAGTCCTTCGAGACCATCCGCGCCAGCGCGCGCCCGTATCCCTATCACATCGAAACGGCATTGGGCCCGCAGATCGGCATGGCCATGCACGAGGACCGCTACGACCTGTGGGTGCTCACCCAGACCAATCGCGGCGAGCTGGTCGCCGAGTTTGCCCGCACGGCCTGGGTCTATGCCGCCATTTTCCTTGTCGTGCTGCTGAGCCTTCTCGCGCTTGTCCTGGCCATTGACCGCGCCGAGCGCCGGCGCCGCAACGATCTGGTCTACCAGGCCCGTCACGACATGTTGACCGGCCTGCCCAATCGGCAGTCCGTTCTTGCCGAGTTCGAGCGAATGCGCCGCCGATTCGGCGATCAGTTCACGCTGCTGTTCGTGGACATGGACAACTTCAAGGCCGTCAACGACGGTTTTGGCCACATGCAGGGCGATGCCGTGCTGCGGCTGCTGGGGCGGCGGCTAAAGCAGTTTGCCGATCCGAGCGAACACGTGGCGCGCGTTGGCGGCGACGAGTTCGTGCTGCTGACATCCGAAACCGACACCGAGCGCCTCTTCAGCCGCGGCGAAGCGCTGGCCGAGCGCCTCGTCGAGCGCTACGAAGTCGACGGGGTGAGCTTCGAGCTGGGTTGCAGCATCGGCATCGCCCGCCTGTCCGATGCCGGTAGTTCGCTGAATGATCTGCTGCGAGCTGCCGATGTCGCCATGTATTCGGCCAAGCGCCACCACAAGGCGACCAGCCTTTACAAGCCGACGATGGGACAGGTCTATCTGGAAAACATCCAGATCGAGCAGCGCCTTCGCAAGGCACTCGACGACGGATCGATTTACATGGTCTACCAGTCGCAGGTCGATGCAGAGGGGAAAATTGTCGGAATCGAGGCGCTGGCGCGCTGGCATGACCCGGAGCTGGGCGAGATCGGCCCGACTCGCTTTGTCGCCATTGCCGAAACCTCCGGTCTGATTAGCAGGCTGGGAGATTACATTCTCGAACGCTGCCTGGATGACGCCCGCCAGATCGCGCGCTGCCGAACCGCGCCGCTGCTGTTTTCCGTCAACATATCCGTCAGGCAGTTTCTGCAGCCGGAGTTCGCCCGCCACGTTATTGCCAGCCTGGGCAAGCTCGATCGTGCGCCTGTTGTTCCGGTTCTCGAAATTACCGAAAACCTGTTCGCCGAAGACTACAGCTCGCTGGCCGCGGGCGTGAAAAAGCTCCACGGTGCGGGCGTGGGCATCGCGCTCGACGACTTCGGCACCGGGTTTTCATCGCTGGCCATGCTGCGCAACCTGCCGATCGACGAGCTCAAGATCGACAAGAGCTTCGTCGACGATCTCGAGACCGAAGAGAGTTCGCGCAAGCTCGTTCAAAGCATCCTGGCCATCGGCCGCAACCACGGCATGCGCGTGGTTGCCGAAGGCGTCGAGACGCAGCGCCAGTTCGAGATCCTGCGCGCCGACGGCTGCGAAGTATTCCAGGGCTTCCTGTTTTCAAGGCCGGTGCCGCTGGAGCGCCTGCTCGACGAGCTTGCCGACGAGACATCCGGATCACCCTGAAGGAGAAGGATCATGTATCTGGAAGGTTCATGTCACTGCCGCCGCGTGCGATTCAGCGTCGAGTCGCCGTATCCCTATCCCTTCAACTACTGCTATTGCTCGATCTGTCGCAAAACGGCGGGCGGCAGCGGCTGTGCCATCAACCTCGGCGCGCTGGCCGAAACGCTTCAGGTCGAGGGCCGTGAGCACGTTCGCATCTATTGCGCCGAGATCGACGGCGAGTCCAGCCCCGGCCAGCGCAACTTCTGCAGCCACTGCGCCAGCGCGCTGTGGGTGTTCGATCCGCGCTGGCCGGATTTGATCCATCCCTTTGCCTCGGCCGTCGACACCGACTTGCCCAAGCCGCCCGAGCGCAACCACCTGATGCTGGGCAGCAAGGCCAACTGGGTCGAGGTGCCGGCAGGGCCCGACGAGCACCACTTCGACCAATACCCGAACGAGAGCCTGGCCCAGTGGCACGAGCGGCTCGGCTTGAGCCGCTGACGCCCAGGCGTCGCGTAGTCTGCTGATCCCTACCAGCCGCGACAGCGCTCCAGCTGCCGCACGGGCGCGTCGTGCGCGTCCATCATCCAGAAATGCTCGAACTGGCCGCCGGTGGCGCAGGCGTGGTTGGGCAGAACGCGCAAGCGCCGGCCGATGGGAAAGTCGCCTGGATCCAGCGGCTCGCCGTCGCGGCGGGCCAGGATGCCGTGCTCCTGGCTGGTGGCGCGCACGATGACCTCGGCCGACAGGGCGTGGCCGGCCTCGTCGCAGACCACGCCATAGCCCTGGTCGATGGCCTGCTCGGCCGTGCCGCGGTCGCGCGAAAGCGACATCCAGCCGGCGTCGACAATGGCCTGCCCGTGCTCGCCGCGGTGGCCGATGACCTCGCACAGCACCGACAGGGCAATGTCGTCGATCGCGCACACGCCGATACCGGCCATCACCAGATCCATGAACGCGTAAACGCCGGCGCGCACTTCGCTCACGCCGGCAAGGTCGCGGGCGAACAGCGCCGTGGGCGTCGAACCCACGCTGACCGTGGGCGACTCGAAGCCGGCCCGGCGCAGGGAGTCAGCCGCGGCAACCGCCGCATCGCGCTCGGTATCCGCCATCGCGTGCAGGCAGTCATGATCGCGACAGGCATACGAGCCGCCGGCGTGCACCATCACCCCGGCCGGCGTGGCGCCGCCCTCATGCAGCGTCATTGCCGCGCTCAGCAGCGCCGGATCGTCCGGCCGAAAGCCGGCGCGCTGGCCGTCAGCGTCGACTTCCAGCAGTACCCGGAAATCCACCCCGAACCGCCCGGCCGCATCGGCCACGGCCCCGGCGGCATCGGGGTGATCGAGCACCAGCGTCAGCTTCATGCCCGCGGCAATGCGCCGCGCGGCCTCGCCCAGCTTGCCCGGCGCAATGCCCACGGCATAGAGCAGATCGTCGATACCCGCAGCAAAGAAATGATCCGCCTCGGCCAGCGTCGAAACCGCCGCACCCCCCGGATGCCCCCGCAACATCCGCTCGGCCAGCTCGATATTCTTGACCGTCTTCAGATGCGGCCGAAGCGGCACACCCAGCCGCGCGAGCTGGTCATTCATACGCGCCAGGTTGCCCGCCAAACGACCCTCATCGACCAGCAGGGCAGGGGTAGTCAGCTCAGCCAGATTCATCATCACCCATCCTTCCGATTTCCTGACACCGCAGCACCCTGACCCCAACCCGACTGCCATCCTGCCTTAAACCCAGCTTATTCATCAGACTGCCTCTTTCACGCTGAGTCAAGCCGGCTTTGAT
>CAYUPK010000015.1:0-79554 GCA_964446675.1 uncultured Wenzhouxiangella sp.
AGGACGCTGACGGCCAACTTCCGAAACACTCGAAGCGCTTATCCGGGGATCGAGGCACAGTTGATGCGCGTGATGATCATCCGCATATTCATCATTCCCTCTGGCCATCAACAGGGCATATCTGACAGTGATAGTGAAGACTCCGGATGAATTTCGCCAGCAGATCCAGGCTGGCTGGCTCAACAGCGACGGCCCGGCCGTTCCGCGGGCCGTTTTTCTGGTCGAACCCAGTGCCTTTCGGCTCTCGCAGCAGTCGGCGCGCGACAACGAGTACATGGATCTGGGCGTCGATGTCGATCCCGGACGCGCGCTCGATCAGCACCGCGCGCTGAGCGAGGCCATCAGCACCTGCAACATTCCGGTCGTGCGCTTTCCGGGCAGGCCGGAAACGCCCGACGATGTCTTCCCCAACAACGTCTTCGCCACCGCGCCGGGGCGCCTGATCGTGGGTGCGATGCGCCATCCCGAGCGCCAGCGCGAGGCCGAGCGCGCCGATATCCGCGGCTTTTTCAGCGAGTTGATGCAATACGAAACGCTCGACCTGTCCGGGCAGGATCTGGTCGCCGAACTCACCGGCGCCCTGGTGCTCGATCGCGCCCGCCGCATCGGTTTTTGCGGGATCACCCAGCGCGTCGACGAGGCCGGCTGCAAGGCCATGCACGAAAGCTTCGATCTGGGCCTGACGTTTCAGTTCGATCTCGACGAGCGCGAGTATCACACCAACGTGATCATGGCTGTCCTAGCCTCGCGCGCGCTGGTGATCTGTCCGGACGCTTTCGTCGATCCCGAAGTGCCCGCGGCTATCGGCGAGGCTTTCCCGGATCGCGTCCTGGAGATTACCAGCGAGGAGAAGGAAGCCTTTGCCGGTAACATCATCGCCCTGAGCTTCGAGGATCTGTTCATGAGCCAGACTGCCATCGACGCCCTGGCGCCGGAAAAGCTCGCCCGGTTCGAGGAATGGGGTTTCACCATCCACGGCGTCGAGCTTGACGAAATCGAGAAGGCGGGCGGCAGCCTGCGCTGCTGCGTGGCGGAGATATATTGACGGGCTCCTGGTTCCTGGTTCCGGGTCCCGAACCGCAAGATTCAGCACCGATTAAGCGCCCCGGGCTAGAATCGGCCCGACACTGATCGAAACGCCGCCATGTACCGACCATTCCGCAAACTAGTGATCGCAATCACCCTGGCCGCCACGCTGGTGGCGTCGGCCTGGGCAATCACGCTCGAGGAGGCGGCCCGGCGGGTGGCCGCCGAATACGATGCCCGCGTGGTATCGGCCCACACCATTGAGCGCGACGGTCGGCGCATTCACGTCATTCGCATTGTCACCCGCGAGGGCGTTGTACGCACAGTGCACGTGCCCGCTGACGAGGACTGAAGCCCATGCGTATTCTGGTGGTCGAAGACGAAACCGAACTGCGCGAACTGCTAGGCCGCGCGCTCAAGCGGCAGGGTCACGCCGTCGATCTGGCTGCCGATGGCATTGATGGACTGCATTACGCCGCGGAGTACCCGATCGATCTGGCCATCATCGATCTGGGCCTGCCCGGCGAGAGCGGCATGGAGATCGTGCGCCAGGTGCGCGAGCGCGGGCTCAAGTACCCGATCCTCATCCTGACCGCTCGCTCGGACTGGCAGGACAAGGTCGAGGCGCTCGAAATCGGCGCCGATGATTACGTCACCAAGCCTTTCCGCATCGAAGAGCTGATGGCGCGCGTCAACGCGCTGATGCGCCGCTCGGCCGGCCACGCCGCGCCGGAGGTACGAATCGGCCCACTGCTGGTCAACCTCTCCAGCCAGGATGTGCTGCTCGACGGCGAGGTGATGGAGCTGACGACTTTCGAGTACAAGGTGCTGGAGTACTTCGTGCTCCATCCTGACCAGGTCGTATCCAAGATGGAGCTCAACGAGCACCTCTACGACGAGGATGCCGACCCCGACAGCAACGTCATCGAAGTGATCATCGGCCGGCTGCGCAGAAAGCTTGACCCGCAAGGCGAGTGGCAGCCCATCGAAACGCTGCGCGGGCGCGGCTATCGCTTTCGCCAGGGCGAAGACTGATCACCGGCCATGGCCGCGCGCAACGCTGCCTCGCTCTCGCTGCTGGTCCGCCTGCTGATCGGCGCCAGCCTGGCCCTTCTCATTGCACTGGCCGCCGTTGGCGGCGCCATTGACCGGGTGTTTGCCAACGCCGCCGAGGCAAACATGCGCGAGCGCCTCGAAGCGGTGGTCTACCTGATCCTGTCGACGATCGAATTGGACGAAAACGGCCAGCCGATCATGCCCGAATCGCTGGCCGAGCCGCGCCTCAATCGCCCGGGATCGAGTCTGCACGGCGGCGCCATGACGCCGCAGGGTGAATGGCGCTCGCGTTCTCTCATGGGCGTGGTGCCGCAGCCCAGAGCGCGGCTGGTCGAGCGCGGCAGCGAGCTGTTCCGCGGCCTGGAGGCCGACGGCAACTGGAACGTGTTCGCCATTGGCCTGGGCTGGGAGCTGGCCGACGGCAGCATCGAGGACCTGACCCTCTGGGCGGCCGAAGATCCCAACCGCCTGCGCATGGAACTGGCAGGATTTCGCGAGGACCTGTGGCGCTGGCTGGGCCTGGCGGCCGTGCTGATCATCGCCGGCCAGGCGGGACTGCTGCTGATCATTCTCAGGCCGCTGCGGCGCGTGGCCGCCGAAGTGGCCGAAATCGAGTCCGGCCGGCGCGAAGGCATCGAAGGCGCCTATCCGCGCGAGCTGCGACCGTTGACCGACAACCTCAACGCGTTGCTTGCCGCCGAGCGCGACAATGCGCGGCGCTATTCCGAAGCCCTGGCCGACCTGACCCATGCGCTCAAAACGCCGGTGGCGGTGCTGCGCGCCCGACTGGAATCGAGCGAATCGCTGCGGCCCAGCGATCTGGCCCGGCAGCTTGACGACATGGAGCAGATCATCCGTCGCCAGCTCGAGCGCGCCCAGCGTTCCACCCAGCGGGCCCTGCCAGGGGCGGTTCCGGTCAGGCCGATTCTCGAGCGCATGGCCGACTCGCTCGAGCGTCTGTACGTGGATGCCGGCCTGCGTGCGGAAGTCTCGGGTGATGCCGGCCTGGCGGCTTACATGAACGAGCGCGATCTCTGGGAGGTTTGCGGCAACCTGATGGAAAACGCGGCCAAGTACGGCAACGGCCGGCTGCGAGCGTCGGTGCGCCGGGGCCAGTCGGGCCTGCGGCGCGACGGTGTGGTCGTCGAGATCGAGGATGACGGCCCCGGCATCGACGGCGTCGAGACCGCGCGCCTGCTCGAGCGCGGCCAGCGCGGTGACGAGCAGGCACCACAGGAAGGGCAGGGGCTGGGCCTGTCGATCGTGCGCGAGCTTGTCGAGATCAACGGCGGCCGGCTGGAAGTCGACCGCGGCAAGCTCGGCGGCGCGCGGTTTCGGGTTATCCTGCCGCCACGATGAGCGAACCAGGCTCCAACGATCACAAAGCCATCGATCGGCTGCTCGACATCATGGCGCGGCTGCGCGACCCCAAGCGCGGCTGCCCCTGGGATGTCGAGCAGACCTTCCACAGCATCGCGCCGTACACCATCGAGGAAGCCCACGAGGTGGCCGACGCCATCGAACGCAAGGATTTTGACGACCTGCGCGACGAGCTCGGCGATCTGCTCTTTCAGGTGGTCTTTCACGCGCGCATGGCCGAGGAACAATCCCGGTTTGACTTCAACGACGTGGCTGCGGCCGTCTCCGACAAGATGCTGCGCCGCCACCCGCACGTATTCGGCGACGCCTCCTTCGACAGCGCCGAAGAACAAGCCGCGAACTGGGAAGCCATCAAGGCGGCCGAGCGCGCCGAAAAGGGGCAAGCCGACGAGGGCCTGCTCGAGGGCGTCTCGCGCGGGCTGCCGGCGCTCAGGCGAGCCGTCAAGCTGCAGGAGCGCGCCGCCCGCGTCGGCTTCGACTGGCCGGATGCCGAGCCCATTTTCGCCAAGCTGCGTGAAGAAGCCGATGAGCTGCGTGCCGCGCTCGACAATGACGACGCCGACAATATCGAGGAGGAAATCGGCGACCTGCTGTTCGTCATCACCAATCTGGCGCGCAAGCTCGACGTCGATCCCGGCGCGGCGCTGAGGCGCTGCAACCACAAGTTCGAACGCCGGTTTCGAACCATGGAGGCGATTGCGAGCGAACACGCTCTCGATCTGGCCGACCTCGACCACCCCGAGCTCGAGGCGATCTACGTGGCGGCCAAGGCCCGGCTGGGCGAGCAGAGCTGAACCTCGAGCCGGCGCGGCTGGCGTGCTAACCTGCTGTCGACTCCACGATTCCTGCCAGGGAGCCGGGCATGTCCATTCGCCATCTCGACAGGATGTTCCGTCCGCGCTCGATCGCGGTCTACGGCGCCTCGGATCGTCCGGGCAGCGTTGGCCGCGCGGTGTTCGCCAATCTGCTCGATGGCGGCTTCGAGGGCGCGATCTACCCGCTCAACCTCAACCACCGCGAGGTTGCCGGCCGCAGCGCTTTTCGCGAAACCGGCGACCTGCCCGAAGTGCCCGACCTGGGCGTGATCTGCACGCCGCCGGGGACGGTGCCCGGCATCATCGAAGAGCTGGGCGCGTTCGGAACGCGCGCGGCGGTGGTCATCACGGCCGGGTTTGACGAAGCCAGCGCAGCCACCGGCCGCGATCTCGAGTCGGAGATGCTGGACCACGCCGGCCGCCACGGGCTGCGCTTTCTGGGCCCCAACTGCGTCGGGCTGATGGTGCCCGACAGCGGCCTCAACGCCAGCTTCGCGCCGGGGCGGCCCGCGGCCGGGCACGTCGCTTTCGTCACCCAGTCCGGCGCCCTGGCCACCACGGTGCTCGACTGGGCGGCCGAGCGAGATATCGGCTTTTCGTCGTTCGTGTCGATGGGCAACTGCCTGGATGTCGATATCGGCGATGTCATCGACTACCTGGGCTCGGATGCCCGTACGCGCTCGATCCTGCTCTACATGGAAGCGCTGACCGACGGGCGCAAGTTCATGTCGGCCTCGCGCGCGGCTTCGCGCAACAAGCCGCTGGTGGTGGTCAAGTCAGGTCGCGCGCCCGAGGGTGCCAAAGCTGCGGCGTCGCACACCGGCGCGCTGGCCGGCCGCGACGATGTCTATGCCGCGGCCATCCGTCGCGCCGGGGCGCTGCGCGTCAACGGCATCGAGGATCTTTTCCGCGCCGCCGAAATCCTCGCCCGCGTACGTCCGCATGAGGGCGATCGCCTGGTCATTCTGACCAACGGCGGCGGGCCTGGCATCCTGGCCACCGACGAACTGGTGCTCGGCGGCGGCCGGCTGGCCGATCTGCAAGAAACCACGCTCGAAAAGCTCGATGCGACGCTGCCGCACAACTGGTCGCGCGGCAACCCGGTCGACATCATCGGCGATGCTTCGTCACAGCGTTACAGCGAGGCAATGGAAATCTTGCTGGAGGCCGAAGAAGTCGACGCGGTGCTGATCGTGCACGCGCCCACGGCCCTGGCGGGCAGCCGGGAGATTGCCGAGGCGCTGGCGTCGATTGCCGCGGCCGCGTCCAAGCCCGTTTTCGGTTGCTGGCTGGGCGGTGCCTCGGCGCGCGCGGCCTACGAAGCCTTTGCCGCGGCCGATCTGCCCGCCTTTCTTTCGCCGGCCGACGCCGTGGCGGCCTTCCTCGGGCTGCAGGAGTACCGCGCCAATCAGGTCGCGTTGATGGAGACCCCCTCGGAGATGCCCACCTCGGAGGTGATGGATCCTGACTCGGTGTCGGCACTCCTCGAGCGTGCGCGCGGCGAGGAACGAACCTGGCTGAGCGAGATCGAGGCCAAGCGCGTACTGGCAGCCTACGGTATCCCGGTGGTCGAAACGCGGCGGGCGGGTCCGACGCCGGAAGAGGCGGCCCGCCAGGCTGTGGAGATTGGTTTTCCGGTTGCACTCAAGCTGATCTCTCCCGATATAACCCACAAGTCGGACGTCGGCGGCGTGGTGCTGGATCTGGAGTCGGAACAAGCCGTGCGCGAGGCCGCCGAGGGCATTGCCCGCCGCGTGGCCGGGCACGACAATGCCGAGCTTGCCGGCTTCTCGGTCCAGCGGATGGTTCGGCGGGCCAACGGCCTGGAATTGATCGTCGGCGCCAGCACCGACCCGGTGTTCGGACCGGTCATGCTCTTTGGCAGCGGCGGCACGTCGGTGGAAGTCGTCGACGACACGGTCGTCGGCCTGCCGCCGCTGAACATGAGCCTGGCCCGGCAGATGATCGAGCGCACCCGGGTGGCGAAACTGCTCGCCGGCTATCGTCATCGGCCGGCCGCACGCGCCGATCTGGTCTGCGGCGTGCTGGTTCGTGCCGCGCGCCTGATGACCGATCTGGACATGGTCGAGTCGCTCGATATCAATCCGCTGCTGGCCGACGACGAGGGCGTGGTCGCCCTCGACGCCCGCATCGAGCTGCGAGCAGTCGATGCCGGCCCGCGGCCCCGGCCGGCGATTGCGCCCTATCCCACGCACCTGACCGAGCGCGTACCTTTCGCTGATGGCGAGCTCACGATTCGCCCGATTCGCCCCGAGGACGAGCCGGCCCATCGCGATTTTTTTCACAGCCTCGAGGCCGATGACGTCCGCTTCCGTTTCTTCGGCGTCATCCGCGCGCCCGAGCATTCGCAGATTGCGCGTTTCACGCAGATCGACTACGAGCGCGAAATGGCCTTCATCGCCGTCGACGATGACAAGCGCACCCAGGGCGTGGCGCGTATCGCGAAGGACTCCACCGGCCAGCGCGCCGAGTTTGCGGTGGTCGTGCGCTCGCGCATCAAGGGCCGCGGCCTCGGGCGTATTCTCCTGAAGAAGCTTATCGAGCACTGCCGGGCTACCGGCGTGCACGAGGTGGTCGGACAGGTCCAGCAGCAGAACGTACGCATGCTTGGCCTGGCCGAGGATCTGGGCTTTCGGCTCGGACCCGTCGATGACGACGGCATCCGCGAGGTCGTTCTGGACCTGGCTTCAGAAACCGAAATTTCGCCTTGAGCATCGAGCGCGTCCGGGGTATCATGCACGGCTCGATTTTCGGGCCGTTAGCTCAATGGTAGAGCAGTAGGCTTTTAACCTATTGGTTGAAGGTTCGAGTCCTTCACGGCCCACCATTTCTTTTTCAGGCCATTTCCGTGGCTGATTCACGCATTCCGCAATCCTCGCAGAGCGGCCCGCATCGGCGGCTCGAGGAGACGGTGGTGCGCCATCTACGCCACCCGTGGCAATCGCCGATCCGCGGCTACAGTCGACGCGCCTTCGACAAGCTGGCCGAATCGCTCGAGTCCGGCATGCCTTTGGTGCTCGATTCGGGCTGCGGCACCGGCGCTTCGACTGCCCTGCTAGCCTCCAGGCACGCCGACAGCCTGGTCATCGGCGTCGACAAGAGCGCGGCTCGCCTGGCCCGGGCCACCGGGGTGCCGGACAATGCCCGCCTGGTCCGCGCCGAACTGGCCGATTTCTGGCGCCTGGCCGGCCAGGCCGGCTGGCGGCTTGCGCACCATTATCTGCTCTATCCCAACCCCTGGCCCAAGCCCGGACACCTTCAGCGGCGCTGGCACGCGCACCCGGCTTTCCCCGATCTGCTGACCTTGAGCGGTCGCCTGGAGCTGCGCAGCAATTTCGAGCTCTACGTCGACGAATTCGCCCGCGCCCTGGCGCTGGCCGGAGTCGATGACGTGAACGTGGTATCTTTTTCTGCCGACGAGCCGATCAGCCCGTTCGAGCGCAAGTATGCGCGCAGCGGGCATCGCTTGTTCCGACTTACCGCAAACATGGAGAGCGCACCATGAAGGCACTGAATGCAGGCAGTCTCGCGATTTCGGCCCTGCTGCTGGCCGCCCCGGCCCTGGCCGACGACAGGCTCGAGAGCGTGATCGGCAGCCCGGAACGACCCGTAAACGAGGCCGAGCGCGACCAGTACCGCCACCCTCACGAGACGCTGACCTTCTTCGGCATCGAGCCGGACATGACCGTGGTTGAAATCTCGCCCGGCGGCGGCTGGTATACGGAAATACTCGGCCCCTACCTGGCCGACGAGGGCAAGCTGATTGCCGCCCACTGGAACATGGACAAGGAAGACCCGCCCGGTTACTACGAGCCTGGCATGGCCAGATTCAAGGAGCGCATCGCCGCCGAGCGCTTCGGTAATATCGAGATCATCGCCTTCGATCCGCCCGCAATGACCGATCTGGGCGAGCCTGAGTCCGCCGACATGGTGCTCACCTTCCGCAACGTCCACAGCTACGCCGGCGACGGCGGCTTTCGCGCCATGGCCAAAGCTGCTTACGAGGTGCTCGAGCCTGGCGGAATCTTCGGTATTGTCGAACACCGCCTGCCCGAAGACCGTGCCGGCGACAAGCACATGGCCGGCGGCTACGTCAAGCAGGACTGGGTCGTGGGCGTGGTCGAGTCCGAAGGCTTCGTGCTCGATGAAGCCAGCGAGATCAATGCCAACCCCGACGACAGCGCCGACCACCCCAACGGCGTGTGGACGCTCCCGCCGACGCTCAACGTGCCGGAAGGCGAGGACGAAGAAAAATACCGGCAGATCGGCGAAAGCGACCGCTTCACTCTGAGGTTCATCAAGCGCTGATTGGCTCGCTCGCGAGCCAATCAGCGTCCCGGCCGCAGCAAAGCGAAGAGCCGGGACCTCCCCAATGAGGCAGAGCGCCCGATCGGAGTCACACAAGGCAAAGCGAAGAGCCGGCCTCTTCGAAAAACGGCGCTACTGCCATTCGGCCTGCCTCATCACCCACCGTTTGTTGAACACGGTGCGCCCACCGTTGTGACAACATGCCCCGTCATCGGCGACAATTCCACGCCATGAGCGAAATCAAACCTGTTTCCGGCGACTTCGAACAACAGCCCCTGCGCACCTACGCCGAGCGCGCCTATCTCGACTACGCCATGTACGTGGTGCTCGACCGCGCCCTGCCGCACCTGGGCGACGGCCTCAAGCCCGTCCAGCGGCGCATCGTCTATGCCATGAGCGAGCTGGGGCTTTCCGCGGCCTCCAAGCACAAGAAGTCCGCGCGCACGGTCGGCGATGTGATCGGCAAGTTCCACCCGCACGGCGATTCGGCCTGCTACGAGGCCATGGTGCTGATGGCCCAGCCGTTTTCCTATCGCTATCCGCTGGTCGACGGGCAGGGCAACTTCGGTTCGGCCGACGACCCCAAGTCGTTTGCCGCCATGCGCTATACCGAGTCGCGGCTGGCACCGTATGCCAGAACCCTGCTGGCCGAGCTGGGGCAGGGCAC
Source organism: uncultured Wenzhouxiangella sp. (assembly GCA_964446675.1). Lineage (GTDB taxonomy): Bacteria > Pseudomonadota > Gammaproteobacteria > Xanthomonadales > Wenzhouxiangellaceae > Wenzhouxiangella. Next base: position 9,274 of record CAYUPK010000015.1, read on the forward strand.
GGTCGAGTGGGCGCCCAACTTCGACGGCACGCTCAAGGAGCCGACGCTGCTGCCGGCACGCCTGCCCAACGTGCTGCTCAACGGCGGGCAGGGCATTGCCGTGGGTATGGCTACCGACATTCCGCCGCACAACCTCAACGAGGTTGTATCGGCCTGTATCCGCCTGCTGGAGGCGCCGAAGAAAACGACGGTCGCCGAGCTATGCGAGCACATTCCCGCGCCGGACTTTCCCGGCGGGCCCGAGATCGTCAGCTCGCGCGAGGATCTGCTGGCGCTCTACGAGAGCGGCTCGGGCGGCATTCGCCAGCGCGCGAAGTGGGAGAAGGAAGGCGAGGAGATCATCATCACCGCGCTGCCCCACCAGGTTTCGCCGGCCAAGGTGCTCGAGCAGATTGCCGGGCAGATGCAGGCCAAAAAACTGCCCTGGGTTACCGACTTGCGCGACGAGTCCGACCACGAGCATCCCACCCGCCTGGTGATCGTGCCGCGCTCCAACCGCGTCGATATCGAGCAGCTGATGGACCACCTGTTCGCGACCACCGATCTGGAAAAGAGCGCGCGCATGAACCTCAACGTCATCGGTCTGGATGGTCGGCCGGGCGTGCGCAACCTCAAGGATCTGCTCATCGAGTGGCTGGCCTTTCGCCGCCAGACGGTGACCAGGCGGCTGGAATTCCGCCTCGACCAGGTCGTCGATCGGCTGCATATCCTCGATGGCCTGCTGATCGCCTATCTCAATATCGACGAGGTGATCCACATCATCCGCACCGAAGACGAGCCCAAACCGGTGCTGATGACGCGCTTCGAGCTGACCGGGACGCAGGCGGAAGCCATTCTCGAGCTGAAACTGCGCCATCTGGCGAAGCTCGAGGAGATGAAGATCAACGGCGAGAAGGACGAGCTCGAGGCCGAGCGCAAGCAGATCGAGGCCTTGCTCGACTCGCCGAGGAAGCTCACCCGCCTGATCCGCGACGAGCTGCTTGAAGATGCCGAAAAGTACGGCGACGAGCGCCGCTCGCCGCTGGTCGAGCGCGCCGCCGCCCAGGCGCTGAAGGAGACCGATCTGGTGCCGTCCGAGCCGGTGACCGTGGTGCTGAGCGAAAACGGCTGGGTGCGCGCGGCCAAGGGTCACGACATCAAGCCTGAAGAACTGAACTACCGCGCCGGCGATGCCTGCCTGGCCGCCGCCCGCGGCCGCAGCACGCAAGCGGCCTGCTTTCTGGACTCGGACGGGCGCAGCTATTCAGTGATTGCCCACGAACTGCCCTCGGCGCGCAGCCTGGGCGAGCCTTTGACCGGGCGATTCAGCCCGAAGCCGGATGCCGTTTTCAAGAGCGTGGCACTGGGTGCGCCGGAAGATCGCGTACTGCTGGCCAGCGACGCCGGCTACGGCTTCATCACCCGGCTGGAGAACCTGCACACGCGCCAGAGAGCCGGCAAGCAGGTGCTCACCGTGCCGGCCGGATCGGGCGTGCTGCCGATCGCGCCGGTCACCGAGGACGAAGAGGCGGTGATCGTCTGTGCCACCACCGAGGGTTACCTGCTGGCCTACTACCTCAGCGAAGTCCCCGAACTGGCCAAGGGCAAGGGCAACAAGCTCATCAATATCCCACCCAAGGCGAAGAAGGCCGGCGAGAAGATGGCCGGCGCCATCGTCATCGCCGCCGGCGAGGACTGCCTGGTGTGGGCGGGTCAGCGTTACCTGCGCCTGGGCTGGGCCGACACGGAGAACTACTGGGGCGAAAGAGCGCAGCGCGGCAGAAAACTGCCCAGAGGCTTTCAGAGGGTAACCCGGCTGACGCTGGCCGAGTAGCCGCAGCTCAATTCGTCGAATTTCCGCGCCCAGTCCGACAGGCTTTCGCGCAAGCGCTCACGCTGCTGCGACGAGGCCATCCGATGCATGTCCAGGATGGCCCGCTGCGTCTTTTTCCGGTTGTCGTCCCGGCGCTGGCGATACTCGTGCGACCCTGACGAGCCGGGTTCGAGCAGGCTCGCCATCGCCGGCTCGAAAGCCGCGCGGTTGGCGCGCATCGCCAGCGCTTCGCGCAGCTTCGCCTGCTGGGCCAGACGCTCCTCGAGCGCCAGTTGTGCCGTCGGCCACAGGCTGGCCGCCCAGGCTTCCATGCGCTTTCGCTGCTCGCCGTTCGGCCGACCGCTGAAGCGTCGCATTCCCTTCGTCATCGCTTCGATTCTGGCCCGGCGGCGTTCGTCTTCGGAGCGCTCCATTTCCTCGGCCAGTTCCTGGTTTCGTTCCTCGAAGCTGGCCATCAGTTCATCGACCTGCTCGTCGCTGAGGCTGGCGAGCAGGTCGATCAGCGTCGGCCGGACCCGGTCGAGAATGCGCTGGCCGAACCCGGCGGCCCGATCCCGGTATGCGGCGAGCGCGTCCATCGTGATCCGGTCGGCGGCGATATCCTGATTGATTGCGCGCAAAAACCCCGAGTAGGCGTCAAGCTCGCTTTCGCAGTGCCACTTCAGATGCCCTTCGAGCTCGTCGCGCAGCGCCAGCTCCTGCTCGGGCGTCAGGCCGACGCGCTCGTTGACTCATCGCACCAGCAGCCAGTCGGCGTTGTTGTAGGCTGACTTCACGCCGCAGGCGCTCGTCAGGACGACGACGGCGGCCAGGGCGATGAGCGTTCGAATGATGGCGTGCATGGACGCTGTTTACGCTCCGGCACGTGAACGCGCGGTCGATGCCGATACACGATTCTGTTCGACCAGCGCGTTGCGAAAATGCCGCAGCCATTCCTTGGTCTTGCCGGCGTTTTCCTTGCCCATGCGCATCAGCAGCTTGCGGCCCCAGGAGGCTTCCTGAAGGGACGTGTCGCCGAAGCGCAGCCGACCCTCGTACGGCACGACCTCGAAGGGGAGCTCGACTTCGGGCGAGGCCAGCAGGTGGTCGATGATATCGATCAGGCGGTCGTTGAAGTACGGCTCCGATTCGCCCAGCTCATCCCAGGCCTGCTGAAACAGCGGGTAGTAACGGCGGTACATGGCTGCCGCCTGCTCCGGGGGCAGGGAGGCGATGGCATCGACGAGTGCGGCATAGCGTTCGGCGTTCGCCTTCGTCCAGAGCAGGGCTTCGCCCTCCGGTTGCTCCTCGGTTGCGGGTTCGGAGTCCAGCGGATTGAGCGGCCAGGCCTTCAGCGCCGGGGCGGCTCCGTCGAGGCTGTTGACGATGGCGACCATGCGCGAAATGACGAACTCCGGCTTGACCCACTGCTCGACGAAATCATTCCCGAGCAGGTTGGAGAGCGTGCGGCGCGCGGCGGCGTCGCTTTCGTTCAGGCCGGGCAGCGACGGTGGTGGTTCGGGCCTGGCTTCGGGCTCCGTCCGGCTTTCGTCTGCTTTCGGCTCCGCAGTTGCCGGAGCCTGCCGTGGTTCGGATTGTGGTAGCGGATAGCGCGGCACGGCCTCTTCCGGCTCGGTCGGAATATCCACGTCGGGTTCCGGCGCCAGCTCGGCCTGCTGCCGGTGCTCCAGCCACCACAGGCCGGCGACCAGGGCCAGAACCACGATTGCACTGACAAACCACCGCATGTCGAAACTCCGATTTGATCCTTACTGTTCCGACCGTGGATGCTGCAACTGGTTCGAGCCCCCCGATCACTGACCGCCCAGTCGCCCGCCTGACTGCACCGGTCGGAGACGAGGTGTCGAAATCCCGGTGCCGCCTCCCGCTTGCTTCGATCCCGGGCTCGGTTGACGTCGGTGCCCAGGAAGAAATCGGTCCTGTTGCGCCGGCAACTGCTCATCTTGCCGCGCGGTTGTGGAACGGCCACTTCAGGTCGGATTACGAATCCTGATGACTGGCTGGATCGATGACCAGCAGCAGCGTGTCGGCCTCGACGATGTCTTCAGCCGCCACAGCGATTTCCGCGACGTTGCCGTCCATCGGCGCCTTGATGGTCAGCTCCATCTTCATTGCTTCCATGATCATCAGGGTGTCGCCCTCGGCCACTGTCTGACCGGCTTCGGCGCGGATTTCGAGGACCTTGCCCGGCATCGGTGCGAGCAGGCGGCCGTCGCCGGCGCTGCTGTCGACGGCGGCCTCGAAGCGTGCGTGGCGGCTGACTGGCCAGCGGCGGTTGTCGAGGCAGACCTCCAGCCCGTGTTCGCCGGCCAGGTGCACCTGCAGTCGGTGTCCTTGGCCGTCGAGGGTAAGGTTGAAATCGCTGTCGGCAAGCTGCCGGATACACACGGCCCGGGTTTCGCCGTTGATGTGCAGCCGGTAGTCGCCGTCGAAGCCGGTCGCCTCGACGGTGACGCGCCGTTCGGCGGCCTCGATTACGAGCGTGCGCTTGGCCGCTTCACCCAGACGCCAGCTATCGCAGGTGTCCCAGGGTGTTCGACCAGTAGCTCTTGTTTCCTGTTGCAGCAGCCAGCACCCGGCAGCCGCGACAAGCACTTCGAGCGGCGGCTCGCCGGCGTCCAGAATCGAGGGCAGATCGCGATCGAGCAGCCCCGTGTCGACGCCGGCTTCGGTGAAGATCTCGGCACCGGCCAGGGCCTGCAGAAAGCCGAGATTGGTCGCCGGTCCGGCCACGAAGCTGGCCGCCAGGGCCTGGTTGAGCCGCGCCAGGCAGGCCTCGCGGGTGGTGTCGTGGACGATGAGCTTGGCGATCATCGGATCGTAGTGCATGCTGACCTCATCACCGGCCTCCACCCCGGAGTCGATGCGCACTCCGCCGCTTTCCGGCAGCGACAGGGCAGTAATGCGCCCGGTCGAGGGCAGGAATCCCTGATCGGGGTCTTCGGCGTAGATGCGCGCTTCCATGGCGTGACCGCTGGCGCGGATCGCTTCCTGACCAAGCGGCAGCTTCTCACCGGCGGCGACGCGCAGTTGCCACTCGACCAGATCCAGACCGGTGATGCACTCGGTCACCGGATGCTCGACCTGCAGGCGGGTGTTCATCTCCAGAAAGTAGAACTCCTCGCCGTCGACCAGAAATTCCACCGTGCCGGCGCCGATGTAATCTACCGCTTCGGCGGCGCGCACGGCCGCGGCCAGCAGGCGCTGGCGCAGCTCGTCGTCAAGTCTTGCCGCTGGAGCTTCCTCGATGATCTTCTGGTGCCGGCGCTGGCTGGAACAGTCGCGCTCGAACAGGTGCACCGTGTTGCCATGCGCGTCGGCAAAGATCTGGGCTTCGATATGACGCGGCCTTTCCAGATAGCGTTCGAGGATCATGCGCTCGTCACCGAAGGCGCCGGAGGCCTCGCGCCGGGCCGCGGTGAGCGCCTCGGCAAATTCATCGGCCGAATGCACCACGCGCATGCCCTTGCCGCCGCCTCCGGCCGCGGCCTTGAGTATCAGCGGAAAGCCGACGCGCTCGGCCTCTGCGGCAAGCGTGTCGTCGGCCTGGTCGTCGCCGTGGTAGCCGGGGATCAGCGGCACTTCGGCGGCAGCCATCTTCTCCTTGGCCGCGGCTTTGGAGCCCATCAGATCCATGGTCTCCGGCGAGGGGCCGATCAGTGTCAGGCCGGCCTTGTCCACCGCGCGGGCAAAATCAGCATTTTCAGCCAGAAAGCCGTAGCCGGGATGGATGGCCTGCGCGCCCGTCTCCCGTGCCGCGGCAATGATGCGCTCACCGTCCAGATAGGACTCGCGCGCCGGGGCGGCGCCGATATGAACGGCCCGGTCAGCCAGGCGCACGTGCCGGGCGCTGGCGTCGGCGTCGGAGCAGACGGCCACGGTTTGCACGCCAAGCCGGCGGCAGGTGGCGATGATGCGGCAGGCGATTTCACCGCGATTGGCAATCAGGACTGTCTTGAACATGGTCACTCGAACATTGGAGCCGCGGAAGACAGGGAATCACACGGAAAAAAATCGATCTTTCTTGAAAGCACTGTCTTCTTCCGTGCCATTCCTTGTTCTCCGTGGTTCATTGTTTTCAGGAATCGCCCGCAACCCAGGACGGCTTACGCTTTTCCAGAAAGGCGCTGAGGCCTTCCTGGCCTTCGGGGGAGACGCGCAGGGCGGCGATCAGTTCGGAGGTGCGGCGGTCGGTTTCGGTCTTGTCGTGGCGGCCGCTGGCAATCGTGTGAATCAGTTCCTTGCAGTAGGCCTGGGCGTGCGGGCCGCCGGCCAGCAGCAGTTCAATGAGGTCGTCGATGTGCCCGTCGAGCTGGCCCGGGGGCACGGTGTCGCTGATCAGGCCCAGATGCACGGCGCGTTTGGCGTCAATGCGCTCGCCGGTGAGCATGTAGTGGCGGGCGTTGTTGACGCCGATGCGCGGAATGACGAACGGCGCAATGGTTGCCGGAGCCAGGCCAAGGCGCACCTCGGTCAAGCCGAATTTCGCCGTCTCCAGCGCCACGGCCAGGTCGCAGCAGGCGATCAGGCCAACGCCGCCACCAAAGGCGTGACCGTTGACCCGGGCCACGGTCGGGCAGGGCATCTGGTCGAGCTTGCGCAGCATGGCCGCCAGGCGCCTGGCATCCTCGCGGTTTTCCGACTTGGAAGCCCCGGCCATGGCGCGCATCCAGTTGAGATCCGCGCCGGCGGAAAAGCTGTGGCCCTCGCCGGTCAATATCATTGCCCGCGCTCCGTCGTTGGCGACCCTGTCGAAAGTCTCCGCCAGCGCGGCCACCAGCTCGGCATTGAAAGCGTTGTGCACCTCCGGCCGATTCAGCGTCACCGTGGCGACGCCGCGATCATTGATGTCGAGTTTCAGTAAATCAGTCATGGCTCGGTCCAGGGTTCAGGTTTCGGGGTTCAGGTTTCAGGGGTGGCTTCGGTAAGGGTTTCGCTGAACCCTTAAACCTGAACCCCGAAACCTTTTCATCACATTCTGAATACACCGAAGCGCTCGCGCTCGATTGGTGCGTTGGCCGAGGCCGCGATGGCCAGGCCCAGCACGCGGCGGGTGTCGGTCGGGTCGATGATGCCGTCGTCCCACAGGCGGGCGCTGGCGTAGTAGGGATGACCCTGTTGTTCGTACTGGTCGCGGATGGGGGCCTTGAATTTTTCCTCTTCGTCTTGCGGCCAATCCTGACCGCGCGCTGCCAGTGAGTCGCGCTTGACGGTGGCCAGCACGCTGGCGGCCTGTTCGCCGCCCATCACCGAGATGCGTGCGTTGGGCCACATCCACAGAAACCGCGGCTGATAGGCGCGGCCGCACATGGCGTAGTTGCCGGCGCCGAATGATCCGCCGATGACGACGGTGAACTTGGGCACGTGGGAGCAGGCTACGGCGGTGACCATCTTGGCGCCGTCGCGGGCAATGCCCGACTGCTCGTATTTTCTGCCGACCATGAAGCCGGTGATGTTCTGCAAGAACACCAGCGGGATGTTGCGTTGATTGCAAAGCTGAATGAAGTGCGCGCCCTTCAGAGCTGATTCGGAAAACAGGATGCCGTTGTTGGCCACGATGCCCACGGTATAGCCGTGGATGCGCGCGAAGCCGCAGACCAGTGTCGTGCCGTAGCGGGCCTTGAATTCGTCGAAATTCGAGCCGTCGACGATGCGGGCGATGATCTCGCGCACCTCGAAGGGATAGCGCGTGTCGTCGGGCAGGATGCCAAAGATGTCGTCGGCCGGCCAGGCTGGCTCTTTCGGCGTTTCATCGGGGCCGAAGGCCGGCGCCGGGCGGTTGAGGTTGCCGACCAGGTCGCGGGCGATGGCCAGGGCGTGGGTGTCGTTTTCGGCAAAGTGATCGGCGACGCCCGACAGGCGCGTGTGCACATCGGCGCCGCCCAGAGTCTCGGCATCGACTTCCTCGCCGGTCGCAGCTTTCACCAGCGGCGGCCCGCCCAGGAAAATCGTGCCCTGTTCGCGCACGATGATCGCCTCGTCGCACATGGCCGGCACGTAGGCGCCGCCGGCGGTGCACGAGCCCATGACTACGGCAATCTGCGGGATGTTCTTCGCCGACAGCCGCGCCTGGTTGTAAAAGATGCGGCCGAAGTGGTCGCGGTCGGGGAAGACCTCGTCCTGCAGCGGCAAAAAGGCGCCGCCGGAGTCGACCAGGTAGATGCAGGTCAGGTTGTTCTCGAGCGCGATTTCCTGGGCGCGCAGGTGCTTCTTGACCGTCATCGGGTAGTAGGTGCCGCCCTTTACCGTGGCGTCGTTGGCCACCACCATGCACTCCTGTCCGTTGACCCGGCCGATGCCGGCGATCAGGCCCGCGCCGGGGGCGTCGTTGTCGTACATGCCGTTGGCCGCCAGCGGTGCGACTTCCAGAAAGGGGCTGCCGGGATCGAGCAGAGTGCGCACGCGCTCGCGCGGCAGCAGCTTGCCGCGGCTCTCGTGTCTCTCGCGTGACTTTTCGGGTCCGCCCAGCGCGGTGCGCTCCAGCTCCTCGCGCAGATCGGCGGCCAACTGGCGGTGATACCGGTCGCGCTCGACAAAGTCGGCGTCCTTGCGGTTGACTTGGCTGTCCAGGCGGGGCATGAGGGCTCCGGTTGATCAAAGCGTTTTATTGTAGCCTGCTGGTTGGCTGGTTGGCTGGTTGGCTGGTTGGCTGGTTCGGCATCGGCCAGGATTGGTGGGCGGCTGCGCCGCGCGCGGTAGGTGGGGCTGGAAAAATCAAAATCTCTGAAACGCAAAGACGCAAAGACGCGAAGAAAGTCGAAAGCGATGGAGCCACGGAAAACACGGAATGCACGGAAGGCGGGCCCGGAAAGCGATGCGTTGCGTTTGCACTTCACCATCCTGCGGTTGTCAGGGGGAGCACCAGGGTTCGACCCCACCATTCGTTTCGCGGCGCAGCCGCCCCGCAAATCCAGGGGCGCCGAACCAGCCAACCAGCCAACCAGCCAACATATTCAGCGCAAGCGGCCCGCCGCATTTTTGCGACGAAAACCGGTTGCCCCCGGCTTCCCGGGGCAGGTATAATGCCGGGCTTGATGAAAACCGGCGACTGGGGCTTTTGCATAAAGCCCGGCCTGGGATCGGCCCAGGGGGTTTTCTGGAAAAGCCCGGTCGCCCGAAGATCCAATTTTCAGGAGTAGGTTGAAAAAATGACTCTGACCGCTGAAGAAAAGAGCCAGGTTGTCAAGGATTACCAGCTCTCCGAGGGTGATACGGGCTCGCCGGAAGTGCAGGTTGCGCTGCTGACTGCGCGCATCCAGAATCTGGCCGGCCATTTCGAGGACCACAAAGCTGATCATCACTCCCGTCGAGGCCTGCTCAAGCTGGTCAATCAGCGTCGCTCTTTGCTGGACTACGTTCGCAAGAAGGATGTCCAGCGTTATCGCGACCTGATCGAGCGCCTTGGCCTGCGCCGCTAAGAAGCGGATTGATCCGATCGATACCGACACCCCGGTAGCTTTCGAGCTAGTCCGGGGTGTTTTCTATTGCAAGTGCAAAGTGGAGTGAGTGAAGTGAAGAAGTTCAGCAAGACGTTCAAATTCGGCGAGCACGACGTGACGCTCGAAACCGGGCATGTCGCGCGTCAGGCCGATGGTGCCGTGCTGGTGAGCATGGCCGATACCGTGGTCCTGGTCACCGCCGTGGCCCGCAAGGAGGCCAAGCCGGGTCAGCCCTTTTTTCCGCTGACCGTCAACTACCAGGAAAAATTCTATTCCGCCGGCCGCATCCCCGGCGGTTTCTTCAAGCGTGAAGGCCGTCCGACCGAGAAGGAAACGCTGACCTCGCGGCTGCTCGACCGCCCGATTCGCCCGCTGTTTCCCAAGGGTTTCCTGAACGAAACCCAGGTCATCGCCACGGTGATGTCGTCCAACCCCGAAGTCGACGCCGATATCCCGGCGATGATCGGCGCCTCCGCGGCGCTGTCGCTGTCCGGCTGCCCGTTCCAGGGCCCGATCGGCGGTGCCCGGGTCGGCTTCGTGGATGGTGACTACGTGCTCAACCCGACCGCCACCCAGCTCGAGGAGTCGAGGCTCAACCTGGTGGTTGCAGGCACCTCCGAAGCCGTTCTGATGGTCGAATCCGAAGCCGACCAGCTCAGCGAAGAGCAGATGCTGGGCGCGGTCACCTTTGGCCACGAGCAGATGCAGGTGGCCATCGATGCGATCAACGATTTGACCGAAGAAGCCGGCAAGCCGAAGTGGGACTGGCAGCCGCCGGAAGCGCCGGCGGGCCTGGAAGACAAGGTTCGAAGCGCCATCGGTGAGGGCCTGGAGAAGGCCTACGACCTGACCGACAAGATGCAGCGTCGTGACGCCGTTTCCGAGGTCAAGAATCGCGTGGTCGAGCAGCTCTGCGATGAAAATGACGAGTCCGCACCGAGCGTTGACGAGGTTTCGAGCGCGTTCGGCTCGATCGAGAAGAACCTGGTTCGCGAGCGCATCCTGTCAGGCCAGGCCCGTATCGACGGCCGCGACCTGACCACCGTGCGCCCCCTGGACATGTCGGTCGGGTTCCTGCCGCGCACGCATGGTTCGGCCATCTTCACCCGCGGCGAGACCCAGGCCATGTGCGTAGTCACGCTGGGCACCGGCCGGGACGCACAGATCATCGACGCCATCGAGGGTGAGTACAAGGAGCCGTTCATGCTCCACTACAATTTCCCTCCCTATTGCGTGGGCGAGACCAGCCACATGCTTGCTCCCAAGCGGCGCGAGATCGGCCACGGCAAGCTGGCCAAGCGCGCGCTCTCCGCGGTGGTGCCCGCCGGCGAGGAATTCCCCTACGTGCTGCGCCTGGTCTCGGAAGTGACAGAGTCCAACGGTTCGAGCTCCATGGCCACGGTCTGTGGCTCGTCGCTTGCGATGATGGACGCCGGCGTGCCGATCAAGGCGCCGGTGGCCGGCATTGCCATGGGCCTGATCAAGGACGACGACCGTTTCGCGGTGCTCACCGACATTCTTGGTGACGAGGACCATCTCGGCGACATGGACTTCAAGGTGGCCGGCACCGCCGAGGGCGTGACCGCCCTGCAGATGGATATCAAGATCACCGGCATCACCCGCGAGATCATGGAGGTCGCGCTCAAGCAGGCCAACGCCGGCCGCGGTCATATTCTCGAGCAGATGAACGCAGTCATCGACAAGCCGCGCGAGGAAATGAGCGAGTACGCCCCGCGCCTGTTCACCATGAAGGTGCATCCGGACAAGATCCGCGACGTGATTGGCAAGGGCGGCACGACCATCCGCCAAATCACCGAAGAGACCGGGACGACCATCGACATCCAGGACGACGGCACGGTCACGATTGCCTCGGTCAATCAGGCGGCCGCCGACGACGCGCGCAAGCGCATCGAGCAGATCACCGCCGATGTCGAGGTGGGCACAATCTACGAGGGCACGGTCACCAAGATCATGAACTTCGGCGCCTTCGTGACGATTCTGCCGGGCAAGGACGGCCTGGTTCATATCTCGCAGATCTCCGATCAGCGCGTCGAGAACGTCACCGACGAGCTGGCCGAAGGCGACAAGGTCAAGGTCAAGGTCCTCGAGGTCGACAAGCAGGGCCGCATTCGCCTGAGCATGAAAGCGCTCACGGAAGACGAAAAGGCATCCTGATCGACATCTTGCGGCTGCCCGGACTCCCGGGCCGCCGCGTTTCCGGCCTTTCGCTGTAGCTGGAAGTACTAGGCACGAAGAACACGAAGATCACGAAAAAGAATTTTTTTCTTGCTCTTCTTGTTCTTCGTGCTCTTTGTATTCTTCGAGGTTGTTTGTTCAGAACCTGCCTGCCGGAGCTGGAATCCAGCCTCCGGCGGCGCTGACAGGATGAATGGCACATGGAACTGCTGATTCCCGTATCCCCCGGCGAGCTGCTCGACAAGCTCTCCATTCTCGAAATCAAGCGCGAGCGTATCGACGACGAGGCCAAGCTGGTCAACGTTCGCCGCGAGCATGAATTGCTTGCGCGCGTCTGGGCGGATGCAGGCGTGGACGATGATGAAATTGATGCCTTGCGCTCCGGATTGCGCGAGGTCAACGAAGCCCTGTGGGTGATCGAGGACGACATTCGAGACGAAGAGCGCGCACGGCGCTTCGGCGAACGCTTCATCGAACTGGCGCGCTCGGTTTATGTGCGCAATGATGAGCGCGCCGCGCTCAAGAAGCAGATCAACGAACGACTCGGTTCGGAAATCGTGGAAGAAAAGTCGTATCGCGACTACCGCTGAAAGCGGCCGCTCTCCAGAGTTTCCCGGAGTTTTCGTGGCCTTATGCACATTTGGGTAGTAGAATTGCCCTTGTTCCCCAAACCAATCAAAAGGCGCTGCGATGCTTCGTAAATTGCTGCTTGCTCTGGTGCTTGCCCAGAGCCTTGCCACTGTAGCCGTGGCCCAGGTCGAGGACAGGGAAGAACCCCGTACCCAGGCCGGCACGCCAACCTTTCACTTCATCGGTGATCGCTACCGTATCGGCCTCGGGCTCGACAGCGAATTCGATGTCATCGGTGAGTTCCAGGCCGCGCTCTACGAGTCGCAGCGCTCGAGCTTCATCGGCGACGGCTGGCTGGGCAGCCGGGGTGCCGGCGGCGTCAAGCTCAACTACCACTGGCTGATCAATGCAACCGCCGAAGAAGGCCCCGACGGGCCGGTCTACACCGATGGCAATGTGGCCAAGCTGTTCGTGGCCGCCGACCAGAACCAGCTCGATGACCGCAAGCTGACCTTCGGCGCCGGCTGGGAAGGGCGCAACTGGGCGTTTTCCGGCTACGGCATGACCGCCCTGTCCGATGAGCGCCTGGTCAACCGCACGCAGAGGATCGAAGACATACTGGTCACCGGGCAGATCGATGGCCGGGCCTTCTCGCGCGTGGACACCATCGAGACCGTCACTGAATGGTTCGAAGAGCCCTATGACTGGGGCCTGGGCCTGCGCGCCGAGCGCTTCTTCGACAACCCCCTGATTCGCCTGCGCGGCGGCCTCGACTACGAAGAGGGCGATTACAGCTCGTCTCAGATCACGGCCTCGCTGTCGCTCGACAAGCACTTTCACAACTCTCCGCACAGCCTCAGCTTTCGAACCAGCTACGCGCACAAGGACGGCGATTACGTGATCGACGACAGCGACCTGCGCGGCAGCGTCGTCTACAGCTTCAGCTTCGGCGCTGCGCAAAGCAGCTTCCGCCCGTCACGTCGCTATCGTGACATGGAAGTCCAGGTGGCCGGCGAGCCGCGTACCGTCGAGCGGGTGATCGTCAACGAGGTCACCCTGACCGATCGCACGACCTTTGATTTCGACAGCTCCGTGCTCAAGCCTGCCGCCGAGAACACGCTCGATGAAGTTCTGGCCGTGATCAAGGACGGTGGCCTGGTAGGCGATATCCAGATTGTGGGTCACACCTGTAACATCGGCACCGAGGAATATAATCAGGGCTTGAGCGAGCGGCGCGCCCGTTCCGTGGTCGACTATCTGACCTCGCACGGGATCGATGTCGATCACATCGACTGGCGCGGCGAAGGTGAGACCCAGCCGCGCTTCCCCAACGACAGTCCGGAAAATCGCGCGAAGAACCGCCGCGTGGCAATCAGTTTTGCGACTGAACGCAGCAGCACCGAGACGGTCACCGTGGGCCCGGACGAGCCGGCCACGGAAATCCGCCAGGTGGAGGTGCCGGTCGAGGCGCCGTGGATCCGCCGTGCGCTGCGCAACCCGGTGCGCCACAAACGCATCGTTGACTACTACCGCTATCAGGAAAGCACGGCGTCGGTCACCGAAGGCGAGATCGAGTTCGCCAACGAGGCGCCGCAGGCCGGCGACGATCAGTACACGGTTGACGCCGACTCGGTTGACAACGCCTTCGACGTGCTGGCCAACGACAGCGACGCCGACGGCGACGCGCTGACCATCGTGAGCGTGAGTTCGCCGGCCAACGGTCAGGCGTCGATCAGCGGCGACCAGGTGCTCTACACTCCCAACACAGGCTTTACCGGCACCGACAGCTTCAGCTACACCGTGGACGACGGCTTCGGCGGCCAGGCCAGCGCGACCGTGACCGTCACCGTGCAGTCGCTCAACCAGCCGCCGGTGGTCGACGATCTGACCGCCACCACGCTGCGCAACCAGCCGGTCGATATCGATGTGCTGGCCGCCGCCAGCGATCCCGATGGCGACGAGCTCGTCATCGCTGGCTTTACCCAGCCCGATAACGGCAGCGTCAGCCAGTCGGGCGATGTGCTGCGCTACATGCCCGATCACGAGTTCTTCGGCAGCGACAGCTTTACCTACACCATCAGCGACGGGCGCGGCGGCGAGGCTTCGGCAACCGTCCTCATCGAGGTGGCCTTCGCCAACCGCGCGCCGGTGGCCAATCCCGATCAGGCGACTACGCCGTCCGGCCAGGCCGTGACCGTTGATGTGCTGGCCAACGACTACGATCCCGACGGTGATCCGCTCGAAATCATCGAAGTCTTGCAGTGGTATGGCATGCCCGCGGAATTCACCATCAACGGTGACGGCACGATCACCTTCCGCCTCAGCGACTCCTGCAACGGCCGCAACCGCTTCAGATACACGATTACCGATCCCTGGGGTGCGACCGCAACCGCCAACGTGGAGGTCACGCGCATCGATGGCGGCAGCTCGCCGGATGCGCAATCTGGCGTGGAATGCGGCAACTGGTGATCCGACGGCCGCTCAGTCGGCCAGAAGTGGCGCCAGCCTTTCGATCACCATCTCCGGGGTGATGAGCTTCATCACCCCGGGGTATTCCAGACGCTTGCCCCAGCGCAGCTTTTCCGGCGGCTTGCCTGCGAATCGGCGAGCGGCCTCGGGGAAGCAGTCCACCGCATGTGCCAGGCTGTCGACCGGCCCGGAACGGCGTGCCCAGGTGGCCGCATACAGCCCCACGACCGGTGTGCCCATGGCATCGGCAAAATGCGCCGGCCCGGAGTCCGGGGCGATCACGCAGGCGGCGCGTTCGAACATCGCCAGAGCCTGCTTGATGGTGTCGCGCCCGATCAGGTTGAGTACCGGATTGCGTACGCGCTGTTCGATAGCCTGCCCGAGGGCCTGCTCTGCCGGCCCCGGCCCGCCCATCAGGATCACCGGTCGGCCCGTTTTCTCGATCACCCAGTCGGCCACGGCAGCATAACCGGTGGCATGCCAGTTGCGCCGGGTGTGGCTCGACGCCGGGCTGATGATCACCGCCTGCCTCGGCTCGGGCTGGTATTTATGGGCAAAGCCGAGGGCTGACTCGGGCACGGGCAGGCGCCGGTCCACGTCGTCGACAGGCAGGCCAAGGTGGCGGGCGAACTGCAAAAAGGCATGTGCCTGATGCTGGAAGGGCACGGCGTCGATGCGTTCGTTGATCATCAGGCCATGGCCCGGTCGCGATCGGGCCCGGTCGAGGCCGATGCGCCGGTCGGCGCGCACAAGGCCTGCCAGCAGCGAGGAGCGCTGCGACACCTGGGCGAGCACAAGCGTATCGAAGCGACGTCCCCGAAGCTGCTGCCAGGCTCCGGGAAAGCCGGCAAGGGTTCCGCGCTTGTCGAATACAATGAACTCCACGCCGGCTAGATCGTGCACCAGGCGGTATTCTGCCTTGCCGACGATCCAGGTCAGCGCCGTATCGGGCCAGGCTCGCTGAATGGCCCGCACCAGCGGTACGGTATTGCATACGTCGCCCAGCGCCGACAGGCGCAGCAGACAGAGGGAATCGGGTGGATCGTTTGTCTGGCGCACGGGCACGATACGGCGAAACTCAATCGGAAAACGACCGGGGCGATATGCCGGAAACGGAACTGCAAGCAGGCTCGACACGTATTCTATATGACCCTTCGGCGCTTGACGTGGTCAGCCCCGAGTGGCTGGAACCGGATTTCTGGCAGATGCGGGGCGCTGTCCTGGCCCGATTCGGCGGCCGTGGCCAAGCCCTGGCGGTCACCACCGACGCCGGCCCGGCTGTGCTCCGGCGCTATCTGCGCGGCGGTCAGGTCGCGCGCCTGAGCCACGACAAGTATCTATTCACCGGCTATCAGCGCAGCCGCAGCTTTCGCGAATTTCGCGTGCTCGCCCGACTGCGCGCAATGGGCCTGCCGGTGCCGACACCGCTGCTGGCCGGCTGTCAGCGCCTGCGCCTGACCTGCCGCGCGGCGATCCTCACCCGGCTGATCGAAAACACCATCAGCCTGCCGCAGGCCGCCGACATTCTCGAGGCCGGGCACTGGCAGCGCCTGGGCCGCACCCTGCAGCGCTTCTTTGCCGCCGGCGTCGTTCATCCCGACCTCAATGCCCACAACCTGCTTGTCGATGGCGACGGCGACTGGCACGTCATCGACTTCGACCGCGCCCGCATCGAGAACCGACCGGTCGATCCCGCACCCATGCTCAAGCGCCTCGAGCGCTCGCTCGACAAGCTCGGCATCGCTGGTGAGCGGAGGTTTCTCTGGCAGCTCGATTAGCTGATTGATCAGTCGATCGACAACCTGGCTCGCGCCATGCCCAGAACCGAATCTTCGGCAAAGCCGCTTTCCTTCCAGGTGCCGGCCGTTCGGCCGGTCAAATGCTCGAGCGCTTCGGGGATGCCGGCCACCGCGATGACGTGGAACTGATCGTTGGTGCAGGCTCGGATGACGCGCTTGTCCAGGGCCAGGCGGTCCCGGTCGACCGCCGGAATGATCACGCCCTGCTGACCATTGAGGCCGATCCGGTTGCAGGCGTCGAAGAAGCCCTCGATTCGTTCGTTGACATAGTTGACCCGGCCAACCTGGCCACGTGCGTCCACGCTGCCGATCACGGCCAGTCCCTGGCGCAGCGACACCCCCGCCAGCGAAGCGATCAGGCCGCAGGCCTGGCCCAGCAGAGTCGAGGATGCATCATTGGGGCTCACTGCTGGATCCAGCGTCATCGCCACCTGCAGATCGGTCGCGGTGTCGATGTGCAGGAGCTCGGTGATCATCGGCATGAGGAATTTGCGAACCGGCAATGCCTCGTCGCCATTTTCCAGCGACAGGTCGGTGGCACCGCGGGTGATAGCCAGGCTCAGGCGTGTGGGCACGCCGAACATTTCGTCGGCCAGTCGTTCTCGGCCAATCAGATTGAGTTGGCCCACGGAGCGGCCGCGCAGACGAATTAGACCGCTGTCGACGCTGTGCTGCATCCGACCCGTAGCGGGCAGGCCGGCGCGGTGTCGGATGCGGGCAAAGGCGCCTTCGACCTGTTCGCGCCCGATCTCGGTCTGTTCGTCTTCGCTGGCCAGAAAGGCCGACTCGCGGATGATCTCGGAGAGCCGGTCCGCGCGCGTGGTCAGGCGCGCGGGCTGGTCGGACAGCCGGGCGCTGATCTCGACTATGGCAGCCAGCGCCGGGCGCGTGAGCGGCGGCAGATTCTCTTGCTGCACCACTGCGGAAACGAGGCGGCAGGTGCGCCCGATGCCCTCGGCGTCGCGCGGCACGGTGGCTTCCAGATCAGCCAGCAGACGGAAGCGCCGGGAGAACTCGCGGCTGATGGACTCGAGCTGGGTATAGGCGGCCGTATCGCCGATCAGGATCACGCCGATGTCGACGGGGATGGCCTCGGGCCGCAGCGACTGCGCGGCCTGAGTCCAGTCGGCGGTCGATGTAGCGATGGTGACCTCGCCGGCACGCAGAATGCGCAGCAACTGGCGAAAGACCTGCGGCTCGCTGGCGAGATCTTCGGCGTCGAGTATCAGGAAGCCGCCGTCGGCCTGTATCAGGGTTCCGGAGCGGATGCCCTGGAACGATGCCACCGCGCGCCCGCCGCTGCGCCAGGCCGGATCGACGGTGCCGAGCAGGCTGCCCGGTGAAATCGAGCTGGTCGAAACGACCGGCGCTCCGCTTTCCTCCCGGCTCATGTTGAGCACGTTGACGCCGTAGAGCACGGTTGGATCAGCGAGCTGGCTGGTTTCGTGGCCGATACGCTTTTCGAGCACGTCGTCGATGACCTCGCGCAGGTAGACCTCGATGCCCTCGGCCCTGAAACGCTGCGATATTTCGGCGGTCATCTCGCCCATGATGCGCGCAGTTTCGGTAATGTCGATCTGCTCGATGTGCTGCTGGGCCTGCTGCCATTTCTTGCGGATCTGACGCGAGACCCGCCCGATTTCGTCGTCGTAGGACTTGATCCGCTCTTCGAACTGTCTGCGGTCTTCTTCGGAGGCCTGCTTGCGCGCGACCATGTTGCGAAACTCCTCCTGGGAGACCGGCTTGCCCATGATGCGCACCGACACCTGCAGGCGCGCATTCGGGCCGGCCTGGCTGCGAATCAGCGCCAGGCCCTCGGCTTCGAGCTTCTTTTCGAGCGGCCTGAGCAGCAGCCGGATGTCGCGCTCGGCCGCCTCGCGGCGGGCTTCGCGCCGGCCGCGGATTGGGTCGTTGGCCAGGATGTCGGGCAGCCGCTCGCGCACGAACAGCGCGATGCGGTGCATCTGTTTCTGGAAAGGACGCCCTTCGCCACGCGGCATGATGATCAGCCGCGGCCGGTCCGGGTTGGAAAAGTTGTGAACGAAGCAGAAGTCCCGGCTTTGGCGTGCTTCGGGACGCACGCTGGCGAACAGGCTTTCGAGCAGTCGCCGTCGCCCGCTGCCGCGCGGGCCGCGCAGGAACATGTGCTGGTTGTGACCCGGACTGGCTACGCCATAGTAGAGCGCCTCCAGCGCGGCGTCCTGACCCAGCGTCCCTTCGAGCACGGGAATGTCGCGGGTTGAATCGCCGGGAATATCGCTCCCGTCCGGCTGCCAACGCAGGCGTTCCGGCGCAATCGCGTGCCGGAACACGTCACGCCCCTCCCTGAAAATGGTTCATGCTGCCTCCCAGGTCATCCAACCCCCATCCTTGAGTTCATACTATACCGGAGCCGCCTTACGCGTCTGCTGGCGCGCCATCGATTCGGCAAAGCTGATCCATGCCTCGGCCGTCTGTCTCGGCTTCTCGATCATCGGCAGGTGGCCGGTGGCGGGCAGCATCAGCGTGTGAGCCCGCGGCATGCGCCTGGCCAGCAGCTTGAGGCCGTCGGGGTGCAGAACCTGGTCAGCCTGCCCCCACACGATCAAGGCCGGCATGTTCAGACCCTCGACCAGCTCTTCGAGCGGCGTGGAGCGGAAGCGAATATCGTCGAAGATGCCCTGTGTCCGCCTGGCGTGGCGGCCGGCACGGCTGGCCAGTTCACGCGCCAGCGGCCCCGGCAGCCAGGGCGGGCGCACGAAGCAGTAGTCCATGAGTGCCCGGAACTCCTTGTGGTCGCGTACCACCAGCGCGTTATGGCCGCCTTGCTGGACTACCTCGAACAGGGGCGACAGGGGTGCGGTCTGCAGGCCGCCGGGGCTTAGCAGCCACAGCGCGCGAACGCGCTCGGGTGCCAGCCGGGCCACGGCGCTGGCGACGTAACCACCCAGTGAACTGCCGCCCAGATAGAAGCGCTCGATGCCCAGTTTCTCGAGCAGGTCGAGCACGCGGCTCGCCTGCGCGTCGACGTCATAATCAAGCCGCTTGTCAAAGGCAGTCTGGCCGAAGCCGGGCAGATCCGGGGCGATCACGCGAAAGTGCGCGCCGAGACGGCGAGAGACACGAGTGAAGTGATAGCCGTCGCCGTTGAAGCCATGCAGCAGTACCAGCGGTTCACCATGGCCGCCTTCGAGAACGTGCCAGTCGAGGCCGTTCTGACTTACGCGGCGGATCGACAGGCGGCCCTGACGGCGCTCGGCAGCCATGAACAGGCGCGCCAGCGGGCGCGGCCACAGCAGCCAGAACACGGCCCAGGCCGCAAGCAAGGCCAGCAACACGATCAGCCAGGTCATCATGGCAATGTATCGTCCCTCGTTCGATACGACCTTTGAGGATAACCCAATTTTTGCGCAGATTCGCTGCGATGGCCTGCCGTTGCAGCCGGTAAAATAGCCGCCTGTCGGTTCATCCCTGGCCAGTCATGTTCGCATCGATCTCTGCCATGGTGCTGGTGGTCACCAGCGCCAACTATCTCGTCCAGTTTCCGGTCAACGACTGGTTGACCTGGGGTGCGATAACCTACCCGGCCTCCTATTTCGTTACCGACCTGACCAACCGCCGTTTCGGTCCCGCCTCGGCACGCAAGGTGGTCTATATCGGTTTCGCGCTGGCCGTGTTGTGCTCGATCTGGCTGTCGAGCCCCCGCATCGCCTTTGCCTCGGGTTCGGCTTTTCTGGTTTCGCAATTGATGGACGTGGCCATCTTCAACCGCCTGCGCGAACGCGCCTGGTGGCAGCCGCCCCTGTTTTCGAGCGTCATCGGCTCGGCGGTCGATACGGCGTTGTTCTTCGCTCTGGCGTTTGCCGGCACGGCCATGCCCTGGATTACCCTGGCTGTGGGCGACTACGGCGTCAAGGTTGCCATTGCCTTGGCGCTGCTCATTCCCTGGCGCGTGGTGGCAAGGCGCGGATGAGTTCAGCCCTGCGGCTGGATGACGCCCATGTCGGCCAGATGCTTGCGGGCGCGCTTTCCGGCCGGGGTGTCGGACTGGGCCGCGATCTTGTAGTGCTCCACGGCCTGCTGGCGGTTGTCCAGGGCGCGCTCGACGTTGCCCAGATGAAGGTGGCCGTCGGCGGTCTGCAGCAGCTCCAGGCTGGCGTGCAGATCGGAGCGCGCGCCGGACCACTGGCGCCGATTCTCGCGCACCATGCCGCGGCGCAGGTGGTGGTAGAACCAGCTTGAGTCGAGCTCGAGCGCTCGGGAGAATGCGCGTTCGGCAGCATCGAAGTCCTTGCGCGTGGCCAGCGCGTCGCCGCGCAGCGCGTGGAACAGCGCCTCGCCGCTTTCGATGGCGATTGCTTCATCGGCCTTGCGCAGGGCCTCGTCGACCTTGCCGTCCTGCAGCGCCTTGCGCCCGGCGTCGTGGGCCTCGTAGGCCGGTTGCAGACGCTCCAGGTAGGCCACCTGCTTCTTGTATTGCTCACGGCCGATGCGCCCGCCGCGGCCCAGCTCATCGGCCCGCTTGCGGTTGTTGACGACGCGTTCCTGCGACGGCGGATGCGATGCGAACAGGCCATCGGCCCAGCCCTGCTTGCGGTTTTCCGACAGGCGCACGAAGGTTTCCTGCAGGTCGACTGCGGCGGCGGGATCGTAACCGGCGCGCTTCATGTAGCCCATGCCGTAGTAGTCGGCCTCGCGCTCGGCGTCACGCGAGTAGCGCTGCTGGACAAGCTGCGCGCCGAGCATGCCGCCCAGCAGGGCCACCTGGGTGTACTGAGCGTCTTCTGTCGCTGCCCCGACCGCCACGCTGCCGAGGATGACCGCGCCTTGCGCCAGCGCTGCGCGCGAGGCGGCCTGGGCGCTGTGGCTGGCGGCAGCGTGAACCGCTTCGTGCCCCAGCACAGCGGCCAGTTCGGCCTCTGAGTTCAGCTCGGTCAGCAGGCCGCGGTTGACCGCAATCTTGCCGGCTGGCAGGGCCCAGGCGTTGGGCACCGAGCTGTTGATCACGTGGAATTCGTAGGGCAGCTCGCGGTCGGCCTGCTGCGCCACGCGCTGGCCAACCGACTGGACGTAGTCGACCACCGATTGATCGATGACCAGATCCCCGCCCTGAGCCTGGCGCATCGGTGCATACTGCTGTTCGCCAACCTGTCGCTCCCAGTTTTCGCCGTAGAGATTGAAGTCGCGCTCGCCGGTGACCGGGTTGGTGGCGCAACCAGCCACCAGCACAAGAGCGGCGATGGTGCTCAACAGACGGTGCATCGGTATTCTCCGTGGTGAGTCTGCTGCTGATTATACGGGTGGCGTCTGAATCGTTACGAATTGCGAACCAGGGTTCTGGTTTCGGAGCTCCGAGTCCCGAGCCTTAGCAACCGTCCAGCGGCAGATTCGTGCTCAGCAGCCGGATATCGAGCTTGTCCCTGCCGTCTTCCCGGCGCAGGATACGCACCGGCATCCAGGCGAAATCAGCGGCGTGCCAGGACAGGTTGTTCTTGTCCGAACCGGGGTTTTCAATGCGCCGGATGCGAACGGTGTCGAAACAGCCGGCCGGCAACTCCAGGGTTTCTTCGCCGTCGTAGGCGTACTGCTTGTGCTTGACCTCGTTGCGGTCGAGCAGGGTGAAATCGTACGTGGCCCGGCGCTGCGACTCGTTGGCCAGGTTGGCCGCCAACTGCAGGCGCAGACTCAGGGGGTCGACCATGTTGTCGACCAGTTCGATCGTCTCGGTGCCGTCTTCGGTGCGCACCTCGGTGGTGCCCGCCTGCCAGTCCGTGCGGTGCTGGAAGAAGCGGTTGTTAGCCGGCGCGTGCTGAGCGTGATGGTAGGTCAGCATCACGATCTGGTCGCCGCGCCAGACGAAGTGGGCGGCCTCCTCGGCGGAGACGTTCAATGCCTTCACCCACCAGGCCGTGGCGTGGGTGTCGGAGCGATAGTGCCACACGCCGTTGTCGAGCTGCTCGAGGCTGACCGTCAGCTCGCCGATTTTCTTGCCGTGGCGCAGCACCTCGTAGGAGGCCTTGTGGGCGGGGATGGGAGGGCTGTCATTAGCCGCCATCAGCGCGCCCGGACAGGCGGCCGTCAAGAGCCAGATCGCGGCCAAGCTCAAGCGGCTGATCGAGCGGCCGATCGTCGATTTGAATGGAATCATGGCGGAGTTCGACCCGGTGATTGAGCAAAAGTGCCAGTGTAGCCGGATACAGGCGGTGTTCGAGCGGTAGCAGGCGGTCGGCCAGGGTGTCGGCGGTGTCGTCGGCGCCGACCTCGATGGTCACCCGGCTGATGACTGGGCCGGCGTCCAGTGCCGGCGTGACGAAATGCACGCTGGCGCCGTGTTCGCGCTCGCCGGCGTCGAGCACGCGCTGGTGCGTGTGCAGTCCGCGGTGGCGCGGCAGCAGGGAGGGGTGGATGTTGATCATGCGCCCCCGATGCCGGTTGACGAAATCGGCGCCCAGCACCCGCATGAAGCCCGCCAGCACGATCCAGGCCGGCTCGAAGCCGGCGATCGCCGCCGTCAGGCTGTCCTCGAACGCCGCGCCATCGGCGAACCGTTTGCGCTCCAGGCTGACGGTATCGATGCCGGCCTCGGCCGCCAGCGCCAGGCCGGCGGCCTGCGGACGATCCGAGATCACCGCGGCGATGCGCGCGGGGAGCCGGCCGGCGTCGATAGCCTGGTGGATGGCCTGGAAATTGCTGCCGCGTCCAGACAGCAGGACGACGAGGCGGGGGGGGTCTGGCAGTGGCGACACGTCAGCGGTAGCGCACGCGCTCGCCGTCGCCGCGCAGTACGACGCGGCCGATGACTGGCGCTGGCTCTCCCAGCGCTTCGGTCACGCCTTCGGCGTTGCTTTCGGGGACGATCAGGACAAAGCCGATGCCCATGTTGAAGGTGCGGCGCATCTCCGCGTCGCTGATGCCGCCGGCGGTCTGCAGCCATTCGAAAATGCCGGGCAGGCGCCAGGCGCCGGTGTCGATTTCCAGGCCGAACTCGCCAGGCAGGATGCGGGCGATGTTTTCGGTCAGGCCGCCGCCGGTAATGTGCGCCATGCCGCGAAGATCGTGCCGGCCCGCCAGCAGCGCCTGGACAGGTTTCGCGTAGATCCGCGTTGGCGCGAGCAGGGCGTCGCCCAGGCTCCCGTCAGCGAAGGGCGCATCCAGCGGCTCGCCGGCCATTTCGATCACCTTGCGGATCAGCGAGTAGCCGTTGCTGTGCGGCCCGCTGGAAGCCAGGCCAAGCACCACGCAGTCGCTGTCGATGCGCGAGCCGTCGATGATGGCCTCTCTTTCGATCGCGCCGACGGCAAAGCCCGCCAGGTCGTATTCACCCTCGCCGTACATGCCGGGCATTTCCGCGGTTTCGCCGCCGATCAGGGCGCAGCCGGCCTGCTGGCAGCCTTCGGCGATGCCGGCGACGACCTCGGCGGCGGCGTCGACATCGAGCTTGCCGCAGGCGAAATAATCCAGAAAGAAAAGCGGCTCGGCGCCGCAGACCAGGATGTCGTTGACGCACATCGCCACCAGGTCGATGCCGATCGTGTCGTGCCGGTCGAGCCCGCGCGCCAGCAGCAGCTTGGTGCCGACACCGTCGGTGCCCGAGACCAGCACCGGATCGCGGTATTTCTCGCCCAGATGAAACAGGCCGCCGAATCCGCCCAGGCCGCCGAGCACTTCCGGGCGCGAGGTGGCGGCCACCAGCGGTTTGATGCGCTCGACGAGCGCATTGCCGGCGTCGATATCGACGCCGGCGTCGCGGTAAGTCAGGGACGAAGACTTGCGCTCGCTCATCGCGTGTCGCCGGTTCGTGAGTGGGACTGCGTATTATGACGTATCGACTGCGCCGACGTTGAGCCGCAGCGCCATTTGCGCTAGGCTTGCCCGGCGCCAACGGGGGGACTGGTTTCCCGACGGCCGCATCCAGCAAGTGGAGAAAACGCATTGAATTCGAAAGCTGAACCCGTCGTTCGCTACGGGCCCTATCCTGAACTGACCGTCACGGCCGTGCTGGTCGGCTATTTCCTCGGCGCCATCATTGCAGTATCCATCGGCTACGCTGCGCTGATTCTCGGTTTTTCGATCGAGGGCTCGGAGCTGGCGGCCATACTCGGCTTTGCCATCCTGCGCGGGCTGCTGCGGCGCAATTCCATCATCGAAAACAATATCGTCCAGACCGTGGCCAGCGCGGTCAACGGCGCCGCTTCGGGCCTGATGTTCTCGGTGCCTGCCTTCTTCATTCTCGGCGAAACCGACTTTGATCCGCTGCTTCTGACATTTGGCAGCATCGCCGGCGCCTTTCTGGGTATCGCCTTCATCATTCCGCTTCGAAAGCAGATGATCGACTACGAGCGCCTGACCTTCCCGGGCGGCGTGGCCGTGGCCACCATTCTCAAGTCTCCGGGCGCAGGCATGAGAAAGGCCGTCTATCTGATCGGCGCAGCCCTCTTCGCTGCGCTGGTTCACGTTGTCGTCCAGCTCAGCGGCACCAGCTACTACGATCTGGGCAGCCGCATCGGCATGCCCGAGTACATGAACGGCGTGTGGTATCTGTCGCTGCTGACCGTCGGTGTGGGCTTCATCGCCGGCCGGGGCGGGGTGGCCTTCATCATCGGCGGTTTTCTGTGCTACTGGATTCTGTCGCCGTTTCTGAGCATCAGCGACCTGATGCCGATCAACCCGGAGACTGGCCTGGCACTCAGCGCCCCGGCCAGTCTCCAGCACTTTCTCTATCGCCCGGTAGGCATCGGCATGCTCATCGGCGGGGCCGTAGCCGGGGTGTTGCTGGCGCTGCCGCTGATCGTTACCGCGATCAAGAGCATGCAGAACGCGGCCAAGAGCGAGGCCGCCCTGGCGCGCGACGAAATGCCGATCAAGCTGCTGTATTTCGCCATTGCCGGCGCCACCGTGCTGCTGATTTTCATGGCCGTGACCTCCACCGAGCAGACCGGCTGGCTGCGCGGCATCACCATGGGCATCGTCGGCACGCTGTGGATCTGGATTGCCGGTGTGATCCTGTCGGAGGCCATCGGCCGAACCAACTGGTCGCCGCTGTCGGGCATGACGCTGATCGCGGTAACGATCATGATATTCATCACCCGGGGCATGGATGATTCGGCCGCGATTATCGCGGCCATCATGGTGGGTGCCGCCGTCTGCGTGGCCATGAGCCAGGCCACCGACCTGATGCTCGATCTCAAGACCGGCTATTTGATCGGCGCCACCCCCAGGGTTCAGCAGATGGGTCAGTTTCTCGGCGCCTGGCTGGGTCCGATCCTGATCGTGGCGCTGATCTTCATCCTGCACGAGGCCTACGGACTGGGCAGCGACAAGCTGCCGGCGCCGCAGGGCCAGGCCCTGGCCAGCATGGTCTCGGGCATCCTCGGTGGCGAGGTGCCGATCGACAAGTATCTGGCCGGCGCCGGCCTGGGCGCGCTGCTGAGCGTGGCCTCGCCGGGCCTGGGTATCACCGCCGGGCTGGGCTTCTATCTGCCGTTCGCCATCGTGCTGACCTACTCGCTGGGAACGCTGGCGCGCGTCATTACCGACTGGCGGCTGGGGCAGCGTTTCGCCGACGATGTCGGCATTCCGATCGCCGCCGGACTGATCGTGGGCGAGGCGCTTGTCGGCGTTGGATTCGCCATGGCCAAGATCTACCAGGGGATGGGCTGATGAAGGCTTTTGCAATCGTTCTGATCATGGCCGGTTTCGTTCTCGGCGCCGTATTCGCCGTGCTCTCGGTAGAAACCGTCGACTGGCTGCCTTTCGGTCTTTCGCTTTTCATCGGTTTTTCCGGCATCGTGCTCTTGCGCAAGAGCCAGCATGCCGGGGCCAGCGACGAACACCACGTGGCCGGCAACATCGACACGCTGCAGAATTCGCTCGACAGCATCTGCCGCAACCTCGACGAGCTGGTCGCCCGTCGCCAGGCCGTGCCGCCGCACGAGTTTCGCTTCGAGATCGATCGTCAGTTCCGCTCCGACCTGACCACCTTCGCTGCCTCGCGCGAGTCGATGCAGCACGCCTTCGGCCTGCAGGCCTACGCCGACATCATGAGCGCTTTTGCCGCCGGCGAGCGCTACATCAACCGCGTGTGGACAGCTTCGGCCGACGGCTATGTCGACGAGGTCATGGCCTATCTGGAAAAGGCGCAGCGGCAGTTTGTCGAAGCCCGCGAGGCCTTCATGGCGCAGCGCGGCTGAGCCGGAGGCTGTGCGGTCAACTGCGCGCAAATCGCTGTGCTATCTTTGCGGCGTGATGCCCCGACTACTACCTCTTTTTCTGCTCTTGATGCTGGCTGCGGCGCCAGCCGCGTCAGCGTCCCTGTATACCGGCGAGGTGCCGGTCGAAGCCGACGCGCGCATCAGCACGAGCGAGCAGCTCGACGCACTTGACCAGGTGTTGGCGCGCCTGACCGGACGCTTCGACGCCTCGCTGGTTTCCGTGCTGGGTCTGGGCGCCGGCAGCCTGCAAGATCTGGTCTTGTCGCAGCAACTGGTGCGGCGCAAGATCGTCGACGCCGAGGGTGAAGCGAGCGAGGAACTGAGGCTGCAGGTAGATTTCGACCAGCCTTCGATCAACGAACTGCTGGAGCGCAACGGGCTGCCGCGCTGGGGTCGCGAGCGCCCGGCCATACTGCTCTGGGCGGTGATCGAAGACCAGGCCGGCACCCGCTTTGTCGAGACTCCCGGGCTGGAATACGTCATTGCCGACCAGGCGCGACGCCTGGGGCTGGAAGTGATTCGTCCGCTGCGCGATGCCATGGATCTCGCCGAGATATCTCCGCAGGACGTACGCGGCGGATTTCTGGGCTCGGCCGAGGCCAGCGCGCGGCGCTACGGCGCCGGCGTGATTGCCATGCTGGATCTTCGCATCAAGGAGCCCGACCCCGACTCGCCCTGGTGGACGGGCCGCTGGCGCTGGCGAATCGAAGGTGCAGAATCGGGCCTGACCCACAGCGGAGAACGCCCGGAGGGCCTGATTCGAAGCGGTCTCGAGCGCCTGGCCTCGGCCCTGGCCGCCCGCTATGCGGTGGCAGATCGTGGCGGCGAGTCGACCGCCTGGCGAATCACGGTTCAGGGCATCGTCGACGAAGTGCAGTACGCTGAAGTGCTGGCTTATCTCGACAATCTCAGCGTGGTCGACGACGTTCGCGTGGTCTCGGCCGAAGGCCGCCAGATGACCTTCGAGGTGGGCGCCGGCGGGCAGGACATCGAGCCCTATCTCGGCCTGGGGGGCATGCTCGAGCTCGAGCGTCGCGGCCCGGATCGCCATCTTCACTACCGGTTCGCGCGTTGAACCTCGCCTTCATTCCCAACCTGCTCACGATCGGCCGGATGGTGGTCGTACCCCCGCTGGTCTGGCTGTTGCTGATCGGCGAATACCAGTGGGCGCTGGCGCTGGCGATTTTCGCCGGCGTCTCCGACCTGCTCGACGGCTGGCTGGCGCGGCGGTTTTCCTGGCAGTCGCGCTGGGGCAGCGTATTCGATCCGCTGGCCGACAAGCTGCTGATGTTCGCCAGCTACCTTACCCTCGGCTGGCTTGGTGAATTGCCATGGTGGCTGATTGCGCTCGTCATCTTTCGCGATCTGGTCATCGTCATCGGCGGCTTCGTCTACCACTTTCGTTTCGAGCACGTCGACGCCCGGCCGACCCAGTTGTCGCGCTTCAACACCTTCTGCCAGGTCTTCCTGATGTGGTTCGTGCTGGTTCGCCTGGCCGGTCTGCCGCTGCCGCGCGAAGCCCAGATCGGGCTGGTCTGGCTGGTGGCCGTGATGGCCTTGCTGACGCTGGTCCACTACACCTGGATCTGGACGAGCCGGGCGGTGCTTGTCACCCGCGCGCGTCGCCACAGCGATCAGGATTCCAGCTCCTGAGAGCGCCGCCGTGAGTCGTGCCCAGCTTCCACTGGCGCTCAAGCCGCCGCGTCGTCCCCGCTTCGACAATTTCATCGTCGGGCCCAACCAGGCGGTGGTGGCCACACTGTCGCAGGGCGTGGAAGCGGGCGGCTGGTATTTCGTCGCCGGCGCGGCCGGTTCGGGGCGTTCGCATCTGCTTGCCGCCTTCTTCGGCGAGCGCTGCCGTCGCGGTGACCGGGTGCATTTCATCGCCCTGGGCAAGCCGCAGCAGCGGATGCTGCTCGATCACGCCGAGGGCGACTGGGTGGTGCTCGACGATGTCGATCGACTGGCCGGCGACAAAGCCGGCGAACAGGCCCTGTTCAATGCCCTCAACCGCTGGCGCGCGGTGCGCAGCGGCGTGGTGATGAGCGGGGCCGGGCGCGACGGTTTCGCGCTGCCGGATCTGCGCTCGCGCCTGGGCCAGGCCACGCGCCTGACCCTCAAGCCGCTCGAGGAGCCCGAGCTGGCCGAGCTGGTTAGCAACCTGGCGGCCGAGCACGAAGTGCTGCTCGGGCGCGGCGTGGTTGACTACATCCTCAGCCACGCGCCGCGCAACACCGGGCGCATGGCCGAGCTGGTGGTGGCC
This sequence comes from uncultured Wenzhouxiangella sp., assembly GCA_964446675.1. Taxonomy (GTDB): domain Bacteria; phylum Pseudomonadota; class Gammaproteobacteria; order Xanthomonadales; family Wenzhouxiangellaceae; genus Wenzhouxiangella. The sequence continues at coordinate 38,013 of CAYUPK010000015.1, forward strand.
GCGGCGCACCGCGCGCTGACCGAGCGACGAACGCTGTCGGTGCCCCTGATGCGCGACATGCTCCACGAAAACGCCGGTTGACGGCGGCCGCGAATCGCTCAGTAGCTCTTGTTGTGGACGCCGCGCATGGCGCGGCCCGAAGGGTCGGCCATCTTTTCGAGTGCCGCGTCCCAGGCCAGGGCTTCCGGGCTGGAACAGGCCACCGATGGCCCGCTGGGAACGGTGGCGACGGCAGCCGGTGATGGGAAATGACGCTCGAACAGGCGCCGGTAGAGGCAGGCTTCCTTTGTGGCCGGTGAGTTGAGCGGGAAGCGCCGGGCCGCCTCGGCCAGTTCGCGGTCGCTGACATGTTGATCGGCAAAGGCCTTGAGCGCATCGATCCAGCCGTAGCCGACGCCGTCGGAAAACTGTTCCTTCTGACGCCACAGGATCTCGTCGGGCAGCAGGCCGGCGCCGGCTTCGCGCAGGATGGCCTTCTCCGGCCGATCGCGGCCGGCCATCTTGGCGGCCGGGTCGATCGACATGGCCGCATCCAGAAACGCCAGATCGAGAAACGGCACGCGCGCCTCGACACCCCAGGCGGCCATGGCCTTGTTGGCGCGCAGGCAGTCGAACTGGTGCAGTTTTTCGAGCTTGCGCACGGTCTCTTCGTGCAGGGCGCGGGCGTCGGGCGCCTTGTGGAAATAGAGATAGCCACCGAAGATCTCGTCGGCGCCCTCGCCGGAGAACACCATCTTGATGCCCATGGCCTTGATGCGGCGCGCCAGCAGGAACATCGGCGTGGCCGCGCGCACGGTCGTGACATCGAACGTCTCGATGTGGGCGATGACGTCGTCGAGGGCGTCGAGGCCTTCCTGGATGGTGTAGTGGAACTCGTGGTGCTGGGTGCCGATCGCTTTGGCGACGACGCGAGCCGCGGCCAGGTCGGGCGAGCCTTCCAGGCCAATGGCAAACGAGTGCAGGCGCGGCCACCAGGCCTGTTCGGTATCGTCGGACTCGATGCGATGCCTGGCATAGCGCTGAGCGATGGCGGCGATGAGTGAGGAATCCAGCCCGCCGGAGAGCAGCACGCCGTAGGGCACGTCGCACATCATCTGTCGGTGGACGGCGTCTTCCAGCGCCTGGCGCAGCTTCGGCGGGCTGGCCGGCTGGTTCGCGTTTGGAAATTCGCGCCAGGCCGGCTGGTACCAGCGGCGAATCTCGCCGTTGGCCGAATCGAGCAGGTGGCCGGGCGGAAAGATCTCGACCTGGCGGCACCAGGGCTCGATGGCTTTCATTTCCGACGCGACCCAGAACATGCCGTCTTCGTCACGGCCGTGGTAGAGGGGCATCACGCCGATGGGGTCGCGGGCCACGAGATAGCGGTCGGCGTGCTGGTCGTAGAGGACGAAGGCGAAAATGCCGTTGAGCTTGTGCAGGAAACCGGTACCGAATCGCCGGTAAAGGGCGAGGATCACCTCGCAGTCCGAGCCGGTCTGGAACGCGTAGTCGCCGCATTCGCCGCGCAGTTGGCGGTGGTTGTAGATTTCGCCGTTGACGCCGAGCACCTGGCGCTCGTCTGGCGACAACAGGGGCTGGGCGCCGGATTCAATGTCGACGATGGCCAGGCGTTCGTGGGCGATGATGGCCCGGTCGTTAACGTAGATGCCGCTCCAGTCGGGCCCGCGATGGCGCTGCCTTCGCGAGGCCTGCAAGGCAAGGCCCCGCAGGCCGGTGCGGCCTGCGGGGATCTCGAACAACCCGAGGATCGAGCACATTGGTGCCGGTCTTCAGTTCTTGAGCGTCATCGTGCTGCGAAACTCGATGCCGCGCTCGGTCAGGTGCATGCTGGCGTGGGTGTAGTCGTAGATTTCGCCGAGCGCGTTCATGACCTCGGCCGGATCAGCCGATGCACTTTCTTCACCCATGGCCTCGAGCTGCTTTTGCATGTTGTCGAACACGTCGCCAAGCGCGTCGGCATAGCCTTCGAAGTTGACCCCGTAGCTGAACACGGCGCTGCCGCCGTTGCCCGGGTCCATGGTCTCCTCTAGCTCATCCTTCGCGCCTTCGCCGACGGCCATGCCCAGTGAGGCATTACCCAGACCCAGCCAGGCAGATACCCCTTCAGGCATGTTGGGAATGACGCCGGCGGGCACCGGCTGCGGCTCGCCGCCGGGCTCCAGGGTCATCGAAGCCAGCTCCGGTGAGAACATCTGGGCCATGCCCAGCATCATCTGCGGGTTGCGCATGAACAGCGCCAGCGAACCTTCAGCCGACTCCACCTGGGAGTTCTCGCCCAGGGTAAGGCTTTCGAGATTCATGCGCAGACCGTGGAAATTGGTGACGACCGGGGGGATCGGCTGGTTGAGCGCAAGCTGCCAGTCAGCGGCTTTCTCGCGAATGGAATCGAAAAGCTGGCATTGCGGCGGCGTCTCGACCCAGCCGGTAACGATTTCGCGGGCAAAGTCGCGCGTGCCGACGATGTTGAGCGCCAGGCCGAACTCCAGCACGCCGGCGCTGGATTTCTCCAGATCGACCGGGGTGTCGGCAATGACCTGCATGCGCTGCGCAAAGGTCGGCTCAACCTCGAGCGTCATGTTGAACGCCATGAAGTTGTCGTCGATTTCTGTGTAGCCCAGGCTGGCGCGCGGAAACAGATCGACCAGGGCGCCAAGCTCGGAGCGGCAGGCCTGATCGTCGGCAATCATCCCCAGCGGCGTGGACTCCCGGGCGGCGGCCAGCATGGCGTCGTCACCGTCGAGCAGTTGCCCGACGAGCTTGTCGAAGTCGACAAAGCCGCTGCCGAAAGGCGTGTAGCCGCGTTCGTCTCCAAAACGCTCAAGGTCGGCAACGTCAAATGAGGTGGTCGGCTGGTCCAGATTGGCCACCCGGCGCAGCAGCGAGTTGTCGTCGGGCACGAGGGCCACTGTGGCAAAGTCGTCATCGTAGGACAGCGCCAGGCCCAGACTCGGTTCTTCCATTCCGATCCAGAGCACCTCGGCGTCATCGACGCTGCGCCAGTTCAACTCGACTTCGGCCTCCTGACCGATTCGCTCCAGGGTGGCGCGAAACGCGTCAGGGTCGGAAAGCTGCCAGTGAGCAAAAGGATAGAGGGAAACTGCGTGGATTGCCCAGTGGCCGTTCGGATCCAGACCGCGTTCCTCGAAGGCCTCGCGGCTGTCGATCCGGGCAAACTCCCGCAGCAGCGCTGCGACCACCGGATTTTCGTCCATTTCATCGGCGACCGCGCTGTAGGTTTGCTGATTGAACTCAGACATCGACGACAGCGGCATCCAGAGTTTTTCGGCGAGATCCTCGGGCAGGGTCTCGATGTTGGCAATCAGCCAGGCGGTGTCGGCATCGATGCGCTGAAAAACGGTGCTGGTGGTAGCGGCCTGGCCGCGCTTGTGATCGGTCTCGGCGCCCGGCTGCGCAGCCGGGTCGGCATCGTCGCGGCCGCAGCCGGCAACTAGCAGCGTACAAAAGCCGATTACGGCGAGTTTGCGAATCATGGTCGGTTCCCTCCCGGGAGCAATTTGGTCAATTTGAGGTGCTAGTGTTATACAACACCAACACACTTGTCAAGCGAGAGCGTCGGATAAAGCACCGCTTTCACCCTGCTGATCAACGACTGCGTCGTCTCTCGGGCGTCGCTACAGAGCGCGCGCATTCCCGCCTTGCTCTCCCTTGAATGGCGGACGGAGAGTGTACCCTGATGCAGTAAAATAGCCGCGATGAATACCAATCTTTTTTCCGGCACCATTTTCCTGTTTGCTGCCCTGCTGATCAGCGCCATTGCCACGGCCCAAGAGAGCCCGGCTCGCTGGTACCAGGACGGCAGAAACCTGATCACCCAGCGACGTGCCGCCCTGGATGAGCCGGGCGAGGCGCGCAACGTCATCTTGTTCGTGGGCGACGGCATGAGCCTGGCCACGGTGGCGGCCGCGCGCATTCTCGAAGGCCAGCTTCGCGGCGAGACCGGCGAGGAGAATCTGCTGCATTTCGAGCGCTTTCGCCACACCGGCCTGTCGAAGACCTACAACACCAATCAGCAAACGCCCGATTCGGCCGGCACGATGACGGCCATGGCCACGGGCGTGAAGAGTTTTGCCGGCGCCATCGCGGTCGATCAGAACGCGGCCCGCGGCGACTGCGCCTCGATGGCCGGCAACGAGCGCGTCACCCTGCTGGACCTGGCCGTGAGCGGCGGGCTGGCGACCGCGATCGTGACCACCACCCGCATCACCCACGCTACCCCGGCCGCGCTGTACTCGCGCTCGGTCGATCGCCAGTGGGAAACCGACCGCGCCATTCCGTCATCCCAGCGCGAGGCCGGCTGTCAGGACATTGCGCTGCAGTTCGTCGAGTATCGACCCGGCACCATCGACGTGGTCTTCGGCGGCGGGCGCCGGGCGTTTCTTCCCACCGACGTGAGCGATCCGGAAGATCCCGACCAGCGCGGGCATCGCGGCGACGGCCGCAACCTGATCGAGGAGTGGCAGGCCAGGCACGACAACGGCCGCTATGTCTGGAATCGCGAAGGCTTCGACAATCTGCCGGATTCGCTCGACGGCCCGGTGCTGGGCCTGTTTCAGCCCAGCCACATGAACTACGAGCACGACCGGCCGCAGGATATCGCCGGCGAGCCCTCGCTGGCGGAAATGACCGCAAAGAGCATCGAGCTGCTCGAGAATGCCGACACCGGGTACTTCATGCTCATCGAGGGCGGCCGCATCGATCACGCCCACCACGCCAACAACGCCTGGCGCGCGCTGACCGATGCCATTGCCTTTGCCGAGGCGGTCCGGACCGCTGACGAGATGACTGGCGAGGACACCCTGATCATCGTCACCGCCGATCATGGCCACGCGCTGACCATCGGCGGCTATGGCAAACGCGGCAACCCCATTGCCGGCCTGGCCGAGCGGCCGCAAGAGGGCGGCAAGTCGGGTCGCCTGATGCGCGACGAAAACGACCAGCCCGTCACCGTGCTGGGCTATTCGAGCGGTCCGGGTTACCGTAATGGCCAGCGGCCCGATTTCAGCGAGGTGGATCCGCAGGATCCCGACTATCTGCAGGAAGCGACGGTCGGCATGTGGTCGGGCATGCACTCGGGCGAGGACGTTCCGGTTTATGCCCAGGGCCCCGGTGCGGCTGCCGTCTACGGCGTGTTCGAGCAGAACGGCATTTTCCACATCATCGTCCAGGCGGTCGCGCCCATGCGCGAAGCTGCCGACTCGCTGGCCGGCGAGGACGGGCTGCCCGATTTCGAAACGCTGATCTGCCGCGCTCAGTCTTTGCGATCATCCGTTGGTGGATCGTCCCCGAACGACTGCTGAGCCTCGGCCAGGCGTTCGGGCGTGCCAATGTCGGCCCACAGGCCAGCGTAGTGCTCGCCGCTGACCAGGCCTTTGGCGATAGCCTGCTCCAGCACCCCACGCAGCGCCCGGCGTCCGGGCGAGAGCCCGGCAAAAAGCACCGGATCAAAGCGCGCGATGCCGCTGTAGGTCAGGCGCCGGCCGCCGGCCAGCTCCACCTTGCCGGAAGCCAGCGCAAAGTCGCCTTCCGGGTGATGCGGTGGATTGTCGACCAGCACCAGATGGGCCGGCTCACTCGCCTCCAGCTTCACGAGCCGCTCGAAGGGGTAGTCGCTGAGCACATCGGCGCTGATCGCCAGAAAGGGCGCGTCACCGAGCATATCAAGCGCCTGCACGATGCCGCCGGCGGTTTCGAGTGCCTCGGGCGGCTCCTGCGAATACCGGATTTCGATCCCGAAGGCTTCGCCGTGCCCGAGATGTTTGTTGATCCTGTCGCCCAGCCAGGCCAGGTTGATCACCGCCTCCTCGATGCCGGCTGCCGCCAGCCGCTCCAGGTGGCGCACGATCAACGGTTTGCCCCCGACCTCGATGAGCGGTTTCGGGATCTTATCGGTCAGCGGCTTGAGCCGTTCGCCGCGGCCGGCCGCCAGGATCATGGCGCGCAAGGCGATCTCCTGTCCAGGGTGCTGGGAACATCTCGATAGTCTATTGTATTTTGCCGCCGGTTCTGTAACGCATGGCGACCGGGTACACTGACGCGGCGAGACAGTCAACGAACCGGCCATCGCGCAAGCGCTTCGGCCAGCGAATGCTCATGCGCAGAGTCTACGAACGGACATTCTCGGGAAAAGGCCGCAGTCTGGCCGTGCAGGCGGTGATTGCTGCCGCCGTGCCTTTTTTCCTGGCTATCGTGATTGCCCTGTTCGTCTACCAGCTCATGCGCGACCACGCCGAGTTGTCACGACAGATCGAGCGCACCAGCGTCAGTTCGCGCGTCAGCCATCAGATGCTTGTCAATGCGCTCGATGCCGAAACGGGTGTGCGTGGATTCGTCATTTCCGGAGATGAATCCTTTCTGGAGCCGTATCGACAGGCCGTCGACGAGCATATCGAAACCCTGGCCCGGGGAAGGCAGGTTTGGCCGCCAGGGAGCCACGAAAGAGAACTGATGGATCGCTTCGGCGGACTGTTCGAGGAATATCGAAAGGAGATCGCCGAGCCCGTGATCGAACTGAAGCGCCAGGTCATGGCCGGAGGCGATCGCAGCAGCGAGTCCCGAGCCCGGCTCGAAGCGATCTTCAGCCACGGGCACGACAAGGCCTTGGTCGATGCGATGCGGCGCATCATCGGCAATCTATCCGGTGTCGTCCAGGCGCAGGTTGCCGCCCAGGCCCAGCTGTCGGAACTGCGCCAGCGCAATGCGCAACTCGTTGCCATCGTTGCAGCACCCCTGGCGGTGCTGTCGGGCATATTGCTGGTCGCGGCGGTGATTGCGCGAACTCGAAAAGGGCTGCTCAGGCTGGCCAGCGCAGCCGAGCAAGTGGCCGAGGGCGATTACACCCAGCGGGTGGAATTGAGCGACAGTCGCGAGCTCGCCCACGTTTCGCACGGCTTCAATCGAATGGCCGAGCGCCTGGCCCGGCGTAGCCAGCAAAGCGGGCTGCTCGACCGACTGACGCGCGCCCTCCAGGGCTGCCAGAACTCGGAAGAAGCCTTCGAAATGGCGGAGGGCTATATATCGAGAATGCTCTCGAACACCCGCGGCGCTGTGGCGCTATACCGCGCGTCGCGTGATCACCTCAGTACGGTCTTCACTTGGCCGGGCGACAGCGAGCCCGAACCGGAAGAATGCATCTTCGACCCGGACGACTGCCTGTCATTGCGCTCGGGCTACACCTACGAATTCTGCAAGAGGAATGGAGACCCCGGCTGTCGTCACCTCCCCTTGCGCGGGGCAGAGGCAGGTCTTTGCATTCCCATGATGGATCGCGGCGAGGTGCTCGGCGTGCTCAGCGTCAAGCCGCTCGACGATGCAGGCTTCGATCAGCAGACCCAGCAGCTTGCCACCGTACTGGCCGAAACGCTTTCCTTGAGCGTCGGTAACCTGAGGCTGCGCGAAGCGCTGCGCAACCAGTCCATCCGGGACTCGCTCACCGGGCTCTACAACCGCCGTTTCCTCGACGAGACGCTCGAACGCGAGTTGTCGAGAAGTCGGCGGACCAGCAACCGGTTGTCGCTGATCGTTTTCGACATCGATCACTTCAAGCGTTTCAACGACAACTGGGGGCACGATGCTGGGGATACGGTGCTGAGAGCCTTGGCCAATGCCATGAAGGATCAGGCTCGGGAGATGGACCTTGTCTGTCGCCTCGGAGGTGAGGGGTTCATCGTCGTCCTGCCCCGCACCGAGCTGGGGGATGCTTTGACGATTGCTGAGAGAATGCGCGAAATCGCCGCCGACTTGCCCCTGCGCCATCAGGGGCAGTTGCTCGAACGCGTCACGCTTTCGCTTGGCGTGGCTTGTTTCCCGGATCACGCCGAAAGCGTGGAGATGCTGGTCAAGGCGGCCGATCAGGCCTTGTACCGCGCCAAGAAGGCCGGCCGAAACCGCGTAGAGCACGCCTAAGCGGCCCGGCTCCGCCAGCTTTCGAGCAAACTCCCGAGCTCACCCAGTTCCGGATTGCGCGCGATGGCCTGCTCAAGGTAGGCGAAGAAGCGCGGTGCGTCTTCCAGGTATCTCTGCTTGCCGTCGCGGTAGCGGATGCGCGCGAAGATGCCGATGACCTTGAGGTGGCGATGGGCGCCCATGAAGTCGCAGGTCCGGCGCCACAGTTCGTGGTCTTCGGGAGCCGGCAGGCCGGCGTTGATCGCTTTGAGTCGGTAGTCTTCCAGCCAGGCGTCGACGCGCTCAGGATGCCAGCTCAAAAAAGCGTCGCGGTAGAGACAGACCGGATCGTAGCTGAGCGGGCCGCGCACCGCGTCCTGAAAATCGATCAGGCCGGGGTTGGGTTCGGTCAGCAGCAGATTGCGCGGCATGTAGTCGCGGTGGCAGAAGACCTGCGGCTGATCCAGCGCCCAGCGGATCAGCGTGGCGCACACCATGTCCCAGGCGTCGAGCTCACCCTCGGTTGGCTCCACCTGCCAGTGGTGTGCCAGAAACCAGTCGGGAAACAGCGCCAGCTCGCGCATCAGCAGCGCGGGGTCGTAGTCGGGCAGGCCCGTGGTGTCGGCCCGGCGCTGAATGCGGATCAGCGTTTCCACTGCGTCGGCGAACAGGGCGTCGGCGTTGTCGTCGTCGAGAACGTGGTGGTAGGGCCGCGAACCCAGGTCTTCGAGCAGCACCAGGCCCTGATCGCTGTCGTGCGCCAGGATGCCGGGCACGTGGATGCGGATCTTCGCCAGCCGCGCGGCCACGTCGACAAACGGGCGCGTGTCCTCAATGCCGGGCGGGGCATCCATCACTACGCAGGAGTCGCCGTTGTGACGCAGGCGAAAGTAGCTGCGAAAGCTGGCGTCGCTGGAGATAGCCTCGCTTTGGGGGTTGGTCCAGCCCAGTTGGGCAATCGCCCAGCTTTCGGCCAGTTGTCGTCGCTCGTGGGGCTTGCTCAAGTGCGGTTCTCCAGAAGTTCGTCAAGGCCCGCGCCGCGGCAGTATTGCCAGCTCGCCATCCAGTCGGGCAGGGCGGCGGCATAGCATGCCAAGAATTGTGGCAGATCAGCAGCAATTTCGCGCAGTTGCCGTTCATCGTGTTCATCGACCTGCCCGTGAAGCTCGATCACGCGCGCGAAGTCGCGGTCGAGCCAGGGCGGCGGCTGAAGGCGCTCGCGTACCGAGCTGGCCTGCTCGATCGTCTGCGAGCGCACTTCCATGAGCTCTTGCTGGAGCTGCCAGGCGAGTTTGTGCGGGTGGGTGTGTGCCAGACCCTCGAAGGCTGCGGCCAGCGCTCGCACGCGGGCCTCGACGCCGACCGACGGTGTGCTCGAGCGCATGGCGTTCAGACGCGCGGTCAGAAAGGCGCCGCGGTTGACGCCGCGCGGCTGGTTCAGGTCGGAGCGCTGCCAGCGGCGCGGTTCCGGGCGCATGTGAAAGAGCATGTGCGGCAGGTTGGCCTGGCAGGTATCGGGATGGACAAATCCGACCAGCGCGCCGAACAGCAGGTCCTCGTTCGCGCCGCGCGGCTGGGTCGGCAGCAGCAGCTCGCGGTTGTCGACACCGGTCATAGTGGTCGTCATCAGGGCGAAGGCAGTGGTCACCTCCGGCCGGTCGGCGCTGCGGGCCGTACGGCGCTGTTCGATGAGCGCGCGATAGCGCTCCTCGCTTGCGCACAGCGGTTTGAGATGTTCAGGCGGCTCGGTGAACAGCCACTGCAGGCCGCCGGTGCCGGGATCACCCAGCGTGCCGCTGCTGGTCAGGCGTACGCGGCTGGTGCCGGTCAGTTCGGACAGAAGCTGCGGGTCCAGGTCATCAAGCAGGCCGGTTGTATCGTCACCGGCCAGATCGATCAGCCGGTTCGTGCCGGTGCCGAGCAGCTGGGCGTGCAGCGCGATCGGGTGCGCGTCGACGGCGGCGTAGTCTGCGCCTGGCAGTTCCCGGCCCGGTTCGGGAAAATGCAGGCGCGACGACTGTCGCCGGCGGATGGCGGGCCGTGGGTCGCTGTCGGGCAGGGCGAATGCATCGAGCGTGGCGTCGTCGTCGATGAGCGTGATCAGGTGTCCGGCGCCGAGCAGCAGCGCGAAATTCAGGCTGGCGCCGTAGGAGGTTTCGTGGCTGTCGGTGTCGCCTTCGATAAGCCAGCGCAGGTGATCCGCATCCACGCCGGCCTCGCGCGCGATGCGCTCGAGGATGGCGCGGCGCGCTTGCGGGTCGATCAGCGTCAGCTCACCGGCAAAGTTTCTGCGATGGCGATCGACGACCGAGCGCGTCTTCGCCCGGCATTGCGGGTCGGCACCGTCATCGAGCACGACGACGCGCGCCAGGCCTTCGGGCAGGGGGCGCCGGGCCAGAGTGGCCAGCAGGCGGTCGAGCGTTTCGGGGCGAGCGCAGGTGCGCACGAACAGATAGCGGATCGATTGGGCTGCGGTCTTGTCCGGTTCGTCTTCCGGGCCTTTCAGCCGTGCGAGAATATCAGCCTCGGTTTGCAGCAGCCCCTGCCGAACCAGCTCGTCGAGCGCCTGCCAGATGGCCGCGGTCTGATGCGGCGCCACGCGCAGGGCACACGCGGCCTCGCGCTGGTGCCCATCGAGCGTGCGCAGGCGATTGCACTGCCCCAGAACCTGAACAAGCTGAAGTGGCAGGCGCCGAACTTGCGTATCGCCTTGAATCAGCAGCAGAGCGTGGCCGGAGTCGGCAACGCGCGCGTCGAACGGCGGCGCCAGGTAGTGCGTCGCGTCAGCGCCTGGGGATGGGCTGCCTCCCAGTGGCATGGAGAAGCTGAAATGGTCGTTACTCACGGCGTCTTGATCGGTCGATTCACGCTGCGGAGTTTATCAGGCTGTCGGGGCGCTACCGGCATGGTCTGGTGTGCTTTCAGTCGGCCGGAGCAGTGAAATCATACCAATTCGGTCTTGTTTATAAAGCGCTGTATCTCCATAATAGGGAGTGGACGCAGACTGGCACGAAACATGCTTCGAATCAGCAAATTGACCGACTACGCAACGGTGCTGCTCGCCGCGCTGGTACCGCGTGGCGACGAGTGCGTGCCGGCCAGGCGTCTGGCGGAGCTGACCGGGCTGGAACCACCCACGGTCGCCAAGGTGCTCAAGACCCTGGCGCGCGCCGGTCTGGTCAGTTCGGTGCGCGGCGTCAACGGCGGCTATACGCTTGCCGAACCGCCCGAAGACATTTCCGTGGCGGGCATCATCAGCGCCATGGAAGGCCCCATCGCACTGACCGAGTGCGCGCTCGAGCCGGGCCTTTGCCTGCACGAGTCCGACTGTAATCTGCGCGGCAACTGGCAGAAGATCGGCCAGGCGGTTGAAAACGCACTGGCGGGGCTGAGTCTCGCCGACCTGGCCGAACCCTCGTCGCGCCGAATCGCCATCCGCGCCGAAATCGCGGCCTCATCGCAACAGGAACTTTCATGAGTCAGACCGTCGAACAAGTTCAGAACTACATTCAGCAGCGCTACAAGGCGGGTTTCTATACCGACATCGAGATGGACCGCATTCCGGCGGGCCTGAACGAAGAGATCATTGCCATGATCTCGGCCAAGAAGGACGAGCCCGAGTGGCTGCTCGAATGGCGTCTGAAAGCATTTCATCAGTGGCAGAAGATGGTCGGCCCAGACTGGGCGCACTTGAATCTGCCCGCGATCGATTTTCAGGCGATTCACTACTATGCTGCGCCCAAGCAGAAGAACCGGCCCAAGAGCCTCGACGAGGTCGATCCCAAGCTGCTCGAAACCTTCGACAAGCTGGGCGTGCCGCTGCACGAGCGCGAGCGCCTGGCCGGCGTTGCCGTCGATGCCGTGTTCGACTCGGTATCGGTCGGTACCACCTTCCAGAAGGAGCTCAGGGAAGCCGGCGTCATCTTCTGCAGCTTCTCCGAGGCGGTGCAGGAACATCCCGAGCTGGTGCGTGAATACCTCGGCTCGGTCGTGCCGCCTACCGACAACTACTTCGCCGCGCTCAACTCGGCGGTGTTCACCGATGGCTCCTTTGTCTATATCCCGGCCGACACGCGCTGCCCGATGGAGCTGTCGACCTACTTCCGCATCAACGCCGAGGACACCGGCCAGTTCGAGCGCACGCTCATCATTGCCGAGCCGGGCAGCCACGTAAGCTATCTGGAAGGCTGCACCGCGCCCATGCGCGACGAGAACCAGCTCCACGCCGCCGTAGTCGAGCTGGTGGCCAAAGAGCGTGCCCACATCAAGTACTCGACCGTTCAGAACTGGTATCCGGGAGACGAGGAAGGCAAGGGCGGCATCTACAACTTCGTGACCAAGCGCGGCGACTGCCGAGAGGACGACTCGCGCATCACCTGGACGCAAGTCGAAACCGGGTCGGCAATTACCTGGAAGTATCCATCCTGCATTCTCAGAGGCGATCGCTCCGCCGGCGAGTTCTATTCCGTTGCCCTGACGCGCAACTACCAGCAGGCCGACACCGGCACCAAGATGATTCATCTGGGCAAGAACACCACCAGCAAGATCATCGCCAAGGGTATCTCGGCGGGTAACAGCAGCAACAGCTACCGCGGCCTGGTGCGCATGGCCAAACGCGCGGACAACGCGCGCAACTACACGCAGTGCGACAGCCTGCTCATCGGCAAGACCTGCGGGGCACACACGTTTCCCTACATCGAATCGTTCAACCCCACGGCCACGATCGAGCACGAGGCCACCACCTCGCGCATTGGCGAAGACCAGCTCTTCTACTGCCGCTCCCGGGGCCTGGGTGAAGAGGACTCGGTCGCGCTGATCGTCGATGGCTTCTGCAAGGAAGTCTTCAGGGAGCTGCCGATGGAATTCGCGGTGGAAGCCAAGGCGCTGCTCGAGATCAGCCTCGAAGGTGCGGTTGGTTGATCAACCAAAGGCTTCAGGGTTCAGGTTTCAGGGTTCAGGAACGGCTTCGTTCCCGGAAACCTGGAGCCTGAGGCCCTAGAGTCCCGCCCTGAAACCTGAACCCTTAACCCTGAACCCTGAATTCATTATGTTGAAAATCAAAAACCTCCACGTCCGTATCGACGGCAACGACATCCTCAACGGCCTGAATCTCGAGATCGGTCCCGGTGAGCTGCACGCCATCATGGGCCCCAACGGCTCGGGCAAGTCGACGCTCGGCTATGTTCTGGCCGGCCGCGAAGGCTACGAGATTACCGAAGGCTCGATCGAGTTCGAAGGCACCGACCTGGCCGACATGGAGCCTGAGGAGCGCGCCGCCGCTGGCCTGTTCCTGGCCTTCCAGTATCCGGTCGAGATTCCGGGTGTGAACAACGCCTACTTCCTGCGCTCGGCGCTCAATGCCCAGAGAAAGGCCAGGGGCGAAGAGCCGGTCGACTCGATGACCTTTCTCAAGGCCGTGCGCGAGTCGCTCAAGCAGCTCAATATGGATGACACCCTGCTCAAGCGCGCCGTCAACGAAGACTTTTCCGGCGGCGAGAAAAAGCGCAATGAGATCGTGCAGATGGCGGTGCTTCAGCCGCGCATGGCGGTGCTCGACGAGACCGACTCGGGCCTGGACATCGACGCGCTCAAGCTGGTCGCCGAGGGCATCAATCGCCTCAGGAATCCCGAGCGCAGCTTCATGGTGATCACCCACTACCAGCGCCTGCTCGAGCACCTCACGCCTGACTACGTTCACGTGCTCTCCGAGGGACGCATCATCGAATCCGGCGGCAAGGAACTGGCCCGACGCCTCGAAGAGGAAGGTTACGTTCACCTCGAAGCCGAAGCGGCCGAAGCAGCCGAGGCACGAGCATGAGCGAACTGGCTGAAAAACTGGCGCCGGAATCGGCGCTGGCCGCCGACGACTTCAGCGATCTGCGCCAGCAGGCACAACGCGCGCTGATGCAGCACGGCTTCCCCGATCTCAAGACCGAGGCCTGGAAGTACACGCCGATCCGGCTTCTGGAAAAGCGCGAGTTCGAGCCCGAGGCCGCTTCGAGGTCGACGGCGCCGGAGCTGTCGTTCGACGCCTGCGTCCTGCACTTCGACAACGGCATCCTGAATGCCGAGTCGGTCGAGCTGCCCGCCGGCGTCCGGCTGGAACCGGCCGCGCGTGCGGACTTCGAAGGTATCGAGTACGGCGGGCGCGAAGACGCCTTCGCCTGGCTCAACATGGCCCGTTTCGGACAGGCCTGGAAGTTCGTTATCGAGGGCGAACTCGATCGGCCGCTGGCGCTGGCCTTCACCACCGCCGAGGACTTCGCCGCGGCCGTGCATCCCCGGCTCTTCATCGAGCTGGCCGACAATGCCCGCGCAACCCTCGTCGAGCTGGCCTCCGGCGGTGGCGAAGGCATGGTCAATACCGTCAACGACATCCGTCTGAGGCCCGGCGCTGCCCTGAACCATGTGATGCGCCGCTCCGGCGCAGATACGGTTCACGTGACGCGCACCCAGGTGGAGGTGATGCGCGACGCCGAGTATCACTCCTACGTTCTGGATACCGGCACGCGGCTTGGCCGCCAGGATCTGAATGTCCTTCTGCGCGAAGCCGGATCGCTCGGCGAGATTGATGGCACCGTGGTGCTGGATTCAAGGCAGCACGTCGACTACCACACCGCCATCGACCACTGCACCGGTCACACCAACAGCCGCGAAACCTTTCATCTGCTCGCCGACGGCAGCGGTGTGGGCGTGTTCAACGGTCGCATTCATATCCACAAGGATTCCGACGACAGCCACTCCGACCTCAACACCGCCAGCCTGCTGCTCGGCGAGATGGCGCGCATCAACGCCAAGCCGGAGCTCGAGATCTATTCCGAGGACGTCACCGCAGCCCACGGCGCCACCATCGGCCAGCTCGATGACGACGCCCTGTTCTACCTGCGCAGCCGCGGACTGCCGGCCGACGAGGCCAACAGCCTGCTCAAATACGGCTTCGCCGCCGCGCCGCTGGAAGGGCAGGTCGAAGGGCCGATCCGGGACTGGCTGCTGGCTGAATTGCAGGGGCAGTTGTAAACCGACAAGGTTTCAGTGTTCAGGTTTCAGGTTTCAGGAAAGACTGGAGCGGAGCCAGCCTGAAACCTGAACACTGAAAACTGAAACCTTTTCCGGTCCGAAGGCAGAGAAGAGAAGATGGAAACAGTCGAATCGAAGGTAAAGGACCAACTGGACGTCTTCGCCCTGCGCGAGCAGTTTCCCGTGCTCACCCGCGAGGTACACGGCAAGCCGCTGGTCTACTTCGACAACGCCGCCACGGCGCAGCGGCCGCTGAAGGTCATCGAGGCGATGGATGACTTCTATCGTCGCTACAACGCCAATGTGCACCGCGGCGTCCATCAACTTTCCGTCGAGGCTTCCGAAGCGTTTGAAACCGCGCGCGAGTCCGTATCCCGCCTGCTCAACGCCGACTCCATCCGCGAAGTGATCTTTACCCGCGGCACTACCGAGGCGATCAACCTTGTGGCCCAGGCCTATCTGCGCCCGCGCCTGAAGACAGGCGACGAGATCCTGATCACGCACATGGAGCACCACGCCAATATCGTTCCCTGGCAGCTGCTGTGCGAGCAGACCGGCGCCGTGCTCAAGGTCGCGCCCATCAACCGGCAAGGTGAGCTGCTGGTCGATGAGCTCGCTTCGATGATCAACGAGCGCACAAAGCTCATCGGCATGGTGCACGTCTCCAACGCGCTGGGTACCGTCAACCCGGTCGAGGAGGTCTGCCGCATCGCCAGAAAGCACGACGTGCCAGTGCTTGTGGACGGCGCCCAGGCGACCCCGCACATGGCCATCGACGTCCAGGCCCTGGGCTGTGATTTTTATTGCGTCTCTGCGCACAAGATGTACGGTCCCACCGGTATCGGCGCGCTGTGGGCGCGTGAATCCATCCTCGAGAACATGCCGCCGTGGCAGGGCGGCGGCGAGATGATTAACCGCGTCAGTTTCGAAGGCACTACCTACAACGATCTGCCGCACAAGTTCGAGGCCGGCACGCCCAACATCTCCGGCGCCATCGGCTTCGGCAAGGCCGTGGAGTTTCTTGAAGAAATCGGCTACAAAGGCATCGTCTGGCAAGAGGAGCGCCTGCTCGAAGACGCCACCAAAAAGATGCAGGCCATCGACGGCCTGACCATCATCGGCACGGCACAGCACAAGAGCCCGGTCGTGTCCTTCACCCTGGAAGGCGCCCACCCAAACGACATCGGAACCATCGTCGACCACTACGGCGTGGCCATCCGCACCGGCCACCACTGCGCCATGCCCGTCATGCAGTTCTACGACGTACCCGCAACCGCACGCGTGTCGTTCGCCCCCTACAACCTGCACAAGGAAATCGACGTCTTCATCGAAGCCCTCGGCAAGGCCCGCGAGATGCTGGCTTGAGCGTGTCGCTCGATTGCTCACCCACGGCGGTTGGTAGAATTGCCGGCTATGGCACTCGAAAAGCTCTATCAGCAGGTCATTCTCGACCACAACCGCTCCCCGCGGCACCACGGCGGCCTGCAAAATGCAACCCACAGCGCCCGGGGGCAGGATGCCCTGTGCGGTGACGATATCCTCATCGAGCTGCGAGTGATCGACGGCCGCATCGAACAAGCCGCCTTCTCGGGCGAAGCCTGCGCCATCACCAAAGCCAGCGCCTCCATGCTGATGGTGTGGCTGGTAGGGCGAAAGCCGGATGAGTTAGCGGGCAGCCAGCAGCGCTTCAGCCGATTGCTCCAGCACCCCGACCAGCCCGACGACGAAGAACTTGGCGACATCAATCACTTGCGTACCGTCAGCGGATTTCCCGCGCGCGCGCGCAACGCCCTGCTCCCGTGGCGTGCTGCGCTGGACGCTCTGAAGAACCAGCTCTAGCTCCATCAACTGCCTGTAGCAGGCGCTTTTCCAAAGCGTGCGGAATCTGGAAGACTTCGCGGTTCCGTGGCATATTCGACTCGGCGTTGGAATCGAAAAGCGTCTGTTCGTCCCTCTTGGAGACCGCTTTGGAGGAGGCGACAACTATCTTGACAAGGGGCTGGTCAAATCGCTTGCAAGTGGCGACAGGGGTTTACTTCACAATGAATAAAGAGCGCACCGCCATCCTCGCCACTGCCCGCAAGGCTTTCGCCCTTTTGGTGATGGCGCTTGTCGTCGGCTGTGGTGATGTGCCAGGCAGAGATATTCCGGTAGGGCGCTTGCATTTGGCGCTTGTCGATACTGAGCGCAGCAACTGGGCCGGGGACGGGCCTCGACCGCTTGCTGCGACGCTCTGGTATCCGGCATCGCCCGAGGCTTCCGAGGAGGAATGGCGCGCCGGTGTATTTCGCTTCGGGCGTGCTGCATTAGGCGCGCCATTTCTCGACGCAGCGGAGCGGCCACTGATCTTGCTCTCGCACGGGACCGGAGGGAGTGCAGCGCAGCTGTCCTGGTTGGCCGAGCGCCTGGCTGCGGAGGGTTTCATCGTTGCGGGCGTCAATCATCACGGCAATACGGCTGTAGAGGAGCGCCAGTGGCCGGGTGGTTTCGTGCTGCCATGGGAGCGTTCCCGGGACCTTTCGGTATTGATTGACAGGGTTCTGGAGCATCCGGAAATCGGCCCTCGAATCGACAAGCAGCGAATCGGAGCCGCGGGTTTTTCGCTTGGCGGATATAGCGCGCTCGGCCTGGCCGGCGTTCAGCTGCCGTCGTTCGAGGCCTGGGAGCAGCGTTGTCACCGCAGGCCTGAATCGCCTGCTTGCCGGCTGCCGCCGGAAGCTCGGTTCACGTTGGAGGAGGTCGACTCGGTGCAGCGCTCAGCCCCCGCTTTTCAAGCCGGGCTCCAGCGAGGGCGGCTTTCAGCTCGCGACAGCCGCGTCAAGGCTGTATATGCGATTGCGCCTGCACTGACAAGCCTTTTGACTGAAACCGATATTCCACGTGATGTCTCCGCGGCGCTGCAGGTTGTGCTGTCGGAAAATGACGACCAGGTCGAGCTGTCAGCGACCAGGAGGTTTCTGGCAGAGGCTTTGCCTCAAGCCGGCGTGCGGGTCGTCGAGGGTGGAACGCACTATGTGTTTCTTTCAGAGTGCACGTTGCGGGGCAGGCTGATGCTGCGAGCACTCTGCAGTGATGCCTGGGGCGTCAATCGCAAGGATGTACACTCCAGGATCGGAGCGGCGGCGGTCGATTTTTTCGATTCGACGCTGCGTCCCTGAGCAGAAGGCGGGTCAGGTTTGAAAAACCCCGCAACCAGCGGTTGCGGGGCAGTTCGGTTTGTTGTTGTGCACAGGGTTTGTCCCTGCGGGTACATCGTTTGTTCTTGTGGCTAAGTCTGCTCGGGTTGTGGCTGCGGCGCGCCGCCCTGGGGTGGTTCGTCGCCGGCCTCGGGCTGGGTGCCCTTTTCGCGGTCCCAGTCGAGCGCCTTGTCCTTGATCTGGCCGAACTTCCTGGTGACCTTGCTGAGCCGCTCGTCCCATTCGGGGTTGGGCTGCTGGCCTTCGGTGACCTTGAAATAGACCTGCATCAGGGCGGTCATGCCGATCGGCTCGATGACGGCCTGCTTGATGCCCCAGGCGAAGACCACGGCGATGACGAGCGTGAGAATGCCGGCGGTGCCCGGGAACAGGGAGACCAGGCCGGCGACCGGCAGGAGCACGACCAGAAAGACGAGAAAGGTCAACGCCCAGATGAACAGCGCCAGCCAGACGGCGTTCTTCAAAAAGGTCTTGTAGTTCTGCGCGTAGAGAATCAGCGCGGTCTGGCTCGAGCGCCAGGGGTTGTCGGCGCGGGTGCGCATGTTGTGGGCCAGGATGACCTCGTCAAGGTAGGTCAGCGACAGGTTGATGATGGTGTTGACGAACTTCACCAGGCCCTGGATGCCGGGAATCGGCAGGAAGGCGGTGATGGTGAAAAACGCCCGGTTGAAGGCCCTGAGGACGGCCTTGATGAGCTGGTCGATGCCGAACAGCACGGACGACTCGGCAAAGCGCTCGCGCACGATGCTCTGGGCGTAGTCGATCTGACCCTTGCCGCCGGGCAGCTCCTTGCCTTCGAGCAGCTCGGCGAGCACGGCGATGTGGCCGGCCTTGACCAGGTAAAGCAGGTATTCGCGCAGGAAATAAATGATTGCTGCGGTGATGCCGAAGCCGACCAGGCCGCCCCAGACGCTGAACGCGCCGGGATTGTCGCCGATATGGCCGATGAAGTAGCCGACGCCTGCACCCACGCCGGTGACCAGTACGTAGGCCAACGTGATGCCGAAGTAGATCAGGAAACGAAACACGAGAAATGGCAGCGTTTTGGCCATCAGGCTCAGCACTTCGCCGATCTTGAAATCCATCATTGCAAAATCCCTCTTTCAGCAGGGTTGGGTCATGCCTGATAGTACGAAAAAATCGGCCGGATCGTGCCATTCCAGATGCAGGTTGAGACAGGCTTGCGATACCCGGGCCGTTGCCTGCGGCTCATGGGCCCAGTAGCAGCCGGTGCAGGCGCGGAGCGAGCACGTCGGCCTGGAAACGGGCATCGGCGGTGGCGATGTAGACCATGGTGTCAGCGTCGATGAACCAGGAAAAATCAGTGGCAAAGACCCGGTCGCCGCCGCGGTGGCCGACCACCGTACCAAAGCGGCCGCTGCGAAAATGCAGACCATAGCCGTAACGACCGCCATCAGGGTCGTCGACCCGCGGCTCGAGCCAGCGCGACTGCCAGGGCTGTGGCAGCCAGGTGCCGGCGCGCAGCGCCCGGTGCCAGTCGACCAGGGCGTCGGGTTGGGCCAGCAGATCGCCGGCGCCGCGCAGGTTGTAGCCCAGGCCGTCATCCAGTCGCGGCCGATCCAGATAGTGGCCGCGGTCTAATCCATCGTCGCGTCCGTGAACCAGCAGATCCGCCGGCCAATCCGGGTCAAGCAGGCCGATGCCGTCGACTTGGGCAGGCCTGAACAGCCGCTCATGCAGAAACTGTTCCCACGGCTGGCCGCTGACGCGCTCGATGACGGCCGCCAGCAGGTTGTAGCAGACATTGCCGTAGTTGAACTGCGGGCCGGGCGATGAGTCGGGCGCAAAATGATTGACCCGCCGGATCAGCTCGCGCTGATCGATCGGCTCGAAGCGGGGGTCGCCGGGCCAGTTGCGGTTGTGAATCTCGGCCGGCAGGCCGGCGCTGTGGGTCAGGAGCTGGGCGATGGTCAGCGCGGCCTGATCTTCGTCGAGATCCGGCAGGTAGTGGCCCGCCGGATCGCCGAGCCTGAGCCTTCCGTCGGCGGCCAGCGCCAGCACGGCGCTGGCGGTAAACGGTTTGGTCAGCGAGGCCAGCGGCATGACGGCCTCGGCGGTGACGGGTCGTGGGTCGTCGATGCCCATTGTGCCGTAGCCGCCCATCAGCAGCACTTTGCCGGCGTGGACAACGGCGACCTGGCCGACAAAGCCCTGCTGCTCGAGCGCGGTCAGCTCGGCTTCGAGCCGGGCGGTGCCGGGTGCAAGCCTTTCGACCGGCGGCGTGCCGGCGCAGGCTGACGCCAGCAGCGCCAGCAAGGCGAGCACAGCCATGCAAGCGCGCCGCCAGGCCGGGCACAATCGCTGGACCGGCGCCCTGGCGGCGGCCATGAACTACAGGTTGCGCAGGTCGACGAAGTCGCCTGAGTCGCGGTTGTCCTTCAGATCTTCAAGCAGGCCGAGGATATGTTCGGCCGCCTGGCGGGGCCCCGGCATGTTGTCGGTGCCGCGCGCGTCCTTGAGTCGTTGTACCGAAGGGAACTCCTCGCTGTCGACCTCGCCGCAGAGATATTCCTGCATGTCGGTGTCGACCAGGCCCGGTGCCAGACTGATCAGGTGGGTGTCGGGCATTTCGGCCGCGTAGAGCTTGATCAGGTTGTTGAGCGCGGCCTTGGACATCGAATAGCCGCCCCAGCCGTAGTTCATGTTGACTGCGGCTCCTGAGGAGATGGCCACGACCTGGTCGATCGGGATCTGGCGCTCGATGAACCAGTCGAGGATCATCTTGTTGGCCCACACGTTGACGCGCATCATGTGTTCGAGATCGTGCACGCTGGTCAGCGAGATCTCCTGGATGCGGCCGAGCATGCCGGCGTTGAGCACGACAAGATCCAGCCTGAGGCAGTCGGAAAGCAAGCGATCCAGGCCTTCTTCGAGGTGGTTGAGGTTGCCGATGTCCTGCTGGCGGTCGCGGATGCCGTCGTCCTGATGCTCGGCCAGCGGGCAGCCCCGGCGGCTCATGCCCCAGACGATGGCGTCGCGCTCGAGCAGCGCTTCAGTCAGCCCCAGGCCGAGGCCGCCGCTGTTGCCCGTAATGAACACGTTCATTGTCTTTTACTTCCTCCCGATGGTGGTTTCGAACAGGTTCAGGATACGCCAGTATTCGTCGCGCCAGCTATCCGGGCGGGTGAATCCGTGCCCTTCCATCGGATAGGAGGCCAGTTCCCAGTGGTTCTTCTCCAGCTCGATGAGGCGCTGTGCCAGGCGCACCGAATCCTGGTAGAAGACGTTGGAGTCGAGCATGCCGTGCGCGATCAGCAGGTGGCCTTCCAGACCTTCGGCGAACTCGATCGGCGAGCTCCGGCGGTAGGCTTCCGGATCGATTTCCGGCGTGTTGAGGATATTGGAGGTGTAGAAGTGGTTGTAGTGTGCCCAGTCGGTGACCGGCCGCAGCGCCGCGCCGGCCTGGAACACCTCGGGCGCCTTGAACATCGCCATGAAGGCCATGAAGCCGCCGTAGGAGCCGCCGTAGACGCCGACCCGCCCGGGGTCGGCGGCGTGGTTTTCCACCAGCCAGTCGACGCCGTCGATCAGATCCTCGAGTTCGGGCGTACCCATTTGCCGGTAAATGGCGGTGCGCCAGTCGCGGCCGTAGCCGGCGCTGGCGCGATAGTCCATGTCGAGCACATGGTAGCCGCGCTCGGTGAGCAGGTTGTGGAACATCTGCTCGCGAAAGTAGTTGGGGTAGCGCAGCCAGGTGTTCTGCAAATAGCCGGCGCCGTGAACGAACAGCACCACCGGGTGCTTGTTGCCGCCCCGGGGCGGTTCGGCGCGCGCCGGATAGAACTTGGACCAGATCAGGCGGTCGACGTGGCTCGACGGCACGCCGACGATCTGCGGCTGCTGCCATTCGATCGCCTTGAACTGCTCGCTGCGGGTGTCGGTCAGCGGCTCGAGATCGCCGGTGTCGAGGTCGACCAGGGCGGCCTGCGGCGGCACGTAGGATTCGGAGTAGCGCACCAGCACGCGATCATGAGTGTCGCTGTCCGGAAGCGGGGTAAAGGACTCGATGCCCGTGTGTGCGCTCACGCGCGTGAGTTCACTGCGGTTCAGGGCCAGGCGGTAGAGACCGTATTCGGTCGGGTGTGAGCGGTTGGTCAGCATCAGCACGCTGTCGCCGTCGGCGCTGATTACCGGGTCGAAGATCTCGAAGTCGCCGCTGGTGTGCTGCTGCGGCTTGCCCGAGCGCGCGTCGACGGTGTAGAAGTGGCTATAGCCGGTCTGTTCGGAAAGCAGCCACAGGGTTTCGGAATCAGGCAGCCAGCCGAACTCGTTGAAATACCAGTTGATCCAGGCCGGATCGGTGAGGCGATGACGGCTGTTCAGGCCGGGTTCGTCGTCGCCGGTGTCGACCACGGCCAGCCAGCGGTCCTTGTTGTCGATGGCGCGAAGCTGCACGGCGGCCAGTTCGCCATCGGCGTGCCACTCGATGCCACTGACGCTGACCTCGCGCAGCTCGTCTTCGCCGAGCGGGTCGATATCCTGCTCTTTTTTCAGGTCAGTCAGCGGGTCGGTGCCGATGCCGGGAAGCGCCTTGAAGCTCAGTTCATGCTTCTTGCGGTTTTCCAGATCCAGCAGCCACAGCTTGCTGGGCGCCGGGGCTTCGCGGCCCACGCGGGTACGCACGTCCTCGACATCGATGTAGCCCGATTCGGTCACATAGTGCGGCATCCGGCCAGTCTTGCCGTCGTTGTGGCCGGCCGGCTGCACGGCCAGCAGCAGCCAGCGGCCGTTCGGAGAAAGACTGGAGCGGGCCGGCTCCATGCCCTTGCCCATATGCCAGGGCGCGACCGATCGGCTGGGGTCCTCGCGCGCGGCCTTTTCGGCCGTCAGGCGAGCTTTCTGCTCGTCTTCGCGCCTGTCGCGCAGGCTTTCGAACAGGCGTAGCTGCATCTTCGCCAGGCTGTCCTCGGGTTCGGCATCGGGTACCTCCTCGAAGCGCAGGTCGGTCACCGGCCAGGCAAGGCGCTCGACCAGATCGTATGTCCACCACTGGCCCGAGCGGCGGAAGACGATGCGATCGCCTTCGGGACTGAAGCGCGGGTCGGAATCCGCCGAGGTGCTGCGGGTGAGCTGCAGCAGCTCGTCTTGCCCGGGCAGGCGGGCAAACAGGTTGCCGTCGCGCGCGAACACGATCCGGCCCGTCTGCGGGTGCCGAACCGGATCGGCGCCGTCCATGCCGGCTTGTTCGGCGTAGTCAACGATACGATCCTCACCGCTGTCGAGATCGATGCGGTGGATGTCGTACAGCTCGCTGTCTTGTCGTTCCACGCGGTAGTAGACGGCCTCGCCGTCGAGCTGCCACCAGGCCTGCTCGACGGCTGGGCCGATCCACTGCGGGTCGGCCATGATCTGCTCGAGGTCGGGAGTCTTGGCCAGAGCGCTGCCGGCCAGCAGCGCGCAGGCTGCAAGGAAAAGTCGCTTCATCGGTTCCTGATGGTGTCTTGAGTTCCGGCCCCGAATTCTACACGCGATGGCCGCGCTGGCCGCATTCGGCGACTGGCAATTGACCCGGCGTGTGCGCTTGCGCGCGGGGAGCAGCGGGTTACAATCCGGCGACCACTTCCAATGACAAATCAATTTTTCGGGGAGAATAAGGGATGCCGGAGGCGGCCGGAATTTTTCAACCGGTACTGGATCTTGTTGCCGCATATCCTTATCTGATGCTTTTCGTCGGCTTGCTGCTGGTCGGCGAAGCTGTATTGTTGCCCGCGCTTTATCTGGCCACCACCGGCCGGCTCGACCCTTTCTCCGTTATTGTCGTGGCAGTGACCGCCACAATGCTCTCTGATCTGGCCTGGTTTCTGCTCGGTCGCTGGTGGCCTGCCGGCGCCGTGGAAAGGATGCGGCGGAGGCATTCGGGTCATGTGGTCGATCGGCTGCAGAAGCTGTTCACACGCAACAGCTCGCGCCTGCTGTTCCTGTCGAAGTTCGTCTACGGCACGCGCATTGCCGCGCAGATTCTCGCCGGAGCGCTGGACATGCGCTTTCGAAGCTGGGCCGTGGTCAACTTCACCGCAGTGGTCACGATCACTCTGGTCATGGCCGCTCTGGCCTGGGGCGTGGTCGGCACAACGCAGCGCATGGAAGAGCTGGTCCGGCATATCGAGGTCGCCTTTCTGCTGTTTCTGTTGCTGGCGATGGCCGCCTATCTGGTCGTGGGGATGACAATGAGGAAGCGATGGTTTCGATCATAATTGCCGCGTACAACGAGGCAGCGACCGTGGGCCAGGTGGTGTCGGAGGCGATCGGGCACCCGCAAGCCAGTGAGTTGATCGTGGTCGATGACGGTTCTACCGATGACACGGCCCGGCGCGCGGCCGACGCTGGTGCCCGGGTTGTGAGGCTGGACGAAAACGGCGGCAAGGCGGCCGCGCTGGAGGCTGGAGTAGCCGAGGCCGGCAGCGAGGTCTTGCTGTTTCTCGATGCCGACATCACCGGTTTGACTCATGAGGCAATTTCCACAATCATCCGGCCCGTTATCGACGGCGACGTGGACATGCACGTCGGCTTGCGAGCCCGCAAGACACTGTGGCTCAACCGGCTGTTGTGGATATTTCCCATTATCGGCGGCGAGCGGGCGCTGACGCGCAACATCTGGGAGCTGGTGCCCGAGCAGCAAAAGCGCGGCTACCGCATCGAGGTGGCGCTCAACCACACGGCCAAGCGATTCGGGCGGGGCATGAGTTTCGCCCTGGTCACCGGCATTACCCATCGCACAAAGGAGAGCAAGTTCGGCTGGTGGCGCGGATTTATCCGCCGTATGCACATGATCGGGCAGGTGGTCGCGGTGACCTGGACCCTCTACATCATGGGCGGCCTTCGTGATACGCTTGCGCGCCCTGGATCGGAGCAATTCGACGACCGGGGCGGCTGACCTCGTCATATATTTTTTCAGGATTAGCCTTGCAAAGAACAGGAGCCGGTCCTATAATTGGGAATTCGATTGCGGGGTGGAGCAGTCTGGCAGCTCGTCGGGCTCATAACCCGAAGGTCGCAGGTTCGAATCCTGCCCCCGCTACCAGGTTTTTGAACAAGGAAGAAAGCCCCTGGTCATAGGGGCTTTTTTCGTTGATGGCCGGAGTGAATCTGTCGTGGCAGTGAGCGACAAGCTGGAATCGTTGCTGGCGCCGCTGGTTGTCGACCTGGGCTATGAATTCGTCGGCATCGAGTATCAGTCCAACCCGAAGAACCGGCTTATTCGGCTCTACATCGACTCGCCGCAGGGTCTTTCGGATGGCGGGTCGAACGCCGGTATCGGCATCGACGACTGCGAGCGCGTCAGCCGTGAAGTATCAGCCCTGCTGGATGTCGAGGATCCGATCAGTAGTCAGTACACGCTGGAGGTTTCTTCTCCCGGTATCGAGCGGCCGCTGTTCACCGGGAGCCAGTTTGCCCGTTTCATCGGCGAGGTGGCCCGGGTGGTGCTGGTCGCTCCCGTCGAAGGACGGCGCAGGTTCAAGGGCGAGATCATCGGCGCCGACGACGAACAGGTGACGCTCGAAGTCGACGGCCAGCGACATGATCTGGACGTAGCTGACATTCAGCGCGCCAATCTGGCTCCCGACGTGGATGCCCTGCTGGCGGAGAAACGACATTAGGAACCGACTCGTAACCAGCTTTTACGGAACTTGGCAATGATGAATAAAGGCAAGGAAATCCTGCAGGTGGTCGAGGCCGTCTCGAACGAGAAGGGCCTGACGCGCGAGACGATTTTCGAGGCGATTGAAGCCGCGCTGGCATCGGCTGCGCGTCGCCGCAACCCCGAGGATATCGACGTGCGCGTTGCCATCGATCGCAGCTCTGGCGACTACGAAGCCTTCCGCCGCTGGGAAGTGATTCCCGACGAAGGCGAGACGGTCGGGGAAGACGAAGAAGAAGTCGAACTCGAATCCGAAGACCGCCAGATTCGCCTGAGCGACGCGCACAAGCACGATGCCGACCTGGCAGTCGGTGACTTTATCGAAGAGCCGATGGAGCCGCCCGAGTTCGGCCGCATCGCCGCCCAGGCCGCCAAGCAGGTTATTGTTCAGCGCGTGCGTCAGGCCGAGCGTGCCCAAGTGGTCGAGGCCTATGAAGATCGTGTCGGCGACCTGATCAGCGGGCAGATCAAGCGCATGGAGAAAGGCGGCATCATGCTCGACCTGGGCGAAAACGCCGAAGCCTTCATTCCCTCGCGTCACACGATTCCGGGTGAGACTGCCCGCATCAACGACCGCGTTCGCGGTTTTCTCTACGAAGTCCGGCCCGAAGTACGCGGGCCGCAGTTGTTCGTCAGCCGGACGATGAACGAGTTTCTCATCGAGCTGTTCAAGCTCGAGGTGCCCGAGATCGGCCAGGAACTGCTCGAACTCAAGGGCGCGGCCCGCGATCCGGGCCGGCGTGCCAAGATCGCTGTTCACGCTCTGGATGACCGCACCGATCCGATCGGCGCCTGTGTTGGCATGCGCGGCTCGCGCGTGCAGGCCGTTTCCAACGAACTGGCCGGCGAGCGCATCGACATCATTCTGTGGGACGAGAACCCGGCGCAGTTCGTGATCAACGCGATGGCGCCGGCCGAAGTGCATTCGATCGTGGTCCACGAGGATACCCAGAGCATGGATATCGCCGTCGAAGAGGAGAATCTCTCGCAGGCGATCGGCCGCGGCGGCCAGAACGTGCGCCTGGCCTCCGAGCTGACCGGCTGGAGCCTCAACGTGATGACCGTAGAGGAAGCCGAGCAGAAGAGCGAAACCGAGGCGCGTACCATCCTCGAGATGTTCAAGACCCGGCTCGACGTCGACGAGGAGCTGGCCAGCATCCTGGTTCAGGAAGGCTTCACCAACGTCGAGGAAGTGGCCTACGTGCCTGAAAGCGAGTTGCTCGATATCGAGGAGTTTGACGAAAACGTTGTCAACGAACTGCGTCAGCGCGCCCGCGATGCTCTGCTGACGCAGATGATCGCTTCCGAGGAAAAACTCGAGGAGCACAAGCCGGAGCAGGATCTTCTGGATCTGGAAGGCATGACCGATACGATTGCCTACCGCCTGGCCGACATGGGCATCCGCACGCGCGACGATCTGGCCGAATGCGCCGTCGACGAGCTTGAAGAGATCGAGGATCTCGATCCCGAGCTGGCCGCCGAGCTGATCATGAAGGCACGCGCGCACTGGTTTGCCGAGGAATAAAACGAGATTCGAGGAATAGAAATGTCTCAGGTCACTGTTTCACAACTCGCTGACGTATTGGGTGTTGACGCCAAACGCCTGATTTCGCAGCTCAACGAAGCCGGCATCGAGGTTGAAGACTCGAATGCGATGGTGACCAATGAAGACAAGATCAAGCTGCTCACGCACCTGCGTACCAGCCACGGCAAGGGCGAGATCGATGACACGACCCAGCCGACCAGGGTGACGCTGACGCGCAAGAGCGTGAGCGAACTGAAAGTGCCCACCGCCGGTGCCGGCCGCACGCGCTCGCGCGGCGCCGCGCCGTCGCGTACGGTCAATGTGGAAGTGCGCAAGCGCCGCACCTATGTCAAGCGCGGCGATATCATCGACCAGGAGCGGGACGATCCCGAGCGCGAAGCAGCCGCCAAGGCGCTCGAGGAGGCCAGACTCCAGCGCGAGGAGGCCGAACGCGCCGAGCGCGAAGAAGCCGAGCGCCGCCAGCGTGAAGCCGAAGAACAGGCTCGCATCGAAGCCGAAGAGCGCGTCAAGCGTGAGGCCGAGGAAGAAGAGCGGCGCAAGGAAGAGGACCGCCAGCGTGCCGAGGCCGAGGCGCTCAAGAAGGTCGAGGAAAAGGTTGCCCGCCAGGCCGCGCAGAAGGAAGCCGATCGCAAGGCGGCCAAGACCCGGGGTGCCAAGCCTGATGCCGGCACCCGCTACGGCCGTGAAGAACTCCACATCGCGCCCAAGTCCAAGCGCCGCAAGCCCAAGCGCAAGGGCGGCGCCCGGGCGGCCCGCGTGGCGAGCAGCGTCAGTGGCGAGCACGGTTTCCAGAAGCCGACCGCGCCGGTCAAGCGTGAGATCGAGGTTCCTGAAACAATCACGGTGGGCGACCTGGCCAGGCTGATGGCCGTCAAGGCCGGTGACCTGATCAAGGTGCTGATGAACATGGGCACCATGGTCACCATCAACCAGCCGCTCGATCAGGACACTGCGATTCTTGTTGTCGATGAGATGGGTCATACCGCCCGTGTGGCCGAGGACAAGGATATCGAACAGCAGCTCGTGGCCGAGGAAGAAGAAGTGGTGGACGAGGCCGATCTGGTCTCGCGGCCTCCGGTCGTTACCGTCATGGGGCACGTTGACCACGGCAAGACCTCGCTGCTCGACTACATTCGCCGGGCCAAGGTGGCGTCTGGCGAGCACGGCGGCATCACCCAGCACATTGGCGCCTATCACGTGGAGACCGACAATGGCGTGGTGACCTTCCTGGATACGCCGGGCCATGCGGCGTTCACGTCCATGCGTGCCCGCGGCGCCCAGGCGACCGACATCGTCATTCTGGTGGTCG
This sequence comes from uncultured Wenzhouxiangella sp., assembly GCA_964446675.1. Taxonomy (GTDB): domain Bacteria; phylum Pseudomonadota; class Gammaproteobacteria; order Xanthomonadales; family Wenzhouxiangellaceae; genus Wenzhouxiangella. The sequence goes on from CAYUPK010000015.1 coordinate 66,644, forward strand.
CTGCCGACGACGGTGTGATGCCACAGACAAAGGAAGCCATTCAGCACGCGCGCGCCGCCGGCGTGCCGCTGATCGTGGCCATCAACAAGATGGACAAGCCCGAGGCCGATCCCGACCGCGTCAAGTCGGAACTGGCCGCCGAGGAAGTCGTTCCCGAGGACTGGGGTGGCGAGGAGATCTTCGTGCCGGTCTCGGCGATGACCGGCGACGGCATCGACAGTCTGCTCGATTCGGTGCTGCTGCAGTCCGAAGTGCTCGAACTCAAGGCCAACCCGGCGCGTCGCTGCCGCGGGGTGGTGGTCGAGTCCTCGCTGGACAAGGGCCGCGGTCCGATTGCGACCATCCTGGTTCAGGACGGCACGCTGCGTCGCGGCGACATCATTCTGGCCGGCGAAGAGTTCGGCCGCGTTCGCGCCATGTTCAACGAGGCCGGGCAGCCCATCGACGAGGCCGGGCCTTCGATTCCGGCCGAGGTGCTCGGTCTTTCGGGCGTGCCGAATGCCGGCGACGACGTGCTGGCAGTGACCGACGAGAAGAAGGCGCGCGAAGCCGCCGAGCAGCGCAAGCAGTCCGCGCGCGAAGGTCGTCTGGCCGAAAAACAGGCCGCCAAGCTGCAAAGCCTGTTCGAGAACATGGGCGAAAGCAGCGAAGAGCAGCAGAACGTCAACCTGGTCATCAAGGCCGACGTTCAGGGTTCGGTCGAAGCGTTGAGCGATTCGCTCACCCGCCTGTCCAATGAAGAGGTCAAGGTCAACGTCATTGCCTCGGGTGTGGGCGGCATCACCGAGTCCGATGCCAGCCTGGCGCAGGCTTCGGGCGCGATCATCATCGGCTTCAACGTGCGTGCCGACGCTTCGGCGCGCAAGATCATCCAGGAAGCCGATCTCGACCTGAACTATTACAGCGTCATCTACGATGCCATCGACGATGTCAAAAAAGCCATCTCCGGCCTGCTCGGCACCGAAACCAGAGAAGAGATCATCGGCCTGGCCGAGGTCAAGGATGTGTTCCGCTCATCCAAGATTGGTGCGGTTGCCGGCTGCCTGGTCGTCGAAGGCGTGGTCCGGCGTGCCAACCCGATTCGCGTGCTGCGCGACAACGTCGTCATCTTCGAGGGCGAGCTCGAATCGTTGCGTCGCTTCAAGGACGATGTCAGCGAAGTACAGGCCGGCACCGAGTGCGGTATTGGCGTCAAGCAGTACAACGATATCAAGCCGGGCGACCAGATCGAGTGCTTCGAGCGCGTTGAAGTGCAGCGCACGCTGGATTGATGCGCGGCCCCCGATCAGAACGTGTCGCCGGCCTGCTGCGGCGCGAGCTGGCTGATATCCTGCACAGCCAGTTCGAGTACGAGATTCCGCGCGGGCTGATCAGCGTCACCGATGTCGAGGTTGCGCGCGATATCTCTCATGCCAAGGTGTTCCTGGCCGTGCTCGAGATCGAGCAGGCGCCGGAGATCATCGCGTTTCTCAACGAGCAGGCTGGCCGGGTTCGCCACGAACTGGGCAAGCGCGTCCAGCTCCGCCACACGCCCGAGCTGAAGTTTCTGCACGACGCCTCGTCGGAAGCTGGCGACCGCATCGAGCGGCTTCTGGCGTCGGCGAAGAAGAAGAGCTGAGTTTCTGCAACCGCGGATTTTGCGGCCTTGCGCAGATTCTGCTCCCACTTTCAATGATGATCGGTGCTCACCTTGATCCAGAATGATCTGCGTCAATCTGCAGTTTCATGTCTCTCATGAACGACCAGCAGACAATTGATGGCATTCTTCTGCTCGACAAGCCCGCCGGCATGACCTCCAATGCCGCGCTGGGGCGCGCCAAGCGAATCATCGGCATCAAGAAGGCCGGTCACACCGGCACGCTCGATCCCATGGCTTCGGGCCTGCTGGTGCTTTGCTTTGGCCAGGCCACCAAAGTGGCCGGCTTTCTGCTCGCCGCCGACAAGACTTATCTGGCCGAAGTGCGTCTTGGTATAACCACCGACAGCGAGGATGCCGAAGGCACAGTGCTCGAGCGCCGGGCAGTGCCCGCGCTCGATAGCGCGTCAATCGAGGCCGTTCTAGAAAACTTTCGCGGTCCCATAGAGCAGGTTCCGCCCATGCACTCGGCGCTCAAGCACAAGGGTCAGCGGCTCTACGAGCTGGCGCGCAGGGGCGAGATCGTGGAACGGCCGGCGCGCCCGGTGGTCATCCACGAGCTCGAGCTGCTTGACCATGAGCGCGACACGCTGCGCCTGAAGGTTCACTGCAGCAAGGGCACCTACATTCGATCACTGGCGCGCGATATCGGCGCGCTGCTGGGTTGTGGTGCCCACCTGTCCGGGTTGCGTCGGACGGCGAGCGCACCGTTCGATATTCGTGACGCGATCGAACTGGAGGCGCTGGAATCGTTGGCAGGCGGCGAGGCGCGCGCGCTGCTGACACCGCCTGATCACGCTCTGCAGCACCTGCCTGCCGTCAAGCTCGATGAGCAGCAGGCCCGACGAATCGTTCACGGCCAGCGGCTGGCGAGCCTGCCGCTGGCCCACGCCGGCCAGGTGCGCATTTACGGCCCGACCGCCTTTGTCGGGATCGGCGCGATGGACGGCGAGGGTCGGCTCAAGCCGGTGCGGCTGTTTACTGGCGGCTGAGCCTTCCGCCGGCCTCAACCACCCGCTTCATTCACCCGCTTCATTCACGATCGTAGCGTTCCAGGCTGGGGTCGTTGGGGGGCTGCTTGGGCTGCTGAAAGACCTCTTCGGCAATCACGCTAAGACTCTTCATGCCCATCAAGCGGCGCACGTCGCCATTTTCGCTCTTGAAGAAGATGGCTGGCGTGGCCTGGGCACCCAGCTCGTTCATGAGCTGGTGATGAGCCAGCAGGCGCTGCTGGAGCGACTGCGGAATCGGATCCATGGGGGCAATGCCGCCGTTGCTCTGTTCATGGTCTGCCAGCGCCGCGGCGGGATCGTCTGCCGCCAGGATGGCCGCCGACTTGTTGGTGCTGTCGGGCCGAATGACACCCACCATGATGTGCCGAAGCTGGGCCTGATCGCCGACATAAGGGCGCGATGCGCGCCAGAATGCGCTGCAGTAGGGGCAGTTGGGGTCGGTGAAGACGTAGACGACGCGTTCGGCGTCGGCGGAGCCTTCCCGGATCCACTCGGCGTTTTCCAGCTTTGCCCAGGCGGCGTCGAGATCCGGCTGCGGGGCATGCTCGGCGATGTGGCGCTCGGTCAGGTTGTTGCCGTCGCCGTCGATCATCTGCCCGACGATCACGCGGTCGCCTTCGGCCGTGGCATAGGCCACGATCGACTGGCCATTCGTCTGCCCGACGAAGCCGCGCAGACCTTCGGGTGCGTCGAACTCGCCATCGATCTGCAGTCCTCTGGATTCCAGCGCGCGCAGAGCGCTTGGCCAGTCGTCGGCGGCGCGGCTGACATGGAACACCAGCAGCGCCGATGCGATGATCAGCAGCGATAGCGAAATTCCGATCCTCATGATCAACTCCTTCTCTGGTTTGCATTCATGGTTATTGTTTGCCCTGACGTGCTGTCGGGAACTTCAGTCACTTCCAATACGCAGCGTCTGCCGGCCCGAATGGCAAGCCATGTCTCCGGTTGACATCCTACGCCGCTACGATTAAGACAGAATTAACGCCCGCGCGAGTTTTTCCGGAACAGGATCGTTGAATGCATGTCCTGCTGATTGAAGATGATCCGCTGGTCGGTGAGGGGATTGAAACGGGCCTCGGGCTCAAGGGGATTGCCGTCACCTGGCTGCGCGACGGTAACGAAGGCCGGCGCGGGCTCGAGCAGTCCGGTTTTGATGCCGTCATTCTGGACCTGGCTCTTCCGGGCTGCTCCGGACTGGAGCTCCTGCGCCGATTCCGATCACAAGGAGGCGATCAGCCGGTTGTCATCCTGACCGCCTTCGATGACGTCCAGGAGCGGATTGCCGGCCTCGATTGCGGCGCGGACGACTATGTCACCAAACCTTTCGACCTCGAAGAACTGGCGGCCCGGCTGCGCGCCGTCCAGCGTCGATCCGGCGGCCATTCCGCCAATGAAATCAGCCACGGCGCGCTGGTTTTCGATCCGATCGAACAGCGCGCCACGCTCGACGGCATTTGCATCGACCTGTCGCGCCGCGAGGCTGCGCTGCTGCACCTGCTGCTCGACAACCGCGGGCGGGTGGTCAGCTTCGAGAAAATCCAGAGTTGGCTCTACGGCTGGGGCGAGGGTGTCGAGAGCAATGCCGTCACGGTTCACATTCACAATCTCAGGCGCAAGCTGGGACGTGACCTGATCGAGAATGTTCGGGGCCTGGGCTACCGCATTCCCGGGGAGTGGGCCTGATGTCGCTGCGAAAACGTCTGCTCATCGGCATCGTGACGATGCTGGCGGTTCTGTGGATCGCAGCGATGGGCTGGTTTCTGGTGCATGTGCGCGCCGAGCTGCAGCAGGTGCTCGACGTCCGTCTGGCCTCGTCGGCCAGAATGGTCCAGGGGCTGCTATCCCGCGGTCAGTTCGAATTGAGCGAGCGCGGCATGTCCTGCCCGGTGATCAGCGCGGAGACCGGCAGCGGGGTTCTGCCCTCGCAGTTGACCTGCCAGCTCTGGAGCCTGGAAGGTGACGTATTGAGCACTTCCGGGGATGCGCCGCCCCTGATCGACGAGCCGCACGAAGACGGATTCAGCGACCGCCTGGTCGATGGTGAAATGTGGCGCGTATTCACCCTGACCGACGAGATCAGCGGCGTGCGGCTGGCTACGGCCGAACGCCAGGCGCTGCGATCGGAGCTGGTGCGTGATGCGGCCCTGGCGGTCTCGCTGCCCTTCATGCTCGTGCTTCCAGGCATGGTCCTTCTGGTCTGGGTCGGGGTGGGCCGCGGGCTGGCGCCACTGAAGCAGTTGCGAGAGTCGATCAGGCACCGTCACGCCAATGCGCTCGACGCGCTGCCGCAAGATGGTGCACCGCCGGAGGTCGAGCCGCTGGTGGCGGCCCTCAACCGCCTGTTCGAGCGGCTTCGCTCGTCGATCGAGCGCGAGCGCCGTTTTCACGGTGATGCCGCACACGAGCTCCGGACGCCGCTGGCCGGCGTCAAGACGCAACTGCAGGTGGCGCAGGCCGCAGAAGGCGAAACACGCTCGCGCGCGCTTGCCCGGGCCGAGCTCGGTCTTGACCGCATGAGCCGGTTGGTCGAGCAGATGCTCACGCTTGCGCGCGTCGATTCCGACACCGGCTCCGCCGCCCGGAGTCATCGTGCCGATGCAGCCAGGGTGATGGCCGACGTCGAGCGCGAGCTCTCGTTTCTCATGCGGGCGCGGGGCGTGAGTCTGACAATATCCGGGCCGTCGCGCTCGATGTCTGCAGACATGCCGATCGAGCTCCTGCATGTGGCCCTGCGCAATCTGGTGGAAAACGCGATTCAGCACAGCCCGCAGGGCGGGCGGGTGAGCTGTGACATTCAGGCCGGCGAAGACGCGGTCGTCATCCGTATCCTCGATCAGGGGCCGGGCATTGCGCCGGAGGAGCTGGGCGCGGTCACGCAGCGCTTTCACCGGGCCGGCGATCAGGGTTCGGGCAGCGGCCTGGGGCTTTCGATCGTGGTGGCGGTCTGCGAGCGCTTCGGCGCGCGCCTGGAGCTGGCCAACCGGCAGGATCGAAGCGGCCTGTCCGCGCGCCTGATCATTCCGGCTGTCGCTTGAGCGCAAATCTAGCGCGTGCCGCAGCGGCGAGGGCTTCCAGCTAGCCTGGGAAGAAGGCCGCTTCGTGCTCACCTTCTACGGCTATCACGACGGTCGCCAGATCTGGCTGCTCGGCGTGGGCGATCGCTTTGGCGACACGCTGATCTTCCCCGATGTCAACATCACCCGCGGCGCCGACTTCGGTGGACGCTTCCGGGCCGAGGAGGTCGAAGTTGAATTCTTCGGCGCCATCGAGATGACGATCGAGGACTGCAACAACGCCACGATCCGGGTCGAATCGGCCTTGCCGGAATTCGAAGACCAAAAGCTCGATGTTGACAAGATCGTGATCGGAAGCTGCGGCAGCTGACGATTGCTTCTGCTCCGCCCGGGCGGCTTCCGGGCGGGGCTATTCTCCGGCCTGGATCTTTCCGGCCACGCGCGCCTTGATGCCTTCGCTGACATGCGGCTCGATAGCTGCGCGCATGGCCGTGATCAGCTTGAAAGGCGCAGCCAGGATGTGGCCGGAGGCCAGCCACTGATCGCCGCCGGTGACGTCCATGACCACGCCGCCGGCTTCCTGTACCAGAAGGGCGCCTGCGGCGATGTCCCAGGGCTTGAGGTTCAGCTCCCAGTAGCCGTCGAGTCGTCCGCAGGCGACGTAGGCCAGGTCCAGCGAAGCCGTACCGGCGCGACGGATGTCCTCGACCTTGTCGAAGACCGAGTCGAACATCGCCCTATAGGCTTCCATCAGGCGTCGCTGACGAAACGGAAAGGCGGTGGCCACCACTGCCTTGGACAGCTCCTTGCGGCCCGACACGCGCATGCGCTGGCTGTTGAGAAAGGCGCCCTGGCCGCGGCTGGCCGTAAACATCTCGTCGCGCAGCGGTTCATAGACCACCCCGGCTTCGATGCGGCCCTTGATCTGCAGGGCGATGGAAATGGCGAAGTGCGGGATGCCGCGCAGGTAGTTGCTGGTGCCGTCGATGGGGTCGATGATCCAGACGTGGTCACTCTCGCCCGTGAGCCCGCCTTCCTCGCCCAGAATTGCGTGGTCGCGGTGATACCTGCCGATATAGTCGCGAATGGCCTGCTCGCACACGCGATCGACCTCGCTGACGTAGTCGTGCCGGGCCTTGCGCTCGACCGGAATGCCCTCCAGACGCGAGCGATAGCGAAGGGCGATATCGCCGGCTTGGCGAGCGGCCTCCGTGGCGATGTTGAGATGCGGGTTGGACATTGCAAAACGCAGGTTGAGGGGCCAAGCCCACAAGGATAAAGGATTATTGCCGCTCTGCGGTTCTGCGTGGTTAAAGTTGCTCCGGATTCGCCGACGCCTTCACGGGTAAAATGTCGCCATGAGTGATCCAGCGAGCAATATCCGGGTCGTGTTGGTGGGCACCACGCATCCGGGCAATATCGGCGCGGCGGCGCGGGCAATGAAAGTGATGGGGCTCGAGCGCCTGTTCCTGGTCTCGCCGTCGGGCTTTCCCTCGAAGGAAGCGACGGCTCGGGCCGCGCACGCTGACGATCTTCTGGCCGGAGCCGTGGTCGTTGACGATTTCATGCAGGCAATTTCCGGCTGCCCGCTGGTACTGGGGGCTTCAGGCAAACCGTGGTCGCTGCCGCAACCGGTGATCGACCCGCGAACCGCGGCGTCCCGGGCCGCCACCGAGGCCGGTCGGCACGAGGTGGCCCTGGTTTTCGGGCGGGAGAAGACCGGCCTGCACATTGACGAAATCAAGCGCTGTCACGCGCTGGTCAGTATCCCCACCAGCGAACGCTACGGCTCGCTCAACCTGGCCCAGGCCGTACAGATTCTGGCCTATGAGGTTCACTTGGCGATGCTCGGTGACCGGCCGGGCGAGATTCCCCCCTCGGACTGGAGCCCGGTCGAGCCCGGGCGCATGGAAGTTTTCTTCCAGCGCCTGGAGGAGTCGCTGATCGCCATTCGCTTTCTCAACCCGCACCAGCCCAAGCGCCTGATGCAGCGCCTGCGCCGGCTCTACCTGCGTGCACGGCCCGACGACAACGAACTCAATATCCTCAACGGCATCGTCTCCCGCACCCTGCACATCGCTCGTGAACGATCGAACGAAGACAGTCGCTGATCCCGCCGGCCAGGACAACCGCTACCAGCGTATCTGGGAGGCGGTCGCCGGCATACCGGTTGGCTGCGTGCTCAATTACGGTGAGGTGGCCCGCCGTGCCGGCCTGCCGGGCAAGGCCCGCCTGGTCGGTCGCGCACTCGGTCGCGCACCGAAAAGGATGGCGCTGCCTTGGCACCGCGTCGTCAATGCGCAGGGGAGAATCAGCTTTCCCGAAGGCAGCGGCAAGGGCGTCGAGCAACGCCGCCGTCTGGAAGAGGAGGGCGTCGAATTCGAAAACGACGCCATCGATCTCGATCGATTCAGCCCCGAGCGCGCGCTCGACCGCATGCTGTGGGGGCCGGGGAGGGAGTAGGGGCGTTTCAATGATCTTGCGCTGGATCAGCGCGCTAACATGCGACGGGGTGCACTAACGTCAGCGACCCCGCCGCGACCCGCGCGGTAGTACTCCTGCTCGCGATGACCCTCGTCGGGGTTGCTTGCGGCGGGCTGAGGCTCTTCACGCTTTTCTTGAGTGAATCCGGCTTGCCGAATGACTGCGGCCGGTCATGAACCGGCCGCAGTCGTTTTTCGCAATTGCCGTGCTGTGTCCCGCTTTTTGGTCAAGCAGGCAAGGCCACCAGAGGATTGTCATACATGGGGTCATCCTTTTGTGACGCCAGGGCCTTGTCCAGATCCAGCCCCAACGCCCTGGCTACGCCCGCGCCGTAGGCCGGATCGGCTGCGTGGCAGTTCCGGATGTGGCGGAACTTGATGAATTCGGCCGCATCGCCCATGGCCCGAGCCGTGTTGTCGAACAAAACCTGCTGCTGCTGGGGCGACATCAAGTTGAACAGTTTGCCGGGCTGCTCGAAGTAATTGTCGTCGTCTTCGTGAAAGCTCCAGTGTTTGGCTTCGCCTTCAAGCCGCAGGGGCGGCTCGGAAAATTCAGGCTGAGCCTGCCACTGCCGGTGGCTGTTGGGTTCATAGTGCGGAAGGCCGCCATAGTTGCCGTCGGCCCGGCCGGTGCCGTCGCGGTGGTTGCTGTGGACTGGACAGCGTGGTTGATTGACCGGTACCTGATAGTGGTTGACGCCCACCCGGTAGCGCTGTGCATCGGCATAGTTGATGAGACGGTTCTGCAGCATGCGGTCGGGGCTGGCGCCTATGCCGGGCACCAGATTCGCTGGTGAAAACGCCGCCTGCTCGACATCCGCGTGATAGTTTTCCGGGTTGCGGTTGAGCTCGAACTCGCCCACTTCAATCAGCGGGTAATCGCCCTTGTACCAGACCTTGGTCAGATCAAACGGGTTGTAGGGCATTTTGGCCGCGTCGGCCTCGGGCATCATCTGTACGTACATCTTCCACTTGGGGTAATCGCCACGTCCAATGGCTTCATACAAATCGCGCTGATGGCTCTCGCGATCGGTGCCAACCAGCTCGGCGGCATCTTCGTCGGATATGTTCTCGATGCCCTGCTGGGTCACCATATGGAACTTGATCCAGAAGCGCTCGCCCTTGTCGTTCCAGAAACTGTAGGCGTGTGAGCTGAAACCATGCATGTGGCGATAGCTTTTCGGGATGCCGCGATCGCTCATGGTAATGGTGACTTGATGAAGGGCTTCGGGCAGCAGGGTCCAGAAATCCCAGTTGTTGTCAGCGCTGCGCATATTGGTGCGCGGATCGCGTTTGACGGCTTTGTTCAGATCAGGAAATTGGCGCGGGTCGCGAAGAAAGAACACAGGGGTGTTATTGCCCACCAGATCCCAGTTGCCTTCTTCGGTGTAGAACTTGAGCGCAAATCCGCGAATGTCACGCTCGGCATCGGCCGCGCCACGCTCGCCGGCCACCGTGCTGAACCGGGCGAACATTTCAGTCTTCTTGCCAACTTCGCTGAAAATTCTGGCGCGCGTGTATTTGCTGATGTCGTTGGTAACAGTAAACGTGCCAAACGCACCCGAACCCTTGGCGTGCATGCGCCGCTCGGGGATGACTTCGCGCACAAAATTGGCCAGCCGTTCATTGAGCCAGGTGTCCTGGGCCAGCAGCGGCCCGCGCGGCCCGGCTATCAGACTGTCGCGGTTGGTGGGAACCGGTGCGCCGGCGTTGGTGGTGAGGTGCGTGACCGGGCACTGTGACTTTTTGCGTGAATCGCTCATGCTTGTCCTCCGAGTGTTTTAAATCACTATTGATTTATGCTATGTCTGCCCGGCTGTATAAGCAAATTTAATGTGTATATCAAAGCAATAGCAATTGACCATGGGTCCGGGCTCACCAGTGTCCGGTACGTTCGAATCTGTTTCTGTATAACTCGCTGAAATTATGAATATTTTCAGCCATGTCGAGGTGTCATGGACTTGAACTTGATCGGTGGGTCAGTTCCAGAAAAGCCTATCCCAAGCCGCCTCGAAGAATCCGTCTGGACTGCAGTCGCCACCTATCTGCTAGTGTTACCTGACTTGCCGCATGGCCCTAGCGACTCTCGCTTCATGACATAATTGCGCATGCCTTGGGAGCAAGCAGCCAACGCTGGCCATCAACGGGCGAAGTGGTGGCGGTTCTCCCGACGGAAACATCTGATGAGGCCCATGGAAAACAGCATCGCAATGTGGAAGAAGTCGCTTTCCCGGTTGATCATGATCGAGAACAAGGCGCAGTGGGACAGCCTCGACTTTCTTTCCCGCTGGCTGATTGCAACCCGATCGGCAGTCACCATGATCACCTTCTATTCCTGTGCCGTCGGCGGGCTGCTGGCCTGGCGTTATCTGCACGAAACCGCCAGCACGGCGGGGGTGCTCATGAGCCTTGGGACCTGGGTGATCGTTACCCTGGGTCTGTTCATCGCCCACGGTGCCAACAACCTTCTCAACGACTACACCGACTATACGCGCGGCATTGACGAGGGCAATTATTTTCGTACCCAGTACGCCACCCATCCGCTGGCGCAGGGGTTCTGGGGCCGGCGCACGCAGTTGACCTGGTTCTGGTCGACCGGGCTGGTCGCCGCTCTGGCGGGCGTCTACGCGCTGTTATACACCGACTTTTCGGCCCCGGTGTGGTGGCTGTTCGGATTCGGTGCACTGGTGCTCTTGTTCTATACCTACCCGCTCAAGAACCTGGCGCTGGGCGAGTTTTCCATATTCCTCATCTGGGGGCCGCTGATGATCGGCGGCGTGTACTACGTTCTGACCGCGCACTGGAGCTGGCTGGTGATTCTGGCCAGCCTGCCCATCGGTCTGGTGGTGGCGGCGGTCAATGTCGGCAAGCACACCGACAAGCGCAGCGACGACCTTGAAAGAGGCATGCGCACCTTGCCGGTGGTCATTGGCGAGGCAGCCTCACGTTATCTCACCATTACGATGATCGTGCTGGCCTATGTGATTGTCGTTTTCCTGATTTTCGGCCTGTCGTTCCTCACCCCGGTCATGCTGCTGACACTGCTGGCCATCAAGCCGGCCGTCCCGGCGATGCGGCGGCTGTCGCGGCCGCGGCCTGAGGAAAAGCCGGCTGATTACCCGGCCGCCGTATGGCCTCGCTGGTACTCCACTGTTTGTTTCGTGCACGACAAGGCGTTCAGCAACTGGTTTGTCATCGCCCTGCTGGCCGATACGCTGATCCGCGTTTTCTTTCCTGACTTCTGGCGCTAAGTCGTCCGTCGCGGATGCGACCGCGACCTACGGCCTGAATTTTGATCGGCTGCTTTCGTAGAGTGTCTGCAACAGCCCGAACACCTGGGGCTCATGTCGTTGGATCCATTCGGGCGCATCGAAGTAGTATTCGCTGGTGACGGCGAAGTACTCGGCCGGCGATTCAGCGGCGTAGGGGTCGATGGCGGGTTCTTCGCCGCGATCGAGTGTGTCGTTGAGGCGCTCGAAGGCTTCGGAGAAACTGCGGGTCCAGTCGGCCGGGTCGATCGAGCGGGGCAGGGGCGGAAAGCCGTCCATATCGCCGCTCAACTGATCGATCTGGTGGGCCAGTTCGTGCACGACCACGTCGAAGCCCTGGCCCTGGGCGGAGTCCATGACGTCGGCCATCGACAGCACCACCGGGCCGCGCGCCCAGGCCTCGCCGGCGCGCAGGTCGCGGCCGCGGCTGATCACGCCGGCCTCGTCCTCGATCTCTTCTTCGGCGATGAATTCGTCCGGGTAGAGGATGAAGGTGTGAAAGTCGGCACAGGCGCCAATGCCCAGGTTCAGCACAGGCCGGGCGGCCAGCAGCGCCACAGCCAGGCAGTGACCATACTCTGGCTGGAAGCCTCCTGCGCCCAGGAATGTCTTGGACGCGAGAATCTCGGTGGCCCGCTCGCCGACGCGCGCCCGCTCACCTTCACTCAGCGCTGCCAGCACCGGAAAGTCGGCAACCACAGCGGCCAGCTCTGCGCTGGACGGGCGAGCATCGTTGACCTTGCGTTGCCAGCGGCGCTGGCGCCACTTGTTCAGCATGATCGTGTGGTGTCTGGCGAAGGCCGGGTTTGATTATCGGTGATTTGAGAGGGAGTCGTGGGGCTTGGCAGAGCCTCGACGCGTCAATGGCGCCCGCCCGCTTGTTGCTCAGGCTGATGGCGTTGCGCGGCGCTGCACATGCGCTGCGGCGTTGCGAGCTTGGTGGCACCGGTCGCATTGGTGGCCTCGACAAGTCAAAGGCGTTCCGCCCGGCTTGCTTCGCAAGCTCTTTGGGCGGGTAACTTTTTTCCAGCGCGAAAAAAGTAACCAAAAATCGCGCTTTTAAGGTCAAGGTCCCACGCTCGGTTGCCTCGGACGTTACGTGCTGTGGGGGCTGGCCCCTTCGGTGAGCGGGCTTCGCGAGTGTCCGGCTGGTCGCGCGGTGCCCGGGATGATTTCCGAAAGTGGCCGTGGGAGGGATCGTGGGCTTGCGCTCGGGAGGCTACACCGCGCGCGTTGCGCGCGCCGGCTGCGGGGAACGGAGGCGATAGAGATGGCAGTCTGCCGCAGATCGCGGGGCGGCCAACCTCGAAGCCCGGAAGCCTGAATCTATTACAGTGCCATCCGAAGCCAACCGATCGAAGGCGGGCCGCCTTGGTGCCGGCTTCGCCTCATTGCGGCCAAGGCCACCGGATCCTCCGACGGAATCCTCGCGAAGGCCCCGCCGCGAAGGGGCCAGCCCGCACAGCAAGCGAGTCCTGAAACAATCAAGCGTG
>CAYUPK010000016.1:0-66887 GCA_964446675.1 uncultured Wenzhouxiangella sp.
AGCCAACCAGCCAACCAGCCAACCAGCCAACCAGCCAACCAGCCAACCAGCCAACAAACTATAATCCCCCCATGGGTAACCGACTTTCAAGAATCTATACGCGCACCGGCGACGACGGCACCACCGGCCTGGGCGACGGCAGTCGTACCGCCAAGGACAGCCGCCGTGTCGAGGCTTACGGCACCGTCGACGAGCTCAACTCGGTCATTGGCGTGGTCGTGGCCGAACTCGACGCCAGCGCCGACAACGACGGGAAAGCCCAACTCGACGAGCTGGCCGGCCTGCTGCGCGATATCCAGCATCACCTGTTCGACCTCGGCGGCGAGCTGTGCATACCCACCAGCGAGCTGATCACCGACGGGCATATCGAGCGGCTCGAAAACGAGCTGGATCGGCTCAACGATCCGCTGCCAAGGCTCAAGGAATTCATCCTTCCGGGCGGTTCCCGGGCCGCGGCCCAGATGCATCTGGCGCGCACGGTCTGCCGGCGGGCAGAACGCCGCCTGATCGCGCTTGCCCGCCACGAAGCGGTCAACGAACCGGCAATCCGCTATCTCAACCGGCTCTCGGACCTGCTGTTCGTTGCCGCACGAACGGCCGCGCGCGCCTCGGGTGCCGGCGAAGTGCTGTGGAACCACGAGCGCAAACGGGGCTGACGAAGATGCTGCGCATCTTCTCGCACCCCGACTGCGCCGGCCATGTCACTCCGAACGGACATCCCGAGTGTCCGGCTCGCCTGGCCGCGGCCATGCGCAGCCTGGAGCGCATGTCAAACGTGGACTTCCGCCAGGCCAGTGAGGCCGGCAATGAGCTGATTGCCCGCGTTCACACGGCCGCGCATATCGAGCGCCTCGAGCGCATTGACGCCTACGGATCGCACCAGGCCATCGACCCTGACACCTTTTTTGGCCCCGGCTCGCTGCGCGCCGCGCGCCTGGCCGCCGGCGCCGTCGTCGACGCTGTCGATCAGGTCGCCGAGCGCCGCTGCCAGCGCGCCTTCGCCGCCGTTCGCCCGCCCGGCCATCACGCCGAATCGAATCGGGCCATGGGTTTTTGCTACTTCAACAACATCGCGGTGGCCGCGGCCCATGCCATCGCTGCCCGGGGTTTCGAGCGGGTGGCCATCTGCGACTTCGACGTCCACCACGGCAACGGCAGCGAAGAAATCTTCACCGGCAACGACCAGATCCTGTTTGCCTCGTCACATCAATTGCCGCTTTATCCAGGCACCGGAAAGCCGGGTCACGCCGCCGGCGGCAATATCCACAATGCCGCACTGCCGCCGGGAGCGACCAGCGACGCGTTCCGCAACCTTTGGCTTGGCGAGCTGTTGCCGGCCATCGACGCCTTCAGGCCGCAGCTCGTTCTCGTCTCCGCCGGCTTCGACGGCCACGCCGCCGATCCCCTGGCACAGCTTCGGCTCAAGGATGAAGACTTCCACTGGATCGGCCTTCAACTGCGCCAGATCGCCGACGCCCACGCCGGCGGCCGGCTGATCGCAAGTCTCGAAGGGGGTTACGAACTCGGCGCTCTGGAGCGCTCGGTCGAAGCCTTTGCCGACGCCCTGGTCTGAAGTCGCCATCACTGCCCGGGGCAGGCGCGCCCGATGTTGTCATTCTTTGGCCAGGCGTGTCGCCTTGTCGACGGGCGCGTTTCTTTTCGGGGCGCTTCACGCGATGGGACTTGGGTGAGGTTGCTGCCGCGGGTTGCGGTGGTGGTCTCGACAAGTCCAGGTCAAAGGCGTTCGGCCCGGCTTGCTTCGCAAGACCCCGCGAAGCGGGCCCGGGCGAAACCGCCTTTGACTTTGATCTCGAGGTGTCGAAACCCGCACCGCGACCGGCGGCCTCAACCCCACTAACGAAGGCCACAAGCCGGGACGAAAAAGATGGAGCGGGCGAAGGGAATCGAACCCTCGTCACGAGCTTGGGAAGCTCGGGTAATGCCATTATACGACGCCCGCAATGACGCTTATCGTAGCGAGCGGTCCGCCCTTTGGCAATCCCGGCAAAAAAAGAAGCCCCGCAGCTTTCGGTAGCGGGGCCCTTTCTTGTTGTTGTTGCTGCCGTTTCGTACCGCGCGGCGTCAAGCTCGGCCAAGCCTGATCATGGTGAGCTCGTGATTGAGTCCCTTGGCCAGGCTCACGCACATGGCAAGCAGCACGATCACGAAGGGCAGGCCCATGCTGACTGCGCCGGACTGCAGCGCAGTGAGCGCCGCCTCGCCACCCACGGCCAGCAGCACGCCGGCGACGACGCCTTCGATGACGGCCCAGAAAATGCGCTGCGGCACCGGGGCATCCAGCTTACCGCCGGCAGTGATGCTGTCGATCACCAGTGAACCGGAATCCGATGAGGTGATGAAGAACACCAGAACCAGCACGATGCCAAGGATGGAAGTGACCATCGTCATCGGCAGCTCGGCCAGCATATGGAACAGGGCCAGGGAGGAGTCGCTGACGCCAGCGGTGAGTTCACCAACGCCTGCCTTGACCTGATCGATGCCGGCGCCGCCGAAGGCGGTCATCCAGATCACGGTCACGATCATCGGCACGACCAGAACGGCCGTCATGAACTCGCGCACCGTGCGGCCGCGCGAGACGCGGGCAATGAACATGCCGACAAAAGGCGACCAGGAAATCCACCAGGCCCAGTAGAAGATGGTCCAGCCGTGATAGAAGCCGGAGTCCTCCCGACCGACGGGGTTGCTCAGGGGCAGGAAATACTGCACGTAGCCCCAGGCGGTTGTTCCCACGTTGGACAGGAAAGCCATCAAGCCGCCCGCCAGAATGGTGAACAGCAACAGGCCTGCGGCAATGAACATGTTGGTGTTGCTGAGTACACGAACGCCGCCGTGGATGCCGCGAACAACCGATATGAGGGCAATGACCGTCACGCCGAAAATGATCGCGATCTGAGTCATCAGGCCGCCGTCGATATCGAACAGAAATGACAGCCCGCTGGCCGCCTGCTGGGCGCCCAACCCCAGCGAGGTAGCAAGACCGAACAGAGTGGCCAGCACCGCCAGGGTATCGATGACATGACCGAACCAGCCCCAGACCCGCTCGCCCAGAAGCGGATAGAAGGCCGAGCGTACGGTCAGTGGCAGGCCCTTGTTGTAGCTGAAAAATGCCAGCGACAGGGCAAGCACGCCGTAAATGGCCCAGGGGTGCAGGCCCCAGTGATACATGGTCGCACCCAAAGACGCATGGGCGTTGCCCGGACCGATGTTAAGCGGCCCTCCGCCTGGTGCGCTGGTGAAGTAGCTGACGGGCTCAGCCACGCCGAAGTACATCAGCCCGATGCCCATGCCGGCTGCGAACAGCATTGCGAACCAGGACAGGTAGCTGAACTCGGGCTTTGCATCCTGACCACCAAGCCGAATCTTGCCAACCGGCAGCAGGATCAGTGCAAGACAGAACAGCACGAAGATATTCCCGGCCGTCAGAAACAGCCAGTCAAAAGTGCTTTGTATACCGTTTCGGGTGTTGGTCAGATGCGTATTGGCGGCATCAGGAAAGATCAGCGACAGGATCACGAACAGAACCATCAGGGTTGCAGTAACGACGAAAACCGGGTGATGAATATCCATCCCCATCGCTTCAACGTTATCCTGGCCAACTTCGTAGTCGGTGTTGTAGACCTCTTCGATTCGTTCTATTTCTTCCGGCGTCTTGTTCTTATCGTCAAACTCGCTCATGAATCATTCTCCCTGTTCGATGAAACTCTCATTGCAGAAAAACCCGATGCCGTCAGCGTGCTGTTCGCTGTGTGACTGGCATCGGGTCTGGCCGGGCCACTGCAATCAGAAGTAGTAGCCAAAGTTGATATTGAACCGCGTGTTTGTTCCGGGTTTGGTAGTTGAGTCCATCGTTCCGCCGATAAACGGCTGATTCTCGGCAAGGATGAGGTCGATATAGGTATACAGGCCGCCTGCCGTTACCGCCACGCCGGTCACGTTCATCCAGGTATCGGCGAGATTGGCCGACTTGTCGGTGACAATCGAGTGGTCGTTGTAGAAGGTCAGATTCGAAATCGGCCCCCAGCTGACCGGCAGACTGTAGGCCACGTTGCCCGTGTAGGTGGTGGCCTCGGAGGCGATGGTGTCGTAGAAGGCATAGGCACCCACGGCCATGCGCTCGGTACCGTCATCCATATCGTATTCGTACTTGGTCGCCTGGAGCTGCAGGTTCCACGGGCCGTAGTTGCCCACCAGATGCGCGGCAAAAGCCTGCTGATTCCCGGTGCTTCTGCCCGTCTCATCGACCACGCCACCATACTGACCGGAGATGCCGATTTCCGTGGAGTAATCCGTGTCGTAGCCGAAGGTATAGGCTGCACGAGCGTTGAATATGTTGTTGTCGAAGGCGCCGCGCGTCGGGCCGGCAAACGTTCCTTCACCTGGCGCACGCGCGCCGACAATGTTGTAGGAGTAGCTTTCTGCGCCACCGGGACCGCCGCGGCCGTGCTCATCATTGGAATAGAAAGCGCCCTGGAGGTTCAGCGGCCCTTCGTCATAGATCAGCTTGAGGCCAAAGTCATAGTCATCCTCAAGGCCCAGATAGTAGTTGGAGCTGAAGAAGAAGCTGTGGGAATTGTAGGGCGTCACGCCAAAGGGCACCTGGTTGACGCCCACCTGGCCCTGAAGTGAATCGGTGAAGTCATAGCCAAGCCAGGCATGGTGGACGACGTCCATGTAGTTGTAGTGCCGGTATTCGGCCGATAGCAGGATATCGCCGATGCTGCCATCGAAGTTCAGGCGGATGGTGTCCATTTCGAAGACCCCATCCTGACGCTTGGTTGGCTTGGAATAGTCTTCGTACTTGTACTGAAAACGAACGGCGCCACCGACGTGGATTTGGTTCGACTTCTTGTCCTCGTACGTGCTGGCCGCGATTTCCCTGACCTGCTCTTCATCGGCGCCGGCGTCCTCGACGTCGGCCAGGCGCGACTCCATCTGCTCGCGCTTGTGTTCTTCTTCGTCGCGCTCGGCTCGCAGTTCGTCGAGCTGGCGCTGCATTTCGAGAAGTTGTTGCTGCATGCGATCGATTTGCTCCTTGAGCATTTCGGCTTCGCTTCGTCCTTCCGAAGCGCTGGCAACGGACAGCATGAAGACCATGGCCAGGCATGCGGGTAGTTTCAACCAGACTGATTTGTGCATGTTTCCATCCCTCGATCGTGAATCGGTGGATCAACTTCGATAGCTACGCAGAAACCCGATCGGATCAGGAGAATCCAGGCACAGGGCGCTTGCATGAAGCAGGCGCACTCCTGCGAACGAACCCCTTCCTTGTCCCGGTTCGAACGCGCTACAGAAGCTCGATATTAACTCCACCTTAACAGACGGCAACTGCGGGATTCAATCAAATATTTGATCTGCATCAACTTTTGTATCGCGCTGCCAGGGGCAGATTCAGGCCCTGCAACTCCCGTCTCGCGCGTCGATGATCCGGATCCTCGCGGTCGGGATGCGCCGCGATACGCTCAACGAACGACGCATCGATGTGGTGATACCGTGCGCCATGCACGATCAGTTCGAGATACCAATCGAACGGCAGCAGGTTGCGACTGATCCACTGGGAGGGGGCCAGATAGGTGAATGCCTCGATTCGCTCCTCAGCCAGCGAGATCGTCACGGGCAACGACTCGTAACCGCTCCCACAGCCTTCGAACACATCGAGCCTGCCGACCTGGTCGGGGCGTAGCGAGAAGGCGGCTGCCCAGGCGGCCTGTTCGGCACCCGGCGCAGCGTGCAGATTGGCCTTGGCCGAACCGTCGCCGCCGCGCTTTTCGAATCGAAGGCACCAGCCTGGCAGCCGAACGACGCCGAGCAACTGCACCGGGCCGACCCGTGCTTCGAGTCGATCAGGGTGCAGGTTGGAGCCGTAGGCCAGATAGATTCGCTGCCCATGCGCCGGCACGGGGATTACACCAGCCCGCGCGGACGAAACAACTGGTCGTGCAGATTGAGCGCGTAGCGATCGGTCATGCCGGCGACGAAATCGAGTACCTGAGTGAGTCGATCGTCATCGGCTATGCAGTAGCTTTCGGGTATGCGCTCGGGATGGGCGAGCAGATAGTCGACCAGTTGGTGGATGACGGCGCGGGCACGCTCGTTTTGCGCCACTGCCTCGGGCCGCAGGTAGACGCGCTCGAACATGAACTCGCGAAAGCCCCGCATGGCCTGAAGCACGTCGGCACGCATCGCGACCTTGCCGCGGCGAATCGACTCGTCGATCACCGCCTCGACCATCACGTTGACCCAGCTACGCCCCTCGAGCGGGCCCAGAACCTCGATCACATCAGCCGGCACGTCCGATGCGTCGATGACGCCAGCGCGCAAGGCGTCGTGAAGATCGTGGTTGAGATAGGCAATCCGGTCGGCAAAGCGGCAGGCCCAGCCCTCTGCCGTGTGCGGCGGCGGCTTGACCCGCCAGGTGTGCGCGCGAATGCCGTCGAGCACTTCCCGGCTCAGATTTCGCGGCTCGAGCACGCGAAAAATGCGAACGCCCTGCTCGGAATGCAGCCATTCGCCTTCGCCGACGTAGTCCGACAGCGCGGCTTCGCCGGTATGGCCAAACGGCGTGTGGCCGCAGTCGTGGGCCAGACAGATGGCTTCGGTAAGGGTCTCGTTGAGGCCGAGTGCGGCCGCCAGGGCACGCGCCACCTGCGTGACCTGCAGGGTATGGGTCATGCGCGTGACGAAGTGGTCGCCTTCCGGATTGATGAAAACCTGAGTCTTGTGCTTGAGCCGGCGGAAGGCTTTCGAGTGCAGGATCCGGTCGCGGTCGCGCTCGAAGGCGGTGCGGTAGGGATCAGGCGCCTCTTCGATTTCGCGCCCGCGACTGGCTGCGGACCGTGTAGCCAGCGGCGAGAGCTCGCGCTCGCGCGCTTCGCGCTGCTCGCGAGTGACGGCATTGAGCATGGGTCGATCAACCGCAGTGTCCATGACGGCCAGTGTACCCTGCTGCTGTTGTCATGCCAGGGTCGGCTTGATTTCGAAACTGATGCCATTATATTGCGTTATGCTAATATACTTTCTGTCCATTGATTCCGGGGAATGAAATGTACACCCGACTTCTTCTTCTGGCTGCCGCAGCCATTGCCCTGGCGGGCCAGGCCGACGCTGCGCAATGGGCCACGGTCGAGCGAGCCAGCCTCGCCGACTCGGTCCGGCTCGACGGCGTGGTCGAAGCCGTGCAGGAAAGCACCGTGTCGGCACAGACCGCCGGCCGAATCGTGGAACTGCCCTTCGACGTCGACGACATTGTCGAATCCGGCGCCCTGATCGCCCGACTCGAGGACACCGAACAGCGCGCCCGAATGCAGCAGGCCGAAGCCGCCCTCGATGAAGCCGAAGCCCGCCTGGATGACGCCCGGCAGCGCTACCAGAGAATTCAGCCCCTGGCCGAGCGCGGGGTGGCGTCCCAATCGGATCTGGACGAGGCGCGCAACGCGCTCAGCGCCGCCCGGGCGCAGGCAAGTCGCGCCCGCAGCGGTGTTGCGGAAGCCCGCGAGCAGCTCGATTACACGCGCATCACCGCCCCCTATGGCGGCGTTCTGACCGCGCGCCATGTCGAACTCGGCGAGTCCGTACAACCGGGCCAGCCGCTGCTCAGCGGCTTCGCCCTCGACCCCCTGCGCGTGGTGGTCTCGGTACCACAGCGCTACATCGGGCTTGTGGATGCCGAAAGCGACTTCCGCATCCTGCTCGACAACGGCCGCGAAATGTCAATCGAGGGCATCACGCGCTTCCCTTTCGCCGACGCAGCAAGCCACGGTGTGAATGTTCGCATTACCTTCGAAAACGGACAGATGGACGTCTATCCCGGTCAGCTCGTGCGCGTGATGCTGCCCGTCGCGCAGCGCGAGGCGCTGTGGATTCCGGCCGAAAGCCTGCTGCGCCGCAGCGAACTGCGCGCCGTGTACGTACGCAGCGATTCCGGAGCGCCGAGACTTCGCCAAGTGCGTATCGGCACCCGCGAGGGTGACCGCCTCGAAGTGCTCTCCGGTCTCGTAGAAGGTGAAGAGGTTGCGCTCGACCCCGAGGCCGTGTTCGCCACAAAGGCCCAGCAATGAGCGAAAAGCAGCCGACCCTCGGCCTGTCCGGGCGCATTGCCCGCGCTTTCCAGGACTCGCGCCTGACGCCGCTGCTGGCGGTCGTGGCCATTATCGCGGGCCTGCTGGCAGTCGTGATCACGCCCAAGGAGGAAGAGCCGCAGATCGACGTCACCATGGCCGACGTGTTCGTGCCCTTCCCCGGCGCAAGCGCGCGCGAAGTCGAGCATCTGATCACCAACCCCGGCGAGCAGATCTTCGACGAGATTTCGGGCGTCAAGCACGTCTATTCGACCACTCGCCAGGGCATGGCGGTGATCACCGTCGAGTTCGAAGTCGGTATTCCGCGCCAGGACGCCCTGGTGCGTCTCTACAACAAGGTCTACTCCAACCAGGACTGGTTTCCGGCCGATCTGGGCGCCGGCCAGCCGGTGGTCAAACCCAAGGGCATCGACGATGTGCCGATTGTCAGCCTGACGCTCTACGACCCCGACGGCCGTCAGACCGGTCAGGATCTCACCCGCCTGGCCCACACCCTGGAGGTGGCGCTCAAGCGCGTGGCCGGCACCCGCGATGTGTACACCATCGGCGGCCTGCCCGACCGCGTCGAGGTGATTTTCGACCCGGCTCGCCTGGCCGGCTACAACTTGAGCCTGGATGCCATCCGCCAGGCCGTGGCTGCCGCCAACAGCGCGGCCGGCGAGGCGCGTATCGTGCGCGATGGCGTCTCGATTCCGGTTCAGCCTGGCAGCCTGCTCGAGCATGTCGAGGACGTGCGTGAACTGGTTGTCGGCCAGCACGGCGGCACGGCCGTGCGCCTGGGCGACATAGCCGATGTGCAGCGCGGCCAGAGCGTGCCCGACCAGAGCGTGATGCTCGGGTTTGGCCCGGGCAGCGAGGGCAGGCCCGGCGGCGTCTACCCGGCCGTGACCCTGGCGGTGGCGAAGAAACCGGGCGAAAACGCCATCGATATTGCCGATGCCGTCAGCCAGCGCATCGAGATACTGCGCGGCGGGGTCATTCCCGACAACACCGAAGTGCTGATGACACGCAACTACGGCGAGACGGCCACCGACAAGGCGCGCTCGCTGATCCGCGACCTGATCTCGGCGACCATCTCGGTGATCCTGCTGGTCATGGCCACGATGGGCTGGCGCCAGGCCCTGATCGTGGGCGTATCGGTGCTCGTCACGCTGCTGCTGACTCTGGTGTTCTCCTGGGCCTGGGGCTTCACGCTCAACCGCGTCTCGCTGTTCGCCCTGATCTTTTCGATCGGCATTCTCGTCGACGATGCCATTGTCGTTGTCGAGAACGTGCACCGGCGCATCAGCGTGTCGCGGCCGCCGGTTCGCGACGTCGTGCCGGTGGCCGTCGATGAGGTTGGCACGCCGACCATCATGGCCACGCTCACGGTCATTGCCGCACTCTTGCCGATGGCCTTCGTCACCGGCCTGATGGGCCCCTACATGGGCCCCATCCCGATCAATGCCTCGGCCGGCATGCTGCTGTCGCTGGTCATTGCCTTCGTGCTTGCCCCCTGGCTGGCCGTGCGCCTGCTGCGCCCCGAGCGCGGCGAGGCCAGCGGTGACGGTGAGAGCTCCAGCGAGGGCATCAATCCACGCCTGCAGCGCTTTTTCACCGGCCTGTTCACGCCTTTTCTCGGCGCCGACCGGCACGCGCGCCGCAATCGCTGGCTGTTGACCGGCGGCGTGGTCGGGCTGACCCTGCTGGTTGCTCTGCTGCCGGTCTTCCAGGCGGTGGTTCTGAAAATGCTGCCCTTCGACGACAAATCGGAAGTGCAGATCGTCATCGACATGCCTGAAAACACGCCCATGGAAGAGACCCTGCGCGTGCTCCTGGCCATGGGCGAGTATCTGTCCACCGTCGACTCAGTGGCCAACTGGCAGGCTTATGCCGGCACCTCGGCGCCGATCAACTTCAACGGCCTGGTGCGCCAGTACTATCTGCGCCGCGAGTCGTGGCAGGGTGATCTGCAGGTCAATCTGGTCGACGAGCGCGACGAGCAATCGCACGACATCGCCAGCGCCCTGCGCGCGCCGCTGACCGCCATCGGCGAGCGCTTCGGCGCGGCCGTGAAGATTGTCGAAGTCCCGCCCGGCCCGCCGGTGCTTGCACCGGTGGTCGCTGAAGTCTACGGCCCCACTCAGGCCGCGCGCGAAAAACTCGCGCGCGAGCTCGCCGAGGACATGAGCCGCATCGACGGCCTGGTCGACATCGACACCACGATCACCGCGCCGACCGAGCGCTGGCAGGTCATCGTCGACCGCCATCGCGCCGCCACCCTGGGGCTGACCCAGAGCCAGGTCGTCGACGCGCTGGCGCTGGCCCTGGGTGAGCGTAACGTCGGCTATCTGCGCGAGCCCGGCGCCAAGTACGCCGTGCCCATCCGGGTGATGCTCGACGAGGGCGCCAAGGCTCAGCCGGCCGCGCTGCTGTCGCTTCCGGTGACCACCCGCGATGGTCAGATGGTGCGCATTGCCGATGTAGCCCATATCGAGCCGTCGTCGTGGCCGGGCATCATTCAGCACAAGGATCTGCTGCCGGTCATCTACGTGACCGCCGACATGGCCGGGCGCATCGACTCCCCGCTGTACGGCATGTTCGCCATGGCCGCCCGACTTTTCGACCGCGACGATGCGCCCACCCAGTACTGGATCAACGCACCCGAATGGCCGGGCAGCCCGGCGCTGAAGTGGGACGGCGAATGGCAGATCACCTACGAGACCTTCCGCGACATGGGTACCGCCTACGCGGTGGGCGTGTTCGCCATCTTCCTGCTGCTGGTCGCGCAGTTTCGCGCCTACCTGATTCCGCTCATCGTCATGGCGCCGATTCCTCTGACGCTGATCGGCATCCTGCCCGGCCACGCTCTCCTCGGCCACGAGTTCACGGCCACCAGCATGATCGGCATGATCGCGCTGGCAGGCATCATCGTGCGCAACTCCATTTTGCTGGTGGTCTTCATCCGCCAGTTGCTCGACGAAGGCGTGACGCTTGACAATGCCGTCAGCAAGGCAGCAGCGGTCAGACTCAAGCCGATCGCACTCACGGCCGTGTCGGCAATGGTGGGCGCGGCCTTCATCCTGCCCGACCCGATCTTCAACGGCCTGGCCATCTCGCTGATCTTCGGCCTGGCGATCTCGACGCTGATGACCGTGATGCTCGTGCCGCTGCTCTACTACGTGTTCATCGGCGAGCGGCGAGTCCGAACCGGCTGACCCTTGCCATACTGACGGTCTCACAATTCGCCCAGGGCCCACTTAATCAAGGCTGACCCCGGCTGCCCGCAGTCGCTCGGACGCTTCATTCCGCGCGGCGCTGTTCTGCTCAAGGCCGGCCAACAGCCGCTTTGCCATGGCCGTGTGCTGTTCGACCCCGTCCAGGGCAATGTCGACCAATAACAGCTCCAGCCTGGTTTCCTGCGTTTGCCGGTGACCGTCCGATAACCTGGCCTGGCGAATATGGAGCGCCCGGGCCAGGGCCAGGCGTGCGTCACGGTAGCGCCCCAGCCTGGCCAGCGCGCGGCCTCGTGCGTGCTGAGCGCTCGATATCAGGATATGCCCGTCGTCCAGGGCGCGGCGCCGGATCTGAAGGCACCGATCGGCGTAGTCCAGGGCGCGCGCAAAATCGCCCATTTCGTAGTATCGCAGACTGATATTGTGCAGGGGATACGAGGAGAGGATGTGATCCGGTCCGCGACGCGCCAGATAGATTTCATAGCCTTTCTCGTAGGCTTCGATCGCCGCTTCAGGCCGGCCGCGGTCCGATTCGAAGTTTCCGTAGGCCACCAGGGTATTCGCGTAGCGCTCGCTGTCATCCCCCCATAGCAGCGCTTTGACTTCCAGATTACGGCTCAGCATGGCCTCGGCCCGATCGAACTCGCCCTGCTCCGAGAGATACCAACCCAGTTGGTTGGAAATGGCAGCCGTCAAGGAGTGGATCTCGCCGTGATGCTTCAGGGACAGCTGCAGAGCCCGTTCGAACACCGGGCCCGCCTCTCCATCTCGGTCCAGCTGTTTCCATAACAGGTAGCCATAGTTGTTGAGCACGGCGGCCAGTTCCACCGCATCGGGCCCCAGCTCCGCCTCCATTCTTTCGATGACCCAGCGAAAACTCTGCCCGCCCGCAACCGGGTTGCCTTGTTCCATTTGTGTGGAGGCCCGATCGGAATGCAAGCCGATCGATAGCACTGGATCGTCGTTCGGCCTCAGCTTTGATTCGGCCTTGTCATACCATTGCAGCGCTTGTTCGTACTCGCCCTGCCTTTGATCAACCAGGCCACGCAGACGCAGCCATTTTATTGTGGCAAGCCGGTCTTCATCAGGATCGGCCAGGGTCAGAGCCCGGTCAATCAACAGCTCGGCGCGGTCGTATTCTCCCAGTCGCAGGTGGATGCCACCGATCAGGCCGGCCATCTCGGCCTGCAGCGCGGGTTGCCCGTCCAGCTCGCTATCGATCCGTTCGACACCGCGCTCGAGCAGTTGCCGGGCAGTGATCCTTTCCCCGCGATTGATATCGGGGTCATTGACCCCGAACAGTTCGGCAAGAAAGCTGCTGACCTGCTCGGCGCGTTGAGATTCTGCAATCGCCCTGGCCGCCTGTTCGCGAGCCTCTTGCGCCTGCCAGGCGGCGATCACCAAACCGGCCGCCATGGCCACGATCACCGCCGCAGTTGCCGACACCCCCCACCGATGACGCCTGAGGAAACGCGCCACCCGGTATCCGGCGGTCATGTGCCTGGCCCGGATCGGCAGGTCGTCGAGGTGGCGTCGCAGGTCCTCGGCCATGGCCTCGGCCGAGCCGTATCGCTGCTCGGGCCGCTTGGCCATGGCCTTCATGACGATGGCATCGATGTCGCCGCGCAGGGCGCGGCCGGAATCCCTTCCGAGCCGGGCCAGAGCGGTTGACGGCAGTTCGGGCTCGGTCTCGCAGATGGCCCGGCTCAGCTCGACATGCGCCTGACCGGATTGCCGGAAGGGGTGCCGGCCGGTAAGGAGTTCATACAGGACAACGCCGAGCGCGTGGACGTCAGTCGCCGCGCTGACGGGTTCGCCCCGAATCTGCTCGGGCGCGGCGTAGTCGCGCGTCATGGCGCGCATCCCGGCGACGGTCAGCGCCGTCGCCCCTTCTTCGGACTCGTCGAGCAGCTTGGCGATGCCGAAGTCCAGCAGCTTGACCGCGCCGTCTTCGGCGACATGAATGTTGGCGGGCTTGAGATCGCGATGCACGACCAGGCGCGCATGCGCAAACTGCACCGCCCGGCAGACGTTTTCGAAAAGCTCCAGACGCGCTCGCAAACCCAGCCCCTCGCGCTCGCACCAGGTAGTGATCGACAAGCCCCTGATCAGCTCCATGGCGAACCAGGGGCGGGCGTCGGCCAGTACGCCGCCGTCGAGAATGCGGCTGATGGCGGGGTGCTCGAGCGAGGCGAGGATCCGGCGTTCGGCCTCGAACCGCTGCACGATACTGTCGGAATCCATGCCGCGCTTGATCAGCTTGACGGCCACCTGCTGTTGGAAGGTGCCGTCCGAGCGCTCGCCGAGGTAGACCACGCCCAGCCCCCCGCGCCCGATCTCACGCACCAGTCGGAACGGCCCGGCGCGCTCGGGCATCGCCAGCTTGTCGTCCTGGTCGAGCAGATCGGATGCGCGAGCGGTATCAAGCGACTCCAGGAATCCACCGGCGGAGTCATGCGCTTCGAGCAAGGATTCGAGCTGGTCGGCCAGCGCCGGACTCTCCCGGCGCATTGCCCCGAGTCGCGCGCGACGCTCGCCGGGCCGCTGCGAGCGCAGCGTCTCGAACAGGTCAGCCAGGCGGTCGGGGGCAATCTTCATCGGTCGGACGGCCTCGATCATCGCTTTCCAGCTCGCGGTATAGCCAGGCCCGCGCGAGCTCCCAGTCGCGAATCACTGTGCGGCGCGACAACTCGAGCGCCTCGGCGGTCTCTTCGATGGTCAGGCCGCCGAAGAACCGGCACTCGACCACATCTGCCTGGCGCGGAAATGACACCGCCAGCCGCTCCAGCGCGGCGTCGAGCCCGATCAACTCGGCGGCAAAGCCGTCCACCGACAGAATCGACTCGTCCAGGGTACGGTCGCGCTCCCCGCCTCCGCGCTTTAGGCTCTGACGCCGTCGGGCCGCATCCACCAGCACGCGGCGCATGGCGCGGGCGGCAGCGCCGAAGAAGTAGCCGCGATGGCGGAGGGAAAGATCGGCGGAGCCGACCAGCCGGAGGTAGGCTTCGTGGACCAGGCCGGTCGTGTCCAGGGTCTGCTGCCGCCAGCCGGCCGCAAGCTGGTGGCGGGCCAGACGCTTGAGTTCGTCGTAGACGAGCGCGAAAACTTCGTCGAACGAATCGCGCGTGCCGGATACGCCGGAATCCAGCAATTCGCTGATTGCCCCCTGCGTCTGCGTGGACTCGGCCACGATCCGTCTCCCGGACTGTGCGGTCTCCCAAGGGTACGCCGGGGAAAACCCGAGCACAAGCGGTCACGCTACTGCTCGAATCGGTCCGAGAACAGGCGATCGTCGGTGATCGGCACGCAGTCAGAGAACTCGGAGGTGTTGCCTGTCAGATCCGTGGCCGTCGCGGTCAGATGCAGCCCCGCAAGATTCAGCCAGGGGTGCTCGAGCTCGGCGCTGAACGCCACGGTCGCGTCGGTCTGCACGGGGCCGGCCATGACGACGTTGACGTCGCCGAGGAAATACTGGCCGGGGCCGGCCCCGTTGCCGTCGCAGGCATCGCTCGCGAAAAGCTGGATGCGATAGACCGACGAAAAGCCGCCGTCGTGCGTGCAGGAGCTCAATTCGCCATCGAAGACGAGCGACTGGTCGGTAGCGCCGGTCCGGGCCGACTGGATCACCGGCCGGTTCTGGCCGCGGTTGGCCTTGCCGTCGGCGACCGCGCCGCAGTCGGCATCGATGGGGTCGAAGCCGAACGAACCGAGGTCGATTTCGTATTCTGAGGACGCCGAGCCGTTGTCCCACAGCGCGTTGCTCAACAGGCGATTGCGCGTGCCCGACAGGATGCGAATTCCGTGCTGGGTGCTGAACCGGATCTGGTTGGGAGCCCCCTGGGGGCCGCCGGCGCCGATGGTGTTGTTGCTCGCACCGCTGTCGATGAAAATGCCCTTGCGGTTGGTCATCGTCGGCGGGCAGGCCGGCAGGGGCGGCACGCCGCACAGGAAGAACCCGCCGCGCCGCCCCCGATGCGATTGCCGGCAATCAGGTTCGACGCCGCCTGCTCACCGGCGATCACCACACCATCGCGCGCATTGCCCGAGACCAGATTGTCGAGTACGTCGTTGTCGGCGCTCTGCACCAGCCGGATGCCGTCGAGATTGCCAACGGCAGACAGGCCGGCCGGATTGGTGCCGATGTAGTTGTTGATGATCTGGTGACCGCCGCTGGCCGAGCCGATCACCTGCACGCCGGCAAACGAGGAACCGGAAATCGTGTTGCGATTGGCCGGGCTGGACCCGCCGATCAGCGCCGAGGTCGCGTTGTTCATCAAGCGAATGCCCTCGCTGCTGCCGGCCAGGGTGGTGGCGTGGAACGGCCCACCGAACTGGTTGCCCTGAATCTCGTGGCCGCTGCCGCCCTGGAGAAAGATCGCGGCCTCGCCGAACAGACCGCCGCCGTCATCGAAACCACCGAATCCGATACCCCGCACCTTGAGCGTGGCCGACGAGTTCGCCGGAACGCGCAGCGCATAAGGCACGTCGACCAACTGCGAGCCGACGATACCGATGCACAGCTTGGCGTTGTTGCCGAAGTCCAGCGTGTTCCAGACCGAGCCGGACTGGCTGAAGCCGTTGATGATCACGTTCTCGGTCAGATCCGGCAGCGGCAACGCCAGCGTGATGATTCGCGGGCACCCACCGGGGATGTCGAACTGGATCAGATTGAGTCCCGGGCTGGCATTCGCCTGGCCGATCAGCTCGCGCAGTGACCCGGCACCGCTGTTGGCGTTGCTCGTGACGGTGAGCACGAACGGGCCCGGCGGGACCACCGAGGATTCGTAGGCGCCTCGATCCGGAATGCCGCCCACCACGCGCGGGTCGCCGGCGATATCCGCCGCTGGCAGGCCGCCGGGTACGTTTGTGGCGCCGGAATTGATCGCCGGGGAACCGGGCTCGACCGGCCGGTACGTGGCCGGATCGAGCTGTGGATCGACAGCCAGATTGTTCGAGGATCCGGCGAAGAACCCGCCGCCACCGGTGCTCGAAAGTGACGAGTAGATGTTGTTGTATGCGCGCGGCGTATTCGCATCCAGTTGCATGCTTCCGAAGACGTTGTTGAACATGGAATCGGCCCCCAACTGGTTTCCGCCGCAGCTTGCCGAATCATACGCCGCCACGAAGTCAAGCCCGGCATGGTCCCGCACGGTGTTGTTGACCAGGCGGTAGCTGCCTGCCGCGTCGTTAAAGCACTGGATCTCCATGCCGTCAAGCGCACCACCCACGATCAGACTGTTCTCGATTCGAACATCATGGCACGATGCAAAGGCAGTCAGCGACGACCATTGACCAATACCCGAGACGCTGTTGCTGATCCGCACGCGCCGAATGATGAACTCCTGGCCGAATGGCGTGCAGTCATTAGGCGCGCTGAGCACGAGTCCGGCCGTCTGTACAAATCCGAGACCGTCGATGATGACCGATGCCCGAGCGCTGAAGATCCAGCGCGCGTTGCTGCTGGACTGGCCTTGAATCGTGGTCGAGGCCGGGTTGACTGTCATGCGCGTGCTGCAGTCGCCATTCCAGCCGCCAGAAAGCTTCAGTGCCTGAGGAAACGCACTGGCACTCGGGTTCTGCCAGCCATCGGGCATGCTGTAGCTGCCACTGACCAGGCGAATTTCGTTTTGCTGGCCGTTGATCATCGACAGTGTCAGCGCGCCGGTCAGTTCATTTTCGGTATCGACGCAGAACAGCGCGGCATGGGCATTGGGTGCGATCGACACCACAATGAGCAGGACAGCGGCTGCCGACCACTTCCACAGTCCGGCACTCATGGTTCGAACCGATCGGAGAACAGGCGCGAGTGCGACTCGAAGGCGCCGATATCGACCGACGCCTCGTTGACGCGCGGCAGCCCACGGTAGTCGACAAGGCCGGGCGACCAGGGCGAAATCGTGGCCTCCGTCAGGCCCGCGTCATGCAGCGCCGAGTCCGGCAGCGGCACGCCGCTGAAGCACAGAAAACCCTGACAACTCTCGTAGTCGGGCTCGACGCTGATATTGCCGCCCTCGTCGCTCGTCGGCCCGAAAATCGCGCTCTCGTAGTTGTTGTTCCGGAGAACAAAGGTCGGTTCGCCGAAGATCCGGAAATCGTAACCGTCATTTCCCCAGAAGTTGTTGTTGACGATGTACTTCGACGGCACGTTGCCAAGCAACTGGACACCGCCAATCTGCGCGACTCCCGTTTCATCGGAAAAGTTGTTGACCACGGTATTGTTGACGAAGGTCAGCCGGGCGAGAAAAGGCCCGGCATCGCCACCGGTGAACGACATGTCCATGGCCCCGCCGGTCTCGCGGGCGCGGTTGAGGCGAAACAGGTTGTTGACCACATGCATCTGGACCGCGCCCGAACCCGTGATTGCGGACTCGACCGCGCCACCCAGCCGGGCCTCGTTGTTGAAGAACTGATTGCGCTCGATTCGCACGGTGCCGCCATACCCGGAATCGGCGCGTATGGACAGGGCACCGCCGCGCGCGGCGTTTGCGGCGAAGCCGTTGATGAATCGCACACGCGAGACCGTGAAATTTCCACTGTCGGCGAGCTTGATCAACAGGACCCGATCGGTGAGTTGGCCGTTGAGCGCGGTATTGGCCGGCCCCTCGAGCTGCTGGCCGCAGTCGTTGCCGAAGAATTCGCTCCAGCCGCCGGAGATTGTCAGATCAAAACTCTCGGTCGCAGCCGCGACATACTCGAAACCGCCCGGCGGGGTATCGAAGGTGCCGGTGGTCAGCCGGATGGTATCTGATTCGCCGTTGCCGGCGGCGGCCGCCAGGGCAAACTCCAGGCCGGCGCTCGAGGCGGCACAGATCTCGGCCGCCCGGGCGACGGGAACAAGCAACAAGGCGCCGAGCGCCGCGACAAGGATGGGGATACGCATTCCGGCAGGTTCCATTCGTGGTCCTGTCCATGCGTGCGCAAACGGCCCGGAAACCGGGCCAGGGAATTTGAAATCGACGAGTCAGACGCTGCGCAGAAGCTCGTTGACCGAGGTGCGCGAGCGGGTCCTGTCGTCGACCTGCTTGACGATGATGGCTGCATACAGGCTGTGGCTGCCGTCGCCGGCCGGCAGGCTGCCGGCGACCACCACCGAGCCGGCGGGCACGCGCCCGGTCATCACCTCGCCGGTCTCGCGGTTGTAGATTCGCGTCGACTGGCCCAGAAACACGCCCATGCCGATG
This sequence comes from uncultured Wenzhouxiangella sp., assembly GCA_964446675.1. GTDB lineage: Bacteria > Pseudomonadota > Gammaproteobacteria > Xanthomonadales > Wenzhouxiangellaceae > Wenzhouxiangella. The sequence continues at coordinate 18,493 of CAYUPK010000016.1, forward strand.
ACGGCGCCCTTTTCGACGACCACGCCCTCGACCACTTCCGAGCGCGCGCCGACAAAGCATCCGTCTTCGATGATGGTGGGGTTGGCCTGCAGCGGCTCGAGCACCCCGCCGATGCCGGCCCCGCCGGAGATATGCACGCCCGCGCCAATTTGTGCGCACGAGCCCACGGTTGCCCAGGTGTCGATCATGCTTCCTGCACCGACGAAGGCGCCGATATTGACGTAGCTGGGCATGAGCACGACATCGTTGCCGATATGCGCACCGCGGCGCACGGTTGCCGTCGGCACGACCCGCGCGCCACAGAGCTCGGGCGTATCCATTTCGTCGGCGAAGCGCAGATCGACCTTGTCGAAATAGCGGCTCGCGCCGCCTTCCATCACGCGATTGGGCGTGATTCGAAAGTGCAACAGAATGGCCTGCTTGAGCCAGCTATTGACCTGCCAGCCACCGTCACCATCCGGCTCGGCCACCCGCAGCTCGCCGCTCTCCAGACCCTGCAGGCAGCGATCGATCTGCCCGCGAAGTTCATGATCGTCGGCCTCCGGCGAGAGGTGGTCACGCCGGTCCCAGGCGGCTTCGATGGCCAGTTTGAGTTTGTCCAAATCGTTCAGCATCCAAATTCAGGGTTCAGGGATTCGACAGCAGGATAGCGCAGCCTCTGGTTTCCTGAAACCCGCACCCTTCTTTTCCTGAACCCTGAAACCTGAACCCTTGTCTTCCTGATCACTTCAAACGTCCAACCGCTCCCGCAGCTCGGATTCAAGCGCCTGGCAGGCTTCACGGTCAAGCGGCCGGCCATCGGCGTCGGTGATGGTGAACACGTCTTCGACGCGCTGGCCGAAGGTGGCCACGCGAGCGTCGTGCAGTCTGAGGCCACACACGACCAGAGCTTCGGCGATGGCCGACAGCAGGCCGGGACGGTCGGTGGCGGCGATTTCGAGGTCGGTCAGACCGTTGCGTTCCGACAGCGTGATTTCCGAACGACCCATGAAGGGCTTGAGCCGGCGCGGCACGGGCCTGGGCGGCAGGGGCCGGACTTCGCGCGCGGCAAGCTGACCGACGAGCGAGCGCTCGAGCCGCCCGGCATCGGAGTCGTTGAGCGGCTGGCTGTGGGCGTCCATGACCTGAAAGATGTCCCAGCTCTTGCCGTCGGTGGTGGTAATCACGCGCGCGGCCAGAACGTTGAGCCGCATGCGGTCGAGTTCGCGCGCGACCACCGCAAACAGACCGGCGAAATCGTGGGCATGCACGAAGATTTCGCTGATCCCCTTGTCCTGAGGGCGGCGGAAAGCCACCAGCGGCGGTTCAACGCCGGCCAGCACGACACGCGTCGTCCAGGCAAGCTGTGCAGCATCCAGGCGCAGGAAGGCGCGCTCCGGCAGGTGGCGCCAGCAGGTCTTGACCGGCGCTTCGCCGTGGCAGAGTTCACGCAGCGCGGCCATTGCCTGCGCGCGCGTGGAATCGATGCTGGCCCGGCGATCGACCGGGTGCTCCAGGCCGCGACCCAAAGCTTCGCTGGTCGCCTTGTAAAGCTCCCACAGCAGGCTGTCCTTCCAGGAGTTCCACAGCCGCGGACTGGTGGCGGCGATATCGGCCACGGTGAGCACGAACAGATGATCGAGGTGGCGCTGATCGCCGACCTTGCCGGCGAAGGCGTTGACGACCTCCGGGTCGGAAATATCCTCACGCTGGCTGGTGCGCGACATCACAAGGTGTTCACGCACCAGCCAGACCACCAGGTCGCGATCGGCCCCGGGCATGTCGAGCCGGTCGACAAAGCGGCGGGCATCCTCGGCCCCCAGCTCGGAGTGGTCGCCGCCGCAGCCCTTGGCAATATCGTGAAACAGCGCGGCCAGATAGAGCACTTCCGGTCGCTCGATACGCTTGAACACCTCGATGGCGTGGGTGAAACGGTCAGGATGCCGGGCGCAGGCGAAGCGCCTGAGGTTGCGAATCACGAACAGTGTGTGTTGATCGACCGTATAGGCGTGGAACAGATCGAACTGCATCCGCCCGGTGATCTGAGCGAACTCGGGCAGCAGCGCAGCCAGCACGCCGTAGCGATTCATGCGCGCAAGCTGGCTGTGCACGAGGCGATCGCGTCGCAGCAGCGCCAGCAGGCAGTCAAGGATTTGCGGGTTGTGCCGGTAGTCCTCGTCGATCAGGTACAGGTGCTCGCGAACCAGCCGAATCGTCGTGGCGCGCACACCGCGCACCTGGGGATGATCGGCCAGCACCAGGAACATGCGCATGATCAACTCCGGGTGCTGAACCAGCGCGTGCGGATCCTTCAGTTCCAGGTAGCCGTGGTGAATGCGGAAGGACTCGTCGATGTCGGCCGAGGGCAGGTGGCGGCGACCGGCCAGCAACTCCTCGTCGAAGCTTTGCAAAAGCCGCTCGTTGAGGCGCTCGAGCTGCATGGCGTTGCGGTAATAGCCCTGCATGAAGCGCTCGACTGGCTCGTTGCTGGCGCTGCAGTCGCCGAAACCGAAGCGCTCGGCCAGCCGGCGCTGGTACTCGAACAGCAACCGTTCCTCGGCCCGACCGGCGCTTTCGTGCAAGGCCCAGCGCAGGCGCCAGAGCTGTTCACGGCCGGCGGCCAGGTCTTCGTGCTCGCGTTCGCCCAGAAAACCGTGCTCGACCAGGCCGTGCAGCGTGGAGGTGCCAAAATGGCGGCGCGTGACCCAGGCAATCATCTGCAGATCGCGCAAGCCGCCCGGCCCTTCCTTGAGATTGGGCTCGAGATTGTAGACGGTGTCTTCGAAATGCTCGTGGCGCCGATCCTGCTCCTCGAGCTTGGCCGAGAAAAATGCGTCAGCGGGCCACAGCGCGGGCGCGTCGGTACGCTCGCGCATCTGTTTGTAAAGGCGGCCGCTGCCGGCCATCAGGCGCGACTCCATCAGGTTGGTCGCCACGGCGACATCGGCCTGCGCCTGATCGACGCATTCCTCGACGCTGCGCACGCTCTGCCCGGGGTGAAGATCGGCATCCCAGAGCACCTGCACGAATTGCTCGAGGGCGGCCGCATCGACGCCGTCGCTGTCGGCCAGAAGGACCATCAGATCGACATCAGAGTGCGGGTGCAGCTCGCCCCGGCCAAACCCGCCGACGGCGCACAACTCGATGCCGGCCCCGGCCGGCGCCAGGCGCTGCCAGGCGGTCAGAACAAGCTGCTCGACAACCCAGGCGCGGCCCTGGACGAGATCGCGGATGTCGGCCCCGGATTCGAACTGACGATGGAGCTCGGCATCGGCGCGCTCGCGCGCGAAGCCCAGCGCCCGGCTCAGCGCCCCGGGTCGGGCGTCGAGCCCGGCCAGTGCTGCAAGATCGAGGCAGTCACGGGTGGCCGGAACTGCGCTCAATCGCTCGATCACAGCGGCTCGTCGGGCAACTGCGTGAGAACGTCGTAGCCGTCCTGGGTGACCGCCAGTGTGTGTTCCCACTGCGCGGTCAGGCTGCGGTCGCGCGTGATCACGGTCCACTGATCGGGCAGCAGCCGGGTGTGGCGGCGCCCGAGGTTGATCATCGGCTCGATGGTAAAGGTCATGCCCTCTTCGAGCACCATGCCCTCGCCGGGACGCCCGTAGTGCAGCACCTGCGGCGCCTCGTGGAAGCCGCGGCCGATGCCGTGGCCACAGTACTCGCGCACCACCGAACAGCGCTCTCCCTCGGCATAGGTCTGGATAACATGGCCGATGTCGCCCAGCGTCGCACCGGGCCGCACGACCGCAATGCCGCGGACCATGGCCTCGTGCGCCACCTCGCAGATGCGGCGAGCCTTCACTGATGGTTCACCGACATAGAACATTCTGGAGGTATCGCCGTGCCAGCCGTCCTTGATGACGGTGACGTCGATATTGAGGATATCTCCGTTTTTGAGCTTCTTGTCTCCGGGAATGCCGTGGCAGACCACATGATTGACCGAAGTGCAAATCGACTTGGGAAAGCCCTTGTAATTGAGCGGCGCCGGCACCGCGTCGAGCTCGCCGACGATGTATTCGTGGGCGATGCGGTCGAGTTCGCTGGTAGTCACGCCGGGGCGGACGTGCTCATGGAGCAGGGTCAGAACGCTGGCGGCCTGCTGACCGGCAACGCGCATCGCCTCGATTTCTTCAGGCGTTTTGATATGAACTTGATGATTCATCGATGAAACCATTGCCAAACCGGAATAGTCTACCCGATAGCCCCCGTCAAGGCGCTGCCGGGCGGAATTCTCATCGCACAAGGGCATGGATTCATGCCTTTTGGCACGTGCGGGCGCCCGGCTGCAGTGGCACGATGGCGCTCAAAACAACTACAGGCCCTACCAGCTCGACCCGGGACGCGCGAGACACATGAAAAAATTTGTCCGATACGTATTGCCTCCGGCACTGATCGTTGCCTCGATCTTCATCGTCGTCATTCTGGCCAGCAACCGGCCCGAACCGCCCGAACGCGAGCCGACGGAAACCGCGTTGCTTGTCGACACCATCGCTGCCGAGGAGGCAGGAGATCATTTCATCGTCGACGCGCAGGGCACGGTCGAACCGCGCGCCGAAACCACGCTCGTACCCGAAGTGGGCGGCAAGGTGATCGATATCGCCGATGCTTTCGTGGCCGGCGGTTTCTTTCACGCCGGTGAAGTACTGGTCGAAATCGATCCCAGCGACTACGAAACGGCACTCAAGCAGGCCCAGGCCGAGCTGGCCGCGGCGCGGGCCCGGCTGTCGGACGAACAGTCACGCTCCGATCAGGCCCGCCGCGACTGGCAGCAACTGCACGGCAGCAACGGGCGCCAACCCTCCGACCTGGTGCTGCGCATCCCGCAACTGAAGCAGGCCCAGGCATCGGTGCAGGCCGCCGAGGCGGCGGTTGCGCGGGCCAGGCGCAATCTCGAACGCACCCGCATCTCCCTGCCCTACGACGGCATGGTGCGCTCGCGCGCGGTCGGCATCGGCCAGTACGTCAGCCCCGGCACCACGCTGGGCGAAACCTTCGCCGTGGACATCGCCGAGGTACGCCTGCCCCTGCCCAACCGCGACCTGGCCTTCCTCGATCTGCCCAGGCCCGGAAAGGAAGGCCAGCCCTCGCCTCGCGTGCACTTTTTTGCCAACGTCGGCGGCGAGCCCGGAAGCTGGAGCGGCGAGATCGTTCGTACCGAGGGCGTGGTTGAAAGATCCACGCGTCTGACCTATGCCGTAGCCCGCATCGAAGACCCCTACGGCCTGCTGGGCGCCGACCGCAACTTGCCGCTGCCCATGGGCACCTATGTGCAGGCCAAAATTCGCGGCCGCTCGGCCGCCGGCCTGATCGCGCTGCCCCGCGAGGCACTGCGCGACGGTGACCGGCTGTATATCGCCGACCGGGAAAATCGCCTCGAAGTCCGCAGCGTCGACGTGGTGCGCTCGACAGCGCAGCGCGTCTACCTGACCAACTCCATCGAGCCGGGCGAGCGGGTGATCACCACGGCCATCACCGCGCCGATTCCGGGCACCAGGCTCAACGTGCGCGAGCCCGACCCGGAGGAACCCGAACTGCGCATTCTGCCGGCCCGGGACGAACACCAGGACGATACGGCGCAAGGCCTGGCGCAGGAAGCGACTACACAGACGGTGGACACCAGATGAGCGCCGAACGCAACTGGTACGGCAACATCATTGCCTGGTTCGCCGCCAATTCGGTGGCGGCCAACCTGCTGATGCTGTGTCTGCTGGCCGGCGGCGTGGCCACGGCATTCACGATCACCAAGGAAATCCAGCCGCAGATCGAGACCAACTACGTCAACGTCACCGTGCCCTATCGCGGTGCCACGCCGCGCGACGTCGAGCAGGGCGTGCTGATCAAGATCGAGGAAGCGATCCAGGACATCGATGGCGTCAAGGAAATCGTTGCCACCGGACGCGAGGGCTCGGGCAACGTTCAGGTCGAAGTCGATCAGGACTACGATGTGCTCGAGGTGCTCGACGAGATCAAGACCCGGGTGGACTCCATCTCGACTTTTCCGGCCGAAACCGAGCGACCAATCTATCAGCGCAATACCTGGACCCAGGAAGTCATCTGGGTGTCGGTCTTTGGCGATGTGGGAGAGCGCACGCTCAAGGAAGCCGCGCGCGAGATTCGCGACGAAATCATCGCCCTGCCCTCGGTCTCGCGGGCCGAGCTGATCGGCGCCCGCCCCTACGAGATCAGCATCGAGGTGCGCGAAGAAACGCTGCGCGCCTACGACCTGACTCTGGGTGAGGTCGCCCGGGCCATTCGACAATCCTCGCTGGACCTGCCCGGCGGTCGCATCGAAACCGCCGGCGGCGACGTGCTGGTGAGAACCGTCGGCCAGGCCTATGTTGGCCGCGATTTCGAGGATATCGTCGTGCGCAGCAACCCCGACGGCTCGAAGATCCTGGTGCGCGATATTGCCGAAATCAACGACGGATTTGTCGAACGTGACCGCTACGCGCGCCACAACGGCCAGCCGGCTACCGCCATCCGCGTACTCAGCGTCGGCGAGCAGAGCGCGCTGGCGGTGTCCGATGAGGTGCGCGACTACATCACCGAAAAGCGGCAAAACATGCCCGAGGGCATCAGCATCGACTGGTGGGCCGACATCGCCTATTACCTGCACGGCCGCCTCGAGATGATGGGCAAGAACCTGCTTGTGGGCGCGCTGCTGGTGTTCCTGATTCTGGCACTGTTCTTGCGGCTGAAGCTGGCCTTCTGGGTGATGGTGGGCCTGCTGGTTGCCTTTCTTGGCGCGCTGTGGGTGCTGCCGGTCTTTGGCGTGACCATCAACCTGATCAGCCTGTTCGGTTTCCTGATAGTCCTGGGCATCGTCGTTGACGACGCCATCGTCATCGGCGAGTCGGCCTACACCGAAATTCGCGAAAAGGGCCACTCGATGGAAAACGTGGTCAACGGTGTCTACAAGGTTGCCATCCCCGCCACCTTCGGCGTACTGACGACCATCGCGGCCTTTCTGCCTATCCTGATGATCTCGGGCATTTCCGGGCAGTTCTTTGCCGCCATCGGCTGGGTTGTGGTGCTGTGCCTGTTCATGTCGCTGATCGAGTCCAAGCTGATTCTCCCGGCGCACCTGTCGCACATGCGGGTGAGCAAGCACGAGCCCGAAAGCGGCAATCGCTTCATCCGCTTTCAGCGCAATTTCTCCGATGGCCTCTACAGCTTCATCGATCGCTATTATCTGCCGACGCTGGGCGTCTTGCTGCGCAACCGCTATCTCGCGCTGGCCTCGTTCGTCTCCGTCCTCATCCTCTCGATCGGGCTGATCGTCGGCGGAATCGTCCCGCGCGTGTTCTTCCCGGATTTCGCCGGCGACTTCATGCAGGTCAATCTGGAAATGAACGAAGGCACGCCGGCCTATGTGACTCACGCCAACCTCGACCACCTGGCCGAGGAACTCGAGAACACCGACAGAAAGCTGCAGAAAAAGTACGGCCTGGACGATCCAATCGTGCGCACCGTGTTCGCCTGGTCGAGCTCCGACACGTCAGGCGGCATGCTGGTGGAGCTGGCCAAGCGCAAGGACAGCCCGGTGACCATCAACGAACTGCAGCGCCAATGGCGCGATGCGGTCGGCCAGATCCCGGGCGCACGCGGCTTGCGCATCGGCAACGCCGGCGGCGGTCCGGGCGGCGGCGGGCCAGACATTTCCTTCCAGCTTGTCGGCAACGATCTGGGACAGCTCGAGGCCGCGGCGGCGGCGCTCGAAAGCCGGGTGCAGGCCTACGAAGGCACCTACGACGTACGTAATTCCTTCGAAGGCGGGCTCAAGGAGCTGCAGCTCGAAATCAAGCCCGAAGCCGAAGTGCTGGGCCTGAGCCAGCAGGACCTGGCGCGTCAGGTTCGCCAGGCCTTCTTCGGAGAGGAAGTCCAGCGCATCCAGCGCGGCCAGGACGACGTGCGCGTGATGGTGCGCTACCCGCGCGAGCAGCGAACCTCCGAGGGCTACCTGGAGGCCATGCGCATCCGCACGCCGGACGGCGCGGAGGTTCCCTTCGGCGCCGTGGCCGATGTCAAGGTGGGCAAGAGCCCGTCGGTCATCCGCCGCTTCGACCGCCAGCGCTCCATCAGCGTGACGGCCCGGGTCGACAAGGAAGTGGCCGAACCGGGGCGCATCACCGGCGAGCTGCGTGAACGGTTTCTGCCCGAAATCCTGGCCGGCTATCCGACCGTCAGTTATCGCCTCTCGGGCGCCACCCGCAGCCAGCAGGAAGTCGCCAGCGACCTGCTGATGGGAACAGGCCTGGCCATCTTCCTGATCTATGCGCTGATCGCCATTCCGCTGCGCTCGTATCTGCAGCCGCTGTTGATCATGTCGGTGATCCCCTTCGGCATGGTCGGCGCGATCTTCGGCCACTGGTTGCTGGGCATTCCGATCAGCATGCTCAGCTTTTTCGGCATCATTGCCCTGGCCGGCGTGGTGGTCAACGACAGCCTCATCCTGGTCGACTTCGTCAACCGCCATCGCCGCGAAGGCCAGTCGCGCATTGACGCAGCCATCAAGGCCGCGCGCGTGCGTTTTCGGCCGATCATCCTGACTTCGGCCACCACCTTTCTGGGCCTGGCGCCGATCGTGTTCTTCGAAACCAGCCTGCAGGCGCAGATCGTGATACCGATGGCCACCTCACTGGCCTTCGGCATAGCGTTCGCCACGGTCATCACTCTGGGCCTGATTCCGATCCTGTACCTGGTCGGCGACGATCTGACCCGCCAGGTGCAGCGAGTCCTCGGGCGCCGGCACGACGACGAGGCGCCGCACGGCAGCTCCATACAGCGCGACGGCTGAATGAAACACTCGCTCCGCCCTGAAAGCCGCGCAGCGTTCGTGGTAATACTTGTGCGAGTCCCAACAAGCATTTTGGAGGCCGCCATGATTGCGACCAGAAACCTGACAAGAACTCCAGCCCCGGGCTCCCGGGCGAGAATCGCTGCGCTCCTGATTGTCGCCGCTGCCGTCCTGGCCGGGTGTCAAACCGTCAAGTACCGCACGCTCGAAGCATTCGGCGTGGAAAAGCGCGATATCCTGTCGAGCCGAGTCGAATCGGCACGCGACAGCCAGGGCGAGGCCAAAGAGCAGTTCGCCTCGGCCCTCGAGCAATTCCGCGCCACCGTTGCCTTCGACGGCGGCGAGCTGGAAGATCTCTACGACCGCCTCGACGGTGCCTACAGACGCAGCGTGGCCGACGCCGAACAAGTGCGCGAGCGCATCGACAAAGTCCGCGACGTGGCCGAAGATCTCTTCGACGAGTGGGCCGACGAGCTCGACGAGTATCAAAGCGCCGACCTGCGCCGCCGCTCACGCAAGCTGCTTGACGAAACGCAAAGCCGCTACCAGCGCATGATCGCGGCGATGGAGCGAGCCGAGACAACCATGGATCCGGTACTGCAGTCCTTCCAGGATCAGGTGCTTTTTCTCAAGCACAATCTCAACGCCCGCGCCATCTCGGCGCTGAGAAACGAACTCGACGGCATCGAGAGCGACACCCAGGCGCTGATCGAGGCCATGAACGAGGCCATCGCCGAGGCGGATGCCTTCATTCAGTCGCTGGAGTGACTCGGGGCGTTCCACATGCGCTGCGGCCTGGGCGAGGCTGATGCCACCGGGTGCTTTGGTGGCACCAGCCTCGCCCAAGCCGCAGCGCGCGAAGCGCCCCCACTGGCACATTCACTCCCATTGAGGCACCATGAAATCATGAATGCTGCACAACTGTTCGTCCGCTGTCTCGAATCCGAAGGCGTCGAGTATGTCTTCACCGTCCCGGGCGAGGAAAACATCGCCCTGCTCGAAGCGCTCAGGCAGTCGAATATTCGCTTGATCCTTACGCGCCACGAACAGGGTGCGGGCTTCATGGCCGCCTGCTACGGGCGCCTTACGGGCAAACCCGGCGTCTGCCTGTCCACGCTGGGGCCGGGGGCGACCAATCTGGTCACGCCGGCGGCGTATGCCGAGCTGGGCGCCATGCCGATGGTGATGATTACCGGTCAGAAGCCGATCAAGACCTCCAAGCAGGGTCATTTCCAGATCATCGATGTGATCGACCTGATGCGGCCGGTCACGCGCTATACCCGGCAGATCGTATCGGCCCAGACCATCCCTTCGCGGGTCCGCGAGGCCTTCCGACTGGCCGCAGAAGAGCGCCCCGGCGCCACGCACCTGGAGCTGCCCGAGGACATCTGCGAGGAAGAGACCGACGAGCAGCCGCTCGCGGCCAGCTATCACCGCCGGCCCGTGGCCGAGGAAAAGGCCGTCGACGCAGCCGTGGCGGCAATCGAGAAAGCGCGCCACCCGCTGCTTCTGATCGGTGCCGGCGCCAACCGCAAGATGACGGTGCGCATGCTGCGCCGTCTCGTCGACCACACGGGCATTCCGTTTGTGAGTACGCAGATGGGCAAGGGCGTGGTCGGGGAAACCGATCGCTGGATAGGCACCGCCGCGCTGTCGGACGGTGACTATGCGCATCGCGTAATCGATCAGGCCGACTGCATCATCAACATCGGCCACGATGTCGTCGAGAAGCCGCCATTTTTCATGCGCGAGGGCCGCCGGACCGTCATTCACGTCAACTTCTTCAGCGCCGAGGTCGACCCGGTCTACTTCCCGCAGCTCGAGGTCACCGGCGACATTGCCAACGCGATCTGGCAGATCGACGAAAAGCTCGAGGTGCAGCAACACTGGGATTTCGAGTTTGCACAGCGCGTCCGCACGGCCCTGCTCGAGGACATCGAAAGCGGAGGCGATCTGAACCGGTTTCCGGTCCATCCGCGCAAGGTCGTCCACGCCGTGCGCGGGGCCATGCCCGAGGACGGCATCGTCAGCCTCGACAACGGGCTCTACAAGGTCTGGTTCGCCCGCGACTACCGCACCACGCGCCCCAACACCCTGCTGCTCGACAACGCCCTGGCAACCATGGGCGCCGGCCTGCCGGTGGCCATGGGCGCGCGCCTTGTCCATCCGGACCGCAAGATTCTCGCCGTTTGCGGCGACGGCGGTTTCATGATGAACTCTCAGGAGCTGGAAACCGCGGTGCGGCTCGAACTCGATCTGGTGGTTCTGGTTCTTCGTGACGATGCCTACGGCATGATCAAGTGGAAGCAGCAGGACATGGGCCTGCCCGACTACGGCCTGGATTTCGGCAACCCGGACTTCGTGCGCTACGCACAAAGCTACGGCGCCTCGGGCTATCGGGTCGAGTCGACCGCCCAACTGTCCGAGCTGCTCAACGACTGCCTGAACCGCAAGGGCGTGCACGTAATCGACTGCCCCGTTGACTACGACGACAGCCAGCAGCAGTTATTCGAGACCATCCCGGCGGCCAGCCGCGCCGTCGACTGACGACGACCTACTGCGACCTTTCACAAAGGTTTGCATGGCTTGCCGGAGAGGGGTCGCGGGCTTGGCTTGGGCGCGCGGCATCCGCATATAGCATGGCAGAGACCTGAACCACGGAAGGCCCGATGAAACTTCCCGAGAAACAGTACGTTGCCAGCTTTGATGTAGATGCGCAGCGCACTTTTACCCCCCTGTGTCCCGACGAACTGCCGATCGAAGGCGGTGATCGCATCGGCCCCGAGCTCAATCGTCAGGCCGCATTTGCCGGCTGGCGGCTGGGCTCCAAAGACGCTCACAGTCCGAAAGCCGTGTGGGTGACCGACGATGAGGACAAGATTGGCCGGCCCGGCGTGGGCCACGACAATGCGCGCGAGCACTGGCCGGTGCATGCAGTACCGGGCACGGAAGGATTCGAGCTCGTGCCCGATCTGCCCAAACCGGCCGACTACGACTTCTTCGTCTGGAAAGGCGTGGAACTGGACATGCATCCCTACGGCGCCTGCTATCAGGATATCGGCGAGCGCATGAGCACCGGCGTGATCGAGTGGCTGAAAGCCCGCGAAGTCAGCCACGTTCTGATCGGCGGGCTGGCTACAGACTACTGCGTCAAGGCAACGGCTCACCAGCTCAGAAACGCCGGATTCGAGGTCATCGTCAACCGCGCGGCCTCTCGCGGCATTGCTGATGAAACCATCGAGCAGGCGCTGGCCAGCCTGGCCGAAGTGGGGGTGAAGTTCATCGATAGCTGCGACGACCTGGAAGCGGCCGCATGATCATCAAGTCCCTGCTCGACACCGACATCTACAAATACTCGATGATGCAGGCCGTTCTGCATCAGTTTCCCGGCGCCGAGGTCGAGTACCGGTTCAAGTGCCGCAGCGAAGGTATCGATCTGCGCCCGATCCGCCGGGATCTGGAGCGCGAGATCGAGCATCTGTGCACCCTCACGCTGGCCCCCGATGAGCTCGATTACCTCTCCAGCCTGCGCTACATCAAGCCCGACTTCATCGAGTTCCTGCGCCTGTTCCACCTGCAGTCGCGCTTTGTCCATATCGGCGAGGAAGCCGGCGAACTCACTATCCGGATCCGCGGGCCGTGGCTGCATACCATTCTGTTCGAGGTACCGGTGCTGGCCATCATCAGCGAGCTGTATGCGCGCCACACCTGGCCCGACCACAAACTCGACGAGGGCCGCCAGCGCCTGACAGCCAAGATCGAACAGGTCAAGGCGCTTGACCAGCCCGACGAGTTCGTTTTTTCGGATTTTGGCACCCGCCGGCGCTTGTCAGGCGCCTGGCACAGTGAGGTGGTTGCCGCCCTGGCACGCGAGATCCCCGAAAGCTTTCGCGGCACCAGCAACGTACGCCTGGCCAAAGAGCACGGCCTGATCCCCATCGGCACGATGGCGCACGAATTCATTCAGGCCTGTCAGGCCCTGGGCCCGCGCCTGGCCGAAACCCAGCGTTTCGCCTTCGAGGTGTGGGCGCGCGAATATCGCGGCGACCTCGGGATCGCCCTGTCGGACACCTACAGCCTGAAAGCGTTTCTGCGCGATTTCGACATGTATTTCTGCAAGCTCTTCGACGGCGCCCGCCAGGACTCCGGCGATCCGTTCGAATGGGGCGAGGCGATGATCGAGCACTATCGCAACAACCGCGTCGACCCCAAGACGCGCAGGCTGATCTTCTCCGACTCGCTGACCATCCCCAAGGCCGCCGACATCTGGCACCGCTTTCGCGATCGCATCAACGTGTCTTTCGGCATCGGCACCAACCTGACCCACGACACCGGCGTGAAGCCGGCCAACATCGTCATCAAGATGACCGAGTGCAACGGCCAGCCGGTGGTCAAGCTCTCCGACTCGCCGGGTAAGATCGTGTCGACCGATCAGCACTATCTGGCCTGGGTGCGCCAGGCCTTCGACGTTCCCGCAGACGGACAGCCCGGAACGAATGTAGAATCCGCCGAATGAACAACCCCAAAGAGTCGCTTGCCGGTCGGAGCGTTTCGCTGGTTCTCGGCGCCGGCGGCGCCCGCGGCCTGGCGCATATCGGCGCCATTCGCGCGCTCGAGCAAGCCGGCGTCAGGATCAGGCATATTGCCGGTTCCTCGATGGGCGCGCTGATCGGCGGCATTCATGCGGCCGGCCACCTCGACACCTATGAAGAGTGGGTCTGCAGCCTGGCCCAGTCCGACGTTCTGGCGCTGGTGGACTGGACATTTTCCGGCGGCGGCCTGATTCGCGGGCGCAAGATCATTGACAGGCTCATCGAGCTGACCGGCCGCTACGAGATCGAGGACCTTGACATGGACTTCACCGCCGTGGCGGTCGACCTCGACCGCGGTCGCGAGGTCTGGCTCGACCGCGGCCCGCTCTATGACGCCATTCGCGCCTCGATCGCGATCCCCGGGGTATTCACGCCTCACCGCTACCGCGGGCGAACGCTGATCGACGGCGGCATTCTCAATCCGGTTCCGATTGCGCCGACGCTGCGCGCAATCAACGACCTGGTGGTGGTCGTGGATGTCAACGGGCCAGCCGTTCATCCGGCCCCGCTGGAGACACCGCGGGAGTCGGACGAGGACAGCACCGGCATGCTGAGAAAGATACGGGAGTTCATGCACGGCCGGCGCGACGATGACGACAATGACGAGCCTGAAGACGGCCGGCCCGGCCTGATGGCGGTGATGATGCGCGCACTCGACACCATGGAAGCAGCCATGGCCCGCCACCACATGGCCATCTTCAGCTCGGATATCATGGTCAGCATTCCCAAAAACACCTGCTTTGTGCACGAATTTCACCGTGCTGCCGAAATCATCGAGCTGGGCGAGAAGCTGGCCGGCGAGGCGATCGCATCAGCGCACCTGCAGCGGCGCAACCTCGCCGATCGATGACGGAAATGGAAACCAAAGGAACCCTGATGTCCAACGATGACGACATGCTGTTCGACGAGGCCGCCGACAACGTGGTCGATCTGGGCAACCGCCTGGCTGAACAGAACCCCGACGCCGACCCCTGGGCCCTGGCCGACGGGCTGATCGCCGGCGCCGTTCACTTCTGGCTTTATGCCCACCAGCCCGAAGCGCCGATTGCCGCCGACGACGACATGATGACCGCGCGCGAGCGCGTCGAAGAGCTGGTCAACCAGGTCATGCAATCGGCCGAAGAGAGCGAGTATCTGCACTCGCCCCAGGACAGCGACGTCGGGCGGGCCTAGAAAAAGGACGAGCCTGGGAAAAGAGGAATCACGGAATTCACGGACGACACGGGAACTGACTCCCGGCAACATGAATTCGAAACTGATCCCTCTCAGGATCTTCCGAAAAACGCCCTCCCGGCTCTTTCTTGCGTGTTTTCCGTGTCTTCCGTGATTCCAGTAATCAGCGCTGGGATGATTCGCGAATGGCCCTGAACTCGTTGCCTTCGTACCACTCCGGCCAGCGCTCGCTGTCGGCAACTTTGCGGCCTACCGTGTAGAGCAGCTCGAGATCCTCGGCCACGCCGCGCAGATCCCAATCCTCGCTCCAGGTATCGGCGGGCTTGTGGTAGCGCTCATTGCGATACTCGGCCTGCTGTTCAAGGCCGTACTCGCGGCCCTTCTCGCGGTGGTCAATCCCGCCTTTGGCGTAGAGCGCCGGAATACCGATCTTGGCCAGGTTGAAGTGATCGGAGCGATAGTAGTAGCCGGCTTCCGGGCTGGGCTCGGGCACGATGTGGCGGCCCTGGCGTTCGGCAGCGGCGGTCAGAATGTCCTCCAGTTCCGACGAGCCCTGGCCGATCACGACCACATCATGGGTCGGCCCGATGACCGACAGCGCGTCCATGTTGATTGCGGCAGCGGTTTTGTCGGGTTCGAAAACCGGGTCGGCGGCGTACTGGGCTGAGCCCAGCAGACCGTATTCCTCGAGCGTGACGGCAGCGAATAGCTGGCTGCGCTCGGCCGCCCCCGCCTGCTTGTTCAGCCGCGCCAGTTCCAGCAGACCGGCCGTGCCGGTGGCGTTGTCGATAGCGCCGTTGTAGATGCCCTCGGAGCCTTCCAGCTCCGGGTTGCGGCCCAGATGGTCCCAATGGGCCATGTAGATCACCGCCTCGCCTGGACGTTCGCTGCCCGGCAGTTTCGCCAGCACATTGTAGGAACGACCACGCTCGACATCATTGCGCACCCGGGCCGTGGCCCTGGCGTCCAGCGCCACCGCGGTGAAACCCGGCTCAACGGCGCGCGCCTTCTGCTCGTCATAGTCCAGGCCGGCATCGGCAAACAGCTCGCGCGCGGCATCGAGCGAAAGCCAGCCTTCCAGGGCCACGCGCGCAGTGTCCTCGTCGTCGGCCAGAACGAACTCGGCGCCGGACCAGGAGTTGATCACCACCTCCCAGGGATAGCTGGCTGGTTCGGTTTCATGGACAATGAGCGCGGCAGCGGCGCCCTGGCGGGCGGCCTCTTCGTACTTGTAGGTCCAGCGGCCGTAATAGGTCATGGCACGGCCGTTGAAGCGCGACCGGTCGCCGCTGGCAAAGCCTGGATCATTGACCAGGATAACCACCGTCTTGCCGGCGACATCCAGCCCTTCGTAATCGTTCCAGTCGTACTCGGGCGCAACGATGCCATAGCCGACGAAAACGACTTCAGATCCGCTCACCGCATGCGCTTCGCTGCCCGGACGACGCGAGCCGATCACCATCTGTTCAGGATAGCTGAACGTCACCTGCGCATCGCCAAAATCGACCACCAGATCGCTGCGCTCGGCATTGTTGAGCTCGATCATCGGCACCGGCTGCAGATAACTGTCGCCGTAGCCGGGCTCCAGGCCCATCTCGCTGAACCGGCGCACCAGGTAGTCGATGGTCTTGCGGCCGCCCTCGGTCGCCGGCGCACGGCCTTCGAATTCGTCGGCCGACAAGGTAGCGACATGCTCAGCGAAAAGATCGATATTCACGCCGTCGCCCGGGACGTGCGGAAGCGCGAAATCGCCTGGCTCAGTGGCAGCGTCAGGCTCGTCGCTTGCGCTGAAACCGTCGCTTGCCCAGGCCGAATCAGCGGCAGCATCCTCGCTGGCCGGTTCCGAGGGGCCCTGGCCGCCGCAGGCAGCCAGCAGTAGCGAAACGACAATCGCTGTCAGGTAACGAGGCATCTTGTTCGGACTCCGGTGGAAAACACCCGATTCTAGCAGGACAGGCATTCACCAACGTAACAGCCCGCCGGGGTCAGATCAGCCCGGCCTCCAGCGCCTTGAGCACTGCTCGCGTCCGGTCCCTTACTCCCATCTTTGAGAGGATGTTGGAGACGTGATTCTTGACCGTGCCTTCGGCAACGCTCAGCGCACCGGCAATTTCCTTGTTGGAATAGCCTCCGGCCATCAGACGCATTATTTCGGTTTCCCGTTCGGTCAGCGGGTCGGGCTGGGACAGGCTGGAGAAATCCGTGCGCAACTGCCCCAGCCCTTTCATGAGGCGCTCAGTCACGGCCGGCTTGACCAGGGTCTTGCCCTCGGCCACGGCCCTTACCGCAGACAGCAGCTCCTCGAGCGCGACGTCCTTGAGCAGATAGCCCTTGGCCCCTGCCTTGATTCCAGCCAGCAGCAGATCGTCGTCATCAAAGGTGGTCAGAATGATCGTCGGCGGCAGCTCTCCTCTTTTCTGGAGCTCTTCCAGCACGTCCAGGCCGGTCTTGCCAGGCATTCGCATGTCGAGCAGCAGCACCTGGGGCGCAATTTCAGGAATGCGGTCGATGGCGGTCTGGCCATCGGCCGCCTCGCCCGCCACCTCGATATCCTCGGCCAGCTCGAGCAGCGAGCGAACGCCCTGCCTGACCAGGGTCTGGTCGTCGACCAGCATGACTCGAATCATGACGCTTGCTCCATCGGTAACCACGCCTTGACCTGAAACCCCGCGCCGGGACGCGTAGCGATATCCAGCCGCCCGCCCAGCTCGCGCAGACGTTCCCGCATTCCGCTGATGCCATTGCCGGGCACCAGATGAGGCGTGCCCTGTCCGTCGTCACGCGCCTTGAGAACAACGCCCTGGCTATCTTGCGAGAGCGTTATCCAGAGGTTTTGGGCCTGTGCGTGCCGAACGGCGTTTGTGATGAGCTCCTGCGCGCAGCGCAGAAGAATCTGGGCGCGTTTTGGATCCGTCAAGGCCAGGTCGGCCGGGATGTCGAGATGAATGCTGAGGTACGGAACACCCGCCGACAGCATGTCCAGCGCCTGTCGCAGATCCACCCGGTCATCGCGGCGCATGTCGCTGACTACTTCGCGCACGTCGGCCAGCAAAAGACGGGCGATCGAGGCCGCCTGATCAACGTGCTCACGAGGCTTCCCCTGCGTTGTGTGGCTGGCCACCTCCAGATTCAGGGTCAGGGCGGTCAGGTGGTGGCCAATCAGATCGTGCAGCTCGCGAGAAATACGAACGCGCTCGGCAATACGCGTGTTTTCGGCCAGCAGCGACTGCGTAGCCAGCAGCTCGGAATTGACGCGCCGCAGCTCGGCGCGCGCCTGCATCTGCTTGAGCGCCAGCAGCGAGGCGATGAAGGGAAAGGACGTCAGGCCCAGATTCATCAGCAGGTAGACCAGCACCAGCAGCCAACTGCCTTCCGGGCTGAAAATGATCCAGACGCTGAACGCCAGTGCCAGGCAGATCACCCAACTGGCGCCGATAACCAGCGGCAGTACCCAGGGCAGCAGAGCCGCAACCAGCATCGCCAGGAGACTACCCAACCCGGTATGGGTAAAGTGGGTGACCCCGAACGCCGAAAGCGACAGCACCAGCATGACAACCACCCGCTGCCAGAAAGGCGCGGTGCGCTGGCGGCCGATGATCGGATGCCACAGCACCAGCAAGAACAGCAGCGCAGCCGACCACCAGCCAAATACATCGCTGGCCGGGGGTTTTTCGGGCAGCAGCCAGGGCAGAAGAATCAGCGGAAACGCGGTCAGGAACCAGATCAACAGGCCGACATAGCGCAGCCAGTCGATGCTGCGAATTTCAGACAGGGAGCCCAGTCGCTCCAGAAATCGTTTCAGACTCATGCGTGGATTCTAAACCCGTTTGGGTCGGCGAACATGGGTCGGTGGTCACGGGCCAGGGATGCCGGAGACGAAAAAAACCGCCGGGCAGAACCCGGCGGCTTCGGTCTTCTTATCCAGGCTGCGGCGGCGCCGCAGCCATTCGATCAACGGATCAGGAGCGGAACATCCGCACCGAGATACCGCCGATCATGACCATCAGCAGGGCCAGAACCGCAATGCCCCACTTGTTCATGGTCGGAACGGGGAAGGCAACGAACGCAGTGGCGCTGCAGGAGATGTCGTGCGTGCCGCTGAAGTTGTTGTCGCCCGTGCAACTCAGGGTTGCGGTGTAGGTGTCACCGTCAACGGCAGAGTCGGGAACCGCGCAAGAGATGGTGAAGTCTGCCGAACCACCGGCCGGCACCGTACCGCTCAGCGGCGACG
Organism: uncultured Wenzhouxiangella sp.; assembly: GCA_964446675.1. Taxonomy (GTDB): domain Bacteria; phylum Pseudomonadota; class Gammaproteobacteria; order Xanthomonadales; family Wenzhouxiangellaceae; genus Wenzhouxiangella. The sequence continues at coordinate 37,268 of CAYUPK010000016.1, forward strand.
GGCTCACGCTGATTTCCGGATCACCGGCGAGCGTGCAGGAGAAGTCGCCGGCGGCAGAACCGGAGTTGCTGATGCTGCCGTTGGTGCTGGCGCTCGAGCCGATTACGACCGTGCCCAGGTTAACCGGGCCGAAGGCCGGGCTGACGCTCAAGTCGGCCACCGAGTCCGCGGAGCCGGTGATGGCTGCCGAAGGATTCGGGTTGACGTTGGCGTCGCTGGTGATGTCGAGCTGGTTCGAGTACGAGCCGTTCGATGCGGCGTTGAACTGGATGTCAACCGTGCAGGTCGCGCCGGCAGCCAGCGGGCCTGTGCAGTTGTCGGCGGCAATCGTGAATTCCGCGTCCGGGCCAGCCAGCGCAACGCTCGAGATATTCGCATCGGCCTGGCCAATGTTTTCAACCGTGAAGGTGTCGGTCACCGGCATAAGGCCGAGGTCAACCGTACCGAAGGCCATCGGGTCCGGGGTCAGGGCGAGTTCGGATTGGGGGCCGGCAGTAATGTTGATAGACCCATCAGTTGAGCTCACGGTGGGTGCGCCATCTACTACAAACTTCGTTGGATCCCAGGTTAGATCAATGGTTAGCGGCGCGGGCGCGGTGGCGCTGACATCGAAGACGACTGTCCCACTGCCGCTCGGAAGTGGATTACTTCCAGTATCAAGCAACTGGAAGAAGACGTTGTCGCCAGTGGCGCCTTGATCCAAGCATTGTGAGAAGAAGTTTGAACCCTGCCAGCCGGCCATGCAGTTCGAATAGTCAACGTTGTCAATATGAGTCGGATCAAAGTCGAAGCGCCCTTCAATGGCTGCAGCATTACCGTCACCGTTGTAAGTCCAAGTGACTGTAACAGATTGCCCTGGTTGCACGACTTCATCGGATATCGTGAAGCTAACCTGAGCCTGTGCGGCTGCAGACGCCAGAATCAGGGCGATGGAAGCGCCAAAGGCTTTCATCCCCTTGCCGAATGCCTGAGTATAGTTTTGAGGGTACATCTTTTTCTCCGTTACAAGATTATGTAATTTTTTGCGTCAGAAATACTGGCATTAAAGAGACCAGTGCTCTCTATTAGACTAACAACTGCTTAGGGACCACTGGCGGAAATATCGAAGATGCAAAGCCCGTCAAGCACGTTGACTTGGCCGTCTTCGTTGCAGTCAGGCTGGCCAGCCGCAAAGGCTGTTCCAGCCGACTCATTAAATACCGCTAGCCCGTCAAGGACATTTACTCCACCATCGTCGTTAGCATCACCAACCATCAAACGCCCCGGCCGATCCATTCTGCGCGAGTCGAAGTCGTCGAAATCGATCGAGCCAGCACCAGCGGCGCCATTGACGTTGCCCAGGTGGGCATTGGCAATGCTGATTCCGCTGGTGTCAGGCGAGGCGGTCAAATCCGCGGCGCCGTCGACGCTGAAGCGAACATCGGAGCTGGCCGCGGCATCCCAGACCAGCTCGACCGAATGCCAGCCCGAGCCTACTGCGGCTTCGGTCAGGTCGGTCGGCGAACCGCCGTTGTCGAAGACCCGCAGGGTCAGGTCGCCAGCGCTCGGGTCGTTGTACCAGACCTGGATCTGGTCGTCCGTGCCGTCGTCGGCGGCAAACAGCAAGACGGGATTGCTGCCGGCATTATCGAGAAACGCATAAAAGCGGGCAATGTAGCTGGCTTCAGTCGCCGGCGTGTCGTCGGTGACGTGCCGCACCGTGCCGTCGACATCGACCTGCAGGCCGCAAGGACCACCGTAGCGGCGGTTCGTCGCGCCCTGGGTGCCAGCATCGGCGTCACTGAGGCCGGTCGCGCTTGCCCAGTTGGACACCGTGCAGGTCTGCGCCTGGGCGTTGAATGCGAAGCCGAGGCACGCCGTGAGGGCAATACCGGCAAGAAGCGCCTTGCGGCTGTCCATTTTGAAGTTCATGGTCATCATTCCTCTTTATGTGTCTGTATCTGAAGCAGCTTGTTCGAGACCCCGGCCGGTTCGTTCGAGTTTTTTACCTCAAGCCAGGAACCGCGAATTCTGTCCCCGGCACGCTGCCCAGACCCTCGGATGCGAGTGTAGCCCATGATCATTCAGGCCGCAACCCGGAAAACAGAGGACGAGCGGCATGCCGTCTCAATTGGTATATACGCAATCGGTTTCCAAACCGTGTCAGGTTTCTTTCAAGATCGGCCTGGAATTGTTGCCGGATCAACCCTCATTCGCGGCTAAAGCCGCTCCTACAAACCCAACAACCCTGACCAAAGCCCCGCCAAAGGCGCCATTGTAGGAGGGGCTTCAGCCCCGAATTCGCTGGAATCCCGCACGGCCCGGGATGGTTGCCTGGTCGGCCTTCATTCGCGGCTAAGGCCGCTCCTACAAGCCTCTCCCCCAGCCATAAACGAAAAACCCGGCCAGGGGCCTCGGGCAACGGGAGCATCCACTCAGGGCTTACGGGATGGACTGCGCGCCTTCGGCGCTTGCCCTTCGCTCCGCTACGGGTTGCTCCGACCGCTTCGCGGCCTGCGCATCGATCCCTCTCCCCCAGCCAGATACGAAAAAACCCGGCAAAGCCGGGCTCTTTCGTATCTGGCTGGGGGAGAGGGATTCGAACCCCCGCTGACGGAGTCAGAGTCCGTAGTCCTACCACTAGACGATCCCCCAGGAGATCGACAGGCTCGAGCTTAACGCTTCGAGTACTGAGTTGCTTTACGCGCCTTGTGCAGGCCAACCTTCTTGCGCTCGACCGCGCGGTCGTCGCGGGTGCAAAAGCCGGCCTTGCGCATCGGGCCGCGCAGTTCCTCGTCGTATTCCATCAGGGCGCGCGTGAGCCCCAGGCGAATGGCGCCGGCCTGGCCGGTGGTGCCGCCGCCGGTGACAGTGACGTTGACATCGAAGCGCTCCATCAGTTCGGCCAGCTCGAGCGGCTGGCGGACGATCATCTGGGCCGTCTTGCGGCCGAAGAATTCTTCGAGCGGCTTGCGGTTGACGGTGATCTGACCGTTGCCGCGACGCAGAAAAACGCGTGCGCTGGAGGTCTTGCGTCGGCCGGTGCCGTAATACTGTTCGGTAGCCATTTCTTTGTTTCAGTTCCTGGTTTCAGTTTCCGGATTTCAGTTCCCGGATTTCAGTTCCCTGATCGTTACAGTTCCAAGGGCTGCGGCTGCTGGGCGGCATGCGGGTGCTCGGCGCCGGCGTAGACCTTGAGCTTTTTGAACATCGCACGCCCCAGCGGGCCACGCGGCATCATGCCCTTGACCGCCAGCTCGATGACCGTCTCCGGTCGCTTGTCGAGCTGCTTTTCCAGAGTGATCGATTTCATGTTGCCGATATAGCCGGTATGGCGGTGATACACCTTGCCGCTCATCTTGCGGCCGGTGACATGGATCTTTTCGGCGTTGATCACGACCACGTAATCGCCCGTGTCCACGTTCGGGGTGAATTCCGGCTTGTGCTTGCCGCGCAGACGGCGGGCCACTTCGGTGGCCAGACGGCCCAGCGTCTTGCCGTCGGCGTCAATCAGGTGCCACTGGCGGCGCACGTCTTCTGCCCTGGCGCTGTAGGTTTTCATGATTGCGGTTCGCTCGCTGATATGAACGTTGCAGTAAAGAGCGGGAATTCTACAGCAACCTGCAGCGCGCTGCAATATCCGCCTACCCGTTCCCCGGCGGGCTGGCGGGCAGCAGCAGGCGCTCGACAGGGCGGCCCTCGATCAGGTGTGACTGGATGATCTCGTCAAGATCGGATTCGTCGATGTAGGTGTACCACACGCCCTCGGGATAGACCACCAGGCAGGGACCCTCCTCGCAGCGATCGAGGCAGCTCGTGGTGTTGGCGCGGGCGCCGCCGGCGCCGGCCAACCCCAGATCCTTGAGTCTCGATTTGACGTAGCCGCGCAACCGGGCCGAACCACAGCGCCCGCAGGAAGGCCGTTTGGCGCCTTCGGGCCGCTCGTTGGTGCAGAAAAACAGGTGATGACGGTAGTAGCTCACTGTTCGCCGAACCTGTAGACGAGGTTGGCCGTGGTCAGGGTGTCAGTCTTCTTGACCCCGGGATCCACGTCGGTATTGTGCCGCACCGCGCCGGAGAGCTTGAGGGCAAAACGCGAGTTGATGGCCACGTTCAGCGCCAGTTCGTTTTCGGCAAAGGTATTGTTGCTGCCGGCCTCGACCAGCAGGGTATTGCTCAGCGCGGCGGTTTCGGAAATGGTCCAGGCGTAGTCGCCCGACAGCCGGCCGATGACGTTGGTCTCGGTGTCCTCGAGCGGATCGTCGGGCCTGGCACGGCGCACGCCCGGGCCGATTTCCATCGACAGCTCGTGGGTGTCAGTGTCGAGTATCTGGCGACCATAGCCAACGGATAGACTGGCCTGGTAATCGTAGCTGGAGAACTCGTCCTGATCGTAGCGCAGGGCGCCGAACAGGTAGGATTTCTCGCTGAAGTTGTAGCCGGACTTGTAGCCCAGGGTATAGCGCTCGGCGTTGAGCTGGCCCTCGTCTTCGGCGCGCAGCGCGGTCATTCTCAGCCGGTTGCGCCATTTCTCGGACTTGCGCTCGAACTCAAGGCCCAGATTGAGCGTTTCGGTCTTGGAGTTGCCGCGGGCGATCACCAGGCCAAGCTCGCCCTTGCCCGACCATTCGGCGGCGTCTGCGGGGCAGACCAGCCAGCCGCACATCAGGATCATTGCGAAAGATTGCATGAAAAAGGCTTTATTGTTGTGAACTCTGCGCTCGGCAGAGAGGGACACCATCGGCACGTTGAAGTTTCCTCTGTTTGCGGCTTGTTTCCAACCGCTGGGGAGTATAGACGGTGTAGCATTTCAAGGATATCAATCCGCTCGAGATAAATCAGACACATGCGCGAACTTTCATTTCTGGACAATCTGTTCGGTCAGCTCGACGGCGGCCTGCGTGCCGCCTTCGGTCCGCCACCCACCGGCACCCGCCCCTCACCGGCCGAGGGCCTGGAGGACGCACCACTCGACGATGACGAGCGTCGGCTGACCGCCGGGCTGATGCGCATCAACCATACCGGAGAAGTCTGCGCCCAGGCCCTCTACGCCGGGCAGGCGGCCACTGCCCGCAGCACCGAAGTGCGCGAGCAGATGGCCGAGGCCGCCCTGGAGGAAGAAGACCATCTGGCCTGGTGCGCCCAACGACTCGAAGAGCTGGTCAGCCGCCCCAGCCTGTTCAATCCGCTGTGGTATGCAGGCTCGTATTCCATTGGCGCAGCGGCCGGCCTGGCCGGTGACCCCTGGAGCCTGGGTTTCGTGGAAGCCACCGAGCGCCAGGTCGAAGCCCACCTGGACGATCATCTCGAACGCCTGCCGGCGCACGATCAGCGCTCGCGCGCGATCGTGGCGCAGATGAAGGAAGACGAAGCCCGTCACGCCCAGATGGCCCTCGACCACGGCGCCCGCATCCTCCCCGCGCCGGTGCAGAAGCTGATGGCGCTAACGGCCGGAATCATGAAAGCGGTGGCGTTTCGGATCTAACAAATCCAGGTTTCAGGGTTCAGGTTTCAGGAAAGAAACGGGTTCCGGGTTTGGGGCCGGACACCGGAACCCCCAATTTTCGGTGCTTCGGCAGGCACGGCAAAAGGACTGTCGGCGACTCGCTCCCAGCCTCCACCTCCCGTTCCTGAACCCTGAACCCTGAAACCTGAAACCTGAACCCTGTGTTTCAACCCCTGATAATCCGCCGCCGAATCTCCCCCGACACCATGTCAATGGCCAGCACGATGAGAATGGTAAGCACCAGCACCGCCGCGGCCTTGTCGAAGTGGCGGTACCTGAGCGTGTTGAGCAACACGCCCCCGACCCCGCCGGCGCCGACCACGCCCAGGATCGCCGAGGCGCGGATGTTGAGTTCGAAGCGAAACAGCCAGTGCGCGATGATTTCGGGCAGCACCTGCGGCAAAACGGCGTAGCGAAGCGCCAGCAGGCGCGAGCCGCCGGCGGCCTCGACCGCCTCGATTGGGCCGAAGTCGATCGAATCGACCACCTCCGAACCCAGCTTGGTGAGCATGCCGATCGAGGAAATACCGATCGCCAGCGCCCCGGCAAAGGGGCCCAGGCCGACGATCGGCACGAAATAGATCGCCAGCAGGATTTCGGGAAAGGCGCGCGTGGTCGCAGAGATCAGCTTGACCACCCGGGCAAATTTCGGAAACAGCGTTCTGGCGCCCAGCAGGGCCAGCGGCAGCGAGAAGATTGCCCCGATGATCGTGCCGATCCAGGCGATCTGGATCGATTCGGCGATCGCCGGCAGCACCTTGTCCCAGCCGTAGGCCAGGTCGACCGGCCAGAAAAACCCGAGGACCTCGAGCATCTGCGCGGGCAGCTTGCCCAGGCGCTCGGGCGAGAAGCCGATGGCCCACATCGACCAGAAAAACAGCGCCCCGATGATGAACGTCGCCCAGGTGGCGCCGCCAACGCGCCTTTGATTCTGCGGCATGAGATCGCTCATGCCAGCCGCCTCCGGATGGCCTCGGAGATCTCCTCGATGATGAGCACCGCCACCAGCACCACCAGCACGATCAGCGCAACGCGCTCGTACTCGAAGTTGGCGCGCTGGGTCTCGAGAATCATGCCGATGCCACCGGCGCCGACCAGGCCCAGCACCATCGAGGCGCGCACGTTGAGCTCGAAGGCATACAGCGCGTAGGAAACGTAGTGCTGCATGGCCTGCGGAATGGCGCCGAACTTGAGCATCTGCGGCCAGGTGCCGCCGACGGCGCGCACCGCCTCGGGCAGGCCCATGTCGATGGATTCCAGCGACTCGGACCACAGCTTGGAGATCACCGCGATGGTGAACACCGACAGCGCCAGCGCGCCGGCCACCGGCCCGAAGCCCACCGCGGCGGCAAACAGCATGGCCCAGAACAGGTCGGGCAGCGTGCGCAGGATATTCATGAAGTTGCGGTCGGCAAACCAGATCAACCGGCCCAGGGTGAGATTGCGCGCGGCCAGCACCGACACCGGCACCGACAGGATGCCGCCGACCACGGTGCCGATGATGGCGATATTGAGCGTCTCCAGAAAGGGCTCGACCAGCACCGGCAGATAGCTGAAGTCCGGCGGCCAGGACTCGGCCAGCAGCCGACCGCCGCCGGTGATGTTGCACATCAGGTCAACCAGCGAGAACCCGATGCCTTCCGCCGACCACCAGGTCATGGTGGCGAGGAAGCCCGCCGTGACGATGATCAGGGGCCAGTTGCGGCGGGGGCGTTCAGGGAGCACCGGCAAGGCCCGCATTTCGGAATGACCAATGATCAAGTATCAATTTGCAAACAAGGACCGACCGATCAATGAACCAATGACTCAAACCACCAGGCCGCACGGTTGCCGGCTGCCACCGGTTTCGAACATTGATCATTCGGTCATTGGTTCTTGTTTGAAAATTGGGATTTGGTGCTTGAAAATTCATTCCGATCAATCTCCCTCCTCCAACAAGTCCTCCTCCGTAAACTCCCTCCCGTAAATCTCCCGGAAATCCTCATCCCTCACTTCCTTCGCCGAGCCGTCGTAGACCAGCTCGCCGTGTCTGAGGCCGATGATGCGCCGGCCGTATTCGCGGGCCAGGTCGAGAAAGTGCAGGTTGACCAGGGTAGTGATGCCCAGCTCGCGGTTGATGCGCACCAGATCGCGCATGATCTGGTGGGTGGTCACCGGGTCGAGCGAGGCGACCGGCTCGTCGGCCAGGATGATGGCCGGCTCCTGCGCCAGCGCCCGGGCGATGCCCACGCGCTGCTGCTGGCCGCCCGACAGGGCGCTGGCGCGGGTCCAGGCCTTTTCGGGAATGCCCACGCGCTCGAGTGCCTCGAGCGCGACCTCGCGGTCGGGCGGCGGCCAGAGATTGAACATGGCGCGCCAGCCGGGCACGTGGGCCAGGCGGCCGATGAGCACGTTGGAGAGCACGTTCAGGCGCTTGACCAGGCGAAAATCCTGAAAAATCATGCCGACGCCGGCGCGCAGCTCGCGCAGTTCGCGACCCTCGCGCTGTGGCACCGGCTGGCCGTCAATCTCGACGCGGCCGGCGGTCAGCCGGTTGAGGCCGTTGACCGCGCGCAGCAGGGTCGACTTGCCCGCGCCGGAGGAGCCGACGATGACCACGAACTCGCCCGGCTCGATTTCCAGGTTCAGATTCTTCATTCCCACGGTGCCGTTGGGATAGGTCACGCCGGCATCGGCAAAGCGGATGCGGCCGCGCTGTTCGGTCATGTACTTCCCCATCTCGCTTGTCTGATCATTCGCGCAGCAGTTCGTAGGCCGCGCGCACCGGGTCGTAGAGCCCCTCGGTGGCCGGCACGAAGTCGTCAATCTCGTAGAGCACCCATAACACCCGCTCCTCGCGCGGCAGGCTGGCCTGGGATTCGACCAGCTTGACGAAGGCCTCGCCGATGGCTTTTTCGAGATCCTCGGGCAGACCCGGGCGCACCTGCACGCCGTCGTTGGGAATCATCTCGGTGTGGGCAAAGGTGATCACCTTCTGCCCGATATCGGGATACTGGGGCTCGACGAACTGGCGCACGTCGTCGTAGGCCACGGCAAAGCGCACATCACCGGCGCGAACCGCCAGCGCGGCCGAGTCGTGGCCGCCCACGAACAGCCCGTCGACGTCCTCTTGCGGATCGATACCGTGCTGCATCAGATACACCGACGGAAACAGGTAGCCCGAGGTGCTGTTGGGGTCGGTGAAGGCCACCGTCTCGCCCTTCAGGACGCTGACCTCGGCGCGGCAGGTCAGGTAGCCCGCCTCGTTTTCGACCAGCGGGGTGTTGCACACCGACGGGTCGTTGGTCATGAACTGGGTGCGATAGCCGGTCTCGCCGTCGCGCACGGAAATCAGGATGGTTTCGATATCGTAGCGGCGCTTGCCCAGCATGGCGGCGAAAGGCGGCAGCATGCCGATATCGGCCCGACCGGTGCCCAGCGCCTCGACCAGGCCGGTGTAGTCCTGCGGCACGAAGCTGGTCACGGGCACGCCCAGCTCTGTGCTGAGAAAATCGGCCAGCGGATCGAGGTTGTCGACCATCGCCTCGGCCTCCAGCGACGGCACCAGCCCCAGCACCAGCTCCTTCGGCCAGCCGCGCTCATCGACCTGGTCTTTCGGGCAGCAGCCCGCCACAACAAGCGTTGTGACAATCGCCAGCAGTGTCAGGAAAGCAGTTCGCAGCGGAAGATCCCCCTGAAAAACTGGCGCCATGTTAGCGGATTTATCGCGCGCGATCATGGCCATTGCGAGCCGGCCCGGGCGGCCTCAGCCAGCCGCACCGCCGTCGAACAGGTCGCCGTAATGTCGCCAGTGCCCGGTCGGCTTCAGGGCCCCGAGCCGGCGCGTGATGGCCCCGGCGAGCGCGGCGCGGTCGGCCAGCTTGAATAATCCGGCGAGTTCGGCAGCCACCTCGCTGGTGTCGCGCTCGAGGTCGGCGCGCGAGAACACCAGAAACTCCAGCGGCAGGTATTGCAGAAGATTTTCCAGAACCATCTGCTCACGCTGCCACAGCGCGCGCAAGTCCGCGATGCTGCGAAATCCGGCCAGACGCCAGTCCAGCTCGAGATCGCGCTCATCGGCATCGGCCAGCACCACGGTGCTGCCGGGAAAATAGCGCGCTATGGCGGGCAGGGCCGACACCGAAAGCCACATTGGCTCGAGTACGCGCTCGAGCTTGTGATTGATATGACGACTGGCCCGGCGCAGGTAGCGCTTGCGTCCCAGCCGCACCTGGCCCTCGTCGATGCCCGACAGATCGTCCGGCCAGGCCGGCAGGCCCAGTGCTTCGCGGCGCTGCAGCGCGCCCTCACGGTCGAGCACGTTGACCCCGTCGGCTTCGGCCAGGGCAGCCAGCAACTGGTCGCGGCCGCTGCCAGGCCAGCCCAGAATGAAGACCGGCTGTGGGCGCTCATCGTCCGGTGGCTGCGACGGCCAGCCGGTGGCCTGAAAGGTGGCCAGGGCATCATGGAACCCTTCGGGCAACTCCTCTTCGGCCGCGTGCAGCAGGCTCGGCGAACGCCAGCCGGCCCCGGCGAGGTGTTCACCGGCTTCGGCATACTGACCGGTCTGATCGAGCGCGCGCGCCAGCAGCCAGCGCAGATAAGGATCACCGTCGCCTTCGGCCGACAGGGGATGCAGGGCATCGATGCAGCCAGCAGGCCTTTCGTCGGCCAGGGCCAGGCGCGCGCTCAGCAGCCGCGACTGACGCCTGAGACGGGCGTTTGAATCGTCGTGCAGCCGCGCCGCCAGTTCGGCGGCACGCTCCCGGCGGCCCTCCATCTCGGCCAGGTGCGCGCGCACCAGGTTGGCGGCCTCGGGCCAGTCGGCCTCGATCTGCTCGAGCAGTTCCCGGGCCGCAGCAGTATCGCCATCGGCCAGCCGAAGCTCGGCGAGCACCAGCAGGCTGGCGCTATCAAGCATTTGTTGGCGCGACAGCGCCTCGAGCCGGCGCCGGGCCTCGGGCAGATAGCCGAGCCGGCGCAACGCCTGAATTTCAAGCAGCGCAAGCCGGTGATCGACGGCGCCGCAGCGACGCGCCTCGGCGGCTGCAGCCAGGCTCTCTTCGGGACGACCGCGCTCGAGCAGCAGGCGGGCCAGGGCACGGTGGATTTCCCCGTTGTCGGGTGCGGCAGCCAGGGCGTTGTTGAGACAGCGTTCGGCAAAGTCGGGGTGGCCGCGCTGCTCGAACACGCGTGCGGCGGCCAGTTGCGCCTCGATGCTGTCGGGACGCATCTGCACCGCCCGGGTTGCCAATTCATAGGCCTGGTCGACGTGTCCGGCGTCGAGCAGGCGCTGGGACAGCCCGACCAGTGCCGGCACGCAGTCGGGCCGGGCGCGCAGAGCCGTGCGGTAATGGGACTCGGCGCGCTCGCCGTCGCCGGCCGCCACGGCCTGATGCCCCAGCTCCACGCGCGCCAGGGCGTGATTGGGGTTCAGCACGATGGCCTTGTCCAGCGCTTCGGTCGCGCCCTTCTCGTCGCCGGCCTGGCGCCGGGCGCGACCGAGCTGAAACCAGGATTCGGCGCGCGAGTCGTCCCGGGCCACGGCCTGTTCGATGGTTGCCAGGGCATCGTCGTGGCGCCCCTGCGCCTGCTGGCAGGCACCAATGATCAGGGTGGCGTCAATGCGCTTGTCCTGAGGCAGCTGTTCGCTCAGGTCGCGATAGGCGCGCTCGGCGCCGGCGAAATCGCCCTTTTCGAACAGGCCGCGGGCCTGCCGGATCAGTTCTTCGTCAATCTGCATAGTTCACTCGTCACTCTGTGTTCAATCCAGCTCTCCAGGCGCCAGTTGGCCAGGAAGCCGCAGTGGCCGCCACGCTCGCACACCTCGATATCCAGCGCGGCCGGCTTGGGCAGCGACCGGAAGTCTTCGATCGGGATGATCGGGTCGTCCGCGGCGGTAATGATCAGGGTCGGTGTCTCAAGCCCGGCCAGATAGTCCCCGGCCACGGAGTAGCCTTCAAGATAATCGTCGAGGCCGGCCATGTCGGTGTATCGCTCGATGAGCCACGCGGTCTGTTCCCGCACCCGACGCAGCCGAAACCAGGGCTGCAGATTGTACCGCTCGGGGTAGAGCGATTGCTTGTGCTTGAGCGAGCGGCGCCACTTGTGCACGAAATAGCGCTCGTAGATCGCCAGTCCCCGCTCCATGGCGTCGAGCACGTGGCGCGGCCGAATCACCGGACTGATGGCGATTGCCCGCCGGATTTCCAGCCCGCGCGCCGGCGCGTTGCGGGCGATGCGCAGGGCAAAGTTGCCGCCCAGGGAAAAGCCGGCCAGAAACACCGGGCCGTCGTACTCGCCGGCCAAGGCAACAACGGCGTCAAGCACCTCATCGAGCAGGCAGGAGTGGAACAGGCCCTCGTTGAGATGATGGGACCCGCCGTGGTCGCGAAAATTGAGCCGAAAGGTATCGAAGCCCGCACGATCGAGCGTTGCCGCGGTCGACAGCAGGTAGTTGGAGTCGGCGCTGCCCTCCCAGCCGTGAAGAAGAATCACCAGCGCGTCGCGCCGGCTGGCCGGGGCATGGCTGGCAAACCCCAGCAGGCGCGTACCGTCATTGGCGGTAATGATGCGCTGGTGACAGCGGGCCAGGTACTCGCCGGCGTACTTTCTCACCTTGCGCCGGCGCCAGGGGCCGGAGGTGAGAATCGACTGCACGTGCGGACTGGCCAGCAGGCCGCGCGGGGCGAATCGGGACGAAGACGATTCAGGCATTGTCATAAAAATCCTTGACCACGGCGCCGGCCTTCTCGGCCAGGCGGCGCCGACCGCTATCGTAATCCAGGATCGGCGCGCCGATCATCACCCGCCCGGTCAGCGGCGGCTCCGACATCAGGCGGAAGAAATTGCGCAGAAAACCTTCGCGGGGGCCGAACACGAACTCCTCATGCAAGTCACGCTCGCGCTCGTAACGGATCGCCACCGGAACGACCGGCATGCGCGTGCGAATGGCCGGTGCGAACAGCGGGGCATGGAAACGCCCCACCCCGCGCTCGGGGCGAATGCCACCCTCGGGGAAGATCCCCACGCGCTCGCCGCGGCGCATCAGCGCGCCCATGCGGCGAATGATTTTACGGCGCGACTCGAGCCGGCCGCGCACGATGAACAGAGTGCCGCCGGCCTGCGCCAGCCAGCCGATGAGCGGCCAGGCGCGGATCTCGGCCTTGGCTACCAGCCACATCGGCCACAGCGACTGCAGCAACACGATATCGAGCCAGCTTATGTGGTTGGCCACGATCAGCGCCGGCCCGTCCGGCAGCCGGCCTTCGACGAGCATGCGCACGCCGAACAGGCGCAGAGTAATGCGCTGCCAGCGGCGGTGCGCTCGCTGCCGAAGCGGCAGGCCGGCCACGGGAATGCGGTTGATGCCCGGCAGAAAGCACAGCAGGGTCAGCGGCAGGCCGATGAGCGCATGCAGCATGAACAGCGGCAGGCGCCAGATCAGGCGCCAGGGCGTGCGAAAAGGCGGCGGCTGCATGACGGGGTCGATCATTGCCGTGCTGCGCGGGCATGGCCGCATTGCCAGCAGGTGGTGAACTGACCTTCCAGGCGCTCGCCGCAGTCGGGGCAGGTCCAGGGCGGGCGCTCACCAGGCTGGTCGCGATGCTCGAGCACCTGTCTGGCCCGGCCCAGATCGTGCTTGTGTACCCAGACAGAGGGGCGCGCGCCTTCGGAGTAGTAAATTTCCACCGCTGCGGTCCACAGCTCCATGCTGCGCAACTGAACTCGGATGCCGGCCGATTCCAGCAAGCCGCGCAGAAAACCGGCCTCGATCGGGTCGTCGGCCGTGATCAATCGTATCCAGTCGCTCACGTCACTCGGGCGGGGTTCGGTGCAGGGGCAGTCGGGACTATCCTGATAATTATCGCACAGGGTCATGCCGCCGAATCGCCTGTAATCTGGCATCATGTAGCGTTTTCCGCAAACCAGCAGTCGTTTAGAGTGCCCGCTTCCCACAACAGCAAGATCCGCATTGCCTCGACCGGGCGCGAGTTCAGCGCGCGCGCCGGCGAAACCATCCTGACCGCAGCTCTGCGCCAGGGCATCGTCCTGCCCTACTCCTGTCGCAACGGCACCTGCGCGAGCTGCAAGTGCCGCCTGGTAGAAGGCGAGATCAGCTATCCATACAACCCGCCGGCCGCGCTCGACCACGCGGAACTGCACGAAGGCCAAATGCTGAGCTGCCAGGCAGTGGCCGAAGGTGACGTGATCATCGAGGCGCGCGAGATCGAGCAGGTCGAAGATATTCCGGTGCGGATGCTGCCGGCGCGGGTGGAAGCCATCGAGCAATTTACCGACGAGGTGAAGTGTCTGCGCCTGAAGCTGCCCGAAGCCGTGCGCCTGCAGTTCCTGTCCGGGCAGTACGTCGATATCCTGCTGCCCGAAGGCAAGCGCCGCGCCTTCTCGATCGCCTCGCCACCTTCGCAAAAGGAATTCCTCGAGCTGCACGTGAAATATGTTGACGGGGGCGGCTTTACCGGCCATGTCTTCCACACCATGCAGCTCAAGGAAATCCTGCGCCTGGAAGGCCCGCTGGGCACCTTCTTCTTCCGCCGCAGCTCGGAACGCCCGGCCCTGCTCGTGGGCGGCGGCACCGGCTTTGCGCCGCTGAAGGCCATGGTCGAGGAGTTGATACACGCCGGCGACGAGCGACCACTCGAGCTGTTCTGGGGCGCAGGCCGCGCCGAAGATCTGTACGCAACCGGGCTGATCAAGCGCTGGCAGTCCCGACATCCGGCGCTGAACTTCACCCCCGTTGTCATCGACCCCGACGAAGACTGGACCGGCGAGACCGGCTTCGTGCATGAGGCGGCGCTGCGCCGCCATCCCGACCTGTCAGGCTGGGATGTCTACATGTCCGGCCCGCCGGCCATGATTCACGCCGCCCGCCCGGCTTTCCTCGCCGCCGGGGTGCCAGAAGAGCGCCTGTTCTACGATTCCTTCGACTTCGCCCCGGACGTACCGCCGGCGACGGAATAAGGCAGCCGGGCTCAGTTGTCGCAACAGCGATCAAGCGCGATCCGGGCGGGAAAGTCGCTCAGGTCCGAGGCGCTGAGCGGCCTGGCAAACAGATAGCCCTGGGCAAGTTCGCAGCCGTGCTGGCGCAGCAGGTCAAGCTGGGCCCGGGATTCCACGCCCTCGGCCAGCGCCTGAAGGTTGAGGCTGTGGGCCAGTGACAGCGAGGCAATGACCAGCTCGGCGTCTTCGGGGTCAGCGGTAATGTCACCGACGAAGCTGCGGTCGATCTTGAGCGTGTCGAAAGGGAAGTGGCGCAGGTACCTGAGCGAGGCGTAGCCGGTGCCGAAGTCGTCCATCGCAATACCGACGCCAAGCTTTTTCAGCTCGGCCAGGGCGACGCCCGCCTGGCCGCGCTCATCGAGCAACACGCTTTCGGTGATTTCCACATACAGAGCCCGGCCGGGCAGGCCATTGCTGTCAAGCGCCTCTTGCACCCCTGCCACAAGACACGGATCGCGGAACTGCCGGGGCGAGACATTCACCGAGACCCAGAAGTCGGGATCGCGTTGGGTGCGCCAGCGCGCGGCTCGCTCGAGAGCCTGCTCGAGAACCTGCCGGCCGATGGCATCAATCTGGCCGGACTGCTCGGCGATGGGGATGAATTCGTCCGGCGAGACCTGCCCCAGAACCGGATTGTTCCAGCGCAACAGGGCCTCGGCACCGACCACGGCACCATTGTGGAGATCAACGATGGGCTGGTAGACCAGCGGCAGTTCGTCTCGTGCCAGCGCGCCGCGTAGCTGCTCCTCCACGCTCTGGCGCCGTTCCACATCGTGGTTCATCGCCGGGGTGAAATAGCAGCAGGTATTGCGCCCCTTGCCCTTGGAGCGGTACATGGCAATGTCGGCATTGCGCAGCAGCTCCTGTGATGTGGTGCCGTCGTCGGGCGCAATGGCAATGCCCAGGCTGGCAGTCAGCATGAACTCGCGGCCCTCGATCTGGAAAGGATCGCGAAAGCTCTTGAGCAGCTTTTCAGCCACCGGCTGAGCCGCTGCGCCATCTTCCAGGCCGCCGGCCACAATCAGGAACTCATCGCCACCGAATCGCGCCACGGTGTCATCGTCGCGCACATCAGCGAGCAGGCGCTGAGCGGCCTCGCGCAGGAGCTGATCGCCGGCTTCATGGCCCAGGGTATCGTTGGCCTTCTTGAAGTGATCCAGATCCAGAAACAGCACCGCGACCTGCTCGTCAGCGCGGCCGGATGCCTTGAGCCACTGATCGAGGCGATCGAGCGCCAGGATACGGTTGGGCAGGCCGGTGACCGAGTCGTAGTGGGCCAGGTACCGCATTTTTCGCTCGGCCTCGCGCTGCTCGGTGATGTCGCGCAGCGTGCCGGCGGTGCCGACAATCCGGCCGTCCTCGTCACAGGTGGGCCGGACGTTGACTTCGAACCAGCGAAAATCACCCTGGCGAGACAGGTAGCGCGCCTCCGACTGCGCCAGAGACTGCCGGCCGGCCATCAACTGGCGGAACTCGCGTTCGCTGCCGGCACGATCCTGCGGGTGCACGAACTCGAGGCAGCGCTGGCCCAGACTTTCGTCGACGCGAAAGCCGGTGATCTCCTCCCAGGCCGGGTTAAGAAACGTCCAGCGCCCCTCGGCATCGGCCTGAAAAACCACTTCGCGGATATTGTCGACCACGGAGCGGTATTTCGCCTCGCTCTCGGCAGTCGCGGCCTCGCTCTCGCGCAGCGCGCGGGCACTGTGCTCGCGCTGGATCACGGCGCCGAGCAGGTCGGCCAGCACTTCCAGCAGCCCGACCTCCTCTTCGCCCCAGACGCGCTCCCGGCGTACGGAGTCAAAGCCCACGAAACCGTGCAACTCACCGCTGAACTCGATCGGCACGACAACCAGCGACTGAACGTCTTCTGACTCGAACATGGCGCGATCCTTGTCCCAGTCGGATGGCAGATCGGCAACCCGCGGCACATGCATGATGTCTCGCTGCTCCATTGTCTGCACCACCTTTGGCACCGCCGAGATCGGAATATTCTGGAGATTGTCGATCTGGGGCTGGATGGCGGGAGCACACCACTCGTGGGTGTTGTCCATCAGCGTCCGGGCTTCCCTGAAGCGGAACAGATAGCTGCGGTCAACCTCGCAATAGCTGCCCACACGGGCGAGGACGTCGGTGATGACATCGTCCAGGTTCGCCGAACCCAGGTCGATGAAACGCCTGGAGGCATCCACCAGCGTGCGCTGCAGGCCAGAGAGGTAGTCCAGCGCTGCCTCGGTGCGCTGGACCTCGGTCATGTCGATGCCCAGGCCGGCGATAAACTCCTCACCGCCCAGGATGATTCGGCGCCCCTGAAAATGATAGCTGCGGAGGCTGCCATCCTTGATCGGCAAAAGCGCCTTGAGCAACGCCTCGCCGCTGTCGAAGACCGTGCTTATCGCCTCCCTGGCCTTTTGATGTTCGGACGGATCAAGAATTTCCCACGCCGTCATGCCACTGAGTTCATCCGCCGAGTAGCCGGTCACCGTCTCCAGATTGGCATTCCATTGGCGCATGTGACCGGATTTGTCCACCAGGTAGAAGATACCCGGCAAGCTGTTGATGATGCCGCTGGAAAACTCCGCCTGCCAGCGCTGCTCGGCGTCGATACGGCGGCGCTCGCTGATATCGCGGATGGAGGCGACGACCAGCATCCCCTCGTCGGATGTCAACGGACTGAGATTGATCTCGACGGGAAACACGCTGCCATCGCGGCGGCGCGCCTTCAGGTCAGGTCGCGCGCCCATCGGCCGAGCTTGAGGCTGCTCGAAAAAGTGACTTCGCTGGCCGGCGTGGTCGCCAACGAGGTGCTCGGGGACAAGCACCTCCACTCGCTCGCCCGTGAGCTCCTGCCGTTTGTAGCCGAAAACTACCTCGGCCTGGCGATTGGCCAGCCGGATGCGCCCGGCCTGATCGACCACCACCATGGCATCCGGAACGGCGTCCAGTATCTCCTGCAGGTCGCGATCGGCCAGGCTGGCGACCCTTTCGATGGTGCCGGGCGTCCGGGAGTCGGGCGCGGAATCTGGGTAGGAATGGTACGCCAAAGGCACCCCCGATCTACGTTTTGTTTTTCTTGAATTGTGAAATGTATCACGATCGGCGAAAAGCGCGTCAATGCCATGTTTCCGAGAATGCCGGGCACGACCCGGCTCAGATCACGCCCAGGGCGAGCATGGCGCCGGCCACGCGGTCGAAGCCGGCAATGTTGGCGCCGAGTACGTAGTCGCCGGGATGGCCGTATTGCGCGGCGGCTTCGTGGCAGTCGGCGTGGATGTTGCTCATGATCTCGCGCAGGCGCTGCTCGGTGTAGCCGAAGCTCCAGGAGTCGCGCGAGGCGTTTTGCTGCATCTCCAGCGCGCTGGTGGCGACGCCGCCGGCGTTGGCGGCCTTGCCGGGGGCAAAAAGCACGCCGGCCTCGCGCAGCAGGCGAATCGCTCGGGGTCGACAGGGCATGTTGGCGCCTTCGGCAACGGCAATCACCCCGCCGGATATCAGCCGGCGCGCAGCCTCGTCATCGAGCTCGTTCTGGGTCGCGCAGGGCAGCGCCACCTGGCAAGGCACTTCCCAGACCGGCGCCCCGGGAACGTAGCGCGCCGAAGCACCGCGGCGCCGGGCGTACTCATCGATACGGGCACGCTCGATTTCCTTGACCTGATGCAGCAGGGCAAAATCGATGCCGGCGCTGTCGTGGACGTAGCCGCCCGAATCGGAACAGGCCACCACCCGGCCACCCAGCTCGGCCACTTTCTGGATGGCGTAGAGGGCGACGTTGCCCGAGCCGGACACCACTACATCGAGGCCCTCGAGACGCTGGCCGTTGGCCGCCAGCATTTCGTGAAGAAAAAAGACGGTGCCGTAGCCGGTCGCCTCGGTGCGCACACGCGCCCCGCCCCAGGCCAGACCCTTGCCGGTGAGTACGCCCGACTCATAGCGATTGGTGATGCGCTTGTATTGGCCGAACAGGTAGCCAACCTCGCGCGTGCCCACGCCGCTGTCGCCGGCGGGCACGTCGGTGTATTCGCCGATGTGGCGGTAGAGCTCGGTCATGAACGACTGGCAAAAGCGCATGACCTCACCTTGCGAGCGACCCTTGGGATCGAAGTCCGAGCCGCCCTTGCCGCCGCCGATGGGCAGACCGGTGAGCGCATTCTTGAACACCTGCTCGAAGCCCAGAAACTTGACCACACCCAGGTTGACCGAGGGATGAAAACGCAGGCCGCCCTTGTAGGGACCGAGGGCGGAATTGAACTCCACCCGGAAACCGCGGTTGATCTGAACCTCGCCGCTGTCGTCAACCCAGGGCACCCGGAAGATGATCTGGCGTTCGGGCTCGCAGATGCGCTCGAGCAGCTTGGCCTCGGCATATTCAGGATGCTGGCCAAGCACCGGCACCAGGGTCTCGAGTACCTCGTTGACGGCCTGGTGAAACTCCGGTTCGGCGGGATTGCGGCTGACGATATTATCGCGCAGCGTCTGCAGCGATCTGGTAATGGTCATTGATCTGTTTGCTCAAGCGGCGAAAGTGGCGGTCGGCGACCCCGACCATGACTCGCCCGTGCCTGCAGGCACGGCGTGGCGCCTCGCGCCGGGAAATCACCCCAAGCTTGCATTATACGGGCGCGACGGGATGCAGGATGGCGCAATCGGCATATCATGCGGCACGATCCGTTGATGCATTGCCGGGCTGGACGGGCTAGCCTGCCGTGTGATGCTGGCTGTGTGGAAGACCAACATGGACTCGAATCGATCTTGCCGCAAGGTGGCATTGGTTACCGGCGCATCTTCAGGCATGGGCAAGTCCTTCGCCCAGGCCCTGCTGGCCGAGGGCCTGACGGTTTATGCCGCAGCGCGGCGGGTAGAGGTCATGTCCGATCTGGAGCGCGCCGGCGCCCGCGTGATGCAGATGGACATCAGCCGCGATGAAGACGTGCAGGCCGTGGTGCATCGCATCGGACAGGCGCACGGCGGCGTTGACTTGCTGGTCAACAACGCCGGTTTCGGGCTGTACGGTGCAATCGAGGACATTCCCATCGACAAGGCGCGCTACCAGTTCGAGGTCAACCTGTTCGGCACCGCCCGGGTGACCCGCGCCGTACTGCCGCATATGCGCCAACAGCGAGACGGCAGAATCATCAATATCTCCTCAATGGGCGGCAGGATGTATACGCCTCTGGGCGGCTGGTATCACGCCAGCAAGCACGCGCTGGAAGGCTGGTCGGACTGCCTGCGCCTGGAGCTTGCGCCCTTTGGCATCGACGTGGTGATCATCGAACCGGGAGTGATCGACACCGGCTTTGCCGACGTTCTGATCGATCC
This sequence comes from uncultured Wenzhouxiangella sp., assembly GCA_964446675.1. Lineage (GTDB taxonomy): Bacteria > Pseudomonadota > Gammaproteobacteria > Xanthomonadales > Wenzhouxiangellaceae > Wenzhouxiangella. The sequence goes on from CAYUPK010000016.1 coordinate 57,066, forward strand.
CCTGCTCGAGCGCTCGGGCGAGGGTCCCTACGCAGACATGGCCCGAGCCGTAGCGGCAGCGACTGAGGCCAGTTACGCCAAAGGTCAGGCATCCGCGCCCGAGGTCATCGTCAAGCTCCTGCTCAAGGCGGTGCGTGCATCGCGCCCCGGAACTCGCTATGTTGGTGGCAAGTTCGCGCGCCCGCTGATATTCATTCGCAAGTGGGGCGGCGACCGATTGTTTGACAAAACGGTAATGTCGACCGTGAAACGGGCAGACACGACCGGCAAGCAATGAGATACACGGACAGATTCGCGGTATCCAAGACCTGGAAGGTCATCATGCGTGACATGGGCATCAACCCGGCCGAGGTACTTCATCTTGCCGGCTTGCCTGCCGACTTGTTCGCCCGCCCTGAAGCCACGCTGAGCCCGGAGGATTACTTCAAGCTGTGGGAGGGCCTGGAACAGGCCGCGGGCGATGGCGAGCTGCCGCTGATGATCGGCGCCGCCATGTCGGCAGAAGCGTTCGACCCATCGATCTTCGCCACCCTGTGCAGTCCTGACCTCAACACCGCCCTGCAACGGCTGTCCCAGTTCAAGCAACTGCTCGGACCCTTGCTTCTAACCGTCGACATCGGCACTGACAAGACCCTGGCCACGCTCGACTGGCACGGCCACATCGACTACATGCCACACTCCATGGGTCTGTCGGAGCTGGTCATCTTCACCGAGCTGGTGCGCCTGGCCACGCGGGAGGACGTCAATCCGGTCGAGGTTCGGGTCGGCCAACTGCCCGAAAACCCCGAGCCCTACCGGGCCTATTTCGGTACCTCCATGCAGCAGGATGTCGCTTACCGGATTGCCTTTTCGGCGCGCGATGCAACCCGCCGTTTCGTGACCGAAGACGCAGCAATGTGGGGGTTTTTCGAATGGGGGCTGAAGCAGCGCCTGTCCAACCTCGAGGTCGACGCCAACAACGTCCAGCGCGTGCGCGGCGTCCTGCTGGAAATGCTGCCCGGCGGCCAGAGCAGCGTCGAGGCGGCCGCCCGGCGACTGCATATGAGCACGCGCTCCCTGCAGCGGCGCCTGCAGGCCGAAGGAACGCGCTTTCAGGACGTGCTCGACAAAACCCGCCAGGAGCTAGCCAGGCACTACCTGGTCAATTCAACGGCCTGCGTAGCCGAAATCGCGCTCTTGCTGGGCTTTCGCGACAGCAATTCCTTCCACCGCGCTTTCAAGACCTGGACCGGCACCACGCCGGGCGCGTTCCGCGCTGGCAATTCAGTGGCCGACCAATACCCGTCCGTGGATGACTCTGGACAGGTTGAGCCTGGAAAGGCATTCAGAACTCGAAACCGCTGAAGAAGAAGCGATCGCGCGCGTCCGGCCTGTACAGCCAGACATTGCTGTCGACGCCGTTGATGAGGGCAAAGTCATCGTCCTTGGGCGAGGATCGCCAGCGCCGAAGATTCCGGCCGAAATCGTGTCCGGCTGCGCATCATCGTCGTCCGGCTTATTGGCCCTGCTCGGCAGATTCGAAGTCATCACAGAAAATATCGGCGCCATCAGCCTTCGGACAGACAGAGAGCAGTGGGCGCAGGTCGATGACGTGGTCCTGGATCGCGTTGCTGTCGGATCTGGGGTCGCCGCAGCCCTGATCGCCTTCATCGGGATCACAGCCCCAATCCCAGGCGCTGGCAAAGATCACGCGCATGCCGTCGGGCGACGGCACGGCGTGGGATTCGTTCTTGTACGGCTTGCCGGTATTGTGGATGTGCGCCAGACGCCTGACGATTTGATGATCCGGACGACTGGCAAGGCTGATGGCAACCACCTCATCGGTGAATCGCTCCCAGTCCCGGCCATCGGCCGGGTTGCGGTAGCTGACATACACCCAACCAGGCAAGTCGGTGTTGCGCGCCGACACGTGATAAGCGTATTCCTCGTTGTCAGGGTTGGTCAGACTGGCGACCTTGTTATCTCTCAGACGCACCATCACTACCTGCCCCAGTTCATTGCCTTGGACATCGTGCTTGCACCATCCCCGCCGCGTGCCGACCACGACATCTTCACCGTCCTTCGGGTTGATGGTCATGTCCTCGTGCCCGACATCAAGAATGAAGCCATCGGCGGCATTCTTGGGCGGTTTCCCATCTACGTCAGGTGGGCACTGCAATGAATCAGCGGGCATAGGCCGCACCGAGAATGTGAGCGTCTCGTAGTCGACATCGTACACCCGCAGATAATCATGGTGATAATGAGCAACTGCATACTTGCCTGATGGCGAAAGCCCCACCCAGCTTAGCTCGCAGCCTCGCTCGGTATCACCGCAGGCGTTTGCGTCGGTGGGCACCTCCGTGGGTGGCCCGAAGCGGCCGGGACTGCCATCATCGGCGGTACCCAGCATGTCCAGCAGGTAGATTTCTGGATGGGTTTCGTCCAGGTAATCGTGGTCGACCATGACGACGTAGCGACCATCTGCACTGACGTTACCCTTGCCTCCCCCGATGTAGGTCATGTCGCTCGAGGGCAGTTCGATCTTACGGACTTCTTCGCAGGTGGCTACGTTGAACCAGTACAGATAGCCATCATGGACGTTGATCTGTTCGTTTTCATGGCCTGGAGCAGGGTGCCAGCGCGTATCGTAGTACGCGTAGTTGTCGCACTTGCCATACTTTGGTTCATAGGTATTGCCATCGAGGAATACTACCGAGGGCCCGCTCGAGACCTGCACCTCGAGCAGGCTGCCATCCGTGTTCCAGGGTTGTATCGTGGAATAGTGATGGCGGGCATGCTGCCCCCACTGGAACTGCTTGCCGCGCGAGTCCGTGTAGCTATCGCCCTCGTTGCCCCCGATGCGGGTAATGGTCGTGTTGAAGTTGGGGTCAGTCCAGGGGTCAAGATAAGCCGGTCTCGACAGGTTTGGCATCTGGATTACAGCATCAGGATCGGTGACCAGGCGCTGGCTTGCTGTATGGAAACCATCGCGCCCAACAGACTGGGATACAGGCTGCTCTGCCATGCCCGGTAGCGTCCAGGCAATGAACGCGAAGGCCGCCAGAGAGGTCGGGAATGCGGTGACCGTAAAACGAGGAAGTGAAGTGTTCATTCCGTGGCGCCTGGATGGGTAGAGCACCGGGCCTGGCCGTTCCTGGAAGGCTGCTTTGCCTGCCGATTCAGGATGCCTTCGAAGGATCATGGCTGCTTGAAGTCATCGCGGTAAATCGTGTCGCAGGCGTCGGGATCGCTCGCAGTCGCGGACAGAAAACGGTTATCTGTGGCCGAGGCGATATCGGTGAAGAAACCTTCCTGGCCCAGCGCGTTGACCGCCCGGCCATAGAAGTAATGATCTTTCGACGGGTCGGGCAAATCGACCTCTATCTCGTGCGCGGCGATGGGTTCGGCCGTGACCGGCTGCCATTGAGCCCACCACGCCGCCCTTTGTTCGGGCGTGTAGCCGTTGGTGTTTTCATGATGATCGTTGAAATACACCTTGAAGCCTGAGGCGCCGCGGTTGACCGGCCAGTGCCAGCGCACGATGGCCTTGTCGCCAGCCGAGTTCAGGCAGACGGAAAACTGCCGCGGTGCATCCGGCGCCGTATAGGCCAGCGGGCTGGCGCCGCTCTCCATCCCCGCCTGGTTGACTGCGCGCACGTAATAGCTGCTGAGAACACCGTCATCCAGGCCCGCTGCGGTGTCGACAAAGCTTGTGCCTGTGACCGGTGCCGCATTGATTCTGTCGGTGCTGCCGCCACCGTGCTTGCGGTAGACGTTGTAGCCGACCACATCCGGCTCGGTACTGGCAGCCCAGTGCAGGGCGACCCGACTTGCGGTTTCGACCGAGGCCACCATGCCGTGCGGCCGCCGCGGCTGGTTGAAGGCCGGCAGCGAGCCGTAGGCCAGCCCAAGCCCCGAGCGCACAACCCGATAAGCGAAAGCCGCGTCCGCAGGTACATCCGGATCGCTCCATGACCCGCCGCTGACGGTGGCGACCTTCGAGTAGCCGCCGATCAGCGGGTCCTGCCAGGAGAACTGCAAAGCTGCGCGCCATACCTCGTAGCTGGCATCCGGGCTGGCTGTCCAGGACAGTTCAGGGCCGGATCCGCCCGCCGTGGTCGTGAGGCTCAGGCTGTCGGGGTCGAACGCGGGCGCCTGCAGGCTCTCCGGCGCGTCGATGCGCCCGGTCCACAACTGGCGAGACTGCGAGGGGCGCGGGTTGGGCTTGTCGCAACTGCCGTCTGGCGATGCGCCATCGCGGCCGCCACCGGCGAGCACGAGCTGGCCTTCGCCCCAGGCCATGATGCCCGGGTAGTGTGGCCGGTCCGCACCGGCAACCGGCACCGGGCTCCATGCATGACTGTCGGGCTCGAAGGACCACAGTTGGGGCGGCTGCCACTGGTTGAAACATGGCGGACGCGTGTCGTATGGCACGGTCAGGAGCAGTGCGCGTGAGATCTCGGAATCGAACACGAGATTGAGCTTGAGGAAGTCCGTATAGGGCATGCCGGGAGGCGGTCGCACGCTCCCGGTCACCTCCTGCCAGGTATTGCTGCCAACATCGTAGATCCAGGAGTCATCGAGGGCGCCATTCCAGTCGGAATGCGTGCCACCAAAGACGAGAATCTTGCCCGAACGTCCCAGCGCCGCAATCCCGTAGGACTTGCGGTAGCGCAGCGGCTGCGGCACGTCAAAGCTGCGGTTGATGTTGCGGTAAGGGTAGTAGATCCGAACCTTTTTGCCGCCCAGGTACACGACGGCATCGTGGGCCGGATCGTAAGCAAGCTGGGCGTGCGGCGTAGTTCGCCACGGCTCGCCGCGCGTGCGGCTGTTCTCCCAGGTGTCGGCGCGACCATCGTAAAGCCAGGGGCCAACCGGATCGCCCTTGATGATCGAGCGCCAGTCGCTCGACGGCTTGCCCTGCGGCAAGGAGCCATGGTCCGAACGACCGTTGCCGGTCACGACGCGCTCAATCGAGTCGGCCCAGGTCAGATCCACCAGGCAGCGGCGCTGCGGTCGGTACGGCGCTGACGAGCGGCGCAGGAGGTTCGATTCCGGATCATAGGTATAGGTGTAGCTGCTCTGGGGGTAGTTGTGCCGCCCTGGACCGCCGAGTACATGGCCGCCGTGATTGACCACCCGGTTGGCGATCGGATCGTAGGCAAGGTTGGTCTCCCAGACCTTGAACGGCAGCCCGGTCAGGCGCCGCGTCCAGCGCACGCTCAAAGACGCCGCTTGATTGACTGGGGCGACTTCGGTTCCAGCGGGCGCGTGATCGTCAGCGGCGGCTGCTACCGACCCATACGCCGCGGCCGAAAACACCGCCAGTGCCGTCGCCAGGGTCCATTGACGGCTCATGGTTCGAACCGATCCTCGAAAATGAGGTTGTCGGCAATCGCACTCGGATCCCAATACGCGCCGGCGTCGATCCAGTTGGCCAGATCCCGAAGATCGGACGTGCTGAGCGTGTGCGGATGAGCCGGGCCGAAATCGAAATCATCGTCGCGCTCCTCGTCGGTTCGCCCGTCACTGCGCTCGCCGGCCGCCTTCCAGTAAAGCAGGCTCTCGCGAGCGAAAAAGACGTTGACGTAGCGAGTCATCCAGGGCAGCGCCACGGAGTAACCGCCTTCACCATCCCTGCCTTCTATGGTCTTCAGCCCGCCACTGGGAGGCAGCATGTTGTTGACCAGCGTGCGATAAACCAGCGCCGCTGAATCGGTCAGGATCGGATTGTTACTGCCCTGATCCCCGCCGTGGCAGGAGCCGCAGTTTTGCTTGAGCATGGAATAGACGTCAGCCGTGAACTCCGGCATGTCACTCGAATAACCCGGCGGCCGCACGAGTTCCGGCGCGTCGCTGTCGGCAATCTGTCCGGCGTTGGTGCTCGAGAATGGATTCTCGGCGTTTTCGCCATCGGTCGTGCTGTGCAGGTGACAGCCGGCGCAGACCTGTTTCTCGCCTGGTCGCATGCTCATGGGCTGCTGGTGGCGCGCAATGACGCGCCCCTCGCCGTCGACCCCGGCCATGAGGAACGGCACGTCGGCCGGCAGCTTCACTTTGAAGCTGCCGTCGGCCTCGAGCTGCGCATCGCCCATCAGCCTCAGTTCCTGGCCCCAGATGTTGTAGAGCCTGTTGCCGTTGTCGTGACGGATGACATTGGGCACGGTCTCCCAGAACCGGACCGCCTTGATGACGCCTTCCAGGTCGCCGTGTGGGTGGTTGCCTCCCGGACGGCGCACCAGGGCCTGCATGGCACAGCCCTGTTGCGCGCACCATGCCACACTACCGGGCCCGGCCCAGTAATCCGTGTCGGGCAGGGGCTCGCCCCCGGAAGTGGTCTTGCTGCCGGGATAGGCCTTGAGATCCCCGATGAAGGCGTTGGTGGATGCGAATATGCCGTAGCCCGGATCGCCGGTATCGGTGTTGGACGGCGGTGCCACTGGCGTCGGCTCAGGCACGCCGTAGATGTCTTCATACGGCATGACCGGCTTGGGCATGAATTCGTGCCACTCTTCGCGGTTGATCACGACGTCGGCATCGTCAAGCCCGTAGCCGTGATCAGCCCCGACACGTACCGGGATGCGGGTAGAGCGGTAGATGCCCATGTCGCAAGTGAAGCCATTGTCTCTGGAGGTCCAGTGACAGTTGGAATTCGCGCCCATTCCGGCCGCAAACAGAAGCTGGCCACCGGGCAGGCCGGCCGGATCGCGCGCATGCACGCTGGGACCGAAACCGGTGTCCCCGGAGTCACCATTGACGGCCACATAGTAGCCTTGCGCAGATTTGAATGGATAGGGTCCTTCGTGCCCAAGCGGCGCGCGACCATTGGACGGATCCTCATTGGCCGTCCGCGCCGGCCAGCAGATGATCTTGCCGCCACCGAAGTTATTGCGCCGGTAGTACATGTCACTGCACATGTCACCGTTGGAGCGTTCACCCAGGAAATGCAGGGCGGTCAGGGTGATGTCGTTGGCTCCCGTCCACTTGAAGAAATGCGCGTGCAGGTGCGCATTGAGATCACCGCCGCGAAGGTCAGTCGACATCAGCCACCAGAGATTGTTGGGGGTTTGATGGTTGCCGCCGACACTGGTGACCTCGATGCGGATCTTGTTGGTCTGATGGCTGGAATAGAAAACCCGCCCGGATGAATGCACGACCGGATGGAGCGCATTCTGCTGATCATGCGGATCGACATTTCGAGCGTTACGCGGGTTGGTGCCGTCGGCATCTACATCGGCAATCCATAGCTGCGACGGCCGGTCGGCCAGGCCGGTCACCCATTTGCCCCAGATGTTGGCGCGGGTGGAGCTGAACATCATCTTGTTGCCCGGCAACCAGACTGGCGCGGTGTCCCACACGCGGTTCTGATGCGGCCAGGCGGTCAGGCTTCCGGTTACGAAGTCGTAGATGTAAATGCCGGCCCAGCTCTGGTGAGACCCGCTGTAGCTGCGCTTGAGCTTTCCGACTTCGCCGCTGCTTGGCGGCACAAGGTGCAGGCGTCTTCTCTTGTCGTACCAGCCGTGGTAGACGGAGAATGCCAGATACCTGCCGTCGTAGGAGATGGCCGGGTCCATTGGCACGCAGGTAGAATCGCCCTGTTCGGGCAACTGACCGCCCTCCATGCAGTCGTAGATTATGGTTTCCTCGCCATTGTCTTGGCGCCAGATCAGTTGGCCCGGAGCATTGAAATTCTGTTTGACGAAATGCACTTCCGGCAAGGTGTCGTAGCGGGATCCAGACACCTGGTAATCATCGATCTCGATGTCGCTCATCGACCGCGGCACACGCACATAGACGATGCCGTCGTCGACTGCGGCCGCTGGTGATGGATGGATGGCCAGAAAAAGTAACAGGATGGGTATCGACGCGGCACGCGATACAACTCTGAAACAGGCAAGCATGGGGTCTCCTCGATAAATCGAACGTCCCCCTGCCGGCCAATGAATACCGATTTGGATGCGGCAAGTCCAGTAGCGGTCAGGAAATGGCAGACGATTGGCGCGTATTGCGAGCAATTTGGCACCGTTGGCATGAAGCGAAGGCAAACGAACGTGCATCGCAGAGCGCGACCGCGGCTTTCCCCCGGCTTTTCTGCCCCTGGCGACCGCCGCGCCGCGCAACTGCCTGACATCGAAACCCGAATAGTCTGAACTGACGCTAGCCCGAATTATTCATGATTGATAGAAGCAAAAGCCCCAAACGTGCGAAAATGGAGTTGCTATTCAACCAGTTACGCACGAAGGAGCTTTTGCATGAGCAACCATACCACCACACAGGGTGTTTTGTTCAAAGAAGTTGCGAGCCGGCCGGTGGTGGTGCGGTTCGATCAGGACCATTCAAGCTCGGATGGAGGTTCGCTGTTACTCAAGGCCCTCGATGAGCGGCTCGGCCTGAGTGCGGCGCTGTCGCGGTGTCTGCGCGATCGTCGGCAGGCAGGCAAGGTTGAACACGAATTGCAGACGTTGCTGCGCCAGCGTCTGTTCGCAATCGCGTGTGGTCATGCCGACGGCAACGATGCTGCGGGCTTGTCTGAAGACCCGATCCACAAGCTGCTGATTGACCGAGATCCTGTGTCGGGGCGCGCGCTGGCTTCTCAGCCGACGTTGTCGCGGTTTGAGAATGCGGTTGGGGCGAAGGATCTGATCCAGCTTTCCGAGACGCTGGCCGAGACGGTGATCCGGCGCCATCGACGGCGCAAGCGGCGTGTTCGTCGAATCACGCTGGACTTTGATCCAACCCACGATCCGGCCCATGGAAATCAACAGTTGACGTTGTTCAACTGGGTCTACGACAGCCGTTGTTATCTGCCCTTGACCGGCTTTTTTAGTTTTGATGGCGAGGTTGAGCAGTACCTGGTTGCCTACGTCCTGCGGGCCGGTAATGCGCTGGCCAAACAAGGGCTGTTGAGCGTGCTTGATCGGTTGTTGCCACGGCTGCGTGCAGCGTTCCCCAAAGCGCGGCTTCGGATCCGGCTTGATGCCGGGTTCAAGGGCAAAGAGCTCTACGACTACTTCGAGCAGCAGGGTCTCGAATACGTTGTATGCATGGCCAAAAACCCGGTGCTTCAGGCCCATGCAGAGCCGTTGCTCGAACCGCTGCGCAAGGCGGTGTCTGCCGGCGAGGTAGCGCAGGCAGCGTTCAGTGAGTGCGCGTACCGGGCACACACTTGGACGCGTACACGGCGGGTGATTATCAAGGCGGACATCGCACTCCATCCAGGACGCAAGCCAAAAGACAACCCATGCTTCCTGGTGACCAATATCAAGGGCGCTCCAAGGCAGATCTACGAACAGATCTACTGCGCGCGGGGCGATGTAGAGAACCGGATCAAGGAACTCAAGGACGGACTGGCGATTGATCGGACAAGCTGTACTTCATTTGCCGCCAACCAGTTCCGGGCGCTGGTCACCGCAGCGGCCTACGTACTGATGCAGGAACTACGACTGCAGGCGCGCACGACCTCCTGTGCAAAAGCGCAGGTCAGCACACTGCGGCTGCGGTTGCTCAAGCTCGGTGCCTGGGTCGAGCGCTCGGTTCGACGCATTGTCATTCATCTGCCGGTGCATACGCCACACGCTGAGGCCTGGCAGCGCATCGCCCGATCGGTAGGCGCCATCCCAACCTGACGACAGCGCTGCCGCCCAAAACTCACATCATCGGGGCCGTTCCCGAGGGTGCCACTTGCCCAAAAACCATGGAAAATGGCTCACCGGCCAACGATCCTTGCCAAATCCAACCGGCCGAAGGCAAATTTACGCCCAGCAACCCTCCTGGCTGCGGCTTTGCCCCTCACCGACAGCGCAAATGCGCCAAATCAGAGCCCTTCATGAATAGTCCGGGCTA
>CAYUPK010000017.1:0-60163 GCA_964446675.1 uncultured Wenzhouxiangella sp.
ACTCCATTTTCGCACGTTTGGGGCTTTTGCTTCTATCAATCATGAATAATTCGGGTTAGTGCTTTGGGCTAACAGCCGCCTGACCACGGTTGACTTCGGAGGTTGAAAAGGGTTTAATGTGCGGCTTGCCGGCCACTGGTCGGCCGAAGCCGGAAATGACAGGGCCAGGTAGCTCAGTTGGTAGAGCAGGGGATTGAAAATCCCCGTGTCGGCGGTTCGATTCCGTCCCTGGCCACCACCCCCCTACTGTCAACGCTTCCGCTTTCAATCACCACTTTCCACCGAACCGCCTGTCCGGCTTACGCCGGGCGGTTAGATGGCTGGCCTGCGGCCAGCGAGCTGCGCTGACGCTCCGGTTCCGTCCCTGGCCGCTACTTCACTCCCCGCTCGCGCGCTGCAGGATGCCGGCCTCGACGAGCGCCCGGGCATCGGTCTTGACCGCCTGGATGAAGCTCTCGGCCTCGTCGGGCTCGAAGCGTTTGCCCGGGGCAAGCTGCACCCATCGGTTGCGGCCTGCATTCTTGGCCTGGTAGACGGCTGCGTCGGCCAGCTGCAGCACCTGCTCCCAGTCGAGTGCGTCGACGGGCTCGCCGAAGGGATAGCAGGCGATGCCCACCGAGCAGGTCACGGCCACCCGCTCGCCGTCTTCGCCAATCGAAAATTCCGCGGCTCGAACGGCCGCCATGATGCGCTGTGCGATCTGACAGGCATTGTCGGAGTCGCTCTGACAGGCCACGACCATGAACTCCTCGCCGCCCCAGCGAATCATGTAGTCGCTTTCGCGAAGCTGGCTCGATGCCACCTGGCCAAAGGCGCGCAGAACACTATCGCCGGCATCATGGCCGAAGCGATCGTTGATCGTCTTGAAACCGTCGAGATCGATCATCAGGAAAGCAACATCGGCGTTGTCCGAATTGCCGTCGAAGTGAGCGCGCCTGCTGCGCGCCACGTCCTCGCCGATGCGATCGAACAGGTAGCGGCGATTGGGCAGTCCCGTGAGCGGGTCGGTACGCGCCGTTCGCCGCAGCTGTCGGTTGGCTTCGCTGAGCTCCGCGGTACGCCGCTTGATGATCTCCTGCAGCCTCCTGCCCGTGGCCTCGATACGCCTCAGGCGCAGGTGCATGGCCAGCCAGATCAGCATCGCCAGCAGCAAGGAGGCCGCTACCAGAAACCAGGGATGGGCCCAGAACGGCGTTGCTACGCGAAAGGGGAAGCGAGCCGGCTCCGGGCTCCATACGCCGTCGGGATTGGCCGCCATGACCTCGAACACGTAGTCGCCGTGGCCGAGATTGGCGTAGGTGATTTCATGACTGTCGGTCGGCTCCGACCATCGATCGGTAGCCCCGAGGAGTCGATACCGGAACCGCACCGCCGACTCGTCCTGGAAGCTGAGACCGGCGAAGCGCAACGTCAGGCTGCCGGAGCGATAGGGCAGGCGATCATGGGCAGCGACGGTTTCGCGATCGAGCCTGGCCGACTCGATGACGACCGGTGGTGGCCGGGTGTTGCGATATTCCTGATCGGCCTGGTAGCGCATCAGGCCATCGGCCGAGGCAAACCACAGCACGCCGTCGCTGCTCTGAAAGGCACCCGTTGCGCCGCCTTCCAGGTGCATGAGCCCGTCACGCTGGGTGTAGTTGACGAAAACGCCGTCCTTCATTCGCGAAAGTCCGTGGCTGGTGTAGGCCCAGAGACGACCCTGGTCGTCCTCGAGCACCTGCCAGACCGAGTTGTCGGGCAGCCCGTCGTCGGTCGTGATCTGTTCGATGCGACCATCGGGCCAGACGCGAAAGACGCCGTCGCCGTTGCTGGCCACCCACATCGAGCCGTCGGCCGAAGGCGCCAGATCCCAGAGCATTTCGTCGGTCAGGCCATCGGCGGCCCGGTACTGGCGCAGGGCGCCGTCGGGCTCGAGCACCAGGAGCCCGTCGCGCAGGGTCGAGAACCACAGCCGCCCCGCGGCATCCTCGCGTATGCGCAGGGCAAACGCTCCGGCCAGCACCCGATTATCGGGTCGACGCAACTTTTCATCGTCGCGGTAGCGAATGCCGCGAGTGCTGCTGATCCAGAGGCGGCCGCGACGATCGATCAATATTGCATGGACCTCCTGGTCGGGAAGGCCGCTGGAGCGGTCGATCAGCCCGGTCACGCCCTGCATCTGGTGCCAGCGCACGACGCCCTGGGCGGTGGCGATCCAGGCGGTGTCGGGCCCATCGAACGCGATGCTGTAAACGCGACCGTCGGGCAGGCCGTCCTCGCGTCGAATCATCGTGGAGGCATCGAAGTCCCGGCAACCGTCGCTGTCCGGAACGATCTGCACCCCGTCGCGCGTACCCAGCCACAAGCGCTGCTGGTCATCCTCGTTGATGGTTCGGACGAACGAGGCCAGCAGGCCGCTTTCAGCCGAGTACCCCTTGAACGGCCCCGGCAGAATCTTTATCAGACCCTGATCGGTCGCCACCCAGACCAGGCCCTCGCGATCGTGGGTGACGGCCAGCGTTCGCTTGTTGGGCAAACCCTCTCGGGTCGTGAGGCGCTGAAAATCGCCGGGACTGCCCCGGACGAGGCCCTCGGGCGTGGCCAGCCACAGCCGGCCGTCGGGGTCGAATTCGATATCGTTGATCCGGGTGTCGCCAGGCAGCGGCAGTTCGTGCTCGGTAGCCTCGCCGCTGTCGGGATCAACGGTGAAGAGTTTGCCGCTGGTGCCGGCGAACAGGCGCCCGGCGTGGAACTCCAGCGCAAAGACCGCTGGATGGCGTGCCGGCAGCGGCACGCCGATGACCTGCCCGCCTTCGAGACGAAAGAGGCCGGATTGCGCCGCCACCCATGATCTGCCGCGATCATCCAGGGCCAGATCGTGCACCGTCGGCGAACCGCCGCGCGCGGCCCAGGGTTCCACTGGCTCGAGGCGCCCGTCGACATGGTCGAATATTCCCTCGTCGGCGGCGACACGAACCCGATCCCCGTCGAGCACGAGATCGTTGACCATGAGCTGATCCATGCCGGCCGGATTGATGCAGCGAAAGCGCTGCCCGTCCCTGCGACACAGCCCCCGGGCGGTACCCACCCAGAGGGTGCCGTCGGCCGCCGAATCCACCACCGTGATATAGCGTGTCGACAGGCCGCTGTCGCTGCGAAAGACCGCGAAATGGTCGCCGTTGTACCGCGCCAGCCCGCCGTAGGTGCCGACCCAGAGATAGCCCTCGGCGTCCTGGTGAACGTCGCTGATCTGGATCTGCGGGATACCGTCGCGCGTATCGTAATGGTGCAGGTTGAGCTGCTCGGCACCGGCCGGCAGCGGACCCACGGCGGATAGCAGCGCCGGGATGGCAATGGCCGCGAGCCTGAATTGAATCGCTCGTTTCGTCATCTTTTCCCCTTTGGCGCATCGATTGCGTGTCCGGATTGCGTCCTGAACCGGCCCGAAATCCTCGAGACGAACGACTCGATGCACTTGGGCGCTATCATGCCGCGAGTACCGAACCACCGCAAGAGGCACAACCGGCCTCTTGAGGGGTCCATCACGAAGCGGGGCACGCTGTCTGATGCAATCGACCACGAATGAACAACATCCGCCGCGGCCATCCGTCCGGCAGGCGCTCGCCAGCGCCCGAGACCGCCTCGGCAGCCGCCTCGAGGCGGATCTGCTGGCTTGCCATGCGCTGGGCCGCGACCGAAGCTGGCTCTACGCCCATGACCGCGACCCGATCGATGACAGGGCGCTGGCGCGGCTCGAGGGCCTGGTCGCCCGGCGGCTGGAAGGATGGCCGATCGCCCAGCTGTGCGGCCGGCGAGAGTTTTACGGGCGCGAGTTTCGCATCGACGAACGCGTCCTGATTCCCCGGCCCGAGACCGAGCTGCTCGTCGAGCTCGCCCTGGCGCTCGACCTGCCCGGGCGCGCCCGGGTCTGCGACGTCGGCACCGGTTCGGGGTGTATCGCGCTGACCCTGGCCGCCGAGCGGCCGCGATGGCAGGTCACGGGCATCGACCGCTCGGCCGCTGCGCTGGCCGTGGCGTGCGTCAATCGCAAGCGCCTGGACCTGGCACGCGTCGACTTTCTCCAGGGCGATCTGCTCGAGCCGGTGACCGACCGCCGATTCGACCTGATCGTCTCCAACCCGCCGTACGTGGCCGAGGCCGATCCGCACCTGGCGCGCGGCGACCTGCGCTTCGAGCCGCACGAGGCGCTGGCCGCCGGGCCGGACGGTCTCGAGATCATTCGCCGCCTGCTGCCGGCGGGCTTCGAAAGGCTGGAAGACCAAGGCTGGCTGCTGACCGAGCACGGCCACGACCAGGCGGACTCGGTGTGCGCCCTGCTCGAAGACGCCGGATTCATCGACGCGACGTCGCGGCGCGACCTGGCGGGCATCGAGCGCGTATCGCTGGGAAGAAAGCCGGCATAGACGCGCATACCCGGCGTCGACGACACAGCGGTTATGCTCGGGCGTCGAATCCAACGGACCGTGTTCCATGAATTCCAGACTGGTTCTGCGCCTGGCCGTGGCCGCGGCTTTCATTCTCGCCCTGGTCGCGTTCTTCGCGCTCGATGTGCAGCATTACCTCGATCTCGCCGTGCTGCGCGAGCAGCGCGACGCCCTGCTCGCCTGGACACAGGATCACCTGCTGCTGGCGCTTTGCATCTACGTGGGCATCTACATCCTGATGGCCGCCCTGTCGGTGCCGGGCGCGGCTGTACTGACGCTGGCCGGCGGCGCGCTGTTCGGCGTGCTGGCCGGTACTCTCGCCGTCTCGTTTGCCAGCAGCATCGGCGCCACTCTGGTCTTTGTGGCCGCCCGCTTCCTGTTCCGCGACGTCGTACAGAAACGCTTCACAAAGCGCCTGGCGAGCATCAACCGCGGCGTCGAGCGCGACGGCGCGTTCTACCTGCTCGCACTTCGACTGGTGCCCGTCTTCCCGTTCTGGGTGGTCAACCTGGTCATGGCGCTCACGCCGATTCGCACCTGGACGTACTACTGAGTCAGCCAGCTCGGCATGCTGCCGGCCACCGTGGTGTACGTCAATGCCGGCACCCAGCTTGCGCAGGTCGACTCGGTCGGCGACGTCCTGTCGCCGGGGCTGATCGGCGCCTTCGTCCTGCTCGGTGCGCTGCCGCTCATCCTGCGCTGGGTGCTGCGTTTCCTGCAGGCACGCAAGGTTCATGCAGGCTACCGCAAGCCGAAACGGTTCGACTACAACCTGGTCGTCATCGGCGCCGGATCGGCCGGCCTGGTATCGGCCTACATCGGCGCTACCGTGCGCGCCCGGGTCGCGCTGATCGAGAAAAACCGCATGGGCGGCGACTGCCTCAACACCGGCTGCGTGCCGTCGAAGGCGCTGATCCGCACGGCACGGGTCATGGCCGAGGCGCGTGACAGCCGACGCTACGGCATCCGGAGCATGAGCGCCGAACTCGACTTCGGCGAGGTCATGGCGCGCGTGCGAGACGTGATCCGCCGAATCGAGCCGCACGATTCACCCGAGCGCTACGAGAAAATGGGCGTCGACGTCATCCAGGCCGAAGCGAAGCTGGTCTCGCCCTGGGAGGTCGAGGCCGACGGCCGCCGCATCAGCGCGCGCTCGATCGTGCTGGCCACCGGCGCCGAACCCCTGGTGCCGCCGATCGAAGGGCTCGAGACAGTCGACTACCTGACCAGCGACAACCTGTGGGATCTGGAAGCACGGCCCGAACGCCTGCTCGTGCTCGGCGGCGGCCCGATCGGCTCGGAACTGGCCCAGGCGTTTGCCCGCCTGGGCTCGCAGGTCACGATCGTTGAAATGGCCGGGCGGCTGCTGCCGCGCGAGGACCGCGAGGCGGGCGAGCTGCTGGCCGAAAGACTCGCTGCCGAAGGCATCACCGTCGCCACCGGACACAAGGCCCTGCGCATCGAAGCACACGCCGACGGCAAACGCCTGATCTGCGCAGGCGAAGACGGCGAAGTCGCCTTCGACTTCTCGGATCTGCTGATCGCCCTCGGACGCAGGCCGCGCACGTCCGGCTACGGCCTCGAAGCGCTGGGCGTGCGCCTGGATGAGTCCGGCCGGATCGGCGTCGACGGTTTCCAGCGCAGCAACTTCCCCAGCATCTACGTCTGCGGCGACGCCGCCGGCCCCTACCAGTTCACGCACGTCGCCTCCCACCAGGCCTGGTCGGCCGCGGTCAACGCCCTGATCAGCCCGCTGTGGTCGTTCAGAACCGACTACCGCGTGATCCCCTGGGTCACCTTCACCGACCCGGAAGTCGCCCGCGTGGGCCTGAGCGAGGACGAGGCCCGGGATCGGGGGATCGATTACGAGATCACGACCTGGGGCCTCGACGATCTCGACCGCGCCATTGCCGACAGCGACGACTACGGCTTCGTCAAGGTGCTGACCGAGCCGGGCAGGGATCGTATCCTGGGCGCCACCATTGTCGCAGCGCACGGCGGCGAGATGCTGCCGGAATTCGTGCTGGCCATGAAACACGGGCTGGGGCTGAACAAGCTGCTGGGCACGATCCACGTCTACCCCACCTTCTCGGAGGCGAACAAGTTCGCCGCCGGCGAGTGGAAGAAGGCCCACCAGCCCGAAACCGCGCTGCGCTGGGCGGAGCGCTTTTTCCGCTGGCGCCGCAGGGCCTGAACACAAGCGGCGGAAAAAGAGTACACTGACCTCATACGCGGGACGTTCGGCAACTATCAGCCGCGCAACGGACAAGGCGGGCAGGATGCGCCAGCGCGGGACTGATCGTCCGGCGCTCGTGCAGCGCGTTGTCCCGGCGGCGGCGGAACGTTCCCCAACTTTTCGCGTGGCCCACCAGGCTTTGAGCAAGGCCGGTCGCCGTTGTGCGGACGGCACCGGCCTTTTGCACATTCGGACGTTTCAGGACAGGACCATGAGCACCAGACCACCCATCACCATCTCGTCGATCGATCTTCACCGCCTCGAGCAGTTGCTCGACGATCTCCCCAACAACGCCTTCTCCGGCATGGCCGAGCTCGAATCCGAGCTCGCCCGCGCCGTTCTTGTCGAGCCGGCGGAGATTCCGGGCGATGTCGTGACCATGAACTCGAAGGTGCGCGTGTCC
Organism: uncultured Wenzhouxiangella sp.; assembly: GCA_964446675.1. Classification (GTDB taxonomy): domain Bacteria; phylum Pseudomonadota; class Gammaproteobacteria; order Xanthomonadales; family Wenzhouxiangellaceae; genus Wenzhouxiangella. Next base: position 7,064 of record CAYUPK010000017.1, read on the forward strand.
GTCGACGGACACGAGTACACCAAGGCCCTGGTCTATCCCTCGAAATTGACCGATTCGGACGAACAGATTTCGGTGATGGCGCCCGTGGGCAGCGCCCTGCTGGGCATGCAGGAGGGCAAGGGCATCGACTGGCCGCGTCCCGGCGGCGGCACCATGCACGTTCGCGTCGAGCAGATCGTCTACCAACCCGAACGCGAGGGCGAGCTGCACCGCTGAGGTCATGCCCTCGCCCCGGCTCAGCATCATCGTGCCGGTCGGGCCCGGAGACCGGCTCGATCCGCGCCTGCACGGCGCGCTCGACGCCCGTCCGGCAAGCTGCGAACTCATCATCAGTGCGGCTTCCGGCCAGCAGGCATGGCCGCGAGCCGCAATCGCGCTCGCCGGCCCGGCCGGCCGCGCGCGCCAGCTCAATTCAGGCGCGCGCTCGGCCAGTGCCGACTGGCTTTGGTTTCTGCACGCCGACAGCGTGATCCGGCCGGCCGCCATCGCTCGTGCCCTGGCTTTCGCGGGACAAGGCCGCGACGCCATCGGCTACGGCTGGTTGCGCTTCCTCGCCGACGGCCCGAAACTCACGCGGCTCAACGCCGTCGGGGCCAATCTGCGCTCGCGCCTGCTCGGACTGCCCTACGGCGATCAGGGCCTGTGCATTGCCGCCGAGCGCTGGCGAAGCCTGGGTGGCTTCCGCGAGGATCTCGATCGCGGCGAAGACCTGGATCTGGTCGTGCGCGCCCGCAGCGCCGGGCTGCCGGTCCGCCCGATGGGGCTCACGATTGCCACCAGCGCCCGGCGCTACGGCCAGCGCGGCTGGCTGCGCTCAAGCTGGCAGCACCAGATCGAAGCCTGCCGCCTGATCCGCAACGCCCGCGCCACGACACGGGAACTGTCTGCTTGACGGCCATCGCGATCTTCGTCAAGACGCCCGGGCTGTCGGCGCTCAAGACCCGCCTGGCCCGATCGATCGGACACAAGACGGCCACGCGCCTTTACCTGCGCTGCGCCGGGGCCACCGCCGAGGTCGCACAAGAAGCCGATATCGGGCCGGTGTACTGGGCAACGGCCGAGGCGCCCGAAAGTATCAATGGCTACTGGACCGACATGCCCCGGCTGGCGCAGGGCAAGGGCAGCCTCGGCGAGCGCATGCACCGTGTGCTTGACGATCTGGTGCGCCGACACGGCAGCGGCCTGCTGCTGGGCGCCGACGCACCACAGCTCCACCCCGCCGTTCTTCGCCAGGCCGGGAACTGGCTGCATCGCGATGCCGCCCGGAGCGTTCTGGGGCCGGCAAGCGACGGCGGCTTCTGGACCTTCGGCGCCAGCCATGTACCGTCGGTCAATCGATGGACACGCGTTGAATACAGTCGCCCTGATACGCTGACGCAATTGAGCAAATCCATGGGAGACGATGCCCGGTGGCTGGAACTTCCGACACTCACCGACCTGGACACTGCCGAGGATCTGGCCCGGGTGGCCAGGGAGCTGGCGTCCCTGCCCAACCCCCTGACCCGACAACGCGAGCTAATGGCCCAACTGAAGTGATCGCAAGCCTGAACCGATGCAAAGCGTCCTCCCTGCCCTCGAGCCGGGACCTCCCGACCGAAGGTGTCATCCGATGAAAGGCCCGGGATCAAGTCCGGAGCGACAAGTGTGTACCTGAAACCTGAAACCTGAAACCTGAACCCCAAGTGCCAAACGAACCCCTCATCCGCCTGACCATCTTCCTCGGCACCCTGGCCCTGCTGCTGATCGTCCAGCGCCTGTGGCCGGCGCGCGGCGACGGTCGCTGGTCGTCTCGCCAGCTGACCAACGCCGGCCTGGTCGTGCTCGGCACGCTGGTGCTGCGCCTGGCCTTTCCGGTGCTGGCCGTCGCGCTGGCGCTGCAGGTCCACGGCGACGGCCTTTACGGCTGGCTGGCCTGGCCGGCCTGGCTGGAAATCACCACCGCGGTGCTGGTTTTCGATCTGGCGATCTACTGGCAGCACCGGGTTCTCCACGTCGTGCCCGTCCTGTGGCGCATGCACCGCGTGCACCACGCCGACACCGCCTTCGACGTCACCACCGGCGTGCGCTTTCATCCCTTCGAGACCGCACTGTCGATGGGCATCAAGCTGGGCCTGGTCGGGCTGCTGGCACCGCATCCGGCCGCGGTTCTGATCTTCGAGATCCTGCTGTCGACTGGCGCCCTGTTCACCCACGCCGACTTCCGCTTCCCGCCCGCACTCGACCGGCGCCTGCGCTGGCTGATCGTCACCCCGTCGATGCACCGGATCCACCATTCCACCTGGCGGCCGGAGACCGACAGCAACTACGGTTTTCACCTGTCGGTCTGGGACCGGATCTTCGGCAGCTACACCGCCGCGCCGCGGGATAACGAGCGCCGCATGCCGATCGGGCTGGATCGCTTTCGAACGCAGCCGGAGCAGACCCTGTTCCAGCTGCTGATCAACCCGTTTCGCCGAAGCACCAGGAAAGACAGAGTGACGGAGACCAGCGATGCGTGATTCCCTGCCGCTGCTGCTGAAAACCGATTTTCCGGCCATCGCCCGCGACCGGCTGGATGTGCTGCAGATGAACCTGGGCTATCTGTGCAACCTCAGCTGCATCCACTGCCACGTCAATGCCGGTCCGAAGCGCACCGAACTGATGGACAGAGCGACGATGGAGTCGGCGCTGGCGGTTGCCCGTCGGTTCGAGGCGAAAACCCTGGATCTGACCGGTGGCTCACCGGAAATGAATCCGGATTTCCGCTGGCTGGTCGAGGCGGCGAAATCACACGGGCTGCACGTGATCGACCGCCTCAACCCCACGATCATGAACGAGCCCGGCTACGAATGGGTCGGCGCGTTCCTGGCCGGGCACGACATCGAGGTCATCGCCTCCCTGCCCTGCCACTCGAAGGAAAACGTCGACGCCCAGCGCGGCAACGGGGTATTCGAATCCTCGATTTCGGCGCTGCAGCAGCTCAATGAGCTGGGCTACGGCAAGCCGGGCTCGGGGCGCGTGCTCAACCTGGTCTACAACCCGCTCGGCGCCACCCTGCCGCCGCCCCAGGATGCGCTCGAGGGCGACTACAAGCGTCTGCTGGCCGACGAGTTCGGCATCGGCTTCAACCACCTGTTCACGCTGACCAACATGCCGATCAAGCGCTTCGGCGCCATCCTGCTCAGCAAGGGCGAATTCGGCGACTACATGACGCTGCTCAAGAACGCCTACCGCCGGGACAACCTCAAGGCGGTGATGTGCCGCAGCCTGCTCAGCGTCGATTACCGCGGCTATCTCTATGACTGCGACTTCAACCAGATGCTGGGCCTGCCGCTGGAAGGAAAACGGGAGGCGACCCATCTCGACGATCTTCTGAAGCGCGATGAATTGCCGCGCCGCATCGGCGTCGCCGACCACTGCTACGGCTGCACCGCCGGCCAGGGCTCGAGCTGCGGCGGCGCACTCGCCTGAACAGCCCTCCGGGTCAGTTTCCGAATCCGCTCGCGGGAACTGTCGCCCGTGCCCGGCATCTCAAGCGGTTGACCCCGACGCACCACGCCCGGCGCACCCTGCCCGGCGCACCACGCAGGAGACTTGAATGGCAACCCTGGATATCGGCCCTCTCGCGCTTCCAATGGGCCGGGCACTCTTTCTGGCCGCCGGCATTGTCGCGCTGCTGGTCGCGGCGGTGGCGGGCCGAAACAAGGAGGCATCGGTAACCGACCCGGTATTCAACGTGCTCTTTGCGGGCATCATGTCGGCACGCGTGGCGTTCGTGTTCAGCTACTGGGAACAGTATCGCAGCGATCTCATCGGCATCATCGATATTCGCGACGGTGGATTCGATCCGGTCTTCGGCATCATCGGCGCGCTGCTTGTGCTGCTCTGGCAGCTGTGGCGCCGGCCGGCCGTTCGCCGCGCCCTGAGCGGCGCGGCCGCCGCGGGTCTTGTGACCTGGGTCGCCGGAGCGCTGATCACCGGCGTTATCCAGCCGCCGGCACCGGGCATCCCGGACACCACGCTGACCGCGCTCGACAGCCGCACGACCACGCTGCCGCAGCTTGCCGACGGCAGACCGGTGGTCGTCAACCTCTGGGCCAGCTGGTGCCCGCCCTGCGTTCGCGAAATGCCCGTGCTCGAGAAAGCCCAGCAGGAAAATCCGGACGTCGCCTTCATCTTCGTCAACCAGGGCGAACAGCCTGAAACCATTCAGAACTTCCTGTCCCGGCACGAGCTGACGCTTGACCACGTATTGACCGACACCGGCGCCAGAATCGGGCGCGCAACCGGCAACCGGACCCTGCCGACGACGCTTTTCTACGACCACAACGGCCGGCAGGTGAATACCCATCTCGGCGCGCTGTCGGCGGCGTCCCTGGCGCACAATCTCGAACGATTCGACGATTGACGATCACAGGCCCGAAAAGAAACGGGCGCCCGAGGCGCCCGTTTCCTGATCCTTGCGCCAGCCCGGGATCACTCCCCAGGCGGCTGCTTCGGCCCGCCGCCCTCGTAGGCTCCGGGCTCGTCCTGGCGCGCCAGGTTGTTGACCTTGTCTTCATCGAGCGCGGCCAGCCTCTTGAGAAACGGCGTGGCAATCAGGAAGCCGACACCGACCACGGCCAGGAAGATCACGATCTGGCGATAGAGGTTGGGAAAGTCAGCAATGTTGTCGTCGCTGAAACCACCGGCCAGCAGCCCCGCCAGCAGATTACCCAGAGCGGCGCCGAAGAACCACATGCCCATCATCTGGCTGTAGTAGCGGCGCGGTGCCAGCTTGGAGGTGGCCGACAGGCCGATGGGGCTGACGCACAGTTCACCTGTGGTGTGGAACAGATAGGTGAACAGCAGCCAGGTGGGCAGAACGTCCTGGCCGCTCTGGATGAACAGCGAGGCCACCCACATGAAGGCAAAACCCAGCCCCAGCTGGAAAAAGCCGAGCGCAAACTTGAACGGAATGGACGGGTCCATGTTGCGGCGGCCAAGATTGATCCACAGGGCCGAGAAGAACGGCGCCAGCAGCACAATGAATATGGCGTTTAGCGACTGGAACGCCTCGGCCGGAATGACCATGCCAAGGATGTCACGTGCGGTGTAGCGTTCGGCAAACAGGTTGAGCGACGAACCCGCCTGCTCGAATCCCGACCAGAACAGCGCCGCACCGATGAACAGGGCCACCAGCACCAGCGTGCGGCGACGCTCCAGGCTGGTCAGCTCACGATCAATCAGGACACGCGCATAGAAGATCAGCGCAACCGCCAGAATGATGTAGGCGCTATAGGCCGACATCTGGCGGGCGTTGAAGCTGATCACGCCTTCCAGGGCCAGCACGGCAACCACGAACATCGCGGCAGCTCCGGCGTAAATGAGCCAGGTCATTATCCTGGTCTGCCCTTTCTTGTTGGCCGGCACGGCCTCGGGATGCTTGCCGAACTCGCCCAGATGGCGGCGCGTGATGCGATAGGTGATCAGGCCAACGATCATGCCGAAGGCGGCCGAGGCAAAACCCCAGTGCCAGCCGATGTTGACGCGCAGGAGACCGGCAACGGGCGGAGCCAGCATGGCGCCCACGTTGATGCCCATGTAATAGATGACGTAGCCGGCGTCGCGACGCGCGCCGCCCTCGGGATAGAGCTCGCCCACGCAGCTCGAGATATTGGGCTTGAGCAGGCCGGTGCCGAGCACGATCAGGATCAGGCCCAGATAAAAGCCGTACAGTTCCGGAACGCCGGTAAAGCCCGGCAGCGAAAGCACGATATGACCCGCCGCAATGATGATGCCGCCATACCAGATGGCGTCCTGCTGGCCGAACACGCGGTCGGCCAGCCAGCCGCCGGGCAGCGCCGCCAGATAGACTGCCGCGGTGTAGAGGCCGTAGATGGCCGTTGCATTCTCATCCGCGAAGCCCAGACCGCCTTCTGCCACCGTGGCGACCATGAACAGCACCAGAAGCGCACGCATGCCGTAGTAGCTGAAGCGCTCCCACAGCTCGGTGAAGAACAGCGTGCCCAGACCCGCCGGGTGCCCAAAGAATGTTCGCTCTCCCGGTGCGGCCGGGCTCCCCTCATTGTTCTGGGACATCAATCAGATCCTGTCTTGTTGGTTTCTGGCAACCCGCGAAGTTGATCAGAAAACCGGTCCGGAATCAAGGCTGCCGGCCGATTACATGTTCCGGCGGTACTCCCCGCCAACCTCGTAGAGCGCATGCGAAATCTGCCCCAGCGAGCAGGTCTTGACCGCCTCCATCAGCGCCTCGAAGGTGTTACCGCGCTCGCGCGCGACCGCCTGAAGTCGCTCGAGCGCCTTGTCCGCGCTCGACGCGTAGCGGCGGTTGAAAGACTGGACGTTGCGCACCTGCTGCTGTTTTTCCGCACTGGTCGAACGCGCCAGCTCGATCTCGCCGCCCTCCTGCTCGCTGCCCTCGGGCGGCTTGAAGGTATTGACGCCCACCAGCGGCAGCGAACCGTCGTGCTTCTTGTGCTCGTAGTAGAGCGACTCTTCCTGGATCTTGCCGCGCTGGTACATCGTGTCCATGGCCCCCAGCACGCCCCCGCGCTCGGAGATGCGCTCGAATTCTGCGTAGACGGCCTCCTCGACCAGGTCGGTGAGCTGATCGATGATGAAGCTGCCCTGGAAGGGGTTCTCGTTGTAGTTCAGGCCCAGTTCCTTGTTGATGATCATCTGGATGGCCACGGCCCGGCGCACCGACTCCTCGGTGGGTGTGGTGATCGCCTCGTCGTAGGCATTGGTGTGCAGGCTGTTGCAGTTGTCGAAGATGGCATAGAGCGCCTGCAGCGTGGTGCGGATATCGTTGAACTGGATTTCCTGGGCGTGCAGCGAGCGGCCCGAGGTCTGGATGTGGTACTTGAGCATTTGCGAGCGCCGGTTGGCGCCGTAGCGCTCGCGCATGGCGCGCGCCCAGATGCGCCGGGCCACCCGGCCGATGACGGCGTACTCCGGGTCCATGCCGTTGGAGAAGAAAAAGCTCAGGTTGGGCGCGAAATCGTTGATATCCATGCCCCGCGCAAGATAGTACTCGACGATGGTAAAGCCGTTCGAGAGCGTGAAGGCGAGCTGGCTGATGGGGTTGGCGCCGGCTTCGGCGATGTGATAGCCCGAAATCGACACCGAGTAGAAATTGCGCACGCCATGGTCGATGAAGTACTGCTGGATATCGCCCATCATGTGCAGGGCAAACTCGGTCGAAAAGATACAGGTGTTCTGGGCCTGATCTTCCTTGAGAATGTCAGCCTGCACCGTGCCGCGGACGACCTTTAGCGTATCGGCCTTGATCTTCTCGTAGGTTTCGGCGTCGACGAGCTGGTCGCCGGTCACGCCCAGCAGGCCCAGGCCCAGCCCGTCGTTCGATGCCGGCAGATCACCGGTGTATTCGGGCCGGTCGTCGCCCAGGATTTCGGCGCGCTTTTTCTGCGCGGCTTCCCACTGGCCGGATTCCTTCAGGTGCTTTTCGACTTGCTGATCGACGGCGGTGTTCATAAACATCCCCATGATCATTGGCGCCGGCCCGTTGATGGTCATCGACACCGAAGTGGTCGGGTCGGCCAGATCGAAACCCGAGTAGAGTTTCTTCATGTCGTCGAGCGTTGCGATCGACACGCCCGAGTTGCCTACCTTGCCGTAGATGTCGGGCCGCTCGGCCGGATCCTCGCCGTAGAGGGTCACCGAATCGAAGGCCGTCGACAGGCGGCTGACCGGCTGGCCTTCGGAAAGATAGTGAAAGCGCCGGTTGGTGCGCTCGGGCGTGCCCTCGCCGGCGAACATCCGGATCGGATCTTCGCCGGTGCGGCGATAAGGATAAACACCGCCGGTATAGGGATAGTGCCCGGGCAGATGCTCCTTCATCAGGAACACGAGCTGCTCGCCCCAGTCGCGCGTGGGCGGCGGGGCGATCTTGGGAATCTGCAGCTTTGCCAGCGACTCGCGGTAGTTCGAGCCGCTGATGGTCTTGCCGCGCACCTGGTAGCTGAACTCCCGGGCTTCTACTGAAGCCTTGAGCCCGGGCCAGGAGCGCAGCAGGTCGCGGCCTTCTTCGGGGATCGCCTTGAGGGCTTCGACATAGCGCTGTCGCAGCGTGGTAACTGTGCCGTTTTCGGCTGAGTCCTCGGATTCGGGACTCGGGACTCGGGACTCGGGACTCGAAGGCAGCTCCACCGGTTCGGGCAGATTCTTCGCGTCAAGCTCCCTGAGGACCTCGTAGTAGTGCTGCGCCCTTCGGGCTTCTTCAGCCCATTCCAGAATCCTTTCGTTGAGCGTCCGGCCCTGCTCGGCAATTTCCGCCAGGTAGCGAACCCGCTTGCCTGGTATCAGGACAGAAGGCTTCGGCTCATGGTCGTCTAGCTCCACATCCGGATTGAAATCGCACCGCTCGGTGCCCCACCGCGAGTCCCGAGTCCCGGATCCCGAGTCCCGGCCGCCTTGCGAGTCCCGAGTCCCGGATCCCGAGTCCCGGCCGTCTTGCGAGTCCCGATCCGTGTTGTCTCCAGAATCCGCTCCCCCGTCAGCCGCCCCCTGCTCCCGCAAAAGTCGACACAGATTGGCAAACATCCAGGTCACGCCCGGATCGTTGAACTGGCTGGCGATGGTTGGATAGACCGGTACGTCCTCGTCGGCCAGGTCAAAGGCCAGGCGATTGCGTTTCCACTGCTTGCGCACGTCCCTGAGCGCATCGAGCGAGCCCTGGCGGTCGAACTTGTTGAGGATGACCAGCTCGGCAAAGTCGAGCATGTCGATCTTTTCGAGCTGACTGGCGGCACCATAGTCGGAGGTCATCACGTAAACCGGGAAATCAACCAGGTCGACTACCTCGGAGTCGGACTGGCCGATGCCGGCGGTCTCGAGAATGACCAGATCAAAGCCGGAGCTGCGCAGCAGCGCCAGAGAATCGGCAACCACCTCGGACGTCGAGCGGTGCTGGCGGCGAGTGGCCATCGAGCGCATGAACACCCGCTCGGAGCGCAGGGTGTTCATGCGGATGCGATCGCCCAGCAGCGCCCCGCCGGTGCGCCGGCGCGTAGGATCGACGGCCAGCACCGCGATGCGCATCTCGGGAAAGTACTGAAGAAAGCGGTTGAGCAGCTCGTCCGTCACCGAAGACTTGCCGGCCCCGCCGGTACCGGTCAGACCCACGATCGGCACACCGGTGGCCCTTTCCGCCGACTGGCGCAGCCGCGCCAATTCATGCTCGGAGAGGTTGCCGTTCTCGATCGCCGACAACTGATGCGCGACTTTCTGCACATCGACCCGGCCCTTCGAGTCCCGATCTTCGTCGGCCGCCGAAGCCAATCCCGCCTGCCGCTCCTCCCGGGCCTGCCGGGCCCGCTCGACCAGATCCCCGATCATGTCCTTGAGCCCCATCTTCATCCCGTCATCGGGGTGATAGATGCGGGCGACGCCGTAGTCCTGCAGCTCGCGGATTTCTGCCGGAGTGATCGTGCCGCCACCGCCGCCGAATACCTGAACATGCCCGGCGCCCAGTTCCTCGAGCATATCGACCATGTACCTGAAGTACTCCATGTGGCCGCCCTGATAGGAGCTGACGGCAATGGCGTCGGCATCCTCGCAGATGGCCGCGCGCACGATCTCGGCCACCGCCCGGTTGTGGCCCAGATGGATCACTTCGCAGCCCTCACCCTGGATCAGTCGCCGCATCAGGTTGATGGCGGCGTCGTGCCCATCGAACAGGCTGGCGGCTGTGACCACGCGCAACGGCGGGCAGAATTCGGCGCGGGGCGTGTTGGCTAGCGGTTTGGCGGTCTGGCTCATGGGGTGCAATCGGACTGGGTTGATGAAACGCGTCATTGTAGCTCGCACCGGCGCAACGAACCAAAAGCGTCAGCTGGCTGCAGCCAAAGCACGGGTAAAGATGCACCGCCGATGGCTTTTGCCTAACGGGCCCGTTATGGGCGATAATCGCCCGCTATGGTTTCCACTTCCACGGTTTCAATGTCCACGCGCCTGGCGATGCCCTCCCCGCAGGATATGGAGCAGCACGCCGAGAGTGCGGCGAGCTTTCTCAAGCTGATGGCCAACCCGCATCGGCTGATGATGCTGTGCCATCTGCTCGACACCGAGCTGTCGGTCAGCGAGCTCAATCGGCACCTGCCCCTGAGCCAGTCCGCGCTGTCGCAGCACCTGGCCGTGCTGCGCAACGCCGGCCTGGTCAAGACCCGGCGCGAGCAGCAGACCATTTATTATTCGCTGGCCAGCGACCAGGTGCGTGCCCTGATGAGCACGCTCTACGATCAGTTCTGCCGACCGGCCTGACGCCGCGGCCGATTCCCGGCCGACGCGCCCCTGCCCGCCAGCGCGATCCCCAAAGCAACGAACAGCGGCAGCAGCCGCTCCAATGCATTGCCGGGCGCCTGCGGGAAAAAACTGATCACAACCGTCAGGGCAAAGCCGACAAGCATGGCCGCCAGGCGATACCCGGGCCGCACGCTGCCGTAGAACAGGATGACCACCAGCAGCGGACCGAAGGCGTTGCCCAGGGCCTGCCAGGCGAACAGCACGCGGTCGAAAATTGAATCCGGAAACCACAGCGCCAGCGCCACGGCCGCGACCCCGAGCAGCACGATCACGACCCGATCGATCATCAGCGATACGCGGCCGCGCCGAAGATCGTGGCTGACCGCCGAGCCGGCCACCAGTAGCTGGCTGTCGGAAGTCGACATGATCGCGGCCAGTACGCCGCCGGCCACCAGCCCGCCGAGCACGGGCGGCAGCTGATCGACGGACAGCTCCAGCAGAACCGACTCGGCATCGGCCAGCTCGGGCATCAGCACGCGCCCGGCCCAGCCCAGCACGACCATGCCGACATAGATCACGGCCGCCCAGGCCAGTGCAATCGTGCGGGCGAAGCGAACTTCGGATTTCGATCGCAGTGCCATGAAGCGGTTGACGACATGCGGCTGTCCGGGGTAGCCCAGGCCGATACCGAAAAGACCGGCGACGAACACCATCGACAGCAGCAGGCCCGGCTGGTCGACCAGGCGCATGAGAGACAGATCCTCGAGCGCCTGCAGCCCGGCAGACAGACCGGCGGGACCGCCGACAGCGACCAGGGCAACGACCGGCAGGATGACGGCAACGAACAGCATCATCAGCCCCTGCAGGGCGTCGGTGACGCTGGCCGCCCAGAAACCGCCGAGGAACACGTAGACAACCACGATCGCCGCACCGGAGATGATCGCCACGGTGGTGTCAACCGTCAGACTCGTGCTGATGGCCGTACCCGCTGCCTGGAACTGCGAGGCCACGTAGAAGGTAAAGCAGAACAGGATGATGGCGGCGCCGAGCGCGCGAATCCGGCGCTCGCTGGCCGCATCTGCGCCGCGGCCGAGAAACTCGACCAGGGTCAGGGCGCCGTTGTCATGGCTGGCCGGCTGCAGCCTGGGCGCGATGAAGACCCAGTTGATGAAAAAACCGGACCACACGGCCGGCACCAGCCACAGCGCCTGCAACCCCCAGGCGTAAGCCGCTCCGCTGACGCCCAGCAGGGTCCAGGCCGAAGACGAGCTGGCAGACGCGCTCAGGGCGGCAACGACCGGCCCCAGCCGGCGTCCGGCCAGATGGAAGTCGGCCGTGTCCCCCACTCGTCTCTGCGCCCACACGCCGATGGACAGCAGCACGATCAGGTAGACGACCAGGGTTGCGGCAAGCACGGGTCAGGTAGCGACCCTAAAGCTTGTAGGTGAAGCGGATATAGATATCCCGGTCTTCCTGGAGTGCGGATGCAGCCAGGCGCCGCTCGATCTCTTCGCGAATCCGGTAGCGGATATCGACCCGAAGCGACTTGCTGAAGTGGTGCTGATAGCGTATTTCGTAGAGCTCGTTGTTGTTGCGGAAATCGTTGGAAATCAGCCACCCTGATTCGACGCGCCCGTAGACCACACCCAGATTGTGGCCGGGGCGAATATCGAACAGGTTGGCGCTTGCCTGATAGCCGTCTCCGGCCACATCGTCGCCGGCCGGCCCCACCAACATCACGCTCTTGTCGGGCGTGTTGAAGGCATGGCCGTACTCGCCGGCGAGCACGAAGCGGGTTGTGCCTTTGCCGACGGGCCATTCGGCTGCCGCCTTTGCGGTCATGGTCAGGTAGTCCTCGCGGGCCGGATTCGATACGCCCCGGGGCGCCAGCGCGTCGGGAATCCAGTTGAGCGAGAGCATGCGCATGGAGACCGGCCCCCAGCGTTCGGTCGAACGCAGGCCAAGATATGCGCCGAGTCGGCTGGAGCCGTCGGAAAAGTCGATCGGCCCGCGAAAGGTATTGCCGGTGCCGCGCCGATGATTGAGCTGGGCGATCACGTGGCCCTCCCAGCCACCGCCGAGCCGGCTTTTCCAGTGCACGCCGTCGGTCCAGCCAATGCCCACGTTGGAGGCGTCGTTGCGATCGAGGCTCTTGTCGGGCACGACCGGAAGTTTGAACCCTGTCTGGAAGCGGCCGATACGAACCTGGTGGCCTGCTGCCTCGTCCGCCCACTGAAAATAGAACTCATCCAGGTGCACCTCGCCCGGCCGGGTGCCTGTTCCCGTGGCCCGATAGCGATCGAATTCGAGCGAAAAATCATTGCCGCTGGTGGTGGCCCAGGTTGCCACACGAGCGCGGAAGGCCCAGTTGTCGGAAAGCTCACGCCGGGCAAACAGCCGGACGCGGGCGCGCAGGCTCTCATCGCTGCTGTCACCGCCGTCGCGACCATCGCGCTCGCTGGCAAAGAAACCAGCGCGCAAATCGCCACCGAAATCCCACTCGCGTTCCTGACCGTGGGCGCCAGAGGCAATCAATGCAAGCACCGCGATGGCCAGCGCCTGCCTCATCGCCGATGGAAGGAGTAGGTTGCGGATCATTGGTTTCTCCCGCTCGAGTGATTCAGTCTTTCTGTTCAGCCGCCGGCTCTGTCTGCCCGCGGCCGGGCAATTCGCCATCGCTGACCAGGGCCGCGATACGCGAGAAGACCTCGTATCGTCCGAACGGCTTCTTCATGAACCCGTCGGCGCCGATCTTCTTGAGGTAGAACTCTTCGACTGCCTGCGGGTTGCCGCTGATCATGATGACCGGCACGGATCGGGTGGCAGGGTTGCGGCGCAGTTTGCGCAGGGCGGTAAAGCCGCTCATGCCCGGCAGCACGATATCGAGAAAGATCAGGTCAGGCGGGTTTTCGCTGGCCATCTTCAGGGCAGATTCCGCGTCCCCCGCGCTGGTCGCTTCGTAACCGTTCTGGCTCAGCATATGGCTGAGCGCCGCGACAATCGTGCGGGAATCGTCCACAACCAGTACGCGCAGGCCGCGCCGGGCGTGCAGGCGAGAACGCTGGCGTCGATCATCGGGCTGGCGCATCCCCAGCAAGCGGCGAAATCGATCCAACTGACTCATCCAGGCTCCCTCTTTTGCAATCCGTCGATTATCGTCAATCGTGCGGCGCATTGCCAACTTCTTTCGTGGAACGACTCGGTCGGCCCGGCCACATTGCCCTGGTTCCCTATCTGCCGACACGCAAGAGCGAAGCTGCCGATCCGGTCTCAGTCAAACGTTTTCGACAGCAGGCGCATGTCCACGTTTTCACTCCCGTCGGGCAACACCTCGGCGACGCGAACCGGCGCGTCTCCGGATTCCGGGCGCTGGGCGGCCAGATCCAGCGTAGCGCCAAGGCGATGGCCCGACGACGTCGGCTCGAGCAGGCGAACCAGCGGCAGCAGGCCGCGCCCCTCGCGGGCCTCCAGCACCAGTGCGAGCTGGCCGCTGGTGAGTCTGAGCAGCGTCCCCGGCGTCACCCAGCCCAGGTACTGGGTGAATGCCTCCACCATCGGGCCGTCGAACTGGCGAGCACGCTGCTTCCAGAGAATGCCAAGCGCATCATGATGCGAGCGGGCCGGATCATAGACCCGGGGAGAGGTGATCGCGTCGTAGGCGTCGACGATACTCACCAGGCAGGCCAGAGGCGGAACTTCACTTCCACCCAGACCGCGCGGATAGCCCTGCCCGTCGGGGCGTTCGTGATGGCACAGCACCGCCTCGCACACCGGATCGGGCAGGCCGCCTTCCTCCCGCAGGAGTTCGTATCCGATCGCCGCGTGGGTCTTGACGATCTCGTACTCCTCGGCGGTCAGCGGGCCGGGTTTGTTCAGAATTTCAGAGTTGATCCTGAGCTTGCCCAGATCATGCAGAAGACCGGCCAGCCCGGCGTGCTCGATCTTGCGCCTGTCCCAGCCCAGCGCGTGAGCGAGGCCGATCGAAAGAATCGAGGCGTTGATGCAGTGCTGCGCGGTGTAATCATCGCGCTGCTTGATGCGCGTCAGCCAGACCAGCGCGGCGGCGTGCTCTTCCAGAGTGTCGGTCAACTCGACAATCACGTCTCTGGCCGAATCGACATCGACATTGCTGCCGATGCGAATCTGCTCGGCCAGCTCGTGGACGCGGCTATCGAGCGCACCATGAATTGTCAGCGCCGCATCGAGCGTGTCGGCATTGACCTCGCCGCCGGGGGCCAGCCGCCTCGAGGTGCGCGGACGGCGCGCAGCCGGGAGGCGCGGATTGTCCCGGGCGTTGACCGCGACCGCCGTGCGCCGGGCCGGGAGCCATTTATTGGGGCTGCGCTCCCGGCAGATCACCACCCAGGCGCAGTGCTCCTGCATCCAGCGCTTCTTTTCCACCGTATCGATCAACACGCCCTGCAGGGGAAAGTCGGTTTCGGACCAGGGCATGTCCAGGCGCACGACGAAGTGCCCGAGCTGCAGATCGGACGGATCGATCCGGCTTTCAAAAGCCCAGCCGCTCGCACCTTCGAGCATTATTCTCCCCTTTTTTGTGACTGTCCCTGCAGAAGAATCACTGTAGTACGATCATCGCCGGCCTGTCCAGAATACCCCCTCAGTCGAGCATCGACACCAGCATCGCCTTGACGTTGATACCCTCATGCCCATCGGGCAGCACTTCTTCGATGTGGACGAGGGGATTGCCGTCGTCATCGCGCAGCTCTGCCAGATCGACCCGCTCGCCGGCGCAATACCCGGCCGCACCCTGAACGAGCTTGCGCACGACCGGATAGAACCCGTGCACGATATTGGTCTCCTCGACAACGGCCAGTTCGCCGTTCGACAGGCGAATCAGCGTACCCGGCGCCACCCAGCCAAGAAAGTGAATGAAGGTTTCGACCATGACCCGGTCGAACTTGTGCAGGCGCCCGCGCCACAGCACGCCCAGCGCGTCGTGGTGCGAACGCGCCGGCCGGTAGCTCCTCTGCGAAGTCACGGCGTCGTATACATCGACGATCGACACCAGCTTCGAGACAGCCTCGATCTCGTCAGCGCGCTTGCCGTGAGGATACCCCTTGCCGTCGGAGCGCTCATGGTGCTCGAGCGCCGCCAGGGCGACAACCTCATCGACCTCGTCGCGCTGCGACAGCAGATCGTACCCCTTGACGGTGTGCGTCTTGATGTAGGCGTATTCTTCTTCGGTGAGAAGATCGGGCTTGTTGAGTACCGCGGTGTCGAGTTCGACGTTGCCCACATCATGCAAGAGAGCGGCCAGGCCGGCGCGTTCGATCTGATCCGGTGGCCACTCCAGAGCATGCGCCAGACCCAGCGCCAGAATGGCGCAGTTGATGGAATGCCGGGCGGTGTAGTCGTCACGCTCCTTGATACGGGTCAGCCAGATCATCGCCGCAAGGTTCTGCTGCAGGTAGCCGCCCAGCTCGGCGACCACGCGCTCGGCGGTCTTGACTTCCAGCGGGCCCTTGTGAGCAAAACCGCGGATCAGCCGCCGCGCCTGAGTGTCGAGCAGATTGTAGGCGCGCAGCGCCACGCCCACGCTGTCCTTGTCGATTCGTTCGCCCCGCAGGGCATTGATCGGATGGCGCGGATCCAGCGACAGCCTCACTGGCTTGTCTGCCCCGCCTCTTGCAGAAGATGGCCTGGTGTAGCCCGACGGCGGTGCTTCGCTGCGCTCGCAATCGATCACGACCCACTCGCAGTGCTCCTCGAACCACTCACGGATCCGCTCCGAGTCGATCGAGACCCCCTGCAGCGGGAAAGGGGTATCGATCCACGGAATATCCAGGCGCACGACGAAATTTCCAACTTCCAGATCGGACGGATGGACGATCATCTCGCGCGTCCAGTACGAGTCGGGCTGTCCCTTTTTTTGCACCATGATCGGATACATCTGAGGCTGCCGAGCATTATGCCAGCAAACCCCTGAGAAACCGGTCACAGAACCCGGCATTCATGCCCGGCGCTCGGCCTTTTCTGCTGGCCCAACGATAGCTGATACAATTCGCTTCCGTTTCCCGTCCGACCCCAGCAGCCCAGGATTTCGACCCGCATGAATCCAACCGGTTACATTTCCCGCGTCTTCGGCCAGTCGCCGGTACGCCCGCTGCAACAGCATTTCGAAAAAGCCGCCGCCTGCGCCGATCAACTGCCTCATTTCGTGCGCGCCGCGCAGGCCGGCGACTGGGACAAGGCCACCGAAGTACGCAGGGCCATCGTCAAGCTCGAACACGAGGCAGACGACCTCAAGCGCGACCTCCGTCTCAACCTGCCGCGCAGCCTGTTCATGCCGGTAGCTCGCACCGACGTGCTCGAGATGCTGTCGGTGCAGGATCGCATTGCCAACAAGACGCGCGACATCTCAGGGCTGATGCTGGGGCGGCGCATGGTCATCCCGGCCATGCTCCAGGAGCTCTACCTCAGCTTCGTCGATCGCTGTCTCGACGCGGTAGGTCAGGCACACAAGACGGTCAACGAACTCGACGAGCTGTTCGAGACCGGCTTTCGCGGCAGCGAAATCGAGCTGGTGATGGGCATGATCGAAAAGCTCGACAAGATCGAAAACGAAAGCGACACCCTGCAGGTGGAGTTCCGGGCGAAATTGTTCGAGATCGAAAAGGACTTTCCGCCCATCGATGTGATGTTCGTCTACAAGGTCATCGACTGGACCGGCGATCTGGGTGATCTGGCCCAGCGGGTCGGCAGTCGACTGCACCTGATGATCGCGCGCTAAGCAAAAACCACCACCCCAAGGGGCCTCGAGTCCAGATGGAACAGGCGATCTTCTACATCATCCTGGCGGCGTTTTTCGGCCTGTTCATGGCCTGGGGCATCGGCGCCAACGACGTGGCCAACGCAATGGCGCCCTCGGTCGGGTCACGCGCCATCACCATCAAACAGGCCATCCTGATCGCCGGGATATTCGAGTTCAGCGGCGCGGTGCTGGCCGGCGGCGGCGTTACCGGCACCATTCGCAAGGGCATCGTCGACGCCTCTCTCCTGCAGGGCCAGCCGGAGCTGCTGGTCTACGGCATGCTTGCCTCTCTGCTCGCGGCTGGCACCTGGCTGTTGCTGGCCTCAGCGCGCGGCTGGCCGGTGTCGACCACCCACACCATCATCGGAGCGGTGGTCGGCTTTGCCGCCATCGGCATCCGGTTCTCCGCAGTTCACTGGAACCAGGTTGGCCAGATCGTCATGAGCTGGGTCATCAGTCCCCTGATGGCCGGCTTCATCGCCTGGCTTCTGTTCACCAGTGTCCAGCGACTCGTCCTCGATCGCCCAGATCCGCTCAAGGCGGCGCGCCGCTATGTTCCGGGCTACATCTTCCTGGCCGGGTTCTTCATGACCCTGGTCACCGTGTTCAAGGGGCTCAAGCACATCGGCATCGATCTTGATCCGGTGCACTCCTACGCTCTGGCTGTATTGATCGGCGCCGCCATTGCGGGCATAGGCACGATCTACATCATGCGCATCCCGGATGCCAACCTGGACGATACCGAGTTCAACTACTACGCTGTCGAGCGCATATTCGGCGTGCTGATGGTCGTGACCGCCTGCGCGATGGCCTTCGCGCACGGCTCCAACGACGTTGCCAACGCCATCGGGCCGGTCGCCGCCGTAGTCAGCGTTGCCAGCAGCGGCAGTGTGGAACAGCAGGCCATCGTCCCGGTGTGGATCCTGATACTCGGCGGCACCGGTATCGTCGTTGGCCTGGCCACCTATGGCCACCGGGTCATCGCCACGGTCGGCAGCAAGATCACCGTACTCACGCCCAGCCGCGGATTCGCCGCCGGGCTGGCCGCCGCCGCCACTATTGTCATGGCCTCAGGCACCGGCCTGCCGATTTCCACCACGCATACGGTCGTCGGCGGCATTCTGGGTGTCGGACTGGCCCGCGGCATCGCCGCGATCAACCTCCAGACCGTCAGCTCGATCTTCATGTCCTGGATCATCACCATCCCGGCCGGCGCGCTGCTTTCGGTCATCTTTTTCCTGATCATTCGCGCCCTGGCCGGCTGAAGCCTCGACGTCTGCCGGCTTGACCGGGTTCGCCGCGGTCCCTATATTAGATATATCTTATCTGGTGGCGACGGCCACGGCCCCCGCGGCGCCGCCGTGCCACGAGCGCAGCGAACATCATGACCGACACCGGGCCCGACCAGGCCACCAGGCTCGCCGACCTCGACCACGCGCAGGCCGTTCAGGCCGCCGCGCTGCTGCGCGCCCTGGCCAACCCCACCCGCCTGATGGTGTTGTGCTCGCTGGTTGAAGGCGAGCACTCGGTCAGCGAGCTCAACGCGCGCATTCCCTTGAGCCAGTCGGCGCTGTCGCAGCACCTCGCACGCCTGCGCGAGGAAGCGCTGGTGGCCACGCGTCGCGAGTCGCGCACTATCTACTACCGCATTGCCGACCCGATGGTGGTCAAGCTGATCACGCCGCTGCACCGGCGCTTCTGCCGGCCGCCGGATGCGCCTTCGGCTTGACTTCATATTAGCTTTTACTTATATTGAAGCCCCGTTACCAGACAACCGCAGGAACCAGCCATGAACATCGACCGCCTGATCTTTGCCTTTGCCGGCTTCGTGATTCTTGTCAGCGTCATCCTGGCCACCCTCCACAGCCCGTGGTGGCTGCTGGCAACCGCCTTCGTCGGCTTCAACCTGTTCCAATCGGCCTTTACCGGCTTCTGCCCGCTGGCCATGCTGCTCAAGGCCGTGGGTCGTCAGCCTGGCCAGGCGTTCGACTGATGCGCCGATCCCTTGCATTGCTGACGCTGCTGGTAATTGCGGCCCCCATCGCCGTCAAGGCCCAGGAACCGCCACCGGCCTGGGTCGATCGGGCCCGCAGCGGCGCCGGCACGCTGGGCAGCCAGCTCAAGCAGAAACTCGTGGCGGCCATGCAGACAGGCGGCCCGGTAGCCGCCATCGAGGTCTGCCGCATCCAGGCCCCGGCCATTGCCGGCAAGGTCTCGACCGAAGGCATGCAGGTCGGGCGCACCGCGCTGAAAGTGCGCAACCCCGGCAACGCACCCGACGCCTGGGAGGCACGCATGCTCGAGGACTTCGAGCACCGCCTGGCCGCGGGCGAAGACCCGGCGCAGATCCAGGCCTTTGCCGTGCGCCATGACGGCCAGCGCCGCTGGGGCCACTGGATGAAGGCCATCCCCACCCAGCGCCCGTGCACCGCCTGCCACGGCAGCGACATCCGGCCTGAAGTCGCAGAAGCCATCGACGCGGCCTATCCCCGGGACCAGGCACGCGGCTTTTCAGTCGGAGAGTTGCGCGGCGCCTTCAGCGTCGAAGTGAACCTCGACTGACAATCTACTGAAACAGGCTGCCGGAAACGTCTCCGGCAGCCGGAGTTTCGCCCTGAAGGCAATGCGCCGCCAACAGGCGATTGCGCGCAATTATTGCTCGAACCGATCCGAGAACAGGCCGTCGGAAGCGGGTTGAACGACAGTCATCCCGAGCCCGGCCTGCCGGACCCGCTCCCCGTCGTTGCCCTCGATCAACAGCAGGTAGTCTCCTGGTGGAGTCTGGCCGGCATCGATACTGACCGTAAAGCCCTGAACGCCGCCGGCCGGCGGGGTTACGCTCGCCGCTGAAAGCTGGCATTCGATCGATGCCGCGCTCTCGAAGCACAGCAGGGACACGGGTTGGCTGTAGCCATTGACCGACTCAACGCTGCAATTGACCTGGGCCGTGCCGCCTTCCGGAACCTCGACGTCGTTCCCGCCGCCACAGCCAAGCAGGAAATCGGGTTGGTCGGCCAGCACGAAAAGCGCCGTCGCGTCGACATCGCCCGCCGCGTTCAGGGTGCAGACTGCCCCCTGGCCGGCACAGGCACCCTCCCAGCCGATGAACTCGCCACCCGACCCGGATGCGACCGTGGCGGTAAGCACGACCTCCGCGTCCAGAGTGAACAAGGCAGAACAAGTGTCGTTGGTGCCCGCACCGCACCAGATGCCGCCGGGACTGGACTGAACCCGACCGAGTGCGGCATCGTCAACGGACACGGTAATGCGAGCATTGTCCGACAGCTCGTAGGCACCGCGATCGCATTGCGCGCTTGTATCCTCATCGCCATCAGCCGGCCTGACAGCACCCCGCTGATCGATCAGCAAGGGCTCACCACCCGGCCGATCCAGACAGGCCGGGTCACCGGCGTCCACGATCCAGTTGAACGAAGCCGGCGCATGGGTCGGCGTCGGCCCTCCATTGTCGGTGAGAGTGGCCAGCTGGACATTCGTATTGTCGTCGCTGGCCTCCGGGGCAAAGCCACACTCGGAATCACCCGCCATCGCGTTGTAACCCGCCGAATCCACAGACCCATGACAATTGGCCGACTTGGGTACACAAATCGCGGGTAGGGGCGGCTGCGGCTGGCTGCAGGATTCCTGCGCCGTATTGGAGCTGACGATGCTGTTATACAGGGTTGCCGATGCATTGCTGTCGAGGTAGAGCCCACCGCCCAGACCGTCGTTCGGATCACCCGGGCGGGCGTGGTTGAATGCAATGGTGCTGTTGTTGATCGCCAGCGCCGTCTGCTGCACCAGTCCGACGCCGCCACCCGAAATTTCGGCCACGTTACCGGAAATCGTGCTGTTGCCGATACTGGCCAGCAACACGTTGTTGAGCCAGGCCGCACCGCCCCCGCCCAGGGCATGATTGTCATACAGGCTGGACTGTCGGATGCTCAGCGCGGGCAATGCGGTGGCATGAACACCGGCCGCGAAGATGCCGCCCCCGGTCTGCGCCTGGTTGCCGAACACTTCGCTTCCTTCCAGCTTCAGCGTCGTGAGCCCGCTTTCGGGCACGAAGGCGACGGCCCCGCCCTGCCCGGCCGTGTTGTCGTGAACCCGGACACCCTCGAGCACCAGGTCGCCGTTGGTATCGTCGCTGGCGCTGTAAATGGCGCCGCCCCGTCCGTCGGTCGCGCCGTTGCTCAGCGCCACATTCTCGAGGTGCAGCACACCGGATTGATGCAGGAGCAATCCGCCGTCGGTGCCGAGGCCGTCGGTATCGGTGGGCACCAGCCCCTGGCCGCCCAGGTTCAGGTTCTCGATGCGCACGAAACCGGCCGGGTTGGCGATGCGGAACAGTCGATCGGCATCCGCCTCGGGAAAATCCGCCACCAGCGCGGGCAGGTTGCCGTCCTCGTCCGGCAGGCCAACGATATTCATGGAACGACTGACCAGCAGGCTACCGTAGAGCTCGCCGCTATCTCCGGATGTGCGACTCAACAGGTAGTCGAGCGGGTAGGCGGGAATGCTTACCGTAAACTGGCGCCCCGTGGCCGCAGCAAGCGCATTGGCTTCCATGACCGCTGCACGGATCGAGCATCCTCCCGCACCAGACACTTGATCACAGATGCCATCGCCCGGATTGCCGTCGAATCCGTCATCCGTTCGATCGACCAACAAGCGGACGATACGGGTTGCATCATCGGCGCTGTCGTTGGTGGAATCATAATCACCCGTGGTACTGGTGGCCACCGTGGCCGACAATGCCGAAGCCGATTGTGTAAGGTTTACGGTATAGGTCAGAGTGCAACTCAGGGCCTCGCCAGCCGCAAGCACGATGGCGCCTGATACATTGCCGTAATCCGACTCCTGCCAGAAATTGGAGCAAGGTCCGGTATCGAGTGAATGCAATAGCAGCCCCGGGGATGTAGTGATGGTCAGATTGCTCAAGGCCAGCTTCGTGCCGTTGTTGACTGCCTGAAAGGTGAGCTCCAGGTCTTCGCCCGGCTGCGGGAAATCACTGACACTGACTTGCTCTATGGCCGTATCGGGCGCGACCTCGAAGGCGAGATCCACGACAACAACGTTATCCGAAGGATTCAGATCATCACCGCAATCGTTGCACCAGGCCTGTGCATACAGGCTGTAGACATCGGAAAAACCCGGTGCCACGCGCGCAGTAATCGTGCAGTTTTCCCCGTAGGGGTTGGGCCCTCCCGCAATACCAAACCACCGGAAGAACTGCTCGCCACCCTGCGCCGCGTCCACCACGCTGCCGACACTGCAGTCCGCGGAGACCAACTCGAGGCGATTGTCGTGCAGCACACGGACCTCGCTGTCAAGACCGTTGAACTGTGATGAAAGCTCGAGATCTATCTCGACCTCATCGCCCGGAAGGAGATCGGTGTCAGGCACTTCCATCGACAGTGCCATATCGGGACGCGCCTCGCCCAGAACGACGTTGTCGAAACGAATGGTTGTCTGATAATCATCGCCAAAATGATCAATGGCCATCTCACCCCGGTAGACATGCAAGCCCAGCATGACCTGGCTCTCGCCGGGCTCGGTCACGAACATGGCATCGTGGGGCGTCCATGCATCTTCGGACTCGACCTCGAAGGAATGGGCAATGGTCCGGGCAGACTCGGGCGGATGTGCGCCGAGATAGGTTCCGGCGGGACAGGGCTGCCCCGTGATGTCGTCCACATAGACTCGCCCCAGACCGCCGAAAGGCCCATGAGCGGTCTTGTGGCCCTTGAAATCCGCTGCAAGGTAGTAGGCGCGAGCAGGGCGGACGTCGATGCACTGCCACCCGACCGTACCGTGCGTGTAGTGCGGGTTTCCTAAATCGACCCCGTCCCTGGCCTTGCCGAAGAAAGAACCGGAACCGGCACTGCCCTCAGCATCCTGGTCCGACCAGTCGGAGGCGAGATCGCCATGGTCCTCTTCGATCCAGCCGGCGGTACTACCGGGAAAGTCCGGATTGACCACCAGGTTGGAGACGATCGGCTGCGCCCCGGCCGGCACAACGGCCGCGCAGTACAGAATGGCGAAAAGACAGATCTTCAGCTTGAGCATGATTCCCTCCGTGCGTTGAGTTCGATTTCATCCGCACGCGAAGCAGGTTCCGTGCCACACCCCTGAAGGCCAGACCTTTTCCATTTAATTCATCAACTTGGAACCCAAAAGGGCTCCCATCGCGAGTCTGAACTGTGCCATCGGAGAGACCGCAATCCCTGCAGCGGGAAAAGCGCAACTGGCGCTCAGCCGTTGACCAGAGCAAGCGATAAAGTTACACTTCCAAGTGAAACACCAGGAGTTCTCCGAGATGAAGGCAACCACCAAGGATCTCAGACTGAAGACCCGCGAACTGATTGCGGCGACGGATCGTGGCGAAGAAGTCATCATCACTTTTCGGGGCAAGCAGCGCGCGATGCTCGTACCCCTCAGGAACCACGGGTCCGAAGGAAATCGCAAGCGCAATCCCGCCTTCGGCCTGTGGCGGGATGACCAGCGTCCGGTCGATGCGCAAGTCAGAGCCATGCGCCAGGTCCGGAATTTCGACTGATGCTGGTCGACACGGATGTGCTGATCTGGAATCAGCGCGGCAATGCACGGGCGGCGGAGCTGCTCGATGGACTGCCACCCTTCAGCATCTCTGCAGTGACCTGGATGGAGCTTGTTCAGGGCAGTCGCAGCAAGGATGAGCTCAAGGTACTGCGCCAGGCATTGCATTTCTGGCAGGCGAGGATTCACGCGATAGACGAGGAAATCTCCGCTCGCGCCATGTTCCTGGTGGAAGCATTCTTCCTCAGCCATGGCATGGGCATGGCCGATGCGTTGATTGCCGCCACCGCGCTAGACCTCGGTCAGCCGCTGCTGACCGCCAACGACAAGCACTACCGCCACATCGACGGCATCGACCTTCAAGTGTTCAGGCCATGAAGGCCGCAGACGCGGTGTGCACAGGCACCGACGGTCAGCACCTTTCGCTCAGTACCGCTCACACCCTGCTCACCATCCGACGCGAAATTTCGACCGCCCGGTCGCGCTTGGCCGGGGTCACGGTACGGCGATGCAGTAGATACGCGTAATCAATGTAACCGTGCCGACACCCACCGAACCATACCTAGCCATACACTGGGTTTCCGCCGGCGCTGCCGGATCGGTCCAGAAACGGTTCCTCACTCCCTTGTGGCTCAAAGGCGAATCAAGCGCTCCGGTTTCGCAGTCCCAGCTGATTGGAATATCGTTGTTGTCAGAGCACCTGGCAGTGGCGCTTACAAGGCCCGGCGCATCAATCAACTTCGTTGCCTCCCCCACATAAAGATCCGACTTGTTCGAGTACAGACCGCCGGCAACATCGACAGGCGTGATGGTCCCGTCGGCAATGTTCACCGACGTCACGGCACCCACAGCGATATCCTGGCTATTGATCGACCCATCCACGACATGATTGGAGAAGATGCTGTCATCGGCGATGTCGAGCCCCTGCACCCCGCCATCTTCCAGCTCCTGCGAGCCCACCGCTTCCTCGACAACGGTCTCGGCACGCCAGGCCAGCGGCGCGCCGGTCACCTTCTGGCGCGGCGTGAGCGGCTGCCCTTCGACCGTGATCTGCAGCCAGCGCCCCATCTCCCAGGCCTGAGCCCCGAAGTCCAGCTCGACCTGGAACAGGCCCTGCTGCACGGCCACGCCATTGATGGCGATCGGCGAGCCGACCGCCGTGCCGCCGGCTTCGGCATCGAACAGCTCGAAGACCATGTCCACGCTGCCGTCGAAGGCCTGCCCGCCGGCATCGAGCCGGCCCTGGTAGCTGAGGGCGGTGCTGGCCACGACCGTCCCCGAAAGCAGCAAGGCGATGGCCAGGATGATCGTCTTGGTCAGGCGCCGCATGTCTGTCTCCCCGGTCATCTTCGAAACGCTTTGGTTGGCCGCACATAGCACGTTCCATGCCAGGATGAAGACCGCCCGGAAACGCGGTCGCTCGAACGAGAAGGGGCGCCCGAAGTGTCCCGGGGCCGGGACCGCAATCCCGTTCGGGAGAAGCAGTGAGCGCAGAATCGGTCCGCGTCGGAGGGTCTCGGTCAGATCCCTCCCGGGCGGGAGATGCAAACGCCGCTGGCACGGCCAGCGGCGATGCCATCAAGATACGATTGAACTATTGCTCGAAGCGATCGGAGAACAGGGCGTCGGAGGGTTGCGCAATGACCAGCTTGACCTGCCCCGGGACGCTGGTATCGATGCTGGCCCCAAGCCCGGCAGGTGCATTGTCCACTGCCAGTCCGGCATCGACCAGGGCGCCGGCATACTCCACGAGAATGTACTCGCCCTGCCGTAACCGCCCTGGTCGGCAACCTGGAGCGTGCCGTCCAGGTGCAAATCGCCGTTCACGACCAGGCGATCATTGGTGTCGCCGGGCTGATCCAGCTCGAAGTCGAGTATCGACGTCGCGTCCAGCGTCAGGTCGCCATCGATGGTGAGTACACCAACACCGTTGCCGGGGGCCAGCCGGGCATCCAGCATCGCGACCATGCCGCCCACCAAGCCGGTACCGGCCAGAACTCCCCCATTGGATGCATCCAGTTGATGCGAAGCGCCGCCCAGGGCGCCGTCGACGATCAGCGTGCCCTCCACGACTTCGTTCGTCCCCTGGAAGTCGGTCGAGTTCCCAAACAAGCGCAGCAAGGAAACACCTTCCTTGCGCAGCAGGCCCGAACCGTTGACCGCTGTGGTTTCCCGGCGAAGTCTGTTCGAACACGAGCTCGGCATTGTTGGCGATATTGCCCTGGAGACTGCCCGTGTCTCCGCGCAGGATGCCATTGGACACCAGGGTGCCGCCGGTATGGGTGTTCGTCCTCGTCATGAGCAGGGTGCCGGGCCCGGTCTTCGAAATCCAGCCTGTGCCCGAGACATCGCCCGAGACATCGCCCGAGAACACGCCTGCGGCGGGCTGAGCGAACTGAAGCCCGCCATAGACGACAAAATCGCCCTGCAGGCTGGCGGCGTTGCCAGCCAGTGTGCCCGCGGCCACCAGGGTTCCGCCGCTATAGTCATCGGAACCCTGCAACACGAAGTTTCCCGGCCCCGACTTCTCCAGCGCTCCGCCACCGGATAGAGCGGCCAGGGCTTCCCCCGACTCCACCGCAAACAGCGTGACGACCAGAGTTCCGTTGACGACGCTGCCGCCGAGCTGATGGTAGTCGCCGACCGTGACGGTGCCCGCCCCCCAGATCCATGAAGCCATCCGTCAACTGAAATCCTCCGTCATCGTTCCGCTGAAGGTCCAGGAGCCGCTTTCGAGCTCGAGCAACTCGAAATCCTGGTACTTGTTGCCGACTCCGACATCGTCGAGGCTGAAGCTGTCGCTTCCCATACCGGTGAACATCAGCAGGTCCCAGCCGGTACTGGCCAACACGTTGCCCGTAACGGAAGAACCGGGCTCGAGTTCGAGCGCATCGTCTTCCGAGCTGAACGTAATGGCATCGGCGGAACCCGTCCCGGCCGCGATCGATCCGGCATTCCGGATGGTCGCCGGAATCAGGTAAGCCCGTATTGCCGCAAGATCATCCCGAACCTGGGCAACGAAGGGATGTTCCTCGCCCAGAGCCGTGGTGGCGGTGTCCAGCGCCACCCTCAGTTCCGTCCGGGCCTGCTCGAACTCTCCGCGCTGTTCGAGCAATACAGCGCGCGAATGACGGAGAAAGGCGTTGTAAGGATGCTCCGGGCTGAAGTCACGCTCGACGATCTCCAGGGCCGCATCGAAGGCCGCTTCCGCCCGGTCCAGCCAGCCCAGTTCGGAGTAGATCAAGCCCAGGTTGTTCAGGTTGGCCGCGAGATTTCGCCGGCCATCCACATCGGGCAGCGTTTGTCGCGCTTTGACCACCTGCTCGAGAATCGCCGCCGCGTAGTCGGCCAGGCGGTACTCCGCCTTGGTCAGTTCGAGGAGGCTCGACGCGTAGTCGCGCGGCGCCACCCCGCCCCGCCGTGCCAGCTCGACCGCCTCGGCCAGCACCTGCCGGGCCCGCTCATGATCGCCACGAACCTGAAATACACCGCCGACGGCAGCCAGCACCGCGTTTCTCTCGCGATCACTCAAACGCTCGTTCTCCGACAACTTCTCCAGGCCGCGATCGAGCATCTCTGTGGCGGTGTAATCACGTTCGGCGCGGGTGGGATCGGCCAGCGTGAACAGGTCGGTGAGAAAATCCGCCGTGGCCCGGGCGCGATCGCGCTCCAGGCTCACGGCTTTCGACTGCTCGGCAATGCGCGAGGCAGCGATCGAGGCGAAAGCGCCGAAACCGATCGCGACCACGAACAGGGCGGCGGCAAACGATGCGCTCCAGCGATTGCGCCGCAGAAACTTGCCGGCGCGATAGACCAGCGTGTCGGGCCGGGCCCGCACCGGCAGCCCATCGAGCACGCGCTGCAGGTCGTCGGCCAGTGCTTCGGCGGAGCGGTAGCGACGCTGCGGCTCCGGATGCAGGGCCTTGAGGCAGATCGTGTCGAGATCGCCCCGCAGCTTCCGCCGCAGACTGTCGGCCGATTCGCCGCGCAATCGGGCGCCTTCGGCGTCGACCCGCGCCGAGGGTGCGGCAGGCAGAGTACTGCATTGCGAACCAGGGCCGCCCATCCGCGGTCATGCCGACGTCCAGGATCGATGCGATGTTCGGGTGATCCAGTGCGGCCAGGATCATCCGCTCGGCCTGGAAGCGGGCGACGATGGTCTCCGAATCCATGCCCCGGGCGATCACCTTGACGGCGGCCTGCTGCGCGAAGTCACCGCCGCTGCGCTGACCGAGATAGACCGCACCCATGCCGCCGCGATCGATTCGACTCAGGATGCGCCATGCACCCAGTTCTGCCCCAATCAGGGGATCGTCATCGATCGGGCCGGCGGAACCGAGTTCCTCGGAACCCGGCGGCGGCGCTTCGAGAAAGTCGGGATCGGATTCGAACTGGTCGATCAGGGAGTCGAGCTCGGCGCGCAGCGCCGCATCACCCCGGCAGAGCCGGTCGAGCAAGGCCGGGTGCTCCTCGGGTCGGCATTCCACTGCGGCCGAAAGCGCCGATTGCAGCTGCTGCCAACGTGATTTGTCTATGGAAGCAAGCAATCTCCGGGCCGCCCTCAGACAGACGCTCGGCAGCCAGGCGTCGGGCGCCGGCCGGGATCCGTGCATACACTGCCTTGCGGCAAGGCACCGAGAGACAACATCTGTAGTCCATGGGCTCAACCGAACCTGGATTCTGCCACATCTTCGGCCAGGTCCATAGGCCGCTGCTGCGGCGACCAATCCAATGCAATGCGACAGCTACGGCACGGCAACACAGTAGATGCGTGCAGTCAGAGTATAGGTGCCCACCCCATTGTCATAATCGGCCACGCATCGAGTTGTTGCGGCCCCATCGAGCGTGGACCAATTCGCATGCCTGGCGGACATGAGATGTAAGCCGGAGTTCGTTGGGCCGCCATCACACTCCCAGTTGATCGGGAGGTCGTTGGTATCGTTGCAAGCAACCTCTACCAATACTCTTCCGGCACTCACGTCGACACTGTTCTCGACGACGTACAGGTCGGTCTTGGATCGGTACAGGCCTGCGGCGAGATGCATCGACGAAACGGATTCTTCCGCGATTTCGCTGGCGCCGACCGCGCCATCGACGATGTGATTGGAGAATATGCTGTCATCGGCGATGTCGAGCCCCTGCACCCCGCCATCTTCCAGCTCCTGCGAGCCCACCGCTTCCTCGACAACGGTCTCGGCACGCCAGGCCAGCGGCGCGCCGGTCACCTTCTGGCGCGGCGTGAGCGGCTGCCCTTCGACCGTGATCTGCAGCCAGCGCCCCATCTCCCAGGCCTGAGCCCCGAAGTCCAGCTCGACCTGGAACAGGCCCTGCTGCACGGCCACGCCATTGATGGCGATCGGCGAGCCGACCGCCGTGCCGCCGGCTTCGGCATCGAACAGCTCGAAGACCATGTCCACACTGCCGTCGAAGGCCTGCCCGCCGGCATCGAGCCGGCCCTGATAGGTGAGGGCGGTGCTGGCCATGGTGGATACGCCCGGATGGAGCACGAACGCGGCGAGAATGATGGACGTGATGAGTCGTTGCATGTCAGCCCCCCTGTTGCTGTTCAAAGCGATCGCCAAACAGCCGGTCGGCCAGGTCTTCGAGGCTGAGTGCCCAGAAGCCGCCGGTGAGCTTCCACTGCCCGCCGCTCATCTCGCGGGCAGGGCTGGCATCGGCCTGGCCGATCGTGCCGGACAGCTCGAAGCTACCGCCGGACGAATGCATGACGCCGCCGGCATCGATGCTGTACCAGTCGATGGAAAAGGACTGGACTTCTCCGGCCCGAACCGGTGAGGCAAGGCAAGCGAACAGCACGATCGCCGGCAGGCTGGTCTTGCGGACAGCGTTTCTGTTCATCGATGGACTCCCGTCGTGGATACTCAGGCCGCCCTGGGAAGCACGTTCCGTGCCAAGCGGGGAGATTGCGTAAATTCGGGGCCTGGCAGACCAGCCTGAGAATCGAGCTGTGCCATTGCAGAGACAGGATTCCCGAAGGCAGGACAGCAAGGGTGCGAAAGCCGCAGGCCTGGAGTATGCTGTCGACCAGGACAATCATAAAAATCACTTCATGCAGCAAGCGGTCTTGTGCATGACGCTCGAGCCGGGAACCCGCCGCTTCGTCATCGAGGGAGGCGAGTGCACCATCGGCACCGGGAGCGACTGCGATATCGTCATCGAGGAAATCTCGGTGTCCCGCCGGCATGCCCGAATCAGGCGCGAGAATCAGGATTGGCTGCTGGAGGACCTCGACTCCACCAACGGCACCCGGATCAACGACTGCCGAATCGAGAAGTCCGCATTCTTCGAGCCCGGTGACCGGCTGCAGTTCGGCAACGTTCGTGCCGAACTCCGGCTCGAAGACGCCGCCGAATTCGAGGTGGCCGCCGGCCAGCCGGATGCCCCCGCCGCCGGGCCCGTCCGTCGCCTGGACGAGGTTTCGCCGACGCTGGCCAGCGACCGGCTGGCACAGTTCTTCATTGGCCAGCTGCCCGAGCTGATCGCCCGGCTGCGCGCCCTGCCGGTGGATACGCATGCCGCCTGTATCGTCGATTGCCTGCCGAAAGTGATCGCCGGCCGCTGGCGCCTGTCGCGCGAGGATTCGATCATCGCCGAGTCCGGCCTGGCCGCTGCCGACCCGCAGGCCCGCCAGCAGCACTGCGATGGCCCCTGGTGTCTCGAGCTGGCCAGTACGGGCAAGGTGGCACAGTCGGCCTTCGACGCGGTGGCCGACTTCGCACTGAACCTGGTGCAGCTGACCGCCCAGAGCCGGCGCCGTGCGCTCAACAGACCGGGCACGGGCAACAGGCCCTCGCCCCCTTCCCCGCCGGCGCCGCCGACCGGTCACGCCGGGCTGAAATCACTCTACTCGCAGGCCGCTCGAGTGGCCGACGGCGACATCAACGTGCTCATCGAAGGCGCCTCGGGCACCGGCAAGGAACTGTTCGCCCGTTATCTGCATGCTGCCGGCGGGTCGGAGCGGCCGCTGGTCACGCTCAACTGCGCCAGCCTGCCTGCCGACTTGCTCGACGCCGAACTGTTCGGCATCGAAAAGGGCGTGGCCACCGGCGTGGACGAGCGGCCCGGCAAGTTCGAGCAGGGCCACGGCGGGGTGCTGTTTCTCGACGAGATCGGCGACATGGAGCCGGCCACGCAGGCACGCATCCTGCGGGTATTGCAGGAGCGCGTGGTCTATCGCATCGGCGGCAGCCAGCCGCGCCCGGCCGACGTGCGGGTCGTTTCGGCGACCAACCACGACATGAACGAACTGGTCGAACAGGGCCGCTTCCGGCTCGACCTCTATCACCGCATCGCCGACTGGCAGCTCCGGCTGCCCACGCTGGCCGAGCGCCGCATGGACATCGCCAATCTCGCCGCCCATTTCCTCAAGCGCGCCTGCCAGTCGCGGTGTATCGGCTTCGGCGGCATCTCCAGGGCTGCGCTGGAACGCCTGCAGGCCTATCCCTGGCCCGGCAACGTGCGCGAACTCGAACGCGAAATGAAGCGCTGTGCCCTGTTCATCGAGGACGGCGAGGCGCTGCGCTCGGACCATCTTCAGGATCGCATCCGATTGGCGCAAGCACAGACCGGATTCGACTCGGAGGCGACCCTCAAGACCGCGCTGGAACGCGCGGAGCGCCTGGCCATCCGGCAGGCGATCGACAGTCAGGGCGGCAATATCAGCCGGGCGGCAAAGCAGCTCGACGTCGGCCGCTCGACCCTGTATCGGCGCATCCGGGAACTGGATATCGATGTCGACTGACAGTCGATCAGACCTGCTCGACTGGGAAACCGGCATCCCGCTGGCCAGCGGCGGCTCGGCCGAGGTGGTTCGTGCCTGGTGCCCCGCGCTGGGCCGCGAAATTGCGGTGAAGTACCTCAAGGCCGAGGAGCCCGGCGCCATAGCGCGGCTGGTTCGCGAGGCGGAAACCCAAAGGGGGCTCAAGCACCCGCACATCCTGCGCGTTCACCAGACTGGTGTGCACCTGGGCCGACACTACATCGCCATGGACCTGGTCGAGGGCCAGCCCATCGACCGGGCGCTCGAACGCGCCGACCAGGACACCCGCCTGGACCTGTTCGAGCAAGTGCTCGACGCCGTGGCGCTGGCGCACCGAAGGGGCGTGACTCATCGGGACCTCAAGCCGGCCAATATCCTGGTCGAGCGCACCGACAAGGGCCTGCATGCCTGGGTGATGGACTTCGGGTTGGCCCGGCAGGCACAGGACGCCACCCTGACCGTCACCGGCCACGCGCTCGGAACGCCCGGCTACATGGCGCCGGAGCAGGCGCGGGGCGAAAAGCACGTCGACGCCCGCGCTGACGTCTTCGCCCTGGGGGTCATTCTCTATCGCCTGCTGACCGGCAAACTGCCCTTCGAAGGCGACACGCCGATGGCCATGATGCTGCAGGCCGCATCCGGCGACATCGTCCCGATCTCGGGCCTGAGACGCCAGCTGCCCGAGGGCCTGGTTCGCATCGTCGCACGCAGCCTGGAGTATCGCCCGACAGACCGTTATGCCGATGCCGACGAGCTGCTGACCGATGTGCGTGCGTTCCGCAACGGCCAGGCCCTGCGTGCCCGGCGCGTGGGGCGACTCTACGGCCTCAGGCGATGGGCCAGGCGCAATCCGATGCTGGCCGCAGCCGGCCTGGCGGCCGCGCTGCTGGTCGCGACCAGCGCGGCCGCCGTAGTCTGGAACTGGCAACGCAGCGCCGCCGAACTGGCCACCGCCCGCACCCTGATCGCCAGCGCCGAGCGCGTCAGAGGCGACTGGCACATCGACCAGATGCGTCCGCCTCACGACCAGTCCGCAGCACGTGAATCGGCACTGGAAACCCTGCAACACCTGGACGGGGAAACGCGCCGGATCGGACGACGAGCAAGCGCCGAGATTCATGCAGCGATGGCCGATCTGCACTACGCACTCGGTAACCACGCGGCCGCCCTGGAACTGGCCCGGGGCGCCTGGCAGGCGGGCCTGCGTGATAGTACCGTGGCCAGCCGGGCAGCCCGTGCACTGCTTCGACAGCACAGCGAGCAGCGAATCCAGCGCAGCCTGTCGGTCGACCCGGAGCTGCTGCCCGAGCTGCACGAGCAGGCGAAAGCCGAGCTGCTGAAGCAGCTGGCACCCTACCGGGGTCATCTGCCTGCGGAAACCGAGCGCCTGGTCTCCGCCAGCCTGGGCGAAGACACTGATGAAACCCTGACGTGGATGGCGGCAATCGAGCCGGTTACCCCCGATGACTGGGACACGCTGCTGATCCTGGCCCAGCATCAGACCGCCGAGGCGGCCCTGGATCTGATGCGCGATCAGGATCGGGCCACTGCGCGCATCGACCGCATCGACCAGGCGCTGGCTTCGCTTGGCGAAACCGCACGCTCCAGCGCCGGCGTTCACCTGGCACGCTGCCAACTGGCCGCCGTCGAGGCCAACCCGCTCAACACGGCATATGACCCGGAGGCTGAGAGCGGCATCGATCGTATCGAGCACTGTCGCATCGGGCTCGAAATCCGCCGCGACGACCCCGATCTTCTGGCCGCCAGGGCTTACTGGCTCTGGCAGACAGCCAAGCGCAACCTCAGAGCGCGCAAGGGCTACGTGGATCTACTCGACGAGGCCATCGACCTGGCGGGACGAGCACTCGAGCAAGCGCCCGACAACCACGCGGCCCGCCTGTCCCTGGGCACCGCGCTACAGCTCAAGGGCCGCTGGGCGATGAGCAATGGACAGCCGGAATCCGGCTACCTCCAGCGAGCGCGCAAAATTCTGCGGCAGGCGCACGAGCGCTTTCCCGGCAGCGTGAACATCATCAACAACCTGGCGCTGGCCTGGAGCCACACCGCCACATCGCGCCACGCCAACGGCGACTTCGACGGCGGCGAGGCGGCGAACGAAGAAGCCATCCGCTGGATGCAACGTGCCGCCGAACTCCGGCCGGATGACCGCCGCCTGGTCCACAACGCAATGGCCATGGAAACATTCCTGCTCTACGATCGGCAAAAACGCGGTCTAAGTGACATGGCGGATCAGGTCCGGCTGGCTCAGGGCCTGGAGTCCCTGATCGAACGCTATCCCGACTACGCCACGCCATACAACACACTGGCACTGCTGTGGTGGGGGCTGGCCGAGTTCCAGCAGCGAGCCGGAGAAAACCCGAACCCCGCCCTCAACCGGGCCGAGAATGCCTTGCGGCGCCTGCTCGCACTGGAACCCGACCACGAGAGCGGACAGATCAACCTGGCCGGCGTACTTCGCCACCGCTACTCGTTCAACACCCCCGCCCAATCCGACGGTCTGGAGGCCGCTGCCGACGAGGCACTGTCGATCTACCGTCGGCTCGAGCGACCCGACGCCGAACAGCGCGAATTCGGCTGCCTGATTGCAGAAGTGTTGACCGCCCGGGCAGCTCGACGGCCACCCGGCCAGCGACTGACCATGCTGGCCGAGGCCGAAAGACTCAGCCGGGTCGGAGACAACATCGACTGGATGCGGCTTGAATGCCTCGCCGCGCGAGCCAGGCTGGCCCTGGTCATGACCGAGTCCACCGGCACCGGCGATCAGCTTGAAAGCATCTGGAACGAGATCTCGTCAACCATGACCACGGACACGCCCGACGACGCGGCCCTGATCCATGCCGCCGCCGAGCTGGCTGCGGCACTCGGCAGAACCGAGCTTGCCGTCGACTGGACCGCCCGCGCCGCCAGCCAGAACCCGCAGTACACGGTTGTACAGCCAGCTGCCACGCCTTCACCCTGACATCAGCTGGCACGCCCTTCCCGTTCAGGCTAAAATAGGCGGCTGCCTCGCTCGCCGCCGTCCGTCGGCCGGGCGGGCACTCGATGCCCGGATCTTCCTGAAAAGTCATCACCGGGCGTGTCAATCAACGAGTCAAACCCGGCCGATTCGACGGGGGATCGGCGCAAATGCCTGCGACCGCACCGGCGCGGGCCCTGGAGGACTGTCAATGAATCTGTTTGAAACCATCCACACGACCGAGCACGAGCAGGTCATCTTCTGTCACCACAAGGATGCCGGGCTCAAGGCCATCATCGCCATTCACAACACCACGCTCGGACCGGCCCTGGGCGGCATGCGCATGTGGCCCTACGCTACCGAACAGGAAGCGCTCGACGACGTGCTGCGCCTCTCACGCGGCATGACCTACAAGGCGTCCGTGGCCGGTCTCAATCTCGGCGGCGGCAAGGCGGTGATCATCGGCGACCCGCGCAAGGACAAGTCCGAGGCCCTGTTCCGCGCCATGGGGCGCTTCATCGACTCGCTGCACGGGCGCTACATCACGGCCGAGGACGTCGGTATCGACGTCAACGACATGGAGTACGTCTTCCAGGAAACCGGCAACGTGGTCGGCGTCCATCAGGTTCACGGCGGCTCGGGCGACCCCTCGCCGTTCACCGCCTTCGGCACCCTGCAGGGCATTCGCGCCAGCCTGCAGAAGAAGTTCGGCGACGAGGAGATCGGCAAGTACAGCTATGCCGTGCAGGGTGTCGGCCACGTCGGCCTCGAGCTGGTCAAGCTGCTGCGGCGCGAAAACGCCAGGGTGTTCGTCGCCGACATCTACGACGAGCCGGTCCAGGCGGCCGTGGAGCTGGGCTGCGAGGCGGTGGGGGTCGACGAGATCTACGACGTCGACGCCGACGTGTTCGCACCGACTGCGCTGGGCGGCATCATCAACGAACAGACGATTCCGCGCTTCAAATTCAAGATCATCTGCGGCTCGGCGAACAACCAGCTCGCCGACGACGAAGCCGGCGACGAGCTCGACAGCCGCGGCATCATTTACGCGCCCGACTACGCCGTCAACGCCGGCGGCCTGATGAACGTCTCCATCGAGTTCGAAGGCTACAACCGCGAGCGCGCCAAGCGCATGACCCGCGCAATCTACTACAACGTCTCCAAGATCTTCCAGATTGCCGAGCGCGACGGCATCACGACCTGGAAAGCTGCCAACCGCATGGCCGAGGAACGCATTGCCATGATCGGCAAGCTCAAGCTGCCCTTCATGGGCCGCTCGCACCGCTTCCCGGGCCGCGAGCGCGGCAACCACTGATGAAAGAAGGGTTTCAGGTCGAAGGTTTCAGGAGAGTTGTTTTCGAGCTGAAACCTGAAACCTGAACCCTCATCCCTTTTCCAATTACCGAAGCCATCACGTCAAACACCGTCATGAAACTGTCCGAAGACATAGAGATGCTGCGCGAATCAGTGCGCCGCTTTGCCGAGGAATCGATCGCGCCGCGTGCCGAGGAAATCGATCGCGCCAACGAGTTTCCGCAGGAACTCTGGCGCGAGCTCGGCGAGATGGGTCTGCTTGGCATCACCATTCCCGAAGCGCACGGCGGCTCGGACATGGGTTATCTGGCCCACCTGGTGGCGATGGAAGAGATTTCCCGCGCCTCGGCCTCGATCGGACTGTCATACGGGGCGCACTCCAACCTGTGCGTGGACAACCTCTACCGCAACGGCAGCCAGGCCCAGCGCGAAAAATACGTGCCGAAGCTGGTCTCCGGCGAATGGGTCGGTGCCCTGGCCATGTCCGAGCCGGGTGCAGGCTCCGACGTGGTCGGCTCGATGAGCTGCCGCGCCGAGAAAAAGGGCGATGTCTGGGTTGCCAACGGCTCCAAGATGTGGATCACCAACGGCCCCGAGTGCGACGTCGCCCTGGTCTACATGCGCACCGCCGGCCAGGAGGCCGGCAGCAAGTGCATCACCGCCTTCCTTGTCGAAAACGACTTCGACGGCTTCAGCAAGGCGCAGAAGCTCGACAAGCTGGGCATGCGTGGCTCCAACACCTGCGAGCTTGTTTTTGAAAACTGCGAAATTCCCGAAGAGAACGTCCTGGGCGAAGTCAACGAGGGCGTGAAGATCCTGATGTCGGGGCTCAACTCGGAGCGACTGGTGCTCTCCGGCGGCCCGATCGGCATCATGCAGGCGGCCATGGACAACGTGCTGCCTTACATCGGCGAGCGCAAGCAGTTCGGCCGCGCTCTGTCCGACTTCGGCCTGATGCAGGCCAAGGTCGGCGACATGTACACCGCCCTGCAGTCTTCCAGAGGCTTCGCCTACCAGGTCGCGGCCGCCTACGACGCCGGCGAGCGCTCACGCATCGACGCAGCCGCCTGCCTGCTGCACGCATCGACAAGCGCCGTCAACGTCGCCCTGGAAGCCATCCAGGCCCTGGGCGGCAACGGCTACATCAACGAATACCCCACCGGCCGCCTGCTTCGAGACGCCAAGCTCTACGACATCGGCGCCGGCACCAACGAAATCCGCCGCATGCTGATTGGAAGGGAGCTGGCAGCAGGACGCACCTGATCGCCGGCACGGCACTCCAGGGTCGCATGCCCGGCAGACACTGAAGAGCAACCATGCGCGCCTGACTCACGTGTCCACAATTCAGGATACTCGCCCGTCAATGGTCTCGGCCATCCTGAGCCGGTTACACGAGACCAAATGGCACGATTTCGACGCCAATTCCGACTGTCCATTCAGCGAACCATTTTTTCGGAATGACGAATGGACATTCGAATCTGTGCTGCACTGGCCCTTGCGATGGGTGCACCGGCGGTCTGGGCCCAGGGCTGGCTGCTGACGATCGATGTACCGGCCACGGCCGGCGGACAATTTGTTGCGGCCGGTGAAGTCGTGCAAATCGACGACGGCGCCTCGGCGCCGTCCCCGCTTGACGCCGGCCTTCCGCCGGGTGTCGCCGCCGGAGCCCTGGCCAAGTCCAACGAAGGCGCAATCTGCTGGAGCCCCGAGGTGCCGACCAGCCTGCCCGACGGCCAGTTTGCGCGATCCGACGACGTCATCTGTCACCTGGACGGGACCTACACGCATTCGTTCCGGGGCCGTGACTACGGGCTGCCGCGCAGCGCCACGATCACCTCCATTGGCTGGAACGAAGCTCAGGAACTCCATCTTTCCTTCGCCGTGCCCGTCTCCGTTTCAGGCGGGTTGGTCAAAGCAGGCGCACAAGTGCGAGTCGACGGCTCTTCGCTCATGCCCGTGCCAGACACGCCCGCCCTGCCTCCTCGCACCATGCGATCGGCAGCGTCCTTCGACGAGCAGGATCGTGCGGTGCTCGCACTGACGACGCCTGCCACGCTGGCCGGCGTCTTCGGCAAGGGCCTGGTTGTGCTCACCAGCGACGCTGGCAGCGTGTCATCCGATCATTCCATCGCCGGCCTGTTCGAAGACAGCCATCGCGTCGGACTGACCGGGCTGCACCGCCTGCTGCCGGATGTCGTTGAGGACCTCCTTTTTTCCGACCGTTTCGAGACACCTTAAACACGACAGATCCCGGAGAATCCACCATGCATCGCTTGCTTGCTCTCATCGCACTGATCACCCTGCCCGCACTCCCGCTTGCGCCGCTCAAGGCCGGCGACGGCGCCGTGCTGATCAACCAGGCCGCCGCACTGGCCGGAGACATCACCAGCGGAGACGCGCCAGGCTTTCCAGTCGAGATCCATGAGCCCGGGCTCTACCGGCTGGTTGGAAACCTGGACACGCGCGGTCAACCCACGCCTTGGGATCTGAATGCCGTCGAGATCAAGTCCGAAGGAGTCACGCTCGACCTCAACGGCTTCCAGATCAGGGGCCCCACCAGTTGCAACGTTGACACCTTGGTCTGCGCGCCAGTCGCGACCGATATCAAGCTTGGTAACGGCGTTCTTGTAGCCCCCAGCGACGCTGCGGAACTGGTTGCCTTCAGCGGAACACGCATCATCAACGGTCTGATCCGGGGTATGCCCACGGCGGCCATTCTGTGCGCTGTTTCATGCCGGATTTCCGACGTGAATATCAACAACAGCGGCGTGAATGGGCTGTTTGCATGGGAAGGGAGTATCGTCGAGCACGTCATTGCCGAGTACAACGGAGGCGCCGGAATCGCGGCCAATGGAACGATTCGCAACGTCACCGCCCGGTTCAATCTCGACTACGGCATTTTCGCCTCCGGCCCAACCCTGGTCGAGGGCGCTGTTGCCTCCGACAATCTCGGGGATGGGATCTTCGCCAATCCTGGCACTTCTTTGGTCAATAACCTGTCGACCCGAAACCAGGGCGACGGCTTTCGCTGTGCCGGCTGCACCATGACCGACAATCATGCTTCCAGGAACGAGGGTTACGGCGCAAACCTTATGGGCAGTAACGGGGACTTCGGCAGCATAGCTGCGGCCCTGAGCGGCAACAACTTGACCGCGAATGGCGACGGCAGCATCAATGTCACCGGCAGTCACGTGATCGCGCTGGGCAGCAACGCCTGTACCGCGGCTTCGACCACTGTCGACTGCGACTTCACGCCCTGAGATCAGGCTAATCTCGACCGCTGGGCGGCTCCCTGGCGGAAAAGTGCACAGGTCGGGGCTTAGCTCCGGCCTGCGCCGTCATCTGTCGCCCTGACTCTGGAATCCTGACCTCCCTGCGCATAACCTAGTGCTCTCGCTGTGCATGCGGAGCCCTGAAATGACCGTCGAGATTGCCCTGGTCTTTGTCATCATCGGCATCGCGCTCTATCTGTTTGCCAGCGAGCGCTTTCCGCTCGATGTGACCGCTTTTCTGATCCTGATCACGGTCACGGCCATCCCCCTGCTGTTTCATTCTCAGTGGCTCGTCGAGCGTGGCATTGACCTCGAGGCTGCCTTTCCGACCGTTCGCGAGGGGCTTTCCGGGCTGTCTTCGCCGGCCACCGTCACCGTGCTGGCGATGTTCATTCTCTCTGCCGGCGTGCAGCGCTCCGGGCTGGTGCATCGTCTCGGTCTGCTGCTCTCGCCGTGGATGAAAGGGCCGGAATGGCGTCAGCTCCTGATCATCGCGCTGCTCGTCGGGCCGGTTTCGGGCCTGATCAACAACACCGCCGCAGTCGCCGTGGCCATTCCGCTGGTGCTCGACATGGCCCGGCGCTCGGGCTCGAGCGCAGCGCGGCTGCTCATGCCGATGAGCTTTCTGGCCATGATGGGCGGCACCCTGACTTTGATCGGCACCTCCACCAATCTGCTGGCCTCGGCCCTGGTCGCTGATGATCCGGCCTTCGGTCGCGCCATTGGCATGTTCGAGTTCAGCCACATCGGCGCCATCGTGCTGGCCACGGGCGTGCTGTACTTCCTGCTCATCGGGCGCTGGCTGCTGCCGGCCGGCGATCGGGTGGCCGTGGACGACAAGGACGAGGAAGATCTTGCCTTCGAGGTTCGGGTCGCCTCGGGCGGGCGCCTGGTCGGCAAGAGCGTCAGCGAGGCCGATTTCGACGACTACACCGGCACCGAAGTCATGCGCCTGGTGCGTAACGGCGAGTCCCACATAAAACGCGCGGCCACCACCCGCCTGAAGGTTGGCGACGTACTCAAGCTTCGCGGCACCCGCCGCCAGGTGGCCGACCTGATCAAGTCCGACGACGTCATCCTGATCTCGGACTTCGGCCACGCCCGCCAGGTGCGCAGCGACGGTCACCTGGCGCGCGTACTGCTGCGCAACGAGCGCGTCTTCGACGGCCGCCCCGGCCAACAGATCGACTTCTGGCGCCGTTATCAGGCCCGGCCGGTTGGCCTGGAGGTCAATCGCTTGAGTGCCCCGCGCCTGGCCGACGAGCCGCTTGGCGTCGGCGAGATCGTGCTGCTGCAGCTATCGGCAACCGCGCTCGAAAAGCTCCGGCGCCATCCCGACGTGATCGTGCTCGACAGCTTCGAAGACGAATTCGACCGCCGCCGCATGTGGACTGCCGGCCTGATCGTCGTCGGCGTAGTGCTGACGGCCACATTCACGCCGCTGCCGATCGTCATCACCGCGCTGATCGGCGTGCTCGCCATGCTTTTTACCGGCTGCCTGGCGCGCGAGGACCTGTACTCGGGCGTGGCCTGGAACGTGATCTTCCTGCTCGCCGGCGTCATTCCCCTGGGCATCGCCATGACCAAGTCGGGCGCGGCGGCCTGGCTGGCCGGTCTGCTTGCAGCCAACGCCGGCGGCTGGCATCCGCTGCTGGTGCTCATGGCGCTGTATGCAATCACCACGGTGCTCACCGAGATGGTCAGCAACAACGCCGCGGCGATCATCCTGGTGCCGGTGGCCATTGGCCTGGCCGATCAGCTCGGATTGCCGATCATGGCCCTGGTGCTGGTGGTGATGTTTGCCGCCTCGACCAGCTTTCTCACCCCGGTCGGCTACCAGACCAACACCATGATCCACGGCACCGGGCTGTATCGATTCACCGATTTCGCCAGAGTCGGCGCCCCGCTCAACGCCCTGCTGATGGTCGTCACCAGCACCGCCATCTGGGGCTTCTGGCTTTAGAGACGATCGTCAATTGCGCCCACCGGTCGCTCGCGCATCATGAAGAATCGTCGGCTGATCTGAAAAACCTTTAAATCGCAAAGGCGCAAAGCAGCAAAGAACGCCAAAAAAACCAAAAGCTTCTAACTATTTTTCTTTGCGTCTTCGCGTCTTTGCGTTTTCAAGGGTTTTGATGGGCGGGCCGGCCGCCCTTGCGGCGATCGTCGCGGCACCGGCTTGCGGTCGCAACCTTTCGGCCCAACCTGCGATAATAACGAGTTCACATTTTCACACCCACGGATTTGCCCCATGACCGATTCCATTGTCATCGTTTCCGCTCGCCGCACCGCCATCGGCTCGTTTCAAGGCCAGTTCGCCCCGGTCAAATCGCCCGATCTGGGCGCGGCCGCCATCAAGGCTGCCGTGACCGATGCCGGCGTCGACGGCGCGGATATCTCCGAAGTCATCATGGGCTGCGTGCTGCCCGCCGGCGTCGGCCAGGCGCCCGCCCGCCAGGCCGCCCTGGGCGCCGGCCTGCCGGTCTCGGCCGGCTGCACCACCATCAACAAGGTCTGCGGCTCGGGCATGAAGGCCGTCATGCAGGGGCACGATGCCCTGCTGGCCGGCTCGGCCGAGGTCATTGTCGCTGGCGGCATGGAGTCGATGACCAACGCGCCCTACCTGAGCGACCGCGGCCTGCGCATGGGCCACGCCAAACTGCTCGACCACATGTTCTTCGACGGCCTGCAAAACCCCTACGACGGCCAGATGATGGGCCAGTTCGGCGAGCAGTGCGTGGCCAAGTACGGCTTTACCCGCGACGAACAGGACGCCTTCTCCAAGGCCTCGGTCGAACGCGCCCTGGCCGCGATCGAGTCGGATGCCTTCGCCGCCGAAATCACTCCGGTCACGGTCAAGACCCGCAAGGGCGAGACCGAAGTCGCCAGCGACGAAGAGCCGGCAAAGTCTCCCGTCGA
Source organism: uncultured Wenzhouxiangella sp. (assembly GCA_964446675.1). Taxonomy (GTDB): domain Bacteria; phylum Pseudomonadota; class Gammaproteobacteria; order Xanthomonadales; family Wenzhouxiangellaceae; genus Wenzhouxiangella. Next base: position 48,898 of record CAYUPK010000017.1, read on the forward strand.
GAAAATGCCCAAACTGCGCCCGGCCTTTGCGAAAGACGGCACCATCACCGCCGCCAGCTCGTCGAAGATTTCCGACGGCGCAGCCGCCCTCGTGCTGATGCGGGCGGGCGAGGCCGAGTCGCGCGGCGCGACGCCCCTGGCGCGCATCGTCGCCCACGCCACCCACTCGCATGAGCCGGAGTGGTTCACCACCGCCCCGGTCGGCGCCATCTCGAAAGTGCTCGACAAGGCCGGCTGGCAGGCCGACGAGGTCGATCTGTTCGAAATCAACGAGGCCTTCGCCACTGTCACCATGGCGGCCATGAAGGAGCTCGACCTGCCGCACGAAAAGGTCAACGTCAACGGCGGCGCCGTGGCCCTGGGCCACCCCATCGGCGCCAGCGGCGCGCGCATCCTGGTCACGCTGATTCACGCGCTCAAGGCCCGTGGCGGCAAGCGCGGCGTTGCCAGCCTGTGCATCGGTGGCGGTGAGGCCACGGCCATTGCCGTGGAGCTGCTCTGAGATCATGAGCGACCGAGTCACCATTGTCGAAGTCGGCCCGCGTGACGGGCTCCAGAACGAGCCCTACACCATTCCGACCGGGGTCAAGATCGAGCTGATCGAGCGCCTCGCCGATACCGGCCTGGGCGTGGTCGAAGCCACCAGCTTCGTCGCCGCCCCCGCCATCCCGCAGCTGGCCGACGCCGAGGAGGTCTTCGGCCGCATCGAGCGCCGTGACGGCGTGCGTTATCCGGTTCTGGTGCCCAACGAGAAGGGCTATGAACGCGCCCGCGCCGTGGGCGCAGAAGAAATCGCTGTTTTCAGCGCGGCCTCGGAAGCTTTCAACAAGAAAAACATCAACTGCACCATCGCCGAGTCGCTGGAGCGCTTCGCGCCCGTTCTGGCCCGTGCCCGCAAGGACAATGTGCGCGTTCGCGGCTATGTCTCGACCGTGCTCGGTTGCCCCTACCAGGGCGAGGTTCCGATCGCCGATGTCGTGCGCGTCGCCGAAGCCCTGTTCGAAGCCGGCTGCGCGGAAATCTCGCTGGGCGACACCATCGGCGTGGGCACGCCGGGCAAGGCGCGCGAGATGCTCGAAACCGTCGCCCGCTCGGTGCCCATCGGCCAGCTTGCTGTGCACTTTCACGACACCTACGGCCAGGCCCTGGCCAACATTCACGCCTGTCTGCAGGCCGGCGTGCGCGTCGTCGACTCCTCGGTCGCCGGCCTGGGCGGCTGCCCGTTTGCCCGCGGTGCAACCGGCAACGTCGCCACCGAAGACGTCGTCTACATGCTCAACGGCCTGGGCCTTGAAACTGGCGTCAACCTCAAGGCCCTCGCCCGCGTCGGCGACTGGATCGCCGGCGAACTCGACCGCCCCCGCTCGAGAACGGGGCAGGCCATCCTCAAACGCAATTAGGTGCGCTCTGGAAGCAGAAAACCTTTGAAACGCAAAGACGCGAAGACGCAAAGAAATGAGTGAATCGCGAGCTGCGATCGAGGGGACAGCCACAGCCATTGTGGATGCCATGGTCAAGGTACATCGTGCGTTGGGCCCGGGGCTCCTTGAGTCAACCTACCAAGCGTGTCTGGACCACGAACTACGCCAGCGCGGGCATGAAGTAGCAACCGAAGTCTTTTTACCAGTTCACTATGATGGAATGAAAATCGATGCCGGCTTTCGGGCAGACATGATTATCGATCGCTCGGTGATAGTCGAAAGCAAAGTGGTCCAAGCCATTCTTCCTGTTCACAAGACGCAGCTCTTCACCTATCTGAAACTTTCGAATCATCGGCTTGGACTGCTGGCCAACTGGAATTGTTCACTGATGAAGGATGGCATAACACGCGTGGTCAACAACTTACCAAGACATGCATAAGTATAGCGTCAGTTCTTCTTTGCGTCTTCGCGTCTTTGCGTTTCAAAGGTTTTGCTTTTGATCTTCAAAACACAGGAGTTTTCAATGGATACCAACAACATCAAGGCCGTCATCACCGGCGGCGTTTCGGGGCTGGGCCTTGCCGTGGCCGAGCATTTCGTCTCGCTCGGCGGCAAGGTCGCCCTGCTCGACGTCAATGAAGACAAGGCCGCCGAGGCCGTCGGCAAGCTCGGCGAAGACAAGGCGAAATTCTTCAGGACCGACGTCACCAGCGAGTCCGAGGTCGAAAGAATTCTTGGCGAGGCGAAGGACTGGCTCGGCGAGATCAATGTGGCCGTCAACTGCGCCGGCATCCTTGGAGCTGGCCGGGTACTCGGCCGCGAGGCGCCGATGCCGCTCGAGACCTTTTCTCAGACCGTGATGGTCAACCTGGTCGGCAGCTTCAACGTCGCCAAGGCCGCGGCCAACCTGATGCAGCACAACGAGCCCAACGACGACGGCGAGCGCGGCGTGATCATCAACACCGCGTCGGTCGCCGCCTACGAGGGCCAGATTGGCCAGGCCGCCTACTCGGCCTCCAAAGGCGGCGTGGTCGGCATGACCCTGCCGATGGCGCGTGAGTTCACCCGCTTTGGCGTGCGCGTGATGACCATCGCCCCGGGCGTATTCCACACTCCGATGATGGACGTCATGCCCGAAAAGGTTCAGCAGGCTCTCGGCGAGTCCATTCCTTTCCCCAAGCGCCTGGGCAAGCCCGAGGAATACGCCCGCCTGGCCGCCCACATCGTCGAGAACGCCTACTTCAACGGCACCACTCTGCGCCTGGACGGCGCCGTGCGGCTGGAACCCAAGTAAGGCGCGCATTCCACCGACCCGCGTCCGTCGGCGTCACATCGCCGACGGACGACCTTGACGTAGCCCCACCGCCGGCACATCATTCGCCAACAATCCGAAAAACAAGGAAGGGAGCCCCACATGGAAAGCCTGCAGCAGTGGTTCGCCAATCTCGAAACCGGCCAGATCATCGCCGTCGCCTGGCAGGTCGTCGGCGCGATCCTGATTTTCATCATCGGTCGCTGGGTGGCCAAGGCGGTCGTCGCCCTGGTCAGGCGCATGATGACCCGGCGCCAGCTCGACGCCATGCTCGTCGCCTTCCTCGGCACCATCCTCTACGTTTTGCTCCTGATGTGCGTGGTCCTGGCATCCATCAGCTACCTTGGCATCGCCATCACGCCGCTGATCGCCATCCTGGGTGGTGCCGCGCTGGCCATCGGGCTGGCGCTGCAGAACAGCCTGTCGAACTTCGCCGCCGGCGTCATGCTGGTCGGCTACCGCCCCTTCAGCAAGGGTCATTTCGTCGAGGCCGGCGGGGTATCGGGCACGGTCGATCGCGTCGGCCTGTTCAATACGCGCCTGGTCACCACCGACAATCGCAGCGTGATCGTCCCCAACGGCCAGATCACCACCAGCCCGATCACCAACTACTCGGCGTTTGACACCCGCCGCTGCGACCTGACCATCGGCGTGGACTACGCCGACGACCTGAAGGTGGCGCGCGCCACGATCGAAAAGGTCATTACCGGCCACGAAAAGGTGCTGAAAGACCCCGAGCCGGCCATCCTGCTGATGGACCTGGCCGACTCCAGCGTCAACTTCGCGGTGCGCCCCTGGGTGAACGCGGCCGATTACTGGGTCGTGCGCAGCGAGCTGCTCGAGCAGATCAAGGCAGAGCTCGAGGCGGCCGGATGCTCGATTCCGTTCCCCCAGCGCACGGTGCACCACATCGGCGAAGGATCGGCGGGCGACGATTGAGCGTCGTCCGTCGCGGATGTAACCGCGACCTGCGCGGGCCTTACACCCTCGCCCGCCTCGATCGACCGATGCAGGTCGGCGTTACATCGCCGACGGACGACGCGTCACTCCTCGGACTTGATTGACCGGATGATGTAGCCGCCTGACTTTTCATCGGGGGTGAGCTCCAGCAGGCCGGCGGCCTGCGCCTTTTCGAGCAGATCGTTGAAGCTCTTGAAGCCGTGATACGACTCGCTGAAGCCGGGCTGTCGGCGCTTGAGCGCCTGTTTGACCATCGAGCCCCAGACCTTCTCCTCGGCGTCGCGGTCGGCAAACACCGCCTCGGCGGTATCCAGCACCAGATCGAATGCCTCCTGCTGCTTCCTGTCGATCGTCCTGGTCGCGGTCTTCTTCTTTTTCTTCGACGCCTTCTTCTTGCCGGCGGGCTTTGATTTCTTGCGAATGAGGTCATCGTAGAAGATGAATTCGTCGCAGTTGGACATCAGCAGATCGGAGGTCGAGCTCTTCACGCCCACACCAATTACCGTCTTGTTGTTTTCCCTGAGCTTCGAGACCAGCGGCGAAAAGTCCGAGTCGCCGCTGAGCAGCGCAAAGGTGTCGACGTGGCCCTTGGTGTAGGCCAGATCGAGCGCGTCGACGACCATGCGGATATCGGCGGAGTTTTTTCCCGACATGCGCACGTGCGGAATATCGATGAGCTCGAAGGCCGCCTCGTGCATGGCCGGCTTGAACTCGCTGTAGCGGCCCCAGTCGCAGTAGGCTTTCTTGACCACGATATTGCCCTTGAGCAGAAGCCGCTCGAGCACCTTCTGGATGTCGAATGCCTCGTAGCGCATGTCGCGCACGCCCAGGGCGATGTTCTCGAAGTCGCAGAACACAGCCAGGTTGCGGGTCGGGTTGGATGTCATGTTGTCTACCGTTACAGGTCAGAAAGTTGTCGATACTCTGCTTGAAAAACCCCTAAAACGCAAAGGCGTACATGGTCTTTGCGTTTCAGAGGTTTCGGATTACCAGCCCCCGCCTCCGCCTCCACCGCCGCCACCGCCGGAGAAGCCGCCGCCACCGCCGCCGGAGCTCGATCCCGGCGCGGTCGAGGCCGAGGCGGTGGCGCTGGCCAGGCTCGAACCCAGCGCGCTGCCCAGGCCGGCTGGGGTGAAGCGGCCGCCGCTGACCGTGGCCGGATACCAGCCTCGCGTCTGCGCGGTTCCCGCCCGGGCGGCCGCCGCGGTCTCGGCGGCGCAGCGCTCGGCCCCGGTGTCGGCGGCGTCGCGCGCGACGGCATAGGGCAGCAGGCGCTCGAACTCCTCGAAGGTCTGCGGCGGCGCATCGGCGTGCCGGCGTTCGATGTCATCACGCTCGGCGACGGTCAGGTACAGGCGCAGGCCCTCGATATGATCAAGCAGCAGGCGCCCTTTCAGCGTCGGCGCGCGCATCCAGCTCCAGAACAGGCCGTTGACAAGGGCAATGACCACCACGATCAGCGCGGGAATCCAGCCGATCATGTAGCCGAACATGCCCAGAATGATGACGCTGGCTACTGCAAAGGGCAGGCTGAAGGCCGTCAGCAGGATGGCCCCGATCAGGCCGGTCACGCCCTTGAGGTCGCGCCAGCTCCGATACACGCGCATCAGCAGCACGGCCGTGCCCAGATTCCAGACTGTCTGGTGCACGGCCAGGAAGCCGGCAACGAACTTGTCCTCTCCGGGCAGGCTCATGATCATACCCAGCAGGGTCGCTATGGAGACCAGGATGCCGGGAATCACCCACCAGCGATTGAACTTGAAATAGCGGCCTTCCATGCGTCCCGACAGCGCTTTCTCATGCGCTTTCAGGGCCGCGCTGACTGACTTGTGGTTGGACTTCTTGAACGTCAGGCGCTCGCCCAGGCGCTCGAGCAGCTTGCCCTCGGTTGCCGATTCGGTCTCGCCATCAAGCCGCTCGGCAACGTAGCCGTCCGCGCCCTTGTCGAGCCTGAGCGCACCCTTGACCGCCAGGCTGACCAGAGCGGCGGCTGTGGCGGTCTTGTCGTAGCCCATCTTCCAGACATAGCGCAGCATGGCCGGCGAATAACCCTGCGGCGGGTTGTAACGCGCATAGATCGCGCCGCCGTCGGGATCGCGGCCGACCCGGGCCCAGGCAAACAGGTACCACAGCGCCATCACGAGCGTGCCGGCCGCGCCGATGATCGCCCCGCGATTGTCCCGGACATCCAGCCGCAGCTTCTCTGCCGCCGTGGGCTCGTTGACCAGGCCCTTGGGAAAACCGACCGCAATGGTCAGCCCCTCGCCGGGAGAGAGCCGGCGCGTTGTTTCGAAACGGGCCCGTCGGCCGCTGACCACCTCGCTGCGCACGTCGCTGCCCTGCTCGCCCTCAAGCCCGGTGTAGGCATCCAGGCGCAGCTCCCCCGGCTGGGCGCCGGCCGGCAGGTTCACCATGGCGCTGGCCCGCTCGATCGGAAAGGCCCAGGCGTTTCCGGTCACGTTCCAGTAGAGCTCGTCGAAATCCTCGAAGAAGCCGATCTGGCGCGCGGTCCGATAGCTCAGCTCGTAGGTGTGCCGGCCGTGGTCGAGCGTCCGGTCGGCGCTGCCGAAATAGACCCGCACGCCGTTGCTGATCGACTCGGTATGCCAATCCTCGCGCTCGCCGTTGCGGCGCACGTCTGTTACCTCGAACGGCACGCTCACGCGCCTGCCGTCGCGCTGCGGGTAGCGGGTGGGGAAATCCCGGTAGATACCGCGCCGGATCTCGCGCCCCTCGGCCACGACGGTTATCGTTTCGGTGACCAGCAGCTCGCCGGAAGGCTGAACCTCGATCTCGCTGGCAAATTCCGCGATGCGCTCCTCGGCGGCCACTGCCAGCGGCGCAAGCGCCAGCAGAAGCAGGAGCCGCGCCAGGCCGGATGTCACCGGGATGCCTGCTCGTTTACCGAAAGCAGGCGGGCCACTTCGGGCACCGAGCGCGCCTCGATATCGGCGCTGAAGAAGCTTGCCTGATCAAACCCCGTCAGCCGCGCGATCAACAGGTCGGGAAACTGCTGAACTCGGGTATTGAGATCGCGCACCGCGCCGTTGTAGAAGCGCCGCGCGTGCGAGAGCAGGTCTTCGGTCTCGACAAGCTCGTCGGTCAGCTGCTGAAAGCTCTGGGTGGCCTTGAGGTCCGGATAGTCCTCGGCCAGCACGAGCAGGCGGCCCAGGCCGGCGGCCAGCGCCCCTTCGGTTTCGGCCATGGTCAGCGCCCTGCCCTCGCCGGCGGCCTGGCGCGCCCGCGAACGCAGCGCCGTGACCTCCTCGAACACGCGCTGCTCGTGCCCGCTGTAGGCACGCACCGCCTCGACCAGCTGCGGCACCAGATCCTGGCGACGCTGGAGCTGCACGTCGATATCGGCAAAACCATTCCGCACCAGGTTGCGCGAGCGCACCAGCCGATTGAAGATGAAAACGGCCCACACCAGCAGGACGAGCAGAACGGCAATCAGGATTCCCTCGATCATCCGCAGATTCTACATCGGACCGAAACAACGAGATATGCCCCTCCGCATTTCTCGAACAGGCCGCCAACCGACCATGGCCCGGGCGGCGAAAAAGGAAGATTCCGTCCGACGCAGGTCGCGGTCACGCCCGCGACGGACAAAGCTCGAGGCCCTGTTCATGCGCGTACCACATGCACCCCAACCATCAAGGTCGCCCGTCGGCGATGTAACGCCGACCTACGATATTGGCACCCCGCCAAAACGATGCAACAATCCGGACCGGACACAGAAGCGAATGAACGTATGAGCCAACCCACCACAACCGTCATCTTCAGCCACGGCCACCTCTCGGGCCCGCAAAGCCTGAAAATCGTCGAACTCGAACCCATTGCCCGCAGCGCCGGCTTCGACACCCTGGCCATCGACTATCGCGACCAGCGCGACGACCCCGTCGCGCGCGCGGATCGGCTGATCGAGGTCGTGCGTGGGCAGGCCGTCAAACCCGTCCTGGTCGGCTCCTCCATGGGCGGCTGGGTTGCCATGCACGCCGCCGAGACCGTTCCCGTCGCCGGCCTGTTCATGATGGCCCCGGCGCTGTTTCTGGAAGATCGCATACCCAGTGGCGTGGTGCCAGCAAGCTACGCGCCGCGATCGAACCGACTCGCCGTGATTCACGGCTGGCACGACGACACCATCCCGTGGCAGCACAGCCTGCGCTTCGCCGAAGCAAATAACGCCGCCCTCCACCTCCTCGACAGCGACCACCGCCTCGAAAGCGCCCTGCCCGAGCTCAAGGCCATCTTCCGGCAATTCATCATGCCAACTGGACAACCGCCCGCGTAGGTCGGCGTTACATCGCCGACGGACAACGCTTCAGCTTTGCAGCTCGTCGAGGTCGCGGTACTGTTCCAGCGCTTCGGGGTTGGCCAGCGCCGAGGTGTTTTTCACCTCGCGGCCGTGGATGACGTCGCGCACGGCCAGTTCGACGATCTTGCCCGAGACCGTGCGCGGGATGTCGGAGACGGCCACGATCTTCGCCGGCACGTGGCGCGGCGTGGCGTTGGCGCGCACGGTCTTGCGGATACGGTTTCTGAGCTCGTCATCCAGCTCGACGCCCTCCCGCAAGCGCACGAACAGTATCACGCGCACGTCGCCGTCCCAGTCCTGGCCAACGCAGATGGATTCGAGAATCTCGTCGAGTTTTTCGACCTGGCGGTAAATCTCTGCGGTTCCGATCCGCACTCCGCCGGGGTTGAGCGTCGCGTCCGAGCGGCCGTAGATGATGACCCCGCCATGGGGCGTCAGCCGGGCATAATCGCCGTGCGACCACACGCCTTCGAACTTCTCGAAGTAAGCCTCGTGGTAGCGCTTGCCGTCGGGATCGTTCCAGAACCGCACCGGCATGCAGGGAAACGGCAGCGAGCAGGTCAGCTCGCCGGTTTCATCCTCGACCACGCGCCCGTTGTCGGCGCGAATTTCGACCTTCATTCCCAGGCCGCGGCACTGCAGTTCGCCGCGGTAGACCGGCAGCAGTGGATTGCCCAGCGCAAAGCACGAGACGATATCCGTACCGCCCGAGATCGAGCTCAGCTGCAGATCCTCGGCCACATCGCGGTAGACGTAGTCGAAGGATTCCGGCAGCAGGGGCGAGCCGGTCGACAGAATCGCCCTCAGGTGCTCGAGCCGGTGGGATTGGCGCGGCTTGATGCCGGCATACTCGCAGGCGGCAATCCACTTCGCGCTGGTGCCCAGCACCGTGATACCGACCTCGTCGACCAGATTCCACAGCACGTTGCCGTCGGGATGGAAGGGCGAGCCGTCGTAGAGCACTACGGTCGAGCCCACCGCCAGTCCGGAGACCAGCCAGTTCCACATCATCCAGCCGCAGGTGGTGAAATAAAACAGAGCGTCGTCGCGCGTCAGGTCGGTGTGCAGCGTGAGCTCCTTGAGGTGCTGCAGAAGCGTGCCACCGGCGCCGTGGACGATGCACTTGGGCACGCCGGTGGTGCCCGAGGAATACAGGATGTAGACCGGGTGGTCGAAGGGAAGTTGCGCAAATTCGACCTCTTGCGCGCCGTTGTCGGCAAAATCGTCCCACATCACGGCATGATCAATACCGGAAAGATCCGGATCGTCGTCCATGTAGCCGGTTACGACGATGCGTTCGAGCGACGGCATCTTGTCGGCCAGCTCGGCGATCCGGCCCAGGCAGTCGTGCACCTTGCCGTTGTACTGGTAAGCGGCGACGGTGAACAACACCTTCGGCTCGATCTGGCCGAAGCGGTCCATCACGCCCTGCACGCCGAAATCGGGCGAGCATGACGAGAACACCGCGCCCATGGACGTGGCCGCCAGCATGGCGATGACCGTCTCGGGCACGTTGGGCAGATAGGCCGCGACCCGATCGCCCTCTTTAACGCCCATGGTGCGCAGCGCGGCCGCGACGCGGGCGACCTCGGCGTAGAGTTCAGCGTAGCTGATGCGCCGGTGCACACCGTCCTCGTTGGCAAATACCAGCGCTATACGCTCGTCACGGTATTTCAGCAGATTCTCGGCAAAGTTCAGCCGGGCCTGCGGAAACCAGCGCGTGCCCGGCATCGCCGGCCAGTTCTCGACCTTGACCTCGCCGCGGGTCTCGGCGATGACGCCACCGAACTCCCACATCGCCTGCCAGAAGGCCTGCGGATTGTCCACGGACCACCGATACAGCGCGTCCCAGTCATGTACGTGCGGGGCCAGCTCCTGGTTGACGAGCTGGATGAAGCGGGTCAGGTTGGCCCGGGAACGACGTTCGGCCGACGGCCGCCATAGAGCTTCGGTCATGGTTGTGGCTGCAATCCAGTGGAAATCCAGCCTGAAAGGGTACCCAACTCGGGCGGGCGCCGTCACCTGTACTTTGGTTCGTTCATCGCCACGCGCCCGGAGTCATGGCGTAAAATCGCCACTCCATTTTTCAACCCACCGATGGACACCATGAAAAAAATCGCGACCCTGATGCTTCTTGCCGCGCTGGCCATCCAGGCCCATGCGCAGAATCCGCACGTCTGGCTCGATACCGACCGCGGCCCGATCATCCTCGAGCTGTATCCCGAAGATGCCCCGATCACGGTCGAGAACTTTCTACGCTACGTCGACGACGGCTTCTACGACGGGCTGGTATTCCACCGCGCCGTCTCCGATTTCATGGTGCAGTCCGGCGGCTTCGATCGCGACCTGGTCTATCAGGAGCCAACCTACGGCGACATCGTCAACGAAGCCACCAACGGCCTCAAGAATCTTGCCGGAACCGTTGCCATGGCCCGCCAGAGCCATCCCGACTCCGCCTCCTCACAGTTTTTCATCAACGTCGTGCGAAACGATTTCCTCAATCCCGGCGGCAACACCGAGGCAGGTTACGCAGTTTTCGGCGAAGTGGTGTTCGGGATGGACGTGGTCGAAGCGATAGCCGAACAGCCAACCAGCTCGATCACCTCGCCGCTGGGCACGCTGCGTGACTATCCGCGAGACACTCCGGTCATCCATCGAGCGGTGCGCGTTGACCAGGGCTTCCCCCTCATGCCCGACCACAGCGGCTCCTGGTACGACCTGCAGACCTCGGGCGTAGGCTTCAACATCGAGATCGCCGACGACAACGGGGGCAACGGTCCGGTGGCCCTCGTCTACTGGTACAACTTCGACCTGCAGCGCCAGTTCTGGCTGGTTGGCAACACCACTTTTGACTACGGCGCCGGCGAAGTGACGATGAACCTGCTCAGCCACCCGGGCGACGACGAGGGCGTGGATTTCCAGAATCCCCCCGAATCCGGCTTTGCCAGCTACGGTACGCTGACGCTCAGCTTCGAGAGCTGCACCAGCGGCACGGTCGAATACGACATGCCCGGCTACGGCAGCGGCGAGATCGCCATCAGCCGCCTGTCGCGGCCCGACAGCTACAACTGCGGAGACTAACCCGACCCGTGGTTGCCGCCCTGCTCAGCGTCAGAAATCTCGACAAGCGCTACGCAGGCGGCCTGCGCGCGCTCAAGTCCGTCAACCTGACCATCGAGCGGGGCGAGATCTTCGCTCTGCTTGGCCCCAACGGCGCCGGCAAGACCACCCTGATCAACATCATCTGCGGCATCGTCA
>CAYUPK010000018.1:0-56253 GCA_964446675.1 uncultured Wenzhouxiangella sp.
ATACTGCGCCAGCAAGTGCTCACCGGGACAGCGGCGCTTGGGGATGTTGGTTACCTATTGAACGACAATTACTTTGGCCGGTCGGCGACAACTATTTTGGCCGGTTGCCACTAAGCTTGGCCGTTTGTTCACTGCACCCGGAAAGGGGTTTTGGATGGCGGCCACCGAGCAACAGGTCAAAGTATTCATGGACGAGAGAAAAGCAGGTAAGGGCCAGGTCGCTGCAGCGGCGAAGGCCGGGATTTCCGAGCGCACCGGCCGTCGGATCGAGCGAGAAGGCAGGCGGGGTCGCAAGCCACGCCACTGGCGAACGCGCAGTGACCCGTTCGAGGCGGTGTGGGATGAGGTTGCCGAGCAATTAGCTCTCCAGCCTTCGCTACAGGCCCTGACACTGCTGGAGTGGCTGCAGGAGCGCTACCCGGAGGCCTATCCGGATTCTCTGCTGCGTACCCTGCAGCGCCGGGTCAAGGCGTGGCGGGCCCAGCATGGGCCGGACAAGGAAGTCATGTTCCCGCAAGTCCACGCGCCGGGTCGGCGCGGCCTGTCGGACTTCACCTGGCTCAAGGACACGGTGGTCACCATCCGCGGGGTGGTGCTGGTCCATGTGCTCTACCACTTCCGACTGGCCTTCAGCGGCTGGTGTCATGTCCGCGTGGTGTTCGGCGGCGAGAGCTTCACGGCGCTGGCCGAAGGACTGACTGAGGCACTCGAGACGCTCGGTGGCGTGCCGGCTGAGCACCGCACCGACAGCCTCTCGGCGGCCTACTGCAACCTGGACCAGGCGGCGCAGGAGGATATGACCGAGCGCTACCAGGCGCTGTGCCAGCACTATGGCATGGAGGCCTCGCGCAATAACCGCGGCCGCGGTCACGAGAACGGCGCCATCGAGTCCCCGCATGGTCATCTCAAGCGCCGGATCCGGCAGCGCCTAGTGGAAAAACTAGGACAGCCATGATTCTAACGGCTGAATAGCCGTCGCCCACGACTTCCCGATGGGTAGACCAGTCGGAAAGGTTGATGGTGGTGAGGTGATTTAGCGATCTGGGCAGCGAAAATCCTGTCTTGGGCCGAATTCCCCCGCAATCGCCCACGCGGAGGCCCCGGATTGACCGGTTTGTGGCTTCTGGAGGGGGCTACCAGGGAAGTGGTTGTTCTCGCAGCTTCTTGAGGGCGAACTCTCCGGACACGCCCTTCATCCACCGTTGCCCGAGATCGGCGGCCTTGAGCATCAGCGCCTCGGCCGAGCCGATCGCCCGGTAGTAGCGGCTCTCGGTTCCCTGGACGCGTCGCATCCACTCGCGGGGATGGTTGGCGACGCTCCAGAGGCTTTCGGGTGGCGTTTGTCCGGCTGCGGAGAGTTTGCCACGCTTGTCCGGATGCGCCTGCAGCCCTGTCCAGCGCACAAGCTCGATATAGCTCGATTCACTCAGGTCGGAGAGTGTGTCGCTATCGAGCCCGGCGACCGGCTTGAGGGACTGGTTCTGTGATTCTCGGCCAAGCACCTTCCCGATGGCAGATCGGGTCGACTCGAGCCGGTGTCGGACGGATGTGTGCTCGGAATCGCGAAGCGTCTCGCACATGCTGGCGCGTACCGGATTCAGATCGACATAAGCCATGCACGACAGAACGGCCTGCTCATCCAGCAGCGCCTGGCACTTGAACCGCCCTTCCCAGAACCTTCCCGTGCAGCCGTCCTCCCGATTGGCCATGCGGGCAATCGGCTCGTTGAGCGCGCGCATGAACCAACTGATCGAACCGAGGCGCTGGCGGATGACATCGAGGCGTTCGGTATTGCCGAGCAGGGCGAGGGTGGCGCGCTCCACGCAGGCCGGGTCGTCGCGATTGCTGATCGATCCCGGAAAGACGGCCAGCCAGCGCTCTGCGACCTCTCGGTCCGACCACTGCCAGGGCGCACGAGGATCGCTGCTCAGAACCACGTGAAAATGATTCGACATGACGGCATAGGCATAAACGGAGACCGAGAAGCTCGCAGCCAGCTTGAAGATTCGATCCTCGATCCACTGGCGTCGGTGCTCGAAGTCCATCCCGGTCACTTCGTCGCGACCACAGAGAAAGGCGCGCCGGACGCATCGACTGACACAATGGAAGAAGCCGGGCTCCTTGTCGCTGACCAGTTGGCTGCGTGGATATGTCATGTCCCTATTGTGGCGCCGGGTGCGACGCCCGCCAATCCGGCGACTGTCGTGTCAATCTGTAGGAGATTTCCTATAGATCGTGGGTGTCCTGGAGATGTGTATGTAGGAGATTTCCTATAGATCGTGGGTGTCCTGGAGATGCTATACTGGAGATGACCATTGGGCAGCCTGATCGCTGGCGTAGCCTGAAGATTGCCTTTCGCCGACACCATCTGTGTGCCTTCATGGCGCATGACAAAACTGGCTGGATGGCTGTCGGGGTCATTGCTCTGAATGGTCAGGTTCAATAAATCACCCCTGAGAGATGCCTTGGTGAGCTGGGCTTGCTCGCCGTCAATCCAGGCGGTTCCCGTTACCTCCTGGTATTTCTGTTTCAACTCGGCACGGTAGGTTTTGCCGCTGGTGGTTCGCCATTCCCAGAGAGCGGCCACCTTGGCCGGCACAATCCATTTGTACAGCTGGGTGCTGCCGTGGCGCCTGGAGGTATCAGGGGTCCAGTCACCCATATCAAACGCATGGGAGACGATGCGTGTGCCGGGGCGCAGCTCATCAAGCAAGCGTGGTCGCAGTTGGGCATTGACCGAGTCGAGCAGGTACAGCGTGACCACGGTGGCATCGCTGAAGTCGGCGCCGAGCAGGTCGTCTTCAAAGAAGTCGACGAGGAATTCGACGCCCGTGTTGCCCGCATGTTCCATGGCTTCCGAGATACGTTCAGGGTCCATGTCGATGCCGAAACCGCGCGCATTTCTTTCCAGTGCGGCAGCCACTACGATACGGCCATCGCCGCAGCCCAGGTCATACAGCACGTCTTTGCTGGTGACTTCGGCCAGATCCAGCATGGCCTGCACAACGTCGTCGCTGGTCGGTACATAGGGCACATCCAGAATGAGATCGGGTTCATCGATGGAGTAGTCGTTGAAATTCAGCTCGCTGAAATCTGGCTCAGACAGGAAGTGGTCTTCATGGTCGTATTCAGATTCGCTGATTCCATCAATGAAGTAGTCGTCGTAGTTGAAGTCCAATTCGTTGTTCAAGGGGCACCCCTGAGTAGTAGAAGGCCTGTCACTGATTCTTGTGGCCGGATTGTGTTTTGGTCTCCCGGCCAGCGGTGGTTGTCAAGATAGATGTCGCCTTATCCATGCTTAGGTCGCCTGTTTTTCTGGCCGCTCTTCCTTTTCCGGGTTTAGCCACACGGTTCCGGCCGGTGACCAGTTCCGGGCATCTCCGCTCCAGCGCTGTGGATGCCTCTCTCGCGCCGCCTGGTAGACGGCGTGCCGCTTGGCCAGGATCTCGATGTCCCGTCCGGTGTGGCGCTGGTGCGGGGTGACATAGTTGATGCCGCGATGCTTGTGCTGATGGTTGTACCAGTCGACGAACTCACGCACCCACTCGCGCGCGGCCTCGAGCGAGGCGAAGCCGGTCTTGGGAAAGTTCGGCACGTATTTGCAGGTCCTGAACAGCGATTCGACGAAGGCGTTGTCGTCGCTGACCCGCGGTCGGCTGAACGAGGCGGTGATCCCGAGCTTGCCGAGCATGACCTGCACCGTCTGGCCTTTTATCGGACTGCCGTTGTCACCGTGAAGCACCAGCGTCTTTCCGGTACAGCCCTCCTTCCAGACGGTGCGCTGGACCAGGTCGCTGGAGTGCACGGCACTCTCGTTCTCGTGCACTTCCCAGCCCACGATCTTGCGGCTGAACAGGTCCATGATCAGATACAGGAAGAAGAAGCGGCCGCGGACGGCGGCTGGCAACCAGGTGATGTCCCAGCACCAAACGGTGTTGGGTGCATCGGCGCGATGCGTCGCCGGCGGCCGGGGCACTCGGGGTGGCTTGGCGCGTCCGCATGAACCAGCTGATGGAGCCCAGCCTTTGCCGGATGACATCCAGACGCTCGGCGTTGCAGAGCAGGGCGAGGGTGGCGCGCTCCACGCAGGCCGGATCGTCGCGGTTGCTGATCGAGCCGGGGAATATGGCCAGCCAACGCTCTGCAACTTCCCGGTCCGACCAATGCCAAGGCGCCCGAGGATCACTACGCAAGACCACATGGAAGTGATTGCTCATGACTGCGTATGCATACACGGACACCGCGAACGACTCCGCCAGCTTAAGGATTCGATCCTCGATCCATTGCCGACGGTGCTCGAAGTCCTTTCCGGTGGCGCTGTCGAATCCACAAAGGAAGGCGCGCCGAACGCAGCGACTCACGCAATGGAAGAAGCTGGGCTCCTCGTCGCTGACCAATTGACTGCGTGGATAGGCCATGGTTTGATCTTGCCAAGCAGACCGGCGACTGGCCAATCCTCAGAATCCCGCGTTGGGCTGTAGGAAAAATCCTACAAATCGTGGATGTTCAGGTTCTTCACAATGGCGTCGAGTTTGCAGATCATGAGCGCATTGAGAAGAAGAGCTCAACCAAGGTCTACTTCACCGATCCGTACGCGTCCTGGCAGCGTGGCAGCAATGAAAACGCCAATGGACGACTCCGCCGCTGGATTCCACGATCAAGCGATCTGAGTACACTCACACCGCAGAAGCTTCGCCGGATCATCGAGCGGATGATCAGACAACCTAGAAAGTGCCTAGGGTGGAGAACGCCCTATGATTTGCACTACAACGTGAGTGTCGCGGTTATTGTGTGAATTCACGGTGTCCAGGTTCTCCATCCAGGTTCTCCAGGCTCTCGGGTTCTCGGTTCGCGGATTTCCTTTGGCTTGACGCAAAGCCAGGACGCCGCGGGGCTGGTACAGCGCTCGCGCATGGGTGATAACAAGTCCTTTCCAATCCAGAAATGAGCCTGAAGGGGCGAATTGATTGAAGTGCTTCAGGCGGCCGGGGTCTGGGTCTTGTTGATGGTTTGAAAGAGTCTGGTTCGGGCCTTGTTGAGGCGCTGAGCAGCTTCATTGTCGCTGATGGCGTAGGCGATGTCATCGAGCGCTCGGAAGCTCAGGCCGGGTTTGAGATATTGCTGGGCCTCAGGCAGGGATTTGAGCTTCTCGTAGGGAGTCATCATGTCGCTGTAGCGGTAGTGTTTTCGGAGCTTTCCGCGCGCATCGACGGATTCTGTCGGGAAGAAGCAGGGCCGGTGGAAGTTGAGGTAGGGGGAGAGCACGGTGTGGTTGAAGGCGTGCACGTCGGCGGCGAACCGGCCGGGGATATGGGCGTAGCCGAGGTGTTTGCGCACCACCGAGCCGTTTTTGGACTCGACGAGGGCATTGTCATTGGTCTGGCGAGCCCGGGGCTTGGTGAACTCGGTGATCTGGAGCTTCTCGAGCATCTCGGCGACCCGGTAGTTGATGTACTCCGAGCCGTTGTCGGCATGGAAGGCTCGGACGGGGAACGGAAACTCGCTGATCAGCGCCTCGAGCACCGGAACCAGAAAGCGCTCGGCGATCCGTTCGACCGACCCGACGAACTGGAACTGGGTGACTTCATCGACGAGGTTGATGTGATAGAGCCCCTTGATGCCGTCGAGATCGCCCTGGTGGACTGAGTCGACCCGCAAATAGCCGGGCTGACCGTCCGGGCGGGGCTTACGGCGCACGCCGATCTGGACCCGGGTCGGTGCGGTCTTGTCGAGGTGGCCGCGCCGGCGCTGATAGCCGGCACAGTGGCGCAGGTTGTAGAGGTGGCCGTTGGAGATGCCGGCCAGGCGCTGGTATCGGGCATCGCCAAAAACAGTCCAGGCCCGCTCGCACAGCTTGCGGGTGGCCGGACCTGAGAGCGTGCCGTGTAGTAGGGCATCGATCTCGGCGAGCCAGCGCACATCCTCGGCGGTGTAGCGGCGCGGGAACGGCCGGGCCGGCCGCCCCCGGCGATCGGTGATCCGGCCAGTCTGGACGAACTGCCGGACCAGCCGGGTGATCTGGGCGCGCGACAGGCCGGTGACGCGGGCCAGATAGCGCTTGAGCAGGCCCTTGTCGGCCTTGCCCAGACGGGCGTAGCCGAAGCGCCGCAGCTCCTGGGCGAGCCAGTCATAGGTGGACGCGCGGTCGGGCGGCTCGAAGCCCAGTGGCGCGCTGTGATCGACGAAATCCCGGACTTGGTCCAGGGTCTGGAGCCCTTGCGTAGTGAGAGTCACGATCATCCTCCGATGATCCCAGACCCCCAACCGCCTTCAGGCTCACTTCTCGTTGGAACCGCGCCCCCCGTTCAGGCTCATGTGTCATTGGACAAGGCTATAACTTGACATTCGATTTCAAGGGTTGTTAGCCTTTTCTTTCGCTTCTGGCTATTGTTGGGGTCAGACGCGCTTTGTTGTCGCCTTTGGCAGAGGCGAGCTCGATTTAAAAATTTAACGGCTTGCTTTCTTTGGGGGGGCGGTTGTCTGTGCGGTTGCACTGTTCCATCCGGAATTTGGCCGCGAGACATACGGCGATAGTTTTGACTTTCTGAAACTATGGAGGCTTGTAATGACGCGACTATTCTCGCTGCTTGGGCTGCTGCTTTTTGCAGGAAATGTGTACTCCCAGAATCCTGAATGGGTTGTGTGTGGAACATGCGATTCGCAATTTGACTACAGAGTTTTTCTCGAGGGTCAAGTCGAGCATCGTCCAGATGGAACATACGAGTTCATGGTGGCTAACCATAATGAGGTTGAGCTAATAGAGGCAAGCGTTTATGTCGAACACCAGGGGACTGCTCCCCCGATGATCCTAGTGGCGACTGATCCGGCTCCTGCAACGCTTCAGTCAGAATTTGAGAAGATTGTGGATTACGCTACAGAGGACAACTATGTCGTAATTCCGCCCGGCGCATGCACCCATTGCGGGAGCGCTTCGGATGCAGGTTTTGGTGGCGCGATGGAGCCCGATTTTCTCCAGTACGTGATGAACCACAACCTGGTCGACTCCGTGCTTGAAGATTTGAGGAGTTTTACCTCTGTGATTGTTGCGGTTAGTAAGACTCTGATCTTCGGAAAGCATCACACCATCGTTGTGATTTTCCCGAACGGAGATACATTGCAGTTGGATGTAAAAGGGCTTGGGCCAACTGCCGTGGGAACGTTGTTCTACGCTGACGGAACGGCAACGGATTCCGATGGTAACCCCTTAGATGGGAGTGTTGCTGGCTCGCAGTATGGTGGGCCCGGCGGTGGTGGCGGCTTCCTCGTTCGTGTGAGCGGCGGGAGTTCGGTCTTGTTGTGCACCTCAAGCAACATTCCCGGAAGCGGTGTGCAATGTAGGCCCCTTTGATTTTCTATTAGCAAAGTTTCGTTATTGGAGTATGCTATGAAAGAGCGATTCATTTGGATGAGCTGCACAGTTGTGCTATTGGTGGCCCTTACTGCGACAGGCGTCATGCTTTACCAGCAGTCAGAGCGTGCTGAAAGGGTTGCTGTGATGACAGCAATACAGAACGCCAACCTTCTCGCTTCTGCGAAGAAAGGCGATATTGAAGATGTGAAAAGAACGCTTGAGCTTGCTCTCAGATCTGACTTGGGGAGCATGCAAAGCTACATGAACATGCGTGGCAGTTCTGACTCTGACCATTATAAAATGTTGCTGTCAAAGCTGTCAGATAATCACCCCGAGCTTTACGCACATTTAACTCAGCAAACTGATAGAGAGGGTGCTGTTAACTAGCAATTGGGGCTCTTCCCGGTTTTGTGTGGGCTGACCGGTTCGGATAGGCTACCGGCCGGCCCCATTTCGAGTCCAGTTTTATGCATGATCGCGAGCTCTACCGCCAGATTCTTGGCATCCAGGCGCCTTGGGAAGTCTCCGAGGTCGAAGTCGACCTGCCCGGCACCGGTGTGACCGTCCATATTCGGCATTCCGGCTCGGATCTGGCCTGCCCGCAGTGCGGGACGGGCTGTTCGGGCTACGACACCCGCGAGCGCAAGTGGCGCCATCTCGACACCTGCCAGTACAAGACCTGGCTGGTCGCGCAGGTGCCGAGGGTTCGGTGTCCGGAGCACGGCGTTCATCAGTTGCCGGTGCCCTGGGCGGAGAGCAACAGCCGACTGACGGCACTGTTTGAGGCGCTGGTGATCGACTGGCTCAAGATCGGCACGATTTCCGAAGTGGCCGAGCGGCTCGATTTGAGCTGGTCTGTGGTCAGTGGTATTCAGGAACGCGCGGTGGCACGCGGCCTGGCGCGCCGGGCGCAGGAATTTCCGGACGCGATCGGCATCGACGAGACGGCGTTTCAGCGCCGGCACCAGTACGTGACGGTGATCAGCAGCGGCGATCGGGTGCTGCACGTCGCCGACGACCGCAAGCGCGCGACCCTGGATGCCTGGTACGCGGCGCAGCCGGCCGAGGCGCTGGCGGGCTTGCGAACGGTCGCGATGGATATGTGGGCGCCTTTCATTGATTCGACGCTGGCCCATGTTCCAGGGGCCGAGCACAAGATCGCCTTCGACAAGTTCCATGTCGCCAAGCACCTCGGCGATGCCGTCGACCAGGTTCGCCGGGTCGAGCACAAGGCCTTGCTGGCCGAAGGCGATTCGGTCCTGATCAAGAGTCGTTACCTGTGGCTGCAGCACCCCGACAACATGACCGACAAGAGTTGGGGGCGCCTCAAGGCGCTCAAGTCCGCCAACCTCAAGACGGCCCGGGCCTGGGCAATCAAGACCCACGCGATGTGCCTGTGGGACTACCGGGTCAGGGGTTGGGCGCGCCGCGCCTGGATGAGCTGGTACGGCTGGGCGATCCGCTCGCGGCTCGAGCCGGTCAAGAAGGTCGCGCGGATGGTCAAGCGGCATCTTGAGGGCATTATCACTGCCGTAGTCACCGGCGCGACCAACGCCCGGGCCGAGGGCTTCAACACCATGATCCAGAAGATCAAACGCGACGCCCGTGGGTTCCGGAACAAGGAGCGATTCAAGGCTGCAATCTACTTCCATCTGGGTGGCCTCGATCTCTACCCGCAAGCGGTCCGGAAATGAACGCTACCCACACGAATCAGTGAAGAGCCTGAAACACAATGAACCGCCGCGCCCACTGAACATGGAGCGTGTTGGTCCGATGCCTATAGCGCATCGCCAGAATCAACCGACACACCCGATCCAGCAACCTCTCACCCATGGATTGCATCCCGAATCAATTTGCGCGAGTATCAAGCTGGGCGATGCACAGGGGAGGTCGGAATTGAACCCCGAAACATGTAGGAAATCCGGGGGCCATCCAGCAAGAATGCAAGATGGCGCCATAAAATATTTCCGCACAAAACGGCAGATTCAGTACCTTGCCGCCACTTCACACGCCGCGCCCACAAACTATTCAGCAAATTGTTCATGTATTCACTACACGAACATATTGCTCAAGACCTATTAGTCAGGCTGCACAGCAAATGTCGTCGTAACATGAAAGCCCTGTCCGCTTTAGCACTTCTGGCAATTGCCGTGACTTCGATGGCGTCGCTCGTGTCTGGCGCAGACTATCTCGGGGTTGTTCTGCCCGGCGGACTCCCCGCGGGCAATGCTGTCGCGGCACTCGGGCTGGTTTCTGCTGCCGGAGTTTCCGTTCTTCTCAGCGCTCCCAACTCCGCGCTTCGAGTTGCGGCTCTGATTGCGCTGGGCGCCGCAGCGGCTTGGCTTCCCGCATCCGTAGCGCTCGCGGGCAACTTGGCTCTCAACTTCACCGGCTGGCGCGGCTCAACCTGGCTTGTCTTCAGCCTTGTCGTCTACCTTGCTGTAATGTGCACTTTGGCTTGGGCGCTCGTCGGCCGTTTGCTCGCGATGCGCAGGCGTGCCAGTGCAGCCTAACAATTCATTTAAGCCGACGCCTGACGGCGCGGCTTAACTCAGGCGTTAGATTCAAAAGAGTTATGGAAGGAGGTTTGGAGAAATTAATTTCCGCTGACTATCTGCGGCGGTCAAGAAAAGGTGACTCTTATACGCTTACCGTGGGCCCATGGTTACTGTGTCTCTACGGTTGCGCTTAGTTTTAAAAGAGAAATTACCAAACCTCCTTCCACCATATTATGAAAAAAGACGATTTGAATCGCCCCGGATTCTCTAGACACTCTAGAGCCGCTTCGTAGTCTGCCGCTCATACTGTACCGGTGATAGCCCGTCGTTGTAACCGTGGCGTCGCCGACTGTTGTAGAACAGCTCGATATAATCGAACACATCAGCCCGCGCTTCGTCACGCGTGGCGTAGATCTTTCGCTTGATCCGCTCACGCTTGAGCAACTGGAAGAAGCTCTCCGCCACCGCGTTGTCGTGGCAGTTCCCGCGACGACTCATCGAGCAGACGAGTTCGTGATCCTTGATAAACTTCTGCCACTCGTGCCCGGTGTACTGGCTGCCCTGATCGGAGTGAATGATCAGCCCCGGTTTTGGCTTGCGCTTCCAGATTGCCATTAACAGGGCCTTCAGAACCAGATCGGTGTGCATGCGCGACTGCATCGACCAGCCCACCACCTGGCGGGAGTAGAGATCGACCACAACCGCTAGATAGAGCCAGCCTTCATAAGTCCGGATCATCGTGATGTCGGCGACCCAGGCCTGGTTAGGTCGATCAGGATCGAACTGGCGATCCAGGGTGTTCTTCGCGACGACGGCGGGCTTTCCACCATTGTAACTCCGCCGGTTCTTGTAGCCGACCTGGGCTTTGAGGCCTGCCAGGCGCATTAGCCGGTGAACGCGATTCTTGCCGCAGCGCTCGCCGAGATCTCGCAGATCGTCGTGGACTTTACGGTAGCCGTAAACGCAACCGCTTTCCAGCCAGGACTGCTTTACGAGCCCGGTCTGGCGCTGATCTTCCTTCGCGCGTCTCGACCTTGGTTCCTTGAGCCAGGCGTAGAATCCGCTGGGGTGGACCTCAAGGACCCGGCACATCGCGCGAATCCGAAAC
The DNA here is from genome assembly GCA_964446675.1 of uncultured Wenzhouxiangella sp. Taxonomy (GTDB): domain Bacteria; phylum Pseudomonadota; class Gammaproteobacteria; order Xanthomonadales; family Wenzhouxiangellaceae; genus Wenzhouxiangella. Next base: position 10,958 of record CAYUPK010000018.1, read on the forward strand.
TCGTGACGGTGGCCCCGAATAAAACCGTACTTCACCCGGACTCCTTGGCGAAGTACGTTGCGGCCTTTTTTAGGATGTCACGCTCCTCCGTAACGCGACGAAGCTCGGATTTAAGGCGACGCAACTCGCGTTGCGCCTCGTCGAGCTCCTGGCCGGATTTATCCTTTGGGCCGTGCTGCTTCAGCCAGGCATAGAGGCTGTGGGTTGTGATTCCCAATCGGTCGGCCACCTCGGCGACCGAATAGCCACGATCCGTGACCTGACGGACCGCCTCAATCTTGAATTCATCCGTGTAGCGTTTCCCGCTCATTTTGCACCTCGCTTTTTGCCATCATAATATGGCTCCGAGGTGTCTAGGAAATCCGGGGCGATTCAATCAGGGATTTCTGGGGAGTTACGAAAAGGCGACTTGTTGATGAAATTGACGCCATCGAGGAAAGAGTAGATCCACTGACATGGGCTGCCATTGATGCGGTCAGGAAGATTGGAAACATCGGTGCACACATGGAAAAGGACATCGATCTCATTATTGATGTCGAGCCTCAAGAGGCACAGCTTCTGATTGGTTTGATAGAAACGTTGGTAGACGATTGGTACGTTGCCAAGTACCTGAGGGAGCAACGCTTACTGGGCATAACCAAGCTTGCAGGAGATAAGCAGGCCGCTCGTAAACCGCAACAGGCAACAAAAGACGGTGCCGGCGAGGGTTAATAAATCGCTGAAGTGCGTTCCGACCCTTCGGCCTCCACCGGACGCGCTTACGCGAGCTCTTGTCGATATGGTTCGGTGATCGGCGACTTCCTGGCGCAATTGATTGCGGTCTGGAACGAGCGCGCCCTGACGGGCATGCGCTCTATTGCTTGGTCAGTGTGTCTTCGGGCAGCCTGATCGCTGGCGTAGCCTGAAGATCGCCTTTCGCCGACACCATCTGTGTGCCTTCATGGCGCATGACAAAACTGGCTGGATGGCTGTCGGGGTCATTGCTCTGAATGGTCAGGTTCAATAAATCACCCCTGAGAGATGCCTTGGTGAGCTGGGCTTGCTCGCCGTCAATCCAGGCGGTTCCCGTTACCTCCTGGTATTTCTGTTTCAACTCGGCACGGTAGGTTTTGCCGCTGGTGGTTCGCCATTCCCAGAGAGCGGCCACCTTGGCCGGCACAATCCATTTGTACAGCTGGGTGCTGCCGTGGCGCCTGGAGGTATCAGGGGTCCAGTCACCCATATCAAACGCATGGGAGACGATGCGTGTGCCGGGGCGCAGCTCATCAAGCAAGCGTGGTCGCAGTTGGGCATTGACCGAGTCGAGCAGGTACAGCGTGACCACGGTGGCATCGCTGAAGTCGGCGCCGAGCAGGTCGTCTTCAAAGAAGTCGACGAGGAATTCGACGCCCGTGTTGCCCGCATGTTCCATGGCTTCCGAGATACGTTCAGGGTCCATGTCGATGCCGAAACCGCGCGCATTTCTTTCCAGTGCGGCAGCCACTACGATACGGCCATCGCCGCAGCCCAGGTCATACAGCACGTCTTTGCTGGTGACTTCGGCCAGATCCAGCATGGCCTGCACAACGTCGTCGCTGGTCGGTACATAGGGCACATCCAGAATGAGATCGGGTTCATCGATGGAGTAGTCGTTGAAATTCAGCTCGCTGAAATCTGGCTCAGACAGGAAGTGGTCTTCATGGTCGTATTCAGATTCGCTGATTCCATCAATGAAGTAGTCGTCGTAGTTGAAGTCCAATTCGTTGTTCAAGGGGCACCCCTGAGTAGCAGAAGGCCTGTCACTGATTCGTGTGGCCGGATTGTGTTGTGGTCTCCCGGCCAGCTTTCGGATTCTTCCCGAACCTGGCTGAGGCTCATCAGGCACCAGGCGTCGGGCACGCCGTCCCGATAGATTCCGTTGAAGCGCTCGATGCATGCATTCCGAGTCGGCTCTTCCCGGCTTCGCGATCACGGCCGAGAACTTGTCTCTGGCGCTTACTGATGGGGTCGTTGATCAGCAGACACTCAGAGCTTGCGAGGCGCTTTCTTCGGCGGCAGCCACTCTGGCAGAGGGGGTAGGTGAGCTTTGAGCGTGCTACCGCCAGGCGGGCGCAAACAGCGCAAATTCAGGGCAGGAATCTGAAATCAAATACCCGCAGCTCTCGACATTCAAGGCAAAGCTTGTCTTGCCGGCCCCTGCAAATGCACTTTGCCGACGCGATCGGGCAGGCTGCAAGAGTACGGTTTCTGGGGTGGTAGAGAATGCGGCGTAGTTAATGTGTCCGCGAGGGGCTTGCCCCGAATACAGTGCTCTACCAGCGCTGAGCTTGCCTCAGGTCAATCGACCGATTTTAGCCGAGTTTGGCACCGGTAGCAAGCTGGCCGCGGCCGGAAGCTGGCCGGATGCCGTCGCCTCCTGGCAGCCGCCTGTGCGATTTTTCAGTTGTCGCGGTTCCGTGGTGACGTTAAAATATTGTGACCTGCCGTCATCGAGGGTTTCCAGAGTGTCTTGCGCTCGCCAGCACGACGAGCCGTGAGTCATGCCTTGAAATGGTTCGGATTCCAACTGTCATCCAAGGGAGTACTTGCATGAAACTTGTGGGTTTTTCGCGATTTTCGCGCGTCTGGGCGGCCTTCGTGGTGTTCGGCATGCTGGCGCTGGTCAGCTTTCCGGCCGTCGATGTGTTCGCCCAGAGCACGTCGGCTGATCTGCGCGGCCGCGTGGTTGCCGAAAGCGGCAGCGCTGTTGCCGGCGCCAGCGTTCAGATTCTTCACGTGCCCTCGGGAACCGTTTCCGAGGCGGTGACCGGCGCATCGGGCGGTTTTTTCCGCAGCGGCCTGCGCGTCGGCGGACCCTACCAGATCACGGTAACGGCCGACGGATATGAAGCCGCCCAGGAAGGTAATATCTACCTGGAGCCGGGCTCTCAGGATCCGCTGGTTCTGACGCTTGGCGTGGCCGATCGTGACCTGGGCACGATTCAGGTGACGGGCACGGCCATTTCCGCGGCTACTGAGCTCAACAACGGCGTGGGCTCGACCTTCAGCGCCCGCGATATCCAGAATCAGCCCGCCGCCGACCGCGATGTGATCGCCACCCTGGCGCGCGATCCGCTGGTGCAGACCGAAGAGGTCGGCATCATGTCGGTCGCCGGGGTCAATCCGCGCTTCAACGCCTTTGCCATCGACGGCGCGCTGCAGCAGGACGACTTCGGTCTGTCCGACGGTACTTACGCCACCACGCGCTCGCCAATCAACCTCGACGCGATCGAGTCGGCCACCCTGGTCGCTTCCGATTATTCGGTGACTTCCAGCGGCTTTACCGGCGGCCTGGTCAATGTGGTGACCAAGTCGGGCACCAACGAATTCGACGGCTCGCTCTACTACGCCTATCAGGACGATTCCATGATCGGCACCAAGTATGACGGCGGCGAGTACGACCCGGGCACCTTCGAGGAGAAGGAATACGGCATGACGCTTGGCGGCCCGATCATCAAGGACAAGCTGTTCTTCTTTGTCTCCTACGATGAGTACGAGAATGCCTCGCCGGTCGACTTTTCCAATTTCGACCGCTTCAACGGCGTCGATCCGCAGTTCTTCGAGACGGCGCGCCAGATCATCAAGAACACCTATGGATTCGATCCCGGTGGCCGCCCGCAGGTGGCCAACGTGCCCGAGACCTCGGAGCGCACGCTGGCCAAGATCGACTGGAATATCAGCAACGACCACCGCCTGTCGCTGACCTATCAGAAATCCGAAGAGAACGAGGCCAGCGTTGGCGCCGACGAGTTCGAGTCGGCCTGGTACGACCGCCCGCGTGAGGTCGAGGCCAGCACGGTCGAGCTGTTCTCCGACTGGAGCTACAACTTCTCGACCAACCTGCGCATCAACTACACCGAGAAAGTGGTCGGCCAGGATTGCCGCGCAGGCACGCAGTACGGCCAGATCACGCTCGACTTCGATGACCTCGACGGCATCGCCGGCAGCCCGCTGGAGGGCCTGCTGACCGAAGGCGGTGAATTCATTGCCGGCTGCGACAATTTCCGCCACGCCAATGCCTTCGACGACGAGCGGCTGCAGGTGTTTGCCTCGGGCGAGTACTTCATGGGCGACCACCTGATCACCTTCGGCACCGAATACCAGCAGTACGACGTGTTCAACGCCTTCATTCCGTACTCGAACGGTGATTTCCAGTTCGACAGTTACGAAAACCTGATCAATCGCCAGGCCGACATCTTCTACAGCAACGTCTCGTCGAACGATGTCCAGCAGGGCGCCTCGCAGTGGGGCTACGACCACTGGGCCCTGTTCGTTCAGGATACCTGGTCGGTCACGCCCGACTTCGAGCTCAGCTACGGGCTGCGCTACGAGCGCTTCGATCAGAGCGACAAGCCTGAGTTCAGCCAGGCCGTCTACGACGAGTACGGTGTCGATACCAGCAACAACGTCGACGGCAACGACCTGATCATGCCGCGCGTCGGCTTCTTCTGGCGCCCCTGGAATCGAGCCAGCATCAGCGGCGGCTTCGGCCTGTTTGCCGGCGGCGATCCCAAGGTGTGGACCTCCAACGCCTTCCAGCAGGCTACCTTCGGCGCCTTTGCCGGCGACGTGCAGAACGTCGACATCACGCAGGTTCCGCAGCAGTTGATCGACCAGGTCTCCCAGGGCACGGCCGTGCCGATCGACTATATCAGCGAAGATTTCGACACGCCTTCGGACTGGAAGGCCTCCCTGCGCTTCGAGCAGGGCTTCGATTTCAAGATCGGCGGACTCGACCTGGGTGACGACTACCGCTTTACCGCCCAGTACCTCTACACCGAAGCCCGCGATGGCTTCATCTGGGAAAACGTCGCGCATACAAATGAAGCTGCCCTGCCGTTGGGTACCGCGCCGGATGGTCGCCCGATCTATGCCGACCTGGACGATCTGGGAATCCCGAATCTGACCCGCCTGACCAACAGCCGTGGCTCGAAGAGCAGCGTTGTATCGATCAGCCTGGCCAAGTACTTCGACAGCGGTGTGAACTTCAACCTCAGCTACGCCTATCAGGACACCGAGATCGTCTCTGAGGGCACGTCCTCGCGCGGTATTTCGAACTGGCGTTCGCTGTTCGCCATCGACAAGAACAACCCCCAGCCGCGCAGGTCGCCCTGGAATATCGAGCACAGCTTCAAGCTCAACCTGGGCTACGAGCGGGCCTTCTTCGGCGCCTACGCCACCCGTGTCGATCTGTTCGGCCGGGTGTTCAAGGGCGATGTCTTCAGCACCTCTTACGACGTGCGAGACAACAACGCCCTGTTCGGCCGTGCCGGCCTGGGCGAGGATCCCTACGACAACATCCCGCTCTATATTCCCGACCTCAACGGCGATCCGCGCGTGGTCTACAGCTCGGGCTTCAATCTGGACGAATTTTTCCAGTACATTCGCGACAACGATATTCCCACCGGGCAGATTCACAAGCCGTACTCGTCGACCAGCAACGACTGGAACAACATCTGGAATCTGCGCTTCCAGCAGGAGATTCCGGGCATTCCGGGACTGGATCGGTTTGTTGGCGAAAATCGATTCAAGGTGGTGCTCGACATCGAGAACTTCCTGAACCTGCTCAACAGCGACTGGGGTCGTTACACCAACGGGCCGTTCTTTGGCCAGGCCGCTGTCATGCATGCCGATCTGGTGTCGGCCGCCGACGTGGCCGCCAACGGCGTTGACGGCGCCACTGCCCTGACCGGCGACCAGCCGCGCCAGGTCTGTCAGGCCGCCAGCGACTGCCTGTATCGCTACAATGATTTCGACGGCGACCCGACCGCGTTTACCGACCGTCAGCGCTCGGTTTATGAAATCCGCCTGACTCTGCGCTATGATTTCTGATTTGTCGGCGTAATCAGGCAAGAATCCCGGCTTCGGTCGGGCGCTTCCGGTGAACGGCCAGCCAGCGTGCTGGCCGTTCCTGTTTTCGGGCGCCAATCTGGAAGAATCTGGTAAAAGAAGAAAAGCAATGAACGAAACCGCACAGCAGACAAGTCACGAGCGCCTTCGTGAAACCGTCTCCACCCGCGTCTACCCGGCGCGCAGCCTCAAGGTGCTCTCGCGCGCCGAGGTCGCGCGCCTGTCGGATGCCACCCACGAGTTGGGCGAACTTCTGCGCCAGGTCGCACTGGCGGTACTGACATCGGGCGAGCAGGGCGACGATGCCGAGCAGATGCTGGCAACCTACAGCGATTTCCGCATCGAGGTGCACCAGGTCACTCGCGGCATGCGCATCGACCTGGAAAACGCGCCGGGCTGCGCTTTCGTCGACGGTGAGATGATCCGTGGCATTCGCGAACTGCTCTCGGCGGTCGTGCGCGACATCATCTATTTTCACACCGAGATCAATTCCAGCCCGTATTTCGACCTGAGCAGCTCGGAAGGCATCACCAATACGGTTTTCGAGATTCTGCGCAACGCCCGGCTGCTCGACACCGATATCGATCCGCGGATGGTCGTGTGCTGGGGCGGGCACTCGATCAGCGGCGAGGAATACGACTACACCAAGGAGACCGGCTACCAGTTGGGCCTGCGCGGCATGGATATCTGCACCGGCTGCGGGCCCGGCGCCATGAAGGGCCCCATGAAGGGGGCCACCATCGGGCACGCCAAGCAGCGCACGCTGCCCGGGCGCTACGTGGGCATTTCCGAGCCGGGCATCATCGCCGCCGAATCACCCAACCCGATCGTCAACGACCTGGTGATCATGCCCGATATCGAAAAGCGCCTGGAAGGCTTCGTGCGTCTGGGCCACGGCATCATCGTCTTTCCCGGCGGGGTGGGAACGGCCGAGGAGATCCTTTACCTGCTCGGCGTGCTGCTCAACCCGGCAAACCGGGACATGCCGTTTCCACTGGTCTTTACCGGGCCGGAGTCTGCGCGCGACTATTTCGAGGAAATCGACCGCTTCATCGGCCTGACCCTGGGCGAGAGCGCGCAGCAGCGCTACTGCATCGTCATCGACAACCCCGTGGCCGTCGCCCGCCACATGTTCGAAGGAATGCAGCAGGTAAAGCAGTGGCGCGTGGACACCAATGACGCCTTCTACTTCAACTGGAAGATCAAGACCGATGCGGCCTTCCAGGAGCCATTCAAGGTCACTCACGAGAGCATGGCCAGCCTGAACATCTCGCAGGATCTGCCCGTGCATGAGCTGGCCGCCAACCTGCGGCGGCTGTTTTCGGGCATCGTCACCGGCAACGTCAAGCCCAACGGCCTGCGCGCCATCCGTGAGCACGGCCCCTTCGAAATCACCGGCGAGCCGGCCATTCTCGGCGCGCTCGACAACCTGCTCACGCGTTTCGTCGCCCAGCAGCGCATGAAACTGCCCGGCGGCAAGCCCTACAAGCCGTGTTACCGCATTGTTGGGTAAGAGAAGGGTTCAGGGTTCAGGGTTCAGGGTTCAGGTTTCAGGGGCGCCGGGCGAAGTTGCCTATGCGTCGCGACAAGCTTGGCGCAGTGCTCGCCGAATGTGCGTATTGTCCCGGAGTCGCTCCGTGGCCTGAACCCTGAAGCCTGAACCCTGAAACCTATTCCCTATCCCCTGTCCCCCCCCCCCCCAAAAAAACGCCCCACTGCCCATCCCTCGATCGCTCTGATCTCCCGCTGCCTGCCGCCCTTCCCAACCCCCTGAAAACCCTTGACACCTCGTGGCTCGAGCGATAAGGTGGCGTGAAGTGGGAAATTGTGGGATTTAGTGGTTTTCAAGTGGAAGCGAGTGCCGAGCCGTGTTTTTTGGTGAAACCGCCATCAATCTGGATGCCAAAGGCCGCCTGGCGGTGCCGACCCGGTATCGCCAGGAGCTTGAAGCAGAGTGCCAGAACCGGCTGGTGCTTACCTACTCGGCATTTGACGCCGGCTGCCTGTGGCTGTATCCGCACCCGGAATGGGAGCGAATTCGCGACGAAGTGATGGGGCTTTCCACCTTCAACGCCAGCCATCGCAGTCTGCAGCGCCGGCTGGTGGGGTCGGCGACCCAGATCGAGCTGGACTCCAATTCCCGAATTCTTCTGCCGGTCACGCTCCGGCAGGTGGCCGGCCTGGAAAAACGCGCGGTCTTCATGGGCATGGGCCAGCGCTTCGAGATCTGGAACGAGGACATCCTCACCGAGCGCCGGGCGGCTGAAGAACGCGAAATCCAGGAGCAAGCTTCGCCAGAGATGGCGCAGCTCGTTCTCTAGGCCCATGGCAACGGGCCACGAACATGTACCGGTGCTGCACGGGCCGGCAGTGGACGCATTGAGGATTCGTGCCGATGGCGTTTACGTCGATGGCACATACGGTCGGGGAGGGCACAGCGCTGCCATGCTGGCCCGGCTCGGCGAGGAAGGCCAACTGGTGCTGACAGACCGTGACCCACGAGCGATTGCCGATGCCCGCGCGAAATACGCCGATGACGTCCGGGTGACGATTCGTCAGGCAAATTTCGCCGACATCGGTTCGGTCATCGACGAGCTCGGGCTGACCGGCCGAGTCGACGGCCTGCTGCTCGACATCGGCGTGTCCTCACCCCAGCTCGACGACCCCGAGCGTGGCTTCAGCTTTCAGCATGACGGCCCGCTGGACATGCGCATGGATCCCGATTCCGGCGAATCAGCCGCTCAATGGCTGGCGCAGGCCGACGAGAGTGAAATCGAGCGCGTGATCAAGACATACGGCGAGGAGCGTTTTGCCCGGCGCATTGCTCGCGCCATCGTGAAAGCCCGCGAACACGCTGCTGTTGAACGCACGGCGCAACTGGCCGAAATCGTCGCTTCGGCGGTGCCCGGTCCGCCGTCGCGGCGCCATCCGGCCACGCGCACCTTCCAGGCGTTGCGCATCTTCATCAACGACGAGCTGGGCGCGCTCGAAGGCGCTCTGGCCGACGGGATCGATGCGCTCGCGCCCGGTGGCCGCCTCGTCGTCATCAGCTTCCACTCGCTCGAGGACCGGTTGGTCAAGCGCAGTTTCTCGAAGGCCGCCAGGCCACCACCCGCAAGCCGACGCCTGCCCGCGGCCGAGCCCTTCGTGGCGCGGCTGAAGCTGATCGGCGGCCTGGTGCAGGCCGAGGTGGAAGAGATCGAGCGCAACCCCCGCGCCCGCAGTGCCCGCATGCGCGTGGCCGAGAAGACCGCCGGGGGGCTGGCATGACCCGCTGGCTTCTGCTGTTGTTTCTCACCGCAGCCGTGCTGGTCAGCGCCATCGGGGTGGTGGTGCTGCGGCACGAATCGCGGCAGTTGTTCGTGGCCCTGCAGCAGGCCGATGCGCGGCGCGATGCCGAGCGCGTTGAATGGAGCCGCCTGCAGCTCGAACAGGCCTGGCTGGGCGACGCCGGCCGTGTTGAAAGCCAGGCGCGCGAAAAGCTGGGCATGCAGCCGCCCGAAGATGTCCGGATTCTGGTGACCTCGCCATGAGCGAAACAGCCACCGGTCGCGGCCTGCTGCGCGTATGGATTACCGCCGGCCTGATGCTGCTGGCGGCAGTCGCTGTGGTGGCCCGCGCGGTCAATCTGCAGGTCATGGAAACCGAGTTTCTGCAAAGCCAGGGCGAGGCCCGCTACCTGCGCGAGGTGTCGATTCCCACCGTGCGCGGCAGCATTCTGGATCGCAACGGCGAGCCGCTGGCGGTATCGACGCCGGTCGAGTCGGTGTGGGCGCATCCGGGCGAGCTCCTGCAGGCGGCCGATCACATTCCGATGCTGGCCGGCCTGCTCGATGCCGATGCCGAAGACGTGGAGCGGCGCCTGACTCAGCGCGCCAGCCGCGAGTTCGTCTGGCTGCGCCGCCAGATCAATCCGGATCTTGCGGCGAAAATCCGCGATCTCGAGATTCCGGGCGTTTTTCTCCAGCTTGAATATCGCCGTTTCTACCCCACCGGCGAGGTCAGCGCCCAGGTGCTGGGTTTCACCAACATCGACGACGTCGGCCAGGAGGGTCTGGAGCTGGCCTACAACGAATGGCTGCAGGGCCAGCCCGGCAGCAAGCGGGTGATCAAGGACCGCTTCGGCCGGGTGGTGCAGAACGTCGACCTCATTCGCGAGGCCAGCCCCGGCCGCGACCTGCAGTTGACCATTGATCGGCGCCTGCAGTACCTGGCCTTTCGCGACCTCAAGTCCACGGTGATGGAGTTCGGTGCGCGATCCGGATCGGTTGTCGTGCTCGACGTCGACTCGGGCGAGATTCTCGCCATGGTCAACTATCCCTCCTACAATCCCAACGCCAACACGCGCATTCCATCCGATGGCTTGCGCAACCGCGCCTTGACCGACGTGCTCGAGCCCGGCTCGGTGATGAAGCCCTTTGCCGTGGCCGCGGCCATGGAAGCGGGTATCGCCCGACGCGATATGGTGCTCGATACCTCTCCGGGCGTGCTGCATGTCTCAGGGCACGACATCCGCGACGTTCGCGACTACGGCGAGCTGACCGTCGAGCAGGTTCTGACCAAGTCTTCCAACGTCGGCGTCGTGCAGCTTGCCCTGTCGATGGATGCCCGTCATTTGTGGAGCATGTACTCGCGTTTCGGCTTCGGCTCGGTGTCCGGCACCGGTTTTCCCGGCGAATCGGCCGGCGTGCTGCGCGACTACGAGCGCTGGCGCAAGCTCGAGCAGGCCACGCTGGCCTACGGTTATGGCCTGTCGGTCACACCGCTGCAGCTGGCGCGCGCGATGGCCGCGATTGCCGACAAGGGGCGCCTGCGCCAGCCGACGTTCATTACCGACGCCAACAATCCACCGCATTCCGTGCTCGATCCCGCGCTGGCCGATCAGCTCGTGGGCATGCTCGAAACGGTCACCGGGCCCGAAGGCACGGGCCAGGCTGCGCGCGTGGAAGGCTATCGCGTGGCCGGCAAGACCGGAACCTCGCGCAAGGCAAGCGCGGGCGGCTACGGCGACCGCTACGTTGCCAGCTTTGCCGGTTTTGCTCCGGTCTCCAGCCCGGAGCTGGTGGTTGTGGTCGTGGTCAACGATCCCTCCGGCGACGAGTACTACGGCGGCCAGGTTGCCGCGCCCCTGTTTGCCGATGTAATGGCCGCCGGTCTGCGTCTGTTCAACGTGCCGCCCGACGATCCCGGACTGCTGATGGCCCGGGTGGAGGAATCGCATGAGTGAACGCCGGCTGACCATGCGGCAGCTCTTCGACGGCCTGGCCGATCTGCCGTCCGGTGACTGGCCCGAGGTCAGCGGGCTGTGCCTGGATTCCCGCCAGGTTCGGCCCGGTGATGTATTCGTTGCGCTCGCTGGAGCAAACGGTCACGGCATGAACTTTGCCGCCCAGGCGCGCGATCGCGGCGCGCTGGCGGTCGTCCATGACGGGCGTGCGACGTTGCCTGAAGGTCTCGATGTGCCGGAACTGGCCGTGCCCGATCTGGCCCGCCATCTGGCCGTGCTGGCTGGTCGTGTCTGGGGCGATGCCGTCGCCGGTCTCGATCTGGTGGCCGTGACCGGCACCAACGGCAAGACCTCTGTTGCCTGGCTGCTTGCGCAGGCTCTGGGTGGCGCGATGATCGGCACCCTCGGCCGGGGATTTCCGGGTCGCCACCAGACCGGCACCCTGACCACGCCGGATATTTTCAGCGTCTACCGCCAGCTTGCCGAACTGGCCGGGCAGGGCGCGGGTTGCGTGGTGCTGGAAGCGTCCTCGCACGCGCTCGACCAGGGTCGGCTCGAAGGGCTGAAGTTCAGCAGCACCATCTTCACCACGCTGGGGCACGATCATCTGGACTATCACGCCGACCGGGCGGCCTACGGCGCGGCCAAGGCCCGGCTGTTTTCCGAGTTCGAAAGCGATCGCCGGCTGATCAACATCGATGATGATTTCGGCGCGTCCCTGGCAGAAACCCCAGCCGAATCCCTGCTCGTCGGCTATTCCATGGTCGGTCACCCCGATGCCCGCGCGAGCGCCAGGCTGCTGGCCGCCGACATGAACGGCCTGAGGGCTGATTTCGACCTGCCCTGCGGGCGCTTCGAGGCGCACTCGAAGCTGATCGGGCGCATCAATCTGTGGAATCTGCTGATCGTGGCCGCAGAGCTGGCCGAGCGCGGACGCAGCGTCGGCGACATCATCGCGACACTGGCCGGCCTGGAGCCGGCTCCGGGGCGAATGGAGCCGATCGGCGACGATGGCACGCCGCTGGCGATCATCGACTATGCCCACACGCCCGACGCGCTGGAGAATGCTCTGATCAGCGCCCGCGGGCTGAGCGACGGTGTGCTGTGGTGCGTGTTTGGCTGCGGCGGTGATCGCGATCGCGCCAAGCGACCGCGCATGGGGCGCGTTGCCGAGCGGCTGGCCGATCGGATCGTGCTTACCGACGACAATCCGCGCGGAGAAGACGGTCTGGCCATCATTCGTGCCATCCAGGCCGGCATGGAGCACCCGCAGCGTTCGATTGTCGTTCGCGAACGGCCGCGCGCCATCGAGCGCGCGCTGTCGAGCAGCCGGCCCGGCGATATCGTGCTGGTGGCCGGCAAGGGCCACGAGACCGACCAGGTCATCGGCAGCCAGCGCCTGCCCTGCGACGACCGCATCAGCGTTCGCCAGGCACTGGGGGTGGCGGCATGATGCGTTTCAGCCTCGCGCAGATGGCAGAATTCACCGGCGGGCGTGTGGTCGGCGCCGATGTCGAAGTCCACGGCATGATTCACGACGCCCGCCAGGCCGAGCCCGGCAACCTGTTCTGCGCGCTGCCGGGCGAGCGCCATGACGGCCATGAATTTCTCGGCCAGGCCCGCGACAACGGTGCTGCTGCCGCGCTGGTCAAGCGCGAAAACGACGATGCCCTGCCGCAGCTTGTGGTCGGCGACGTGCGCGAGGCCATGGGCCGGATCGCACGCGCCTGGCGCGATCGGCTCGACGTGGCGGTCGTCGGCATTACCGGCAGCAATGGCAAGACCACGGTCAAGGAAATGACCGCCGCGATCCTGGCGGCGCAGGGGTCCACGCTTGCCACCGAAGGCAACTACAACAACGAAATCGGTGTGCCGCTGACCCTGGCCCGGCTCGATCCCTCGCATCGCTTTGCCGTCATCGAGATGGGTTGCAATCGCCCGGGCGATATCGCTTATCTGACCGGCATCGCGCGCCCGGACGTTGGTGTCGTCACCAACGCCGGGCCGGCCCACCTCGAGCTTTTGGGCAGCGTCGAGGGCGTGGCGCGTACCAAGGGCGAAATGTTCCAGGCCTTGCCGAGCGACGGCACGGCGGTGATCAACGCCGATGACGACTACGCACCCCTGTGGCGCGAAATGGCGGGCCAGCGGCGCATCATCAGCTTCGGCATCGGTGGGGCGGCCAATGTCTCGGGCGTGCTTGCCGGCGGCCTGGGGCTGGTCAACACGCCTTCGGGCGACTTTCAGTTTGCGCCTGCGCTGCCCGGGCGCCACAACTTCAGCAACGCCCTGGCGGCGACGGCTGCGGCCGCGGCGCTGGACGTGCCGGCGGCCGATATCGCGCACGCCCTGTCGCGCATCAAGAGCCTGCCCGGTCGCCTCCAGATTCATCGCGATCCCGGCGGCTGGCAGCTTGTCGACGACAGCTACAACGCCAATCCGGCTTCGCTGCGCGCAGCCCTGCGGGTGCTTGCCGAAATGGACGGCGAGGAGCGCTGGCTGGTGCTCGGGGACATGGCCGAACTCGGTTCCGACGGCGAGCGGCTGCACGCCGAAGCGGGGCAGGCCGCGCGCGATCTCGGCGTCAATCGCCTGTTCACCGTCGGCGAGCTGGCCCGCGCCAGCGCCGATGCCTTCGGCGACAACGCCTGTCACTTCGACAGTCAGCGGGAGCTGATCGCTGTGCTCTTGTCCGAACTGCATGACGGCGTGACCTGCCTGATCAAGGGCTCGCGCTCGATGGGCATGGAGCGCGTCGTCGAAGGCGTGATGACGGAGAGGCGCGCATGCTGACCTGGCTGCTCGATCACGTTCTCATGGCCGATGTCGCGCTGTTTGGCTACATCACCTTCCGGACGGTCATGGCCGCGCTCACGGCGATGATCGTCTCGCTGATCGTGGGGCCGCTGTTCATCCGCCACATGACCGAGCGCCAGATCGGGCAGCCGATCCGCGAGCTCGGCCCCGAATCGCACCTGACCAAGGCCGGCACGCCGACCATGGGCGGCACGCTGATCCTGATCGCCCTGGTGATCTCGACCATGCTGTGGGCCGATCTGGCCAACCGCTACATCTGGACCGTTCTTTTCGTGACCATCGCTTTTGGCGCGATCGGCTTCGTCGACGACTGGCGCAAGCTCAAGTATCGCAACAGCGAGGGCCTGTCGGCGCGCTGGAAGTACAGCCTCCAGTCGCTGGCCGCTCTCGTGGTGGCCATCTTTCTGTACAGCGCCACCGATGTTCCGGCCAACACCCAGCTCTTTGTGCCCTTCTTCAAGGACATCGCGCTGCCGCTGGGCTGGGGCTTCGTGGTGCTGAGCTATTTCGTCATCGTCGGCTCTTCGAACGCGGTGAATCTTACCGACGGGCTTGACGGTCTGGCGATCATGCCGGCCGTGTTCGTTTCCGTCGGGCTGGGCATCTTTGCCTATGCCACCGGCCACACCGTGTTCGCCGACTATCTGGCCATGCCCTATATCCCCGGCGTGGGCGAACTGGCCATTTTCTGCTCGGCCCTGGCCGGCGCCGGGCTGGGTTTTTTGTGGTTCAACACCTATCCGGCACAGGTCTTCATGGGAGATGTCGGCGCGCTCGCCGTTGGCGCCGCGCTGGGCCTGGTGGCCGTGGCCGTGCGCCAGGAAATCGTCTTCGTCGTGATGGCCGGCATTTTCGTCATCGAGACCCTGTCGGTGATCCTGCAGGTGGCGTCGTACAAACTCACTGGCCGGCGCATCTTCCGGATGGCACCGATTCATCATCATTTCGAACTCAAGGGCTGGCCCGAGCCGAAGGTCATCGTCCGCTTCTGGATCATTGCCGTAATGCTGGTGCTTGCCGGCCTGGCCACGATGAAGATCAGGTGATCGCCATGGCCCACGTTCGACAAGCCTATCGCGCAACCGATGCCGCACCCTCGGCCGGGCTCGACCAGGTCGTGGTTCTGGCCACGCTGGGGCTGTTGGTCATTGGCGTAGTCATGGTTGCCTCGACCTCGATCGCGGTGGCCGAAGGCTATGCCGTCTCGGTATGGCATTTCCTCGGCCGGCACCTGGTGTACATCGGCGTCGGTATTGCGCTCGCCTGCACGCTGTGCTTCGTTGGCACCAGACAGATGCAGTGGCTGGCGCCACTGGCCTTTCCGCTGTCGTTGCTGGCGCTGCTTTTGACCTTCGTGCCGGGCCTTGGCCACGAGGTCAACGGTTCGACGCGCTGGATCGACCTGGGCGTGGCGACCTTTCAGACGGTTGAGGCGGTCAAGTTGCTGATGATCCTGTTCGTGGCCTCCTACCTGGCCCGCCGGCCGCAACTGGGCCAGGCCCGCTTCATCGAAACACTCAAGCCCCTGCTGCTGGTCGGCCTGCTCGCCGCCATCCTGCTCAAGCAGCCCGATATGGGCTCGGCCGTGGTTCTGGCCGCCATCGTCGGCGGCATGATCTGGCTTGCCGGCGCCGCCTGGAAACATCTGGTCGTGCTCGGGCTGGGCAGTTTGCCGCTGCTGACGTTCGCGGCGCTCGAACCGTATCGCCTCAAGCGCGTGATGACCTTTGTCGATCCCTGGGCCGATCCGTTCAACAGCGGGTTTCAGTTGACCCAGGCGCTGATCGCCGTCGGCCGCGGCCAGATCGACGGGGTTGGCCTGGGCGCCAGTGTGCAGAAGCTCTACTATCTGCCCGAGGCGCAGACCGACTTCATCTTCGCCGTGCTGGCCGAGGAGCTTGGCCTGCTGGGTATCGTTTTCGTGCTCGCGCTGTTTTCCCTGCTGGTTGGCCGGATCTTTCTGATTGGCATTCAGGCCCAGCGCCAGGAGCGGCCCTTTTCGGCCTTCATGGTTTGGGGTATCGCACTGTGGATCGGCATGCAGGCGCTCGTCAGCATGGGCGTGAACCTGGGGCTGCTCCCGACCAAGGGGCTGACCCTGCCGCTGATTTCGGCCGGGGGCAGCAGCCTGATCATGACCTTGCTGGCCATTGGCGTGGTGCTGCGCGTGCAGTGGGAGCTGAACATGGAAGCTCGCCAGCAGCCGCGTCGCCGCCGGGAGTGGCAGGTATGAGCCGGCTGCGCGTGATGATCATGGCCGCCGGAACCGGCGGGCACATCTTCCCCGGACTGGCCGTGGCCGCGGTGTTGCGCCAGCGCGGTGTGGACGTGAGCTGGCTGGGCACGCCCACCGGGATGGAAAATCGCCTGGTCCCGGCCGCCGATCTGCAGCTCGAACGCATCACCATCACCGGGCTGCGCGGGCGCGGGTTGACGGGCTGGCTGGCCTCTCCCTGGCGCGTCGTCAAGGCGATTTTCCAGGCCAGACAACTGATTCGCAAACACCGTCCCGACTGCGTGCTGAGCATGGGCGGTTACGTCGCCGGCCCCGGCGGCCTGGCCGCGCGCCTGCAGGGCGTGCCGCTGGTCGTTCACGAACAGAACGCCATCGCCGGCCTGACCAACCGCTGGCTTCGTCCGCTGGCGAAGCGCGTTCTGACCGGCTTTCCCGCAGCCCTCGCCGGAGGCGAGCACGTCGGCAACCCGGTGCGCGAGGATATCGCCGCGCTGCCCGAACCCGACCATCGCTTCGACGGCCGCAAGGGGCCGCTGCGGCTGCTGGTGATCGGCGGCAGCCTGGGAGCGCGTGTTTTCGCCCGGGTGGTGCCCGAAGCCATCGCTCGCCTGCCCGAATCGCGCCGGCCGCAGGTGCTGCACCAGGCCGGTCGCCAGGTCGAGGCAACACGGGCCGCCTACGAGCGCGCCGGCGTCGACGGCGAGATCGTGGAGTTCATCGATGACATGGCCGGCGCCTGGCGCGAGGCCGACGTGGCCGTATGCCGCGCCGGCGCGCTGACGGTTGCCGAACTGGCGGTGGCGGGCCTGGCCGCCGTGCTGGTGCCTTTTCCTGATGCCGTCGACGATCATCAGTACGCCAACGCGCGCTACCTGGTCGACGGCAATGCCGCCTGGCTGGTGCGCGAGGCCGATTTCGACGCCCGCTGGCTGGCCGAGCACCTGGCCGCCATGAGTCGCCCGCAGTTGCTTTCCATGGCGCGCAGCGCCCGTGCCCTGGCCCTGACCGGAGCGGCCGAGGCGGTGGCTGACGCCTGTATGGAGGTGGCGGCATGAGCGCGGGCCGGCAGTCACGCAACCTGATGCATCGCACCCGCTGCATTCACCTGGTGGGCATCGGCGGCGCCGGCATGTGCGGCATCGCCGAAGTTCTGCTCAACCTCGGCTTCGAAGTGACCGGCTCGGACCTGCAGCGCTCGACGACCGTAGCGCGCCTGGGGAAGCTGGGCGCCGACATCCACATCGGGCACGCCACGGAGAATCTCGGACGCGCCGACGTGGTCGTCGTCTCCGGTGCGGTGCCCGAAGACAATCCCGAAGTGATGGCCGCCCGCCAGCGGCGCGTTCCAGTCATTGCCCGCGCCGAAATGCTGGGCGAGTTGATGCGGTTCCGCCAGGGTATTGCCGTGGCCGGCACCCACGGCAAGACCACCACGACTTCGCTGATCGCCACCGTGCTGGCCGAAGGCGGACTGGACCCGACCTTTATCGTCGGCGGCCTGGTCAATGCCTTTGGCACCGGTGCACGCCTGGGCGAGGGCCATTATCTGGTCGCCGAGGCCGATGAGTCCGACGGTTCCTTTCTCAAGCTTCAGCCGGTGATTTCCGTGATCACGAATATCGATCGTGATCACCTCGATGCCTACCAGGGCAGCTTCGACCAGCTTCAGCGCGCCTTCCTGGACTTTCTGCACCACTTGCCCTTCTTCGGGGTGGCGGTGCTGTGCATTGACGACGCCCATGTCGCTGAACTGGTGCCCGAGGTGGGGCGTGCGGTGCTGACCTACGGCTTCGACGAACAGGCCGATGTTCGCGCCACCAGGGTCGTTCAGGACAGGCAGCGCATGCATTTCGACCTGTGGCTGCCGGGTGAGGAAGATGCCCGTGCGGTGTGCCTGCGCCAGCCCGGCCGTCACAACGTACTCAATGCCCTTGGGGCCGCCGCCGTGGCCAGCGAAATCGGCATACAGTCCGATGCCATCGTGCGCGGCCTGGAGGCCTTTGGTGGCATCGGGCGCCGCTTTGCCGAGATCGGTCCGCTCGAGGTGGCCGGCAACAGGGTGCTGGCCTTCGAGGACTACGGCCATCATCCGACCGAAGTCGAAGCCGTCATTCAGACTGCGCGCGAAGGCTGGCCCGACCGGCGTCTGGTGCTGTTCTTCCAGCCGCATCGCTATACCCGAACGCGCGATCAGTTCGACGATTTCGCCCGCGTCCTGGCCGATGTTGATTCGCTGGTGCTGGCCGATATCTATCCGGCCGGAGAGAGCCCGCTGGCCGGCATCGATTCCGACGTGCTGGCCAAAGCCGTTGGCCGCCGCCGTGAGCTGCCCTTGCGCCGCATCGGCACGGTCGACGAGATGGTCGACGCGCTACCGGAAGTGATCGAGGATGGCGATCTGCTGCTGGTCATGGGCGCCGGCGATGTCGGCCGCCTGGGCGCGTTGCTGACACAGCGCTACGCGGAGGCTGTGGCATGAGCCTGGGTGATCCGCGCAAATTCGGCCAGGTGGCCCTTGTCGTTGGCGGCGAAAGCGGCGAGCGTGAAGTTTCCCTGCGCGGCGGACGCGCCGTGGCCGCGGCCATGGAGAGCCTCGGCATTCAGTTCAGCGTGGTCGATGGGCCGCGTCGCCTGCTCGAACACGTTGCCGCCGGGCACTACGACCGGGTGTTCAACCTGCTGCACGGCCGCGGCGGTGAGGACGGCACCTTGCAGGGCGCGCTGAGCATTTACGGTGTGCCGGTGACCGGCTCGGGCGTGCTGGCCTCGGCTCTGACCATGGACAAGCTCCAGAGCAAGCGCGTGTTCACCGCCTGCGGCGTGCCCACACCGGAATGGGCGGTGGCGCACAAGACGGGTGATGCCGAGAACATTCTTCGGTCGATGGCCCCGCCGCTGTTCGTAAAACCCGCGCGCGAGGGCTCGAGCCTGGGCATGAGCCGCGTAACGCGGGCCGAGGAGCTGCAGGCAGCCCTGGCCAGGGCCCTGGAGTACGACCAAACGGTTCTGGTCGAGCGCATGATCCAGGGTCGCGAATACACGGCGGCTGTCCTTGGTGAGCGGGTTCTGCCGCTGATCGGCCTGGAAACGCCGCGCGAATTCTACGACTACCGGGCCAAGTACGAGTCCGGCGACACGCAGTATCGCTGCCCCTGCGGCCTGGATGAGGCCACCGAAACGAAGCTGGCCGAGCTTTGCCTGCGCGCGTTCAAGGTGCTCGGAGCCGCAGGCTGGGGCCGCGTGGACCTGATGATGGATGAGCACGAGCAGCCCTGGCTGCTGGAGGTGAACACCACCCCGGGCATGACCGATCACTCGCTCATGCCGATGGCCGCAAAAGCGGCCGGGATCGATTTCGAGGAACTGGTATGGCGGATTCTGCAAACAAGCCTGAGCGCGCAGTAAGCCCGGCCTGGCTGGCCAGCGCGCTACTTGGCGGCGCCGTGCTGCTGCTGGCGCTGTGGCTGCGATCGGGTTTGATCGGCAGCGAGCAGTGGCCGATCCGCTGGCTCGATGTTGCCGGGGAGCTCAAGCGTACCAGCGCCAGTCAGGTGCGCGCGGCCGTGGTTGATGAGGCTGCGCCGGGCTTTTTCGCCGTCGATCTGGGCAATGTGCGCGAACGCGTCGAGGCGCTGCCCTGGGTTGCGCGCGCCGAGGTGAGCCGCCAGTGGCCAGACGCGCTGGTCATCGGCATTACCGAGCACCGTCCGGTGGCGCGCTGGAACGAGAAAGGCCTGTTCAGCGACCGCGGCGAGATCTTCAGCGTCAGCGGCAGCGAAGGCATGCAGGGCCTGGCCCGGCTTCGCGGCCCGCAGTCGCGCAGCCAAGAAGTGCTCGAGCGCTGGCACGACATTCGTCGCCGGCTCGGTAGCGTGGGCCGCGACGTGGTCGAACTGGCCGTCGACGAGCGCGGTTCCTGGCGCGTGGTGCTCGACAACGGCATCACGCTGGTGCTTGGCCGCGAGCGTATCGACCAGCGCGTGGAGCGCTACATCGGCGCGCAGCCGGCGCTCAATGATCTGGCGCGGCCGATTCGGCAGATCGACATGCGCTACACCAACGGCCTGGCCGTTCGCTGGGCCGATGCCGGCAACGATCATGAAACGATGAATATCAAGGGAGAGCAAGCGAGTCATGGCTAAGCGGCCGGACAAATCACTGGTCGTCGGACTGGATATCGGCACGAGCAAGATCGTGGCCATCGTCGGCGAAGTGCAGCCCGACGGGCAGGTCGAGGTGGTCAGCCTGGGCTCCCATCCCTCGCGCGGGCTCAAGCGCGGCGTGGTGGTGGATATCGAGTCGACCGAGCAGTCCATCCAGCGTGCCATCGAAGAGGCCGAGCTGATGGCCGACTGTCAGATCCATTCGGTCTTTGCCGGCATTGCCGGCAGTCATATCAGTTCGCTGAATTCGCACGGGGCAGTGGCCATTCGGGACAAGGAGGTCACCGACGGCGACGTCGAGCGCGTGCTCGAGTCGGCCCGCGCGGTGGCCATTCCGGCCGACCAGCGCATTCTGCACGTGCTGCCGCAGGAATACGTCATCGACTCCACCGACGGCATCCGCCAGCCGGTGGGCATGTCAGGCGTGCGCCTGGAAGCGCGCGTCCACCTGGTCACGGCCGCAGTCAGCGCGGTGCAGAACGTGACCAAGTGCGTGGCGCGCTGCGGGCTGCAGGTCGACGACCTGATCCTGCAGCAGCTCGCCTCCAGCCATGCCGTGCTCAGCGAGGATGAGAAGGATCTCGGTATCGGCCTGGTCGATATTGGCGCGGGTACCACCGACATCGCCGTGTTCACCGAGGGCGCGATCCGCTACACCGCCTGTATTCCGATCGCCGGAGATCTGGTCACCAACGACATCGCGGTGGCGCTGCGCACTCCCACCGTGCATGCCGAAGAAATCAAGATCAAGTACGCCTGCGCGCTCGAGCAGATGGCCAGCTCCGACGAGACCATCCAGGTGCCAAGCGTAGGCGACCGGGCGCCGCGCAGGCTCGAGCGCCAGACCCTGGCGCAGGTGGTCGAGGCGCGCTATCGCGAGCTGTTCAACCACGTCCACAAGCAGCTTCGCCAGTCCGGCTTCGAATCAAGGATTCCGGCCGGCCTGGTGCTGACCGGCGGCGGCTCGAAGATGGAGGGCGTGGTCGAGCTGGCCGAGGAGATTCTGCACATGCCGGTGCGCCTGGGCGCGCCGCAGCATGTCACCGGGCTGTCGGAGGTAGTCAACAACCAGATTCACTCCACCGGGGTGGGCCTGTTGATCTACGGCAGCCGCATGGAAGGGCCGCGGCGCACCGGACTGGCGCGCGGCGGCGAGAGCCTCTGGAACCGGATCAGAAACTGGTTCCAGGGAGAGTTTTGAGATGGGAGCCATAGGCTCCGCGAGTGTTTGCCCGAACTCGATGATGTACCTCGGGCAAGGCATGGGAGCGGCACAAAGCGTCCGGCAAGAAGGCGCGTGCCGCAATCCCTTACAAGTGAGTAATCCGGAGCAACCGGACTGTTGATCGTAAATGGCGAGCGAAAGGAGCAATCGACATGCCTTTTGAACTGATTGAAAATTACACACCCGGAGCGACCATCAAGGTCGTCGGAATCGGCGGAGGCGGCGGCAACGCCGTCAACCAGATGGTCGAGTCGGCTATCGAGGGCGTGGAGTTCATCTGCGTCAACACCGACTCGCAGGCGCTGCGCAACTTCTCGGGCAAGACCACGCTGCAGATCGGCTCGGGCGTGACCAGGGGCCTGGGCGCCGGCGCCAACCCCGAAGTGGGGCGCCAGTCGGCGCTGGAAGACCGCGACCGCATCAGCGAGATGCTCGAAGGCTGCGACATGGTGTTCATCACCGCCGGCATGGGCGGCGGCACCGGCACCGGGGCCGCGCCCGTGGTGGCCCAGACGGCCAAGGAGATGGGTATCCTCACCGTGGCTGTGGTCACCCGGCCCTTCCCCTTCGAGGGCCAGCGCCGCAGCGCGGTGGCCAAACAGGGTCTCGACGAGCTGGCCCATCATGTCGACTCGCTGATCACCATTCCCAACGGCAAGCTGCTGAGCGTGCTGGGATCGGAAATCACCCTGCTCGACGCCTTCAAGTCGGCCAATCAGGTACTCTCCGGCGCGGTTCAGGGCATCGCCGAGCTGATCACCCGGCCGGGCCTGATCAACGTCGACTTCGCCGACGTGCGCACCGTCATGAGCGAGATGGGTATGGCCATGATGGGCGCCGGCACCGCCAAGGGCGAGGATCGCGCCCTGATGGCGGCCCAGTCGGCCATCGGTTCCCCGCTACTCGAGGACGTGGACCTCAACGGGGCCTGCGGCATTCTGGTCAACGTCACCGCCGGGATGAACCTGAGCATGAAGGAGTTCGAGGAAGTCGGCACCACCGTCGCCGATCTGGCCAGCGAAGACGCCACCGTGGTCATCGGCACGGTCATCGATCCGGAAATGAGCGAGGAGCTGCGCGTGACCGTGGTGGCCACGGGCCTGGGGTCGCAGCGCCCAAAGCGCGAAGAGCGGCCGATGCAGGTCGTCCGCACCGGTACCGATAATCGCCCGGCCTTTCGTGCTACCGAGGAAGAAGCTTCGGTCCGGGCCGACCAGCACGACGAGCCGGCCGAAGGCGCGGAAAGCCGCAAGCTGTTCGGTGAGCAAAAGGAGATGGACTATCTCGACATTCCGGCCTTCCTGCGCAACCAGGCCGACTGAGGTCGATTGCGGGCACTGGAGCCGAATGCGATCGCCGAAAATGGACTTGCCGGAACGGGCTTTCGCCTCGCCACGAAAGCCCTTCCGGCGGGTTTGTGACGGAAAAACCACCCTGAATGTGGTTTTTGGGCAACAAGTGTGGCACTTTTCACGAAAATTTGCTTTTTTACTACAAAAGCCTGTGCTATGCTCCGCGGCGTCAACCAGCAATCGGATAATTTCGTGATCCGGCAAAGAACACTGAAGAACGTCATTCGCGCCACCGGCGTGGGCCTCCATACCGGAGAGAAGGTGCTCATGACCCTGCGCCCGGCACCGGCCAACTGCGGCATCGTCTTCCGCCGCGTCGATCTCGATCCGGTAGCCGAGATCAAGGCCGAGCCGCACCTGGTTCGTGACACCGCGCTGTCAACCACCCTGATCAACGACGACGGAGTGCGAGTCGCCACCATCGAGCACCTGATGTCGGCTCTGGCTGGCCTGGGCATCGACAATCTTTATGTCGACCTCAGCGCCGCCGAGGTGCCGATCATGGATGGCAGCGCCGGCCCCTTCGCCTTTCTGGTCCAGTCTGCCGGGATCGCCGAGCAGAGCGCGCCCAAGCGCTTCATCCGGATCAAGAAGACGGTCGAGGTGCGCGACGAGGATCGCTGGGCGCGCTTCGAACCCCATGAGGGCTTTCGCGTCAACTTCACCATCGAATTCGACCACCCGGTGATTCGTTCGCATTCCTGCAAGGCCGACGTCGAGTTCTCTACCACTTCTTATCTCAAGGAAGTGGCCCGCGCTCGCACCTTCGGCTTCATGCGCGACATCGAGTACCTGCGCCAGCGCAATCTGGTGCTGGGCGGCAGTCTGGACAATGCGGTGGTGCTCGACGACTATCGCGTACTCAACGAGAACGGCCTGCGCTACGAAGACGAATTCGTCAAGCACAAGGTGCTCGACGCCATCGGCGACCTCTACCTGCTCAACCGCAACCCCATCGGCGCCTTCTTCGGCCACAAGTCCGGCCACGAACTCAACAACCAGCTCGTCCGCAAGCTCCTGGCCGACGAAACCGCCTGGGAAGAAGTGACCTTCGAGGATGACCTGCGCGCGCCGATTTCGTACGTGCAGCCGGCGCAGGCGGTCTGAGAAAGCATCGAGAGCTACTGCGCGGGCGCCTGACGGCGTCCGGCGGTGCTCGCAATGCTCATGTACTGGCACGTACACTGCGCTTGCTGCGCTCCGGCGGCCACCGTCAGCCACCCGCTCGCTACGTTCTCGAAGCTTTCTCCATGTAAGCACGAATGACAGAAACGGGTGCCGGGGTACCCGCAGTGTTTTCCGTTTCAGATTGCGAATTCAGCGAAGCTGCGGCACCACGATCACCCTCGTCCCCTCCAGCCGCTCGTCGAGCTGCCGATTGGCTTCCCTGAGCAGGTCGTCGGCCATCAGGCGGGCGCGGCTGGCCCAGGCCGGGCTGGCGGCGGCCAGCACCAGGGTCTTGCCCTCGATGCAGGCCAGGCCGATATTTTCGCGCATGCTGCCGGGTAGTACCTGGCGCAGGCTGGCGTCGAGCCGGTCGAGCGCGCGGGCGGTGGCGAGCAGGCGAGCGAGTCCGTCGTGGCTGTGGGAAACCTCGGTGATCTCGCGCTCGTGGCGGCCTTTGTTCGCCATGCTCTCCATCCTGGGGGCGGAAAACCTGTAGTTTAACGCTGCAGGGGGATACAATGGCGGGCTGCGCTTGTAGCCCCGGGGCGCCGACCCCACGTAGTTTCAATTCGGAAGATTCATTTCCAAAGCCAACGGACGATTCATGTTCAAATCCCTGATCACCAGAGTGGTGGGAAGCCGTAACGAACGGCTGATCAAGGCTCTTACCAAGGACGTCGAGGCGATCAACGCCGTCGAGCCCGAATTCCAGCAGCTCAGCGATGCCGAGCTCAAGGCAAAAACCGCGGAGTTCCGCCAGCGTCACAGCGAGGGCGAAAGCCTTGACGACCTGCTGCCGGAAGCCTTTGCGGCCGTGCGCGAAGCATCCGTGCGAACCTTGGGGATGCGCCATTTCGACGTCCAGCTCATCGGCGGGATGGTGCTGCACCAGGGCAAGATTGCGGAAATGAAGACCGGCGAGGGCAAGACTCTGGTTGCCACCCTGGCGGTTTACCTCAATGCCATTCCCGACAAGGGCGTGCACGTGGTGACGGTCAACGACTATCTGGCTGCCCGCGACGCCGAGTGGATGGAGCCGATCTACACCGCGCTGGATCTGACCGTTGGCGTCTGCATTCCCGGCATGAGCCCCGACGCCAAGCGCGCGGCCTATAACGCCGATGTCACCTACGGCACCAACAATGAGTACGGTTTCGACTATCTGCGCGACAACATGGCCTTTTCGCTCGAGCAGCGCGTTCAGCGCGGCCGGCACTTTGCCATTGTCGACGAAGTCGACTCCATCCTGATCGACGAGGCGCGAACGCCGCTGATCATTTCCGGCCCGACCGACGAGGGGCCCGAGGTTTACGTCAGGATGAATACCGTCGTGCCCAGCCTGCAGCCGCAGGAAGAAGAAGACGGGCCCGGAGACTTCTCCATCGACGAGAAGACCAAGCAGGTCTATCTCACCGAAGACGGCATGGCCAAGGTCGAAGATCTGCTGGCCAAGGCCGGCATGATCGAATCCGGCGCCAGCCTGTACGATTCGGCCAATCTGAGCCTGATGCACACCCTCAACGCCGCCTTGCGTGCGCATCATCTCTATCACAAGGACACCGACTACATCGTGCGCGACGGTGAGGTGGTCATCGTCGATGAATTCACTGGTCGCACCCTGCACGGCCGGCGCTGGTCGGAGGGCCTGCACCAGGCCGTGGAGGCCAAGGAAGGCGTGCCGATTCAGCGCGAGAACCAGACCCTGGCCTCGATCACCTTCCAGAACTTCTTCCGGCTCTACGACAAGCTCTCGGGCATGACCGGCACGGCCGATACCGAAGCCTACGAGCTGCAGTCCATCTACGGTCTGGAGGTGGTTGTCATCCCCACCAACAAGCCGATGGCGCGCAAGGACAACGCAGACCTGGTCTTCCTGACCCGGCAGGAAAAGTTCGATGCCATCGTCGAAGACATCAAGCAGCGCGTGGCCGGCGGCCAGCCGGTGCTGGTGGGAACGACCTCGATCGAGAACTCCGAGCTGATCTCGCGCGAGCTCAAGAAGGCCGGGATCGAGCACGAAGTGCTCAACGCCAAGCAGCACGAGCGCGAGGCGCACATCATCGAGCAGGCCGGGCGCCCCGGGCATGTGACCATTGCCACCAATATGGCCGGTCGTGGTACCGACATCGTGCTCGGGGGCAACCTCGAGGCCGAGCTGCGTGATCTGGGCGAGGACGCCAGCGAAGAGCAGCGGCGCAAGGTCAGGGAAGCGTGGCAGAAGCGCCACGATCAGGTCCTGGAGGCCGGCGGTCTGCATATCATCGGCACCGAGCGCCACGAATCGCGGCGCGTCGACAATCAGTTGCGCGGCCGTGCCGGCCGCCAGGGCGACCCGGGCTCGAGCCGCTTCTACCTGGCGCTCGAAGATCCGCTGATGCGCATCTTCGCCTCCGAGCGGATGAGCACCATGATGCAGAAGCTGGGCATGCGCGACGGCGAGGCCATCGAGCACCCCTGGGTCAACCGGGCGATCGAGAATGCCCAGCGCAAGGTCGAGGCGCACAACTTCGACGTGCGCAAGCAGCTTCTCGAGTACGACGACGTGGCCAACGACCAGCGCCGGGTGATCTACGCCCAGCGCAACGAGCTGATGGAAGCCGACGATATCAAGGACACCATCGACGCGATTCGCGATGAAGTGTTCGACAATCTGATCAGCCAGTTCATACCGCCGGGTTCAATCGACGAGATGTGGGATCCCGAAGGCCTCGAGCGCGCGCTCGAAGGCGAGTTCGGTATCGAAGTTCCGATCCAGCGCTGGCTGGAAGAAGACCACGACCTGGCCGAGGAAGGCCTGCGCAGAAAGATCATGGACGCCGTCGAGGCGCATTACCAGGCCAAGGAGGACATGGTCGGCGCCCCGGTGATGCGCCAGTTCGAGCAGGCCCTGATGCTGTCGATACTCGACCAGCAGTGGAAGGAACACCTGGCGAGCATGGACTATCTGCGCCGCAGCGTTGGCCTGCGCAGTTTTGCCCAGAAAAAGCCGCAGCAGGAGTACAAGCGCGAAGGCTTCGAGATGTTTACCGAAATGCTCGACCACATGAAGCACGAGGTAATGAAGGGCCTGGCGCGCGTGCGCGTGCGCGACGAGGAGGATGTCGAGGCGGTCGACCAGCAGCGCCGGCGCGAGACGCCGATGCAGTTCCAGCACGCCGAGGCGCAGTCGGCCACCGCCGGGGGCGCACCGGCCGGCGGCCAGCAGGGCGGACAGGGTGACGCCCGGCCTGAAACCTTCGTGCGCGAAGGCCGCAAGATCGGCCGCAACGAGCCCTGTCCCTGTGGCTCGGGCAAGAAATACAAGCAGTGCCACGGCCGCCTCTCCTGAGGCAGAGCGTGAGCGAGCAGGCGGGCGCGGCCGCCGATCCGATCGAGGTCGTGGCCGGCGTTCTGCGCGACCCTCGCGGGCGCATCCTGCTGGCGCAGCGCCCCGAAGGCAAACATCTGGCCGGTACCTGGGAGTTTCCCGGCGGCAAGCGCGAGCCGGGCGAGACGGCCCTTCACGCCCTGTCGCGCGAACTGCGCGAGGAGCTGGGTATTGCGATCGGCCCGTCACGCCCCTGGCTTGCGCTGACCCACCGCTACACCGAGCTTGCCGTGCGCCTGCAGCTTTTTACCGTCGACGACTGGCGCGGCGACGCGCGCGGTTGCGAGGGGCAGGCGCTCAAATGGGTCACGCCCCGTGAAATGAAGGGCTTGCACATGCCCGCCGCCGACCGGCCGATCGTGCGGGCATTCGGGCTCGACGAGCGCTGTGCCATCACACCCGATC
The DNA here is from genome assembly GCA_964446675.1 of uncultured Wenzhouxiangella sp. Lineage (GTDB taxonomy): Bacteria > Pseudomonadota > Gammaproteobacteria > Xanthomonadales > Wenzhouxiangellaceae > Wenzhouxiangella. Next base: position 38,785 of record CAYUPK010000018.1, read on the forward strand.
CCGAGGAGGTCGGCGGCCCCGACGGCGTGCTGGACTGGACGCGCGGTTGCCTGGCGCACGGCGTCAGGCTGGTCCGGTTGCGGGCTGACTCTCTCGACGAAACGGGCCTGATCGACCTGGCCGTCAATTTTCGCCGGATCGCGGCCGAATTCGGGGCGCGCTGGCTGCTCGACGGGTCGCCGCAGCTTGCCGAGCAGCTCGGCGCCGATGGCGTGCATATTGACGAAGGGGAACTGCGAAAGCTCTCCGGCCGGCCGCTGAACGACGATTTTCTGGTGGGCGCTTTCTGTCACAGCGAAGCCCAACTGGCGCGGGCGGGCGAGCTGGCGCTGGATTTCGTCACGCTCCCTGTCGTGCCTGATCAAGCCGACGCACAGCCGGTCGATCGCGACGCATTCGCCCGCCTGTGCCGGCAATCGCCGCTGCCGGTCTATGCCCTGGGCGGCGTTGCTTTCGAGGATCTCGAGCGCACGCGCGAACACGGCGGGTTCGGTGTGGCCGGCACCCGGGGTTTTACGGTGCAGCCGCGCAGTTTCGGAGAACGGCGCCGAGGTTCCGGAGACCAGGCATGAGCATCGAAACCGTTCGCCTGCCCATCCGCCCGCGTTCGCTGCCGGCTGCCGGGGCGGTGGACGTGTGGCTGACCCGGCTGAGCGACATGCCGCTGGACGTCGGCCCGCGTGGAAGCAGCCGTCGCGAGCGCATCATGCGCCAGCGCATACAGCAACAGTTCTTCCTGCGCTTGCTGCTGGCCGCCTACCTGGGCTGCCCCGGCAAGTCCGTGCAGCTTGTGCGCAGCGACCGCGGCAAGCCCATGCTTGCCGGTGAACACGCTGAAAGTACGCTGCAGTTCAACATCTCGCATTCCGGCGACTGGCTGGCGGTTGCCGTTGCCGACAATGTTGCCGTTGGAGTCGACCTGGAGGCCGAGCGCCGTCTGCCGCGCGTCATGCTGCTGGCGCAACGCTTCCTGTCGGCCGAAGAGGCGGACTGGATCATCGGACTTGATGAACCGTTCCGCTCGCGCGAGTTTCTCAGGCAGTGGACCGCGCGCGAGTCGCTGGTCAAGGCGCGCGGCTGCGGCCTGGCTGGATGTCTGGGCGAAATGGCCCTGGACTGGCAGCCGCCGGCCATCCGCCGGCTTCCGGCCGCCTGGAGCGGGGCAGATGCAATGGCGCTGGCGCCGCTGTCGCTGCCCGACGGCCTGGTCGGTCATCTCGCCGCCGATGAGGGCCCGCTTTCACCCGTGGTCCGCTGCATCACGGCCTGAGTCACAGGCATGATCCGGATCCATCAATTCATTTCACTGCAAGAGAGCTGACCATGTTTCTCCAGCGCGCGACCTGGCCCGAAGTCGAGTCTTATCTTGAGCGCTCCACCGCTATCGTCATCCCCATCGGTTCGACCGAACAGCACGGCCCGACCGGCCTGATCGGCACCGATGCCATCTGCCCGGAGGTCATTGCCGGCGGCATGGCCGAGGCCGGCATCCTGATCGGCCCGACGCTGAGCATCGGCATGGCCCAGCATCATCTCGGTTTCCCCGGCTCCATCACCCTGCGCCCGTCCACCCTCATCGCGCTGGTGCGCGATGTCGTCGCCTCGCTGGCGGTTCATGGTTTCACTCACTTCTATTTCCTCAACGGTCACGGCGGCAACATCGCCACCGTCCACGCCGCCTTTGCCGAAATCTGGGCCGATGCCAGCCTGGCTCGGCAACCCTCCGCGCTGAGGATGAAGATGGGTAACTGGTTTGCCGGTCGGCGGGTGCAGGCGCTGGCCAAAGAACTCTACGGCGACGCCGACGGCAGCCACGCCACGGCCTCGGAAATCGCCCTGACCTGGTATGCCCATCCCGAGCTGGTGCGCGATGACAAGCTCGATCCGGTGCGCGCGCCGAACGGCCCCATCCGCGATGCCGCCCACTACCGCAAACACTTCCCCGACGGCCGCATCGGCTCCGAGCCCCACCGGGCCACCCCCGAACATGGCAAGCGCTTCTATGAAGCAGGCCTGGCCGACGCGCTGGAGGACTATCGGGAGTTCATGAATTCCTGATCTGATCCAGAGTCTGTAGCCCTCGCGTCGCCCAGACACGCCTGTCCCGTGATAATCCGGAGGATCGATCTGCCTTCGGCCTCACTCATTGTTAGAAAGACGTGGTCGATTCGGGCTTATGCTTCATTGGACAAGGCCTGTTTTTGACTCTGAATTTTTATTCTGCTAGCGTCGATTACAAGGGAGCTGCACTATCAATCATGGGGTTGGCATGAAAATTTCAAAAGCGTTGGCATTCTGTTTATGGCTTCTGGCGCTGGCGCCGTTGGGACACGCGAATGCCTTTCCTCACCAGGATGCACAGTTTTGTGACTGGTGTACAACCACGACAGCTGCCCAGCAGAAGGCGTGGTCCTTATCTCCGCCAGTTCATTGTGACTGGTCTGGAGAACAGGCGGCTTCCCCTGCCTCTCCAGGGGTCAGGTGTCGGTCGACAGATCGGCAGGTGCTGTTGATCAATCCACACATGCAGACAGTCTATTCCTATCAGCTGGTTTTTGATTCCGCCAGTAACTCACACCGGATTGAGGAGTGGGTGCTACCCCCCAATCTTTCAGCCGCCGCCTCGACCGTTCAGGATATCTATCAGGCCTTGATGGCCTTCGACTTTTCCCACACCGTGCAGGGCAATGAAGTCACGACACTGGCGCCGCTAATCCAGTCCGACGGGGTGGACTGCCCGCAGGGCAGCGCGCTGGATCATTATCTCAATCCGGGCATGAGGGGATGGATGTTCAACGAAATGCACCAGAATTGGGCGCAAGTGCTTAACGCTTTTTCGCAAAATGAGCCCGGGGTCAGCCGAAGCGTCGGCATCAGCGCAAGCGTTGGCCCGGTCAGGCTCACCGTCGGCTGGGATAGCAGCGCGGGTGCACCCATCGATCAGGTGTTCAGGGCCGGTTTCATTTTTGATGAAAGCGAAGTTAGCACGAGCCCGCCTTTCCGGGACATGATCGTCTTCGATGTTCATGAGTTTTTCCAGCAAGGGTCGAACATCTCGATGAATATCGAATTCAATGAAGGATTAAGTCAGGTTGCTGGTCAACCGGTCAATATGCTGTTCTCCGGACAAGCGATGATCGACAACCCCTGCGTTTTGCAAAAACTGGAGGAATATGAGCAATCGCGCCCGGATATCGAGTTTCGCGAGGGCGGGCCCGGCGGCCCGCTCTTTGAATTTCCGGCAGCTAATGATCCTTTCGATGGCTACTGCAGCAAACTCCTGTGTGCGCGAGTCTGCGTGGATGGAGTTTGCGGCTCTTGCCAATTTACCGTGACGGTACTGGTTGCGTGTATCTGAGAGCGGAGAAAGCGGGATATCCACGATGGCTCTTCATTGATTCGTGTGGGCAGCGTTTATTTCCGGAACGCTTTCGGGTAGAGACCGAGGCCACCCAGGTAGAAATGGATCGCAGCCTTGAATCGCTCCTTGCTCCGGAACCCCGTGAGCGTCACGCTTGATCTTCTGGATCGTGGTGTTGAAGCCCTTGGCCCGGGCAGGTCAGCGGGTTCGCCAGGCGCGCCAGCCAAGGATGGCGCCCGCCAGCAGTGACACGCCCGCTGGAAGGGAATAGCCCTGCCACAGCGGCGCGACCTGGTAGCCGGCGAGCACGGCGCCGGCCACGATCAGGCCGGCGGCGACGATGGCGCCGGGCAGGCGGCGGTTGTGGCGGCCCAGTTCGGCGGCGAGTTTTTCCAGGTCTCCGGAGTCGATGCGAGTGCGCAGGCGGCCTTCGCCGGTGGTCTTGAGAAAGCCGTGCACCAGCCCCGGCAGCTCGGGCGCGCGGGCCAGCCAGGCCGGCATTTCACGCGCCATTCTTCGCGCGGTGCGCGACAGCCCGTAGCGCTCGGCGAAGATCGCCTCGAGCTCGGGCTTGGCCACCTCCCAGATGTTGATGCGCGGGTAGAGCTCGCGGCCCATGCCTTCGATGTTGAGCAGGGTCTTTTGCAGCATGATCAGCTGCGGCTGCAGGGTCAGCTTGAACTGGCGCGCGACCGAGAACAGCTCGATGACCATCTCGGCGAACGAAACTTCTTCCAGCGGCCGGGTGAAATTGGGCTCGCCGACGGTGCGCGCGGCGGCGGCCAGCTCGTCGATGCGGGTGTCGGGCGGCACCCAGCCGGCATCGACGTGCAGCTCGGCGACGCGCCGATAGTCGCGGTTGAAGATCGCCAGGAAGTTCTCGCCGATGTAGTAGAGATCCTGCGGCGTGAGGCTTTCGACGATGCCGAAGTCCAGCGCGATCCAGGTCGGGTCGAGCGGGTTGGTGGTGTCGACCAGCAGGTTGCCGGGGTGCATGTCGGCGTGGAAGAGGTTGTCGCGAAAGACCTGGCTGTAGAACACGCGAATGCCGCGGCGGGCCAGGCGCTCGAGATCGACGCCGCGACGCCTGAGCTCGGGGATGTCCTTGACCGGCACGCCGTCGACGTGTTCCATGACCAGTACCCGCTCAGCGGTGAGCTGCCAGTAAATGGTCGGAATGTAGAGATCGCGCGAGCCCTGGAAGTTGCGCTTGAGCAGCGAGGCGCTGGCGGCCTCGGCTTTCATGTCCAGCTCGCGATAAATGACGCGCTCGAATTCGGACACCAGGTCGTCGGGCCGGATGCGCTCGCCTTCGGGATGATAGCGGCGCGCCAGGCGCGCGAGCGCGCGCAGCAGCTCCAGATCGCGCCGGATCTGGCGCTCGATACCTGGCCGTACCACCTTGACCACGACCTTCTCGCCGGACTTCAGGCCGGCCGCGTGAACCTGGGCGATCGAGGCCGAGGCCAGCGGGCGGTCGTCGAACTTGTCGAACAATTCGGCTATCGGCGCGCCCAGCTGCTGCTCGATGATGGTGCGCGCCTGTTCGGTCGGGAAGGGCGGCACGTCGTCCTGCAGGCCGGCCAGGTCATCGGCGATGTCTTCGGGCAGCAGGTCGCGGCGGGTCGACAGGATCTGGCCGAACTTGACGTAGATGGGCCCCAGCTCCTGGAGCGCCAGCCTGAGCCTCGCGCCGCGCGAGAGTTCGCGCACGTGACGGTGGCCCCAGGGCAGCAGGCGCACGGCGCGGGCGAACTTCAGCGGCGGCAGGGCGGTCAGCAGTTCGTCGAGCCGATAGCGCGCCAGGGTCAGCGCGATGCTGGTCAGGCGAACGCCGCGTGCGATCATGCCCGGCCCCGGCGGCGCAGCCTGGCCTCGAGCCGGTCGGCGGCCTCGCGCAGTTCGTCGACGCCTTGCACGAAGCTGTCCATTTCCTCGGGCGTGACCAGCAGGCCTGATTCCTCGCGCAAAAAACGTGCGGTCTGATCGGTGGCCGTGCGTGCGGCCTGCCGAGCGCCGGCGCGGGCGTTGGTCAGCATGCGCCAGAGCTGGTGGCCGACCACCGGCCCGAAGCGCTCGACGAACATCGCCTCCCAGTCGGGGTCGAGCTGCTTGAGCAGCTTTTCGAACGCCTGGCCTGTGCCGGCGTCGCCCTCGATGCGCACGCCGCTGCCGGGTGCGCGCCAGTCGGGCACGGCCATGGCCAGCAGGGCCAGCGGGGTGCCGCTGATGGTGGTGTCGGGGGCGCTCTGGCATTCGGCGCTCACGCCCAGGCCGTCCTCGCGCCCGTGAAAATGCAGATCGATGCCCAGGCCTTCGAGCTTGAGGCAAATCTGCCTGTCGACCAGTGGCTCGAGCCGCGCCGTGGCCTGACCGTCCAGGGCGATGGCGCGCGCGATCGCCTGCTCGACGGTTTTGGCGAACAGGCCCGGCAGGGGTGTCAGATAGCGCCTTTCCACGGCTCAGACCCTGGCGCCGCGGTGGATGGCGCAGATGCCGGCCGACAGGTTGGACCAGCGCACCCGCTCGAAGCCGGCCTCGCGCATCTGTTCGGCGAGCGCGGGCTGGTCGGGAAAGCGACGGATGGATTCAGCCAGGTACTGATAGCTTTCGGCATCGCCGGCGATGCGCGCGCCCAGGCGTGGCAGCACCTGGAAGGACCAGGTGTCGTAGAGTTTCGCCAGGGCCGGAAGTCCGACCTTGGAGAACTCGAGAATATGCACCCGGCCCCCGGGCTTGAGCACGCGATGCATTTCCGCAAGGGCGCGATCGCGCCAGGTGACGTTGCGCAGGCCGAACGCGATAGTTATGTGGTCGAAGTGGCCGTCGGCAAAGGGCAGGGACTCGGCGTTGGCCTGCAGCCAGTCCAGGCTCTTGACCAGGCCGCGGTCATCCATGCGCGCGCGGCCGGTGGCGAGCATGTCGTGGTTGATGTCGGCGACGACCACCTCGGCGCCGCGTGCGCGGGCCAGCCGGGCGATATCGCCGGTGCCGCCGGCCAGATCGAGCAGCTGCTGTCCCGCTCTGATCCCGCAGGTGGCCACGAAGTGCCGTTTCCAGGCCCGATGGATGCCCAGGCTCATCAGGTCGTTCATCAGATCGTAGCGTTTTGCCACGGATGAAAAAACGCGGCCAACGAGCTGCGTTTTCTCCTCGGGTGATACTTCGCGGTAGCCGAAATCAGTCATGTTGGTTTCCAGGTTTCAGGTCTCCCGGTTCCGGGTTCCGAGATTGAAGGTTCTGACTGGCAAAGTGCAACGACGAAGGCTCCTCGGACACCGGTCCGTGACCTGGTCGCTGGTTTTCCTGAAACCTTTTTCCATTCAATCCAGGCCCGCTTTGTCCAGACGTTCGCGGTAGCGGTTCAGGTTGGCTTCCATGTTCTTGCCCAGATCATAAAGGAAAGACCATGTGTAGATGCCGGTCTGGTGGCCGTCGTCGAAACGGAGTTGCACGGCATAGCTGCCAATCGGCTCGATGGCCGTGATGCCGACGTTCTCCTTGCCGGTCATCAGCTTCGGCTCTGAATAGCCGTGGCCGCGCACCTCGGCTGAAGGCGAGTGCGTGCGCAGGTACTCGGCCGGCAGCTCGAAGCGAGCACCGTCGTCGAAGGCAACGACCAGTACACGGCGGCTGCGCTCGTAGGTGATCTCGTTTGCCTGGCGTTCGCTCATGGTGCCTGGTAGTAGGTGGGCGAGCCGGGGCCGACCGGCAGGTCAAGGCCGAAGACCCACAGCATGAACAGGGCGGTCCAGCCGATAAAGTAGCAGACCGAGTAGGGCAGCATGGTGGCGATCAGCGTGCCGATGCCGAAATTTCGGTCGTAGCGGGTCGCCCAGGCCAGGATCAGGCCGAAGTAGCTCATCATCGGCGTGATGATGTTGGTGGTCGAGTCGCCGATCCGATAGGCTGTCTGGATCACTTCGGGCGAGTAACCAATGAACATCAGCATGGGCACGAAGATCGGCGCGGTCACGGCCCACTGCGCCGAGGCCGAGCCCAGCGACAGGTTGACGATGCCGCACATGATGATGAACAGCACGAACACCAGCGGGCCGGTCAGCTCGATGCTCTGCAGGAAGTCGGCGCCGGTCACCGCCGTGATCAGCCCGAGATTCGACCAGCCGAAGAAGGCGACGAACTGGGCGGCGAAGAACACCAGTACGACGTAAAGGCCGAGCGTGGAAATCGCCGAAGCCATCCCGTCGATGACGTCGCGGTCGTTCTTCATTGTGCCCACGACCCGGCCGTAGGCGAAGCCCACGACCAGAAAGAAGATGAAGATCCAGGCCACGATCGAGTTGAAGAAGGGCCTGGAGGTTTCGATGAAGTTGCCGCTGGCCTGCGGGTCGCGCAGGATGCCGCTTTCTGGCACGACAAGCCAGGCGACCAGGCCCAGCAGGGCGATCACGGTAAACAGCGCGGCGAGCAGGCCCTTTTTCTCCGAGCCGTCAAGCGGCGTCATCTGGCTGTCATCGAGCACCGAGGGATCGGCGTTGGAGTCGTCGTAGCTGCCGAGCTTGGGCTCGACGATGAAGATCGTGACCAGCGAGCCGATGGCGGTGATCATGAACGTCGACACGATCATGAAATACCAGCTGGCCGTGGCGTAGACGGTGTAGTCGGGATCGACCAGGCGGGCCGCCTCCTGGGTCAGTCCGGCCAGCAGCGGGTCGATGGTGCCCAGCAGCAGGTTGGCGCTGTAGCCGCCCGAAACCCCGGCAAAGGCGGCCGCCATGCCGGCCAGGGGATGCCGGCCCAGGGCCAGAAAGATCGCGCCGCCGAGCGGGACGAGCACCACATAGCCCATCTCCGAGGCGGTGTTGGAGAGCACGCCGGCAAAGACCACGGCCACGGTGACGACGTGCTTCGGCGCCGACAGGACAATGCCGCGCACCAGCGCCGAGAGCAGCCCGGACTTTTCGGCCACGCCCACGCCGAGCATGGCCACCAGCACCACGCCCAAGGGCGCGAAGTTGACGAAGTTGTCCACCAGGCCGCCGAGAATGCGACGCAGGCCCTCGGCGTTGACCAGGCTGATCGCCTCGATTGTGGCGCCGGCTTCGGCGCTGGGACGCGGGTCGGTGACGCTCACCCCCAGCCATCCGAACAGGCCCGAGAGCAGCACCATTGCCAATGCCAGCAGCGCAAACAGCGTGACTGGATGCGGCAGCAGGTTGCCTAGCCACTCGACCAGATCGAGAAAGCGGGTAAACCAGTTGCGACGGGCGACCACGGCCGCCGGATTGTCGTAATTGTTCACGGGATAGTCTCTGCGTTAGATCCGGAATGCCGCTGCGGCAGCGACCGGGCATGATAGCGCAGGGGCACCGGATGGTGCAGCAGGCAGAACCTGAGCGTGAAGAATGAAGTGGCGCGCGTCAGGCCGGACAAACAGGCTTGGTCACAGCCCCAGCGCGAACAGTCCCAGACACAGGATCAGGCCGGCGAGCGGAACGATCACGGTCAGCGCGCCCATGGCCGGATAGGCGGCGGCGTGGGTTTCGTTGCAGATGGCGCGGATGGTGGTGACGACGTAGCCGTTGTGCGGCAGCGAGTCGAGCGCGCCCGAGGAGATCGAGACTACGCGGTGGAGCTGGTCGGGATCGACGCCGGCGTCGACGTAGTGCGGCCCGAGAATCGGCAGGGCGATGGCCTGACCGCCCGAGGCCGAGCCGGTCATGGCCGCGATCGAGGACACGGCAATGGCGGCGCTGACCAGGCCGTTGCCGGGAAGGCCGGTGACCCAGACCACGGCCGCATCGAAGGCCGGCGAAACCCGGGCAACGGTGCCGAAGCCGACCACGGCGGCGGTATTCCCGATCGCAACCAGGGCGCCAACGCCGCCTTCGGTCAGCGCGGCTCCGGGCTGGTTGAGATGGCGGATGTTGATCAGCGCCGCGCCGATGCAGCCGGCCAGCAGCGCCACGATCAGGGCGGACACGCCCAGGCGATCATGCAGGGTGAAGGAAAAGCCCAGCACCAGCATCAGCGGCACCAGGGCTAGAACCGGGTGGGGCAGGTTGGCCCGACCGCTGGCCGGGTCGGCTTCGCGCTCCTCGAAGCTCTCGCCGCGCGCGACCGCGCGCGCTAGCATCCACTTCAGCCAGAAATAGCCGCTGGTCGCCATCACGATGGCGACGATCAGGCTGGCCTGCCAGGCCGCCAGCGGGCCGGTGCCGAGATGCTCGATGGGGATCCAGTTCTGGATTTCCGGCGAGCCGGCAGATGTCATGGTGAAGGTCACCGAGCCGAAGGCCAGGGTGGCGGGAATGAAGCGCCGCGGCAGGTCGGCGTCGCGAAACAGGGCCAGCGCCATCGGGTAGACGGAGAAGGCGACCACGAACAGGCTGACGCCACCGTAGGTGAGCACCGCACAGGCGATCACCACCGCCAGCGCGGCCTGACGCGTACCCAGCCGGCGCACGATCCAGTGGGCCACCGACTCGGCGCCGCCGGATGATTCCATCAGCTTGCCGAACAGCGAGCCGAGCAGAAAGACGAAGAACCACGAGGCGATGAAGCCGGTGAAGCCGTTCATGTACTGGGTGACCAGGTCGGCCTGGCCCTCGGCGGCCAGCGGCGGCAGCAGGGCGATGTTGCTGGTCAGGGCAATCAGCAGCGCACACAAAGGCGTGGCCACGAACAGGCTCATGCCGCGCATGACGAGTACGATCAACAGGGCAAGACCGCCCAACAGGCCGACCAGGCTGAGCATGGTGGATGCATCCGCTTGAATTCGCGGCCATGTTGGCAAGCGCCCGCGCGGGGCGGAACTGTACCAAGGTACAAGTTACACGCCCCGGTCGCTTGTCTACTCTGCCAGTCGTGTCAATCGCTCGCGCCCGCAAGCGGCCGTGTTCATTAGTCAAAGCGAGCAAGCCTTCGTCTATCCAAGGGAGTTGAAATGAAATCGCTCAAGCTGTCCAAGAAACTGCCCGGCCTGTCCAGGCTCAGCCTGGCCATCGTGCTGGGGCTGGCCATGACTGCCGGTGTGTCGGCCCAGGACGAACAGTCCCAGGACAATAACAATGAAAGCGAAGCTGCCGAGGAGGCTGCCGAGCTGGGTGATATCGAAGTCACCGCCCGGCGCCGCACGGAAAGCCTGCGCGACGTGCCCATTTCGGTCACCGCCATCACCGGGGAGGGGCTCGATGACGTCGGCGCACAGGACATCACTTATCTCAACCAGGTGGTACCCAACACCACCATGGAAGTCTCGCGTGGCACCAGCAACACGCTCACCGCCTTCATTCGCGGCGTCGGCCAGCAGGATCCGGTGGCGGGCTTCGAGGCCGGTGTCGGCATCTATATAGACGATGTCTATCTCAACCGTCCGCAGGCCGCCGTGCTCGACATCTACGATGTCCAGCGCATCGAGGTGCTGCGCGGCCCGCAGGGCACGCTCTACGGTCGTAATACCATTGGCGGCGCGGTCAAGTACGTGACCAAACGCCTGGGCCGTCAGCCAGCCGCAAGCGTGCGCGCCAGCGTCGGCAGCTACTCGCAGGCCGACCTGGTCGTTACCGGAGAGACGCCCGTTGGCGATACCCTGGCCATTGGCGGTGCGGTGGCCACGTTCAACCGGGACGGTTTTGGCAAGAACATCTATCTCAACGAGGAGAACTACAACAAGGACGTGATGGCCGCGCGCGTGAGCATGGAGTGGACGCCGAGCTACGATCTGTTCGTTCGCCTGGCCGGCGACTATTTCAAGGATGACTCCAACCCGGTTGGCGGCCACCGCCTGATTCCGGGCCTGTTTTCCGGCGCGCCGGTGCTCGACGATGTCTACGACACGCGTGGCGGCATTCAGGGCAAGAACGAGACCGAGCAGTACAGCGCCAGCCTGCTGGTCGAATATGACATCAATCCAAGCTGGCTGTTCAAGAGCATCACCGCCTGGCGCGAGGATGAAAACACCCAGCAGATCGACTTCGATGCGTTGCCGCCGGCCGATGTCGACGTTGCCACGCTTTATAATAACGAGCAGTTCAGCCAGGAGTTCCAGCTCAACTACTCTGGCCAGAATGTCACCGGTGTTGCCGGCTTCTACTATCTTGACGCCAACGCCTTCGGCCCCTTCGATGTTCGTCTCTATCAGACCGGCGATCTGATCGGCGCGCCCGGCCTCAATGCCTTTACTCTGGGCGACGTCGATACTGAAACCTGGTCGGTATTTACCGATGTCAGCTTTGATCTGGCCGGCATGTTCGATCTGGACACCGGCCTGGAGCTGTCGCTGGGCGGTCGCTATACCAACGACAAGCGTTCGTCGCGGGTGTTGCGCCAGAACATGCTCGGGGCCTCGTCGTGGTTCGGCGGTGATCCGATCGTCATTGCCACGACCTCGGACTTCGAGGGCTCGGATACCTTTACCGAGTTCACTCCGCGCGCCAGCCTGGCCTGGCAGCCGAATGACCAGCACAATCTCTACGTTTCCTGGAGCCAGGGCTTCAAGGGCGGCAGCTTTGATCCGCGCGGCCTGACCACCGCCGCGCCGGACTTCAATGGCGACGGTACCGTCAGCGAGGACGAGGTCTTCGAGTTCATGCGCTTCGATCCCGAAACCGTCGACACCTGGGAGATTGGCGCCAAGTCTGCTTTCGCTGACGGCCGGGTCAATACCAGCCTGGCGCTGTTCTACAGCGACTACACCGATATCCAGGTGCCCGGCTCGATTGGCGTGGACACCACCGGCGACGGCGTGTCCGACACCTTCGCTGGAGTGACGACCAATGCCGGCAAGGCCACGGTCCAGGGTGTCGAGTTGGAAATGAACGCGCTTCTGGGCCGCAATATGGCGACCGCCGGCGATGCGTTCACAACCATGCTGACGCTGGGCTACATCGACGCCGAATACGATGAGTTCATCGCCTCGGTTACCGATCCGGCCACTGGCTCGACCGCGCTGGAAGATGTTTCCGATCAGCGCGTGTTCCAGAACACCCCGGACTGGACTGGTCACTGGAACCTGCGTTATGACGTGCCCGTGGGCCTGTTTGGCCACGACGGCATGTTTTCGGTCATTGGCGCCTGGTCCTACCGCGGCAAGACCAACCAGTTCGAAGTGCCTTCGCAATTCCTCGATCAGGATGCCTATTCACTCTACGACCTGCATCTGGTCTGGAAACGCAACGACGGCCGCTACGAGATCGGCCTGCACGGCCGCAATCTCGGCGACGAGCAGTACAAGACCTCCGGCTACGTTTTCGCCACGCCCGATGGCACCGTGCCGACGCTTGGTCTCGAGGGCGTGATGAACGCCTTCTACGGTCCGCCGCGAACGGTCACGCTGACCGCGACGGTCAATTTCTGAGTCCCGCTTGACTCTCCTTCCGGGCCGGCACCGCACTGCGGTGACCGGCCCTTTTTTTGCCGGGCGGGGGCGAGAGCGGTCTTGGGCGTATCTGCCTTAAACTGTTGGTCATGACCGCGCCCCATTGTTTGCTGCAGCTACCATGTCGACGCTGACGCTGATTGGCGCCGGGCTGGCCTGGCTGGGTCTGCTGTTTGCCGTCGCGCTGTTCGGCGAACGTTCCCAGGCGCGTTGGCGGGCGCTGTGGCCGGTGGTCTATTCGCTGTCACTGGCGGTCTACTGCACCGCCTGGACCTTCTACGGCACCACCACCCAGGCGGCGCGCTCGGGATGGCCGGTGCCGCCGACTTTTGTCGGCACCATCATTCTGTTCGTCGGTTTTTTCCCCTTTCTTCGGCGGCTGGTGGCGCTGAGCAAGGCCACCAACGCCACCAGCATCGCCGATTTCATCGCCACCCGATTCGGCAAGTCCTCCACGCTGGCGGCCGCCGTGACCGGCGTGGCGGTACTGGGGATCGTGCCCTACATTTCCCTGCAGCTGCAGGCGGTGGCAATGAGTTTCGAGGTGATTCACGGCAGCGCGGCTGCCGCCGATGCCGCCTGGCAGGATCTGGCGCTTTATGCGGCGCTGTTCATGGCGATTTTCGCCATGCTGTTCGGCACCCGGCGCGCCGCTGCCACCGAACACAACCGCGGCCTTGTACTGGCCATGGGGTTTGAGTCTCTGCTCAAGCTCACCGCCATGCTCGCCCTGGGCGGCTTCGTGGTGTTTGCGCTGTTTTCCGGCCCGGTCGAGTTTGCCCAGCGGGCGCCGTCGCCGCCCTTTTCCAGCCTGGAGTCGTTCCTGACCCTGATGCTGCTGGGCGCGCTGGCGATGTTTACCCTGCCGCATCAGTTTCATATCGGCGTGGTCGAGTGTCGCCAGGAGCGCCACCTGCGCATGGCCCGCTGGCTGTTTCCGGTGTTTCTGGTGCTGATCAGCCTGCCGGTTCTGCCGCTGGCGCGCGCCGGCAACGCGCTGCTCGAAGGTGTGGTCGCACCTGATCTCTACGTGCTGATGCTGCCGCTGGGCGAGGGCAATCAGGGGCTGGCGCTGCTGGCTTTTCTGGGGGGCTTGAGTGCGGCTACCTCGATGGTGATCCTGGCGAGCCTCACCCTTTCCATCATGATTGGCAACCACTGGCTCACTCCCGCGCTGCTCAATCGCCACTGGGGGCGAGTCAGCGAAATGGGTATCCCGGTGCGTCAGCAGCGCCGCATGGGCATCGTGGTGGTGCTGTTGCTGGCCTATGTCTACAGTCGGTCGATTGGCGCCGCGGGTGCCCTGGCCGATATCGGTGCGATGTCGTTTTCCGGTCTGGCCCAGCTGGGGCCGGCGGTCGTGCTCGCCGTCTATCGACCCGGCCGTTCGGCCCGCGCCATTCTGTCGGGTATTCTCATCGGGGTGGCGGTATGGGCCTATGTGCTCTTTTTGCCGCTGCTGCTCGACGGCCTCGGTATTCAGGCCGGCTGGACAAGCGCCGGGCCCCTGGGGCTGAGCTGGCTGACCCCGGATAACCTGCTGGGGCTGGAGGCGGTCGCGCCGCTCACGCGCGCGGTGGTCACCAGCCTGGCCATCAATCTGGTGGTCACGCTGGTGGGCGTTCGCCTCGATGCGGTGCCGGGGCGTGAGCCCGACGACGACCCGCTGCGTCCGGACATGCTCTACCGCCTGGCCGAGCGCTTTCTTCCCGAAGAGCGGCTTTCTCCCCTGTTTGCCGGCCAGGCCGACGCCCGCAGCCTGGCCGCCCGACTGGAGCACGAGCTGGCCGCCGTGGTCGGCTCGGCTTCGGCGCGCCTGCTGCTCGACGCGGCGCGGCGGCGCACGCCCGCGCCTCTGGACACCGTCGCCGATCTGGTCGGCCAGGCCGCCGAGCAGGCGCGCTTCAGCCGCGAAGTGCTCTCGGGCGCGCTGGAAAACATGAGCCAGGGCGTTTGCGTGGTCGATCGGGCAATGAATCTGGTGGCCTGGAACAGCGCCTACCTGGCGCTGTTTGACTACCCCGAGGAGTTGATCCGGGTGGGGCGGCCGGTGGCCGATCTGCTTCGGCACAACGCAAGTCTTGGCTTGATGGGCGGCGGCGATATCGAGCGCAAGATTCAGCGCCGGATTGCCCACAAGCGCGCCGGAACGCGCCATCATATCGAGCGTCCCTGGACGGATGATCGCATCATCGAGATCCGCGGCAACCCGATGCCCGGCGGCGGCTTCGTGGCCACGTTTACCGACGTGACCGCCTTTCGCCATGCCGAGGAGGAGCTGAGGCGAATCAACGAAACGCTCGAACAGCGCGTGGCCGACCGCACGCAAGAGCTGGAGCAGGCGAAAGTCGAAGCCGAGCGCGCCAGCGAAGCCAAGACGCGCTTTCTGGCCACCGTCAGCCACGATCTGGTCCAGCCGCTCAACGCCGCCCAGCTGCTCACCCATGCCTTGAGTGGCCGGGTTTCCGACGAGCGCTCGCGCAAGTCTCTCGACCAGATTTCGGGCGCGCTGGGTGCCACCGAGGATCTGATCGAGGGCCTGCTCGATATTTCCCGCCTGGATGCCGGCGGCATGGAGCCGCGGCGCAGCCGGTTTCCGCTGGGCGAGCTCCTTGCCCAGCTCAAGGGCGAGTTTTCGCTGCTTGCCCGCGAACGTGATCTGGAGCTGGTCTGCGTTGACACCCGGCTATGGGTCGAGACCGATCCCCAGCTTCTGCGGCGGATTCTGCAGAACTTTCTCTCCAATGCGGTGCGCTACACTCGCCGGGGGCGCGTGCTGATTGGTTGCCGGCGGCGGGGCGAGGGGGTGATGATCGGCGTGTGGGATACCGGTCCGGGCCTCACGATCGACGAGCAGGCGGTGATCTTCGAGGAGTTCCGCCGCCTGGGAGATCGCCAGCATGCACCCGGCCTGGGGCTGGGGCTGGCCATCGCCGAGCGCATGATCCGTCTGCTGGATCACGACATCGAGCTGGCCAGCCAGCCGGGACGCGGTACGGTCTTCGGCGTGCGGGTGCCCAGGGCAGCGCCGGAGCAGACCGCACCCCGGCGCGACGCGGCCCGTTCGGAGCCTGGCTCGGGCAGGGTGCTGATCGTTGACAATGAAGCGGCCATGCTCGGTTCCCTCGATACCCTGGTGTCGGGCTGGGGCTTCGAAGTTCGCGTGGCCAGCAACGTCGGGCAGGCGCTGGCCGCGGCCGAGGCCTTTGATCCCGAACTGCTGCTGGTCGACTATCATCTCGATGACGAACAAACCGGCCTGGACCTGCTCGAGTCGTTGCACGAGGCTGGCTGCCGGCGCCCCACCGTGCTGATCAGCGCGGATCACGCCGCGGAAGTGCGCGAAGCCGCGCGGCAGGCAGGCTGCGAGTTCCTGCACAAGCCCATTCGCCCGCTGGCCTTGCGCTCGCTGATGATCCGGATGATGCCGCGTCGGAGTCGCTGGCCCGGAAAGTCAGGCGGTTAGGCCGGCAGTGCCCGGCTGCAGTGTGCGGATCGGGACCGCTCGGACCGGCATTTTCCGGGTCGGGCCGGTTGTGGCCATTCAAGGTATAATGTCACGCTATTTAGCCTAATTGCCCGGGCGCCCGTGGCCAGGAAAAACCTCATGCTGTTTGACAACGTTGTCATCAAGTCGGTGGCTTCCATCGACGCCCCGCACACCGTAACCAGCGCAGAGATCGGAGAACGGCTCGAGCCGACCTTCCGCAAGCTGCGCATGCGCGGCAATCCGCTGATCGACGTGGCCGGCATCGAGGAGCGCCGCTTCTGGGATTACGGCGTGCAGCCTTCCGATGCCGCCACCCTGGCGGCCGAAGAGGCCCTGGCGCGCGCCGATATCGACCGCGAGCGCGTCGGTATCCTGATCAACACCTCGGTGACGCGTGATTTTCTCGAGCCGTCGACGGCCTGCATGGTACACAGGAACCTGAAGCTGGCCAACACCTGCGAGAGCTTCGATGTGGGCAACGCCTGCCTGGCCTTCATCAACGGCATGAACATCGCCGCGCGAATGCTCGACCGCGGCGAGATCGACTATGCGCTGATCGTCAATGCCGAAAACATCCGCGAGGTCTGCGAAATCACCATTGATCGCCTGCTCGAGCCCGAGGTCACGCGCAAGCAGTTCAAGAGCGAGTTCGCCAGCCTGACGCTGGGCTGCGGCGCGGCGGCCATGGTCATGTCGCGCGGCGACCTCGAGCCCGACGGGCACCAGTACAAGGGCGGGGTAGCGCGCGCGGCCACCGAGTTCAACAATCTGTGTCGCGGCTGGAACCACCTGATGTGGACCGACGCCAAGAGCCTGCTTCGCGAAGGCATGAAACTGGCCGGCGCCACCTACGGCACGGCCCGCCAGGTGCTGGGCTGGGTCGCCAACGAGCTCGACCACGTGGTCATCCACCAGGTCTCGCGCGTGCACACCGAAGCCTTTATCCGCGCTTTTGGCGTCGAGCCCGAAAAGGTCTACCGGATCTTCCCCAAGCTGGGCAACGTCGGCCCGGCCTCGATCCCGACGGTCTTGAGCAAGATCGTCGACAAGGGCCGGGTCAACCGCGGCGACCGGATCGCGCTGATGGGCATCGGATCGGGCCTGAACTGCTGCATGACCGAGATTGTCTGGTAAAGAGGTTGGCTAGCCGGCTGGTTGGCTAGTTGGCTAGTTGCGCCGGGATAAGCTCTTTTGCTGTTGCTTTATGTGATCCGAGCATCATAATCATTGCTAACCAGCTAACCAGCTAACCAGCTAACCAGCTAACCAGCTAACCAG
>CAYUPK010000019.1:0-50122 GCA_964446675.1 uncultured Wenzhouxiangella sp.
GACCGCGCCGGCAAATACATGGGCCAGCGCGGCGTCACGCTGCCTAAAACCTGAAGGAAAGGGTTCAGGTTTCAGGGTTCAGGGGCGGGTTCACAGAACTTGAGGGGCGGCTGCGCCGCGAAACGTGGAAGCCAGATGAAGGCCTGCGGTTCATGCTCTGCGCTGATGCGGCACAGCCGCCCCCATGCCTCCGATGCGCCCGCCCCTGAACCCTGAAACCTGAAACCTTCTTTGAAACCCTAATCCGTAATCTTGATCTTTGGCATCCGCACTTTTGCCTCGCGCGACTGGGTCGACAGCCGGCCGGCAACGCGGCGGGCAATCTCGCGAAAGCGGCGGGCGGCGGGATGATCGGGCTCGGCGACAACGATCGGCGTGCCCTCATCGGTGCTGCGCCCGATGGTCGACTCCAGCGGTAGTTGCCCGAGCGCGGGCACGCCGGCCTCGCGGGCCACGCGCTCACCGCCGCCGGCGCCGAAGATGGCGTCCTCGTGGCCGCAGTTGGAGCAAACGTGCGTGCTCATGTTCTCGATCACGCCCAGCACCGGCACCTTGACCTTGCCGAACATCGTCACGGCTCGGCGCACGTCGTCGACCGCCACTTCCTGCGGCGTAGTCACGGTCACGGCTCCGGCCACCGGTATGCGCTGCGCCAGGGTGAGCTGGATATCGCCGGTTCCAGGCGGCAGGTCGATCACCAGGTAGTCGAGCCCTTCCCACAGCGTGTCGGTAAGCATCTGCTGCAGCGCCTGGGTGGCCATCGGCCCGCGCCAGATCATGGCCTGGTCGGTCTCGACCAGCACACCGATACTCATCACCTGCAGCCCGTGGGCGCGCAGGGGCAGAATGCGGCGGTTGTCTGTGGTTTGCGGGCCGCCCTTCAAACCGAGCATGCGCGGCTGGCTGGGACCGTAGATATCGGCATCGAGCACGCCCACGCTGGCGCCCTCGGCGGCCAGCGCCAGGGCCAGGTTGGCGCTGACGGTGGATTTGCCGACGCCGCCCTTGCCCGAGGCTACCGCAATGATGTTGCGCACGCCCTCGATCGGGTCGAGCCCGCCCTGAACGGCGTGCTGCGGAATCTGCCAGTCAACGTCGACCGTCACCTCGTCGACATCGCCGCTGGCGCGCAGGCGCTCGGAGACCATTTCAGCCAGTTCCCCGCGCCAGCCGGCGGCCGGATAGGCCAGGCGGATATCCACGGCAGCGCGCCGATCGCGAATCGCCACGCCGCGCACCGAATCGCCCAGCGGCCGCCCGGTATTGGGGTCTTCAATGGCAGCAAGCAGTGACTTGCCTTCGTCGTTTTTCATGCGGAAGAATACCCGGATTGAATCTGGACCGATATTGTACCGGTTTGATTGGTTGGTTGGCTGGGTAGTTTGCTTGTTAGCTGGTTGGCTGGTTCGGCAGCCGCGAGGCTGGGTGGGCGGCTGCGCCGCGAGGGGGTGGAGTTGAAAAAATCAAAACCTTTGAAACGCAAAGCCGCTAAGACGCAAAGAAAATCAGAAGCGATAGAACCACGGAAAACACGGAAGGCACGGAATAGGGTTCAGGTTTCAGGGAAACGAGGCGTGGCTGGTTGGTTGATTAGTTGGCTGGTTCGGCAACCGGGAGGTTTAGTGGGCGGCGTTGCGGCGAAGGTTTTGGTGCCATACCGAAGGGCAAGCCCCGCTACCCCTTTGCGCGGCGAAGCCGCCCCGCACAACTGGCAGTTGCCGCCTGAACCCTGAAACCTGAACCCTTCATTTCCTGAAACCAGCTAACCAGCAAACCAGCAAACCCTTCCCCCGCATGCGATAATTTCACCCACGTTCCAACCCACCCAAAGCTCTTGATATCCATGCCCACTCCGCGTCGCATTCTGATCACCGCTGCCCTGCCCTATGCCAACGGCCCGATCCACATGGGGCACATGCTCGAGTACATCCAGACCGACATCTGGGCGCGGTTTCAGCGCGCCATGGGCCATCAGGTCGTGTTTGCCTGGGCCGACGATGCCCACGGCACGCCCATCATGCTGCGCGCGGAAAAAGACGGCATCTCGCCCGAAGAGCTGATCGAGCGCGTGCACGCCGAGCACCTCGAGGATTTCGAGGACTTTGCCCTGTCATTCGACAATTTTTCCTCGACCCACACCGAAACCAACCGGGCGCTGGTCGAACGCATCTGGGCGGCGCTCGAAGAGCGCGGTGCGGTGCGTACCGACACCATCAAGCAGTACTACGACACCGAGCGCGAAATGTTTCTGCCCGACCGCTTCATCCGGGGCAAGTGCCCGAGCTGCGGGGCCGAAGACCAGTACGGCGACTCCTGCGAGGCGTGCAGCGCCACCTACGACCCGACCGATCTGATCGAGCCGCGCTCGGTGGTTTCGGGCACCACACCGGTAATGAAGGAAACCGAGCACTATTTCGTCACCCTTTCGACCTTCAGCGACAGCCTGAAGGAATGGATGCGCTCTGGCGCCCTGCAGAACGAGGTCGCCAACAAGCTCGACGAGTGGTTTGCCGACGGCCTGCGTGACTGGGACGTGACCCGCGACAAACCCTATTTCGGCTTCCGCATTCCCGGCACCGAAGACAAGTTCTTCTACGTGTGGATGGACGCGCCGGTCGGCTACCTGGCCAGCTTCAAGGAGCTGTGCGAGAAGCACGGCTGGGACTTCGAGGAGTGGCTTGACCCGCACTCCAGCGCCGAAATGCACCACTTCATCGGCAAGGACATCATCTACTTCCACTGCCTGTTCTGGCCAGCCATGCTCGAGGGCGCCGGATTCATGCGCCCCACCGGCGTCTACGCCCATGGTTTTCTGACCGTCAACGGCACCAAGATGTCGAAATCGCGCGGCACCTTCATCATGGCGCGCACCTGGCTGGAACACCTGCACCCGGACTACCTGCGCTACTACTTTGCCGCCAAGCTGGGCTCGGGCCTGGCCGACATCGACCTCAACTTCGAGGACTTCCGCTACCGGGTCAACTCCGATCTGGTCGGCAAGCTGGTCAACATCGCCAGCCGCTCGGCCGGCTTCATCCACAAGCTCGGTGGCGGCAAACTGGCAGCCGAACTGCCCGACCCGGAGCTGCACCAGCGCTTCGTGGGCGAGCACCTGGCGATTACCGAAAAGTTCGAGAGTCGCAACTACCACAGCGCCATCCGGCGCATCATGGCCCTGGCAGACGAGGCCAACGTCTACATCAACACGCACGAACCCTGGAAGCTGGCAAAACAGGAAGGACGGGAAGAAGAAGTCGTCGCCATCTGCACGCAGGCGCTCAACCTGTTCCGCCTGCTCATGACCTGGCTCTCGCCGGTCATTCCGCTCACCGCCGAAAAAGCGGCCGAGTTTCTCGATACCCGCCTGGACGACTTCAACCTGATCGGCCAACCGCTGCTCGACCACCAGATCAACAAGTTCAAGCCGCTGCTCCAGCGTGTGGAAGAAAAGCAGACCGATGCCCTCATCGAAGCAAGCAGCGCATCGCTGGAAGAGTCGGACAGCAAGCCCGACACAACACCAAACACGGAAAACGACAGCAAAGAAGAAGACAACATGATCAAGTTCGAGGATTTCATCAAGGTGGACCTGCGCGTGGCGCGCATCATCAAGGCCGAAGAGGTCGAAGGCGCCGACAAGCTGCTCAGGCTGCAGCTCGATCTCGGCGAGATGGGCCAGCGCGAAGTCCTGGCCGGCATCCGCGGCCATTACGACCCGAACGAGCTCAACGGCCGCCTGACCGCAGTGGTGGCCAACCTCGAACCGCGCAAGATGCGCTTCGGCACCTCCGAAGGCATGGTGCTGGCCGCCGGCGACGAAGACGGCCGCCCCTTCCTGCTTACCCCAGACAGCGGCGCCGAGCCCGGCATGCGGATCAAGTAGCCGAAAGATCTGGAACCACGGAAAGCACGGAAATCACGGAATGGAGCTTCTCTTGAAACAGTTCTTCTTTCATTGAATCCGTGTCTTCCGTGACTTCCGTGGTTTCAAGAGTTTCCTGAACGATGGACTTGGCGCTGATCGTCATTTCGGCCGCGCTGGTCAACAACTTCGTGCTGGTGCAGTTTCTGGGGCTGTGCCCGTTCATGGGCGTGTCCAACAGCGTCTCGTCGGCCTTCGGCATGTCGATAGCCACCGCCTTCGTGCTCACCCTGGCCTCGGTGGCCAGCTTCATGGTTACCGAATGGCTGCTCATCCCGCTGGGGCTGGACTATCTGCGCATCGTCGCTTTCATTCTCATCATCGCCGCGCTGGTGCAGTTGACCGAGCTGTACATGCGCCACTCCGCACCCATCCTGCACCGCGTGCTTGGCGTCTACCTGCCCCTGATCACCTCCAACTGCGCCGTGCTCGGCGTTGCCCTGCTCAACGTGCGCGAGCAGAACAGCCTGGTCGAGTCGGCCTTCTACGGCTTCGGCGCGGCACTCGGTTTCGGCATGGTGCTGGTCATGCTCGCCGCCGCACGCGAGAAGATTGCCATGGCCGATGTCCCGGAGAGTTTCCGTGGCGCCCCCATCGGGCTGATCACCGCCGGCCTGATGGCCCTTGCCTTCATGGGTTTTGCCGGGTTTGCCAAGCTGTGATCGGCGGCTGCTAAACTGCCCGAAGTATCCGCCCACGTGAGAGGATCGTCATGAAGAACATCCTGATCGCCTTCAGCATCATCGTACTTGCGGCCTGCAGTGCCGACGACGCCAGCAGCGCCGGCAAGAATGAATCTGCGGAAACCCGCGACCGCGAGGCGCCCCACCTGGAACCGGCCTTTGCCGGCCAGACGCGCGCGCCGCTTCCCGCAGCCACCGAGGAGTGGAACCTGGAGACGGTCGCCAAAGGCCTCGAACACCCATGGGCAATCGAGTTCCTGCCCGACGGCAGCATGCTGGTCACCGAACGGCCCGGCCGCCTTCGCCTGGTCAGCGCCGACGGCAGCGTTTCCGATCCAGTCACGGGCGTGCCCGAAGTCGACAACCGCAACCAGGGCGGCTTGCTGGACGTGGCCGTTGCTCCCGACTTCGAATCCAGCCGGCTGATCTTCCTGAGCTTTGCCGAGCCACAGGCCGACAGCAAGAACAACACCGCCCTGGCCCGCGCCCGGCTGAGCGAGGACCGCTCGGCGCTGGAAGACGTGGAGATCATCTTCAGCCAGCAGCCCGCGGTCAACTCCGGCCGCCATTTCGGCTCGCGCATCGTCTTCGCGAACGACGACACCCTGTGGCTGACGATGGGGGACCGCGGCGGCCACCCCTCGCGCCGCAACGCCCAGGACCCGGGCAACCACATCGGCTGCGTGGTGCGGCTGCACTTCGACGGCTCGGTGCCGGCCGACAACCCCTTTGTCGATGAGGGCGGCAAGCGCGCGGAGATCTTCTCCTACGGACACCGCAACATCCAGGCAGCAGCAACCGACGCCGACGGCAATTTCTGGACGGTCGAACACGGCCCCAGAGGCGGCGACGAACTCAACCTGACCGAAGCCGGCAAGAACTACGGCTGGCCGGTCATCTCCTACGGTATCGAATACTCCGGAGGCGCCATCTACGAGGGTCGCACGCAGGCCGAAGGCATGGAACAGCCGATCTATTTCTGGGATCCGGTGATCGCGCCCTCGGGCATGGACTTCTACAGCGGCAACGCCCTCCCCGCCTGGCAGGGCGACCTGTTCGTCGGCGGCCTGCGCGAACAGCTTGTCTCGCGCCTGGTGCTCGAAAACGCGCGCGTCACGGGCGAGGAGTGGCTGCCCATCGGCCAGCGCGTGCGCGACGTCAAGACCGGGCCGGACGGCTTTATCTACCTGGTCACCGACGCCGGCAACGGCCAGGTGCTGCGTATCGTGCCGGGCAGCCGGGTTCGCGGCTAAAGCCGCTCCTACAAGAGGAGGTTTCGACAGGGCCTTGCCACAGGCACCACTTGCGCCCGAAATGGATCGATCCATGAATGACCGACCCGAAAACAGCAATTCTGGCGCGCCGAGTGAAACCGTGGTGCCCGACGAGCGCCCGTTTGCCGCCCCAGCGCGGCGGCTTGGGCCGGGCGATCCGTTGGTCTGGCTGAAACTGGGCTGGGCCGATCTGCGGGCAGCGCCGCGTCAAAGCCTGAGCTTCGGCTTGTTGATTGTGCTCGCCAGCCTGGCGATCACCGCCGCAGCCTGGCGCTTCGGCAACCTCGGCATCTATCTGGGCGTGGCCAGCGGCTTCGTCTTTGTCGGCCCCTGGCTTGCGCTGATCGTCTACGCCATCAGTCGCCGGCTCGAGCAGGGCCGGCGGGTAAGCCTGCGCGGCTGCCTGGCCGACGCTGGCCTCACCCTGGGCAACGAGCTGGTCTTTGCCGTGATCATGATCGTGGTCTTTCTCGTCTGGGCGCGGGCCGCCAGCATGGTGCACGTCTTCTTTCCGCCCGACAGCGACCCGCAACTGGCCGAACTGCTGCCCTTTCTGGCCGTAGGCAGCGCCGTGGGCGCGGTCTTCTGCGCCCTGATCTTTGCCGCCAGCGCATTTTCCTTACCCATGATGATCGACCGCCGGACCGACACGATCACGGCCATCGTCACCTCGGTCAATGCGGTACTGCGCAACAAGCCGGCCATGGCGGTGTGGGCAGCGGTGATCATCGTCTGCGTCCTGATCAGCGCGCTGACGGCCTGGCTGGCCTTCGTCGTGCTCATGCCCCTGCTTGGCCACGCCACCTGGCACGCCTACCGCGACACCATCGATGCCAGCCAGTGGCCGGCATTGAACGGCGACGGAGGCTGAGTATCAGCCCTCGGCGTCGGCCTTCGTGGCGTGCTCGGTGCCCGGCTCGTGCTCGGGCGGGGAATAGGTGGTGTAGAGCCTGAGCATGCCCGAGCCCGTGTTGGTGAAATTGTGCCAGGCGCCCGAGGGCACGATGGCGACATCACCGGCCGTGACCGGCTGTTCACGTTCACCGATCTTCGCCAGGCCTTCGCCGTCGACAAACCACAAGAGCTGATCGTGGCCTTCGTGAACCTCGCCGCCGATCTCGCCGCCTTCGGGCACGGCCATGAGCACAAGCTGGCTGTGTTCGCCGGTCCAGACTACTTTGCGGAATTCGTCGTTTTCCCTGGCCATCTGCTCGATCGGCAGCGTGGACTTGTCCGTTTCGTTCATTGCCTGCTCCTTGTTTCGCCGAAAGATTGAAAACTGACCCCTTCAATTTAACTGGGGGATATTTTCACCAGATCAATAGCCGCGCCGCGCATTATCATGGCGGCATGATCAGCGCAATCCTGACATTGACTGCCATGGTGCTTGTCATCGGCGCCGTGCTGCTGTGGCTCGGCCGCCGCCTGGCGCCGGACGAAGACAGCCTGGTCGAGCGCATCAACGAGATTCTGCCGCAAACCCAGTGCGCGCAGTGCGGCTATCCGGGCTGTCGGCCTTACGCGCAGGCCGTTGCCGATGGCGAAGCCGACATCAACCAGTGTCCGCCCGGCGGTGAAGAAGGCGTCAGAAAGCTCGCTGAACTCCTTGATATCGAAGCAAAACCTCTGGATGAGTCGCGCGGCGAGCACAAGCCGCCCATGGTGGCCTTCATCGACGAGGAGCGCTGCATCGGCTGCACGCTGTGCATCCAGGCCTGCCCGGTCGACGCCATCCTGGGCGCCCAGCGGCAGATGCATACCGTCATCGAAGCCGAGTGCACCGGCTGTGAACTGTGCGTGGCGCCCTGCCCGGTCGACTGCATCGACATGGTGGAACTGGCGCAAACCTGGAGCTGGCCACGCCCGAAACCCATCCCGCTCGTGATCCGGGAGGCAGTGCATGAATGACGTCCTGTCCGGCGAGCGCATCCACGGCTTTCCCGGCGGCCTGAAGCTCAAGCATCACAAGCAGATCGCCTGCCGCTATCCGGTCGAGCGGCCGCCGCTGCCACAACGCCTGTTCATCGCCCTGCGCCAGCATCAGGGCGAAACCGGCCGGTTGCTGGTCGAGCCAGGCGAGCGCGTGCTCAAGGGCCAGGCCCTGACCGAATCCGGCGACGACTTCATCGTGCCCGAGCACGCGCCGACATCGGGCGCCATCGGGGGCGTGATCGACCACCCCTCGGCCTTTCCGCCCGGCGGCACCCGGCCCACCGTCGTGCTGCAGCCCGACGGCGAGGATCGCTGGGCGACAAGATACCCCCTGGACGACTGGCAGGAGCGCCCGGCCGACGAGATTGTCGACCACCTCCATCGCTCGGGCCTGGCCGGCCTGGGCGGCGCCATGTTTCCCACCGCCGCAAAACTGCGCGGCGGCTGGAAGAGCCTGCATACCGTCATTCTCAATGGCGCCGAATGCGAGCCCTGGATCGCCTGCGACGAAATGCTGATGCGCGAGCGCGCCCGCGACGTGGTCGAGGGCGGGCTGATCCTGGCCCGCGCCGCCGGCGCCCGGCGCGTGGTCATCGCCATCGAAGACCGCATGGGCCAGGTCCAAGAGAAGCTGCGCGAGGCCACGCGCGAACTCGATGCCGAGGCAAAGGTGCGCATCCGCAAGGTGTTCACCATTTATCCCGAAGGCGGCGAACGCCAGATCATCCAGGCCCTGACCGGCCGCGAAGTGCCTCACGACGGCCTGCCCCAGGATCTTGGCGTGGTCGTGCACAACGTCGGCACCGCAGCGGCCGCGCGCGACGCCGTCGTCGACGGCCGGCCGATGATCGAGCGCATCGTTACCGTCACCGGCCCCGGCATCGTCGATCCGCGCAATCTGCTCGCACTGATCGGCACCCCCTTCAGCCATCTGGTCGAAGCCGCCGGCGGCTACCGCGACAACGTCACGCGCCTGATCCTGGGCGGGCCGATGTCGGGCACGGCGCTGGCCAGCGACGACATTGCCGTCACCAAAGGCAGCAACTGCGTGCTCGCGCTGACTCATGAAGAAACCGCACCGGCCCAGCCAGTGATGCCCTGCATCAACTGCGGCGAATGCGTGCGCGTGTGCCCGGCCAGGCTGTTGCCGCAGACCCTGTTCAAGCTCATCGAGGCCCAAGACTACGACGGCGCCGCCGATTACGACCTGATCGACTGCATCGAGTGCGGCTGCTGCGCGGCGGTGTGCCCCAGCCACATCCCCCTGGTCGACTTCTACCGGCACGGCAAGGACGAACTGGCGCAGCGCAAGCTCGACCACCGCCGCGCGGCCCTGGCCAAACGGCGCTATGAAGCGCGCGAGGAACGGCTGGCCCGCGAGCGCGCGGCGCGCCAGGCCAGGCGCCGGGAACGCGAGAAAAAGCTCAAGCGCTCGGAGACCGAAGCCCAAAGCGAGATTCAGGCCGCGATCGAGCGGGCCAGGCAGAAGCGGAAGGATAGCGATGAGTGAGCGACCGTGGCGGCCCGGATACACTACCGCCGGGATCGATGAGGGTTCAGGGTTCAGGGTTCAGGGTTCAGGGAATTCTGCTGACCACCGCTGGGTTCGATCATGAAGTTTCCCGTCTCCGGCGCGCCGTACCAGCCGCCCGCCACGACCGTGGGCGGCGTCATGCGACAGGTGCTTTATGCGCTGGTGCCGGCGGTGGCCGCGCACGTTTGGTTCTTCGGCTACGGGATCCTGTTCCAGATCACGCTGGCGGTCGCCTTCGCAGTCGCCCTCGAAGCCGTCATGCTCAAGCTGCGCGCGCGGCCGCTCAAGCTGTTTCTTTCCGACTACAGCGCCGTGGTCACCGGCGTGCTGTTTGCTTTGTGCATGCCACCACTGGCGCCGTGGTGGATTGCCGCCATCGGCATGGTGTTTGCCATCGTCATCGCCAAGCATCTTTACGGCGGCCTGGGCTACAACCTGTTCAACCCGGCGATGGTGGGCTTTGCCGCCGTGATCATTGCCTTCCCGCTGGAGCTGAGCCAGTGGCTGCTGCCCCGGCAGCTTTCGCCCGGCCTGCCGGGCCTGCTCGACACGGCGCAGGCCATCTTCACCGGTCATCTGCCCGACACGCTGAGCTGGGATGCGGTAACCGGCGCCACGCCGCTGGACCGGCTGCGCACGGGCGTGGCCGAAAACCTGCCCCTCAGCGAAATCCGCAATGCACCGATCTTCGGCGACTTCGGCGGCCGCGGCTGGGAATGGATCGCCAATTTCTGCGCCCTGGGCGGCATCTACCTGATGTGGCGGCGGGTCATCTCCTGGCACGTTCCGGTCGCGGTCATCGCCACCACCATCGTCGTCTCCACGCCGCTGTGGCTGCTCGGCCCCGACACCAACCCCTCGCCCCTGCAGCACATCTTCTCCGGCGCGCTGGTGCTGACCGCCTTCTTCATCGCCACCGACCCGGTCTCGGGCTGCAGCACGAAAAAAGGCAAGCTCGTCTTCGGCGCCGGCGTCGCCATACTCACGCTGGTCATCCGCCGCTGGGGCGGCTACCCCGACGGCGCCGCCTTCGCCGTGCTGCTGATGAACATGGCCGCCCCGCTCATCGACCGCCTGACCCGGCCGAGAACCTACGGTCACTGAGACAGTTCAAACGCCGGCCGGCACCCCGCGCATTTGAAATTCCTCAGGCGTTCAAGTAGCTTTGGACGACAAGGGGCTAAAAAGACAAGAGAAAAACCCTACCCAAAACCAGCGCCCGGGCCGGTCCGCGTTTGTTGCGACCCGGCCGTCGACACCCGCGTGAAGCGGTGTACGATCGAAATGAGCAAGGGGCAACCATGAGCCGCCGCTGGAGGCTTTGCGCACATCAGAACAAACGTCCGTTGGCGCGGGCACGCCGTCATTCTCATGTTTTGAGAAAGCCGGCAGGCAGGCTGTGCGCCATGCACGCAAGACGCTCGACAAAATCCCGGCCCTCTCATTCGAGCAACGACTACCGCCGATGCATCTTCATATACTCGCGCAACAGCTCGTTGATGCGCGTCTGGTATCCCTTGCCCTGCGCCTTGAACCACTCAAGCACATCGGCATCGATGCGCAAGGTTATCTGCTTCTTCGTCTGCACGGGCTTGAGTCCCTCACGAACGACGGCTTGCGCGAACTTCTTCGGTGCAATCGGCGGGATGTCAGAAAAATCAATCTCCTCGTCGCGCATTTTGCGCAGACGATCCATATCACTTCCAGATTTCTTCGAAGTAGCTTTCTCGCTCATGACGCTCGGCTTTTCGTGCGGAGATAATTCGGATTCTGCCGTCCGATTCGGTATGGGATATCACGATGACCACATCATCGAGCAGTCCGACAGTCAAATATCGCGTCTCACCATAATCACGGTCATCCAGAACGGACTTGCATCGGCCAGCAAAGACAGCCGGGCAATCCCGGAAATCCACGCCATGCTTGCGCAAATTGGTTCGGCGTTTGGCTTCATCCCATTCGAACTTCATGAGCATTGTAACTACATTTGCATTTACAGTAAACAACCAGGCAAGTGCCGCGGCAAGTTTATAAATGAACCGCCGAAAAATCAAACGTTGAATGGTTTGGACGGAATTGACAAGCGATAACCTTGCAGCTAATGTAACTGGCATCCGGTTATGCAGCCCCAACACGGCCGGCCTCATTGAAGCAATGGCTTGGAAGGAATTCCGAGTACTGATGGGCAAATACTCCCCGGCGCATGACCGGGGCCTCATTGGGTAAATTCAAAGTCGCGGGAAAATGACCTACAGCGCGTATTTCAAAAAAGCAACCGGAAACTCGCCCTACCCCTACCAGGCCCGACTTGCCGGCGGAAAGTGGCCCGATGTCATCAACATCCCCACGGGGCTCGGCAAGACGGCGGCCGTCACCCTAGCCTGGCTGTACCGGCGGCGCCAGATGGAAGACACTGCAATGCCCCGACGCCTGATCTGGTGCCTGCCCATGCGCGTACTGGTGGAACAGACGCTCGAGAATGTCCGCAACTGGCTCGACAAGCTGGAAATTCTTGGTCAGCCGGGCGAGGGCAAGGTCTCGGTCCATGCCTTGATGGGCGGCGAACCAACCTTGAGGCGCGCCCACTGGGCCGCTCATCCCGAGGAACAAGCCATCCTCATCGGCACCCAGGACATGTTGCTGTCGCGCGCGCTGATGCGCGGCTACGGCATGAGCCGCTACCAGTGGCCGGTGCACTACGCACTGCTGCACAGCGACGCTTTGTGGGTCTACGACGAAGTGCAATTGATGGGCCCGGCGCTACCCACGACCGCGCAACTGGAAGCATTCCGCCGCCGCCACGGCGCAAGCGCGCCAACGCGCAGCCTGTGGGTGTCGGCCACCCTGGACACCGACTGGCTGGCCACGGTGGACTTCCGCGACCAGGTCGAAGGGCTCCACATCGCCGGTCTGGACGACGATGACAGATCCCGCCCGGAAGTCACCAGGCGCCTGAACGCCGCCAAGACATTGCAGCCGGCGGCAACCAGGCTGACCAAAGAGACGGCAAAGGCAAAAGCGGCCGACTACATCAAATCACTGGCAAGCGAAGTGGCCGCTGCGCATCGACCTGGCCAGCAAACCCTCGTCATCGTCAACCGGGTCGAGCGCGCCCAGGCGCTGTACAAAGCGCTGCGCAAATCGACGCCCGACACCGAAGCGCTGCTGCTGCATGCCCGCTTTCGCCCGCAAGAACGCAAGGCAATCGAAGCGCGGCTGCGGAATCACTCGGCATGGGACAAAAATGGTCGTATCGTCATCGCAACCCAGGCGGTGGAGGCAGGCGTGGATATCTCCAGCGCCGTCATGTTCACCGAGCTTGCGCCCTGGTCGTCGCTGGTGCAGCGATTCGGCCGCTGCAATCGCGGTGGCGAACACGACGAAGCTGAAATCTACTGGATCGATATCGACGACGAAACCGGCGAGGCCCTGCCCTACAGCGTCGAATCACTGCAGGCGGCACGCAAACGCATCGAAAAGCTCGATTCAGCAAGCCCCGGTGATCTGCCGGAATTCGCGCAACCCGCCCCGCTGCACCCTGTTCTTCGCCACAAGGACTTGTTGCAACTGTTCGATACCGATCCCGACCTGTCCGGCTTCGACGTCGATGTCTCGCCCTATATCCGCGACCCGGGGAGCCCGCAACTGCAGGTGTTCTGGCGGCCGTTCACGGATCGGCCAGGCGAGGACATCGCGCCGCAGCGCGACGAGCTGTGCCCGGCCGGTCTCGGCCAGTTCAGAAAACAGTTCCTGGGCAAGAAGAGCCGCCAGGCCCGGAGCTGGGATCCGCTGGGCGAGCGCTGGCAAACGACAACCCGGCCGCGGCCCGGCCAGATTCTGCTTCTGCGCGCAGCCGATGGCGGCTACGATCCCGAGCTGGGCTTCGACCCGGCCTCCAGCCGCACCGTCACGCCGGTCGTAGGGACCAACCGGCAACAGTCGCCAACTCCCGAACCCAACGACGCCGACGTGCTGACCTTTACCGGCCATCCGGTCGAGCTTGGGCAGCACTGCCGCGATGCGCAAGCCGAACTTCAGTCGCTTGCCGAAAGCCTCGGCCTTGCCGACTGGCAGCGCCAGGCGGCCGCAACCGCGGATCTGTGGCACGACCTGGGCAAGGCCCACGAGGCATTCCAGCGCGGCATCCAGCCCGACTACCTGCCCGGGCAAAGCCCCGTTCTGGCCAAGTCCGGCGGCCGGGGTCGGCCCAACTATCATGTTCTTGATGAGAGCGGAAATCGGGTTTTGCGCAAGGGTTTCCGCCACGAGCTGGCCTCGATGCTCGCCTGGCTGGAGCACGGCAACGCCGGTGAACACAAGGACCTCATTGCCTACCTGATCTGTGCCCATCACGGCCGCATTCGCATGCGCCTGCGCGCCCTGCCCGGCGAAGCGGAGCCGCCGCAGCCCGATCGGCTCTTTGCCCGCGGCGTCTGGCACGGCGACCGCTTGCCCGAAGTGCGCCTCAATGGCCTGACGGTGCCGGAAACCGGGCTCGAGCTGGACCTGATGCGCCTGGGCCACGGGCCGGCAGGCCCGTCCTGGACCGAGCGCACCCAGCGCCTGCTCAAGCGCCACGGGCCCTTCCAACTCGCCTGGCTCGAGGCGCTGGTGCGCATCGCCGACTGGCGCGCCAGCCGGCAAGCTCCGCCCGAGGACAAGCACTCATGAAACTATCAACCATTCAGGCCATCTGCCGGGCACTCAACGAGGCCCGCGTCAAGTACCTGATCGTCGGCGGCGTTGCGGTCAACAGCTACGGCTACCTGCGCGCAACCCAGGATCTCGATCTGGTCATCGCCCTCGACGAAAAGAACGCACGCAGCGCCATGAACACCCTGACCGGACTGGGGTACAAACCACGCGTACCGGTACCGGCCGACGACTTCGCCGATGCCGACAAGCGCAAAAGCTGGATCGAGGACAAGAACATGACGGTCTTTTCGATGTTCAGCGAGTCCTTTCCCGAAACCAGCGTGGATGTGTTTGCCGACGAACCATTCGACTTCACCATGGAGCACAGGTCAGCCGAGATTCATGCCATCGGTGATGGTGTCAAGGCACCCTTCGTCCGAATCGAGACCCTGATTACCATGAAGGAACAGGCCGGCCGCGATCGCGACCGTGACGACCTCATCCACCTGCACTGGATACTCGACGAACAGGAATCGGGAGACAAGCCATGAGCGAAGAGCGAAGCTGGGAAGCCGCCTCCCGGGAAGGCAGCCGCAAGGCACAGCTGCGCCGCGCACTGCGGCTATCGGTCGAAGAGCGCTTGCAAGAACTGGAAACGCTGACCGAAACCGCCAGAGCGCTGGCAGGGCGATCGATACCGAGCGACAAGCCCGATGCGGCACATCCAGCCAATCGCATAGCCCAGAACCCGACTTCGTATGATCCCCTGTCTGGCCGCAACCAAATTGCCCTTGACGGCTGTAATCCGCTGCCGCTGTCCGCCTATCTCAAAGCCCTGGGGGTACTGAGGCTCGTCGCCGAACAGATCGATGAGGAAGCACGCGGGTTCTGGCGCGAAGACCGCTTCATCCTTATCACACGGCTAAGCGCCTCGGAGCTGCGCAATTTTCTGCTCCGAAGGTACAGGCCCACCCCGGTCCTTGCGCCCTGGAATGGCGGCAGCGGCTTCTATCCAAAAGACAATCAGGCCGGAATACAGCCCATCGAAGACGGCGCGGCCGTGCGCCTGGACAGGATGCGCAACAGCATCGACGTGATCAGAAAAACCCTGACTGCCATGAGGCTCGATAAACGCCCCGACAAGGACGACAAGACAGCCCTGATCAACGCGTTGCGAAACGAACTGCCCGATCCCGCACTGGCCTGGCTCGATGCCGCAATACTGCTCACTGGCGAAAACCCCAAATACCCACCGCTGCTTGGAACCGGCGGCAACGATGGGCGGCTGGACTTCACCAACAACTTCATGCAGCGACTCGTCGACGTCATCGACCCTGACAGCGGGGAGCCAATGGCGATCGCCGGCTCCTGGCTCGACGGCGCATTGTTTGGACATGCAATACCACAGCTGACTTCAGCTGCCATCGGCCAGTTCGCGCCAGGCAATGCAGGCGGCCCCAACTCGGCGGCCGGGTTCGAAGGCGGCGCCCTGATCAACCCCTGGGATTTCATCCTCATGATCGAAGGCGCGTTGATGTTTGCGGCGACAGCGACCCGCCGACTGGAAAGCGCCAGACCGGGTACATTGAGCTATCCCTTCACGGTACGCGCCACCGGCGCCGGCTCGGGCGCATCGGCCCTGGCCGACGAAGCCGACTCGCGCGCCGAGGTCTGGCTGCCCTTGTGGTCGGTGCCGTGCACCTTACCCGAGCTTCGCACACTTTTTTCGGAAGGACGCGCCACCCTGGGGCGGCAACCGGCGCGGGACGGGCTGGACTTCGTACGCGCCATCTCCAAACTGGGCGTTGATCGCGGTCTTGAAGGCTTTCAGCGCTACACCTTCGTCATGCGATCGGGGAAAGCCTACCTGGCGACCCCGCTCAACCGTGTCGAAGTGCGTCGCAATCCGGCCGCCGACCTGATCGCTGATCTGGAAGGACACAGTCGCTGGCTCACCCGCTTTCGCCGCCTTGGCCGAAGCAGGAGCGCCAGTGCCAGTCTGCGCTCACTCCTGCAACGACTCGAAGACGCCATCTTCGAGCTGACCTTGTCGCGCGACGACCGCAGCCAGAGCGCACAGCGCGTGTTGGCGGTTCTTGGAGAAATTCAGCTCTACCTGGCCCGCAGCCGCAGCGCCCGCGACGCCACCGTCGGAAATTGCCCGCCCGTGCCCTGGCTTTTTTCATCCGACTGGTTCATCGACGACGGCAGCGACGAGCTCGCCGTTGCGGCCGCCCTGGCGGGACTGCACGCGCGCAAATCAATCAACGGCCGCATGCGCTATCCATTGCCCATGCGCATCCATCTGGCCCCCGAAGACGGGGCCCGGCACCCGGCATGGCTGGAAAGCGGCAGCCACCTGCACGTCTGGGGACCCGGGCGCCTGGAAGCCAATCTGGCAGCCACTCTCCGGCGGCGCCTGCTGGCCGCCGGCCAGCTCGAGCTCGATGACAAACCGCTGCGTTTTTCGCGCACCTGCAATCTGGCGGCCGTGGCGCGATGGCTGGCCGGCGACCTCGATACCGCGCGCATCGCCGCGCTGATTCCGGGGCTGGCACTGACCCAGCTCCCCCGCGGCGGAATGGTCCGCGACGATATTGAACTCCCGCTGCCCGCGATCTATCGCCTGCTCAAGCCCTTTTTCTGCACCGATGCCCAGCTGACAGATGCCGGAGTGCTACCGACCGACACCGCCCTGCCGCTGCCCGGCGAGCTGCTGCGCCGGATCACCACCGATGATCTCGCCGGCGCCGTCCGGATCGCCGAAAGACGCTTGCGCACGGCCGGCCTCGGTTTCGACGGCCCGCGCATCGTCGCGCCCGAAATCGATGGCCTGCGCCTGCTCTCGGCACTGCTGATTCCCGTCGCCGGCGCAGAGCTCAAACGCATTCTCCCCAGACACTCGACGCTGGAAGAGACCGCAACCACTTCATGAAACCGTGAGGAAGGACACCATGACACTTGATATCGACCAACTGAACAACGTCCCGCGGCTGCTGCTGGAAGCAAGGCTCGAGCCGCTTCAGGGCACCCGTTTTCAGCCCACCGGCTTTCCCGATCTGGGTGCCGCTGAGTATCCCGCACCAGACGGGCAAGGCCGAATGCTGCTCGTCGAGTCAGCCCAGAGCATGGCCAATCGCCTGGAAGCGGTGTGCTGGGATGAGCCAAACGATGACTGGGTGGAACCGCTCCGGGGCCTGCCTCTGGTCAAGGTAAAAGACAAGGACGGCGAACCGCTGGTCAACTCCCTTCTTGAGTCACACCGACTCAATTCGCCCTATATCCTGGAAGGAAAGGACAAAACGGTCTTCGATATGCTCAAGGCCGAGCTGGCCGACATGGAAGAAGGCAGGGTCGATTTGCGCAAGCTGGCGGCAACCCTGCTGCGCGTGGATATCAACGCGGTGCTGCATGGTGTTTTCCTGGCCAAGAAAGACCTCGCCGGGGGGCGGCTGCGCTTGCCGCGTGCGCTTTCTTCCTTTATCGAAGCCAAAGATGTGAAGGTAGCCGCCAGCGGTGGCGTCAAGCTGGACTCCGTCAACCCCAAAGGCGATACATCCAAGGGTTTTGGCAACGTGCCATTTGCCAGGGATGAGTACGTCTCACCGGCAATCAGCGCCTACTTCAACCTCGATCTCGCCCAGATCCGCGCCTTCGGACTGGGAGAAAACGTCGAGAAACTCCTGATCGGCCTGGCCCTGTTCAAGATCCGGCGGCTGCTGGCAACCGGCCTGCGCCTGCGCACCGCCTGTGATCTCGAATGCGTTGAGCTGCGCGTCACCCGCCCTGAAGCCTTCGAAGTCCCGACGCTGGAAGCACTGGAACGCCAGATGCCCGCCCTGATCGAGGCTGTCGCAGACGAAGGGCGCTTCAATGAGCCACGGGTCACCGAAGTCACCTACAGCGCATGACCATGGTCGCGATGGAGTTCCGCTTTCCGGCCGGCCGCTATCACGCCAACCCGTGGGGGCGGCACGTCAACGAAGCCGATGTCGAGTGGCCACCGTCACCTTGGCGCATCCTGCGGGCGCTGATCGCAACATGGCACAGAAAGGTCGATGAGCAGGAGTTCCCGGAGCCACTGCTGGCCGAGCTCGTCGAGGCCATGAGCGTATCGCTGCCGGTCTATCACCTGCCTGATGCGATTCGATCTCACAGCCGCCACTACATGCCCGTGAGGGCGGGCCGGGCCGACAAGTCGGTACTGATTTTCGATGCCTTCCTCCGACTGCAGCCCGGCACCCCGCTGGTTGCCGTCTGGCCCGAGGTGACACTTGGGGACAGGCACCGGGAGCTGCTGAGCGAGCTGCTGGACAAAACGGGCTACCTGGGCCGGGCCGAAAGCTGGGTCGAGGCGCGCCTGTTGCCGGGCTTCAGCGGCACGATCAACTGCCGCCCATCCGAACTCGGCATGGACCCGGAAACCGGCGAAGCCCTGGAGCCCATCCGCCTCATGGCGCCGGTAACCCTCGACGAATACGAGAACCTGCGGCGTGAAACGATTCAGGCCCACAGCCTCGATGGCAAAAAACTCAAGAAAAAGCAGAAACAGATTCTCCACACCCTGCCGGAAAACCTGGTCGACGGCATGCGCCTGGACACCAGCGAAATCCAGAGCGCCGGCTGGAGCTGCCCACCGGCCGGCCGGTTCGTGACCTATCAGCGCCCGTATCGGTGCTTTGCGCCGCAGCCCCGCCGGCAACGGCCGCAACGCGATCATTCTGCGCGTCCGTTCACCACGGTACGCTTGCAAATATCCGGCAAGGGAATATCCGGCAAACCCTTGCCGAGAATCGAAGACGCCGTGCGCATGGGCGAGCTTGTCCGCAGCGCGGTGATGTCCCGGGCAAAAGAAGTTTTTGGCGAAGACAATATCCCGCAGATGCTTTCAGGGCATGACCTGCCGAAAAGCAACCGTCACGCCCACGCCTTCTACCTGCCCGAAGATGCCGACGGCGATGGTCACATCGATCACATCGTGATTCATGCCGATGCCGGCTTGTCGAGCGACGCCCTGCATATTCTCGATCGCCTGAGCACGCTGTGGGATCGGGGCCGCGGAGAATGGCGAATCATGCTGGAGCAGTACGGCTTATCCGGCCAGATCGCCGGCAGCCATTACCTGGGGCACAGTCGCATTTGGGAAAGCGCGACGCCCTACCTGCATCCCTGGCACGCCAAGAAACGCTTCGATGCGCAAGATCAACTACGCCGGGAGTGCCGGATACGCGGCCTGCCCGAGCCTGAAATCACCGCCCTGCCCCATGTCTCGATCCGCGGCAGACACAGACGCCCGGTGCATTTTTACCGCTTTCGCCGCAAGCGCGGGCTGACCCAGCCCGACACCCGCGGCAGCTTCTGGCGACTTACCTTTCCGGAAGCCATCAGCGGGCCGCTGGCACTGGGATTTGGCTGTCATTACGGTCTGGGGTCGTTCCGCAATCTCAGCGAAGTAAAGTAACCAACACCAGCAACGACAACACGAGATACTCTCATGCCCAAATCCCGCAACAGACGCAAAGGCAAAGACAGAAAGACTCGGAAGCGGGCAGCCCGCAGGACCAGCCGCCGATCGGATGTCGGGCCACCGCCGTTTCGGAGCATTGAAAGCCTGTTGGCCGCGATGGGAAGCGACCCTTCAGAAGCCGACAGCCCCCGCGACCGGGCCCAGGCGCTAGTCTACCAGGCCTGGGAAATGCGGCGGGCGCGCGATCGGGAAAAGCTGGCTCGCCAGGCCCTCGAGCTTTGGCCCGATTGCGCTGACGCCTTGCTCATCCTGGCCGAGGAAACCGCGCAGTCAGTCGAGGAGGCCGAGGCGCTGTATCGGCAAGCGGTGACAGCCGGTGAGCGAGCGCTGGGCAAGCAGCCTTTCACGGAAGATGTCGGTCACTTCTGGGGCCTGCTTGAGACGCGTCCGTACATGCGCGCCCGCCAGGCACTGGCCCGAATCCTGGAGACGACGGGGCGGGCCGACGAGGCAATCGATCATTATCGCGACATGCTCAAGCTGAACCCGGATGACAATCAGGGGATTCGCTTCTTTCTGCTGAAACTGCTGATCGACCTCGAGCGCGACGAGGACGCAGGCCGACTTCTGGATCAGTATTCCAAAGACATCATGGCCGAGTGGGCCTATGGGCGGGCGCTATTGCTGTTTCGTCAGCAAGGCGATTCCCCGGCGGCGCGAGAGGCGCTGTCGGTAGCTCTGGAAGCGAACCCGCACGTCCCCGACTACCTGCTTGGCCGGCGCAAGCTGCCGGTCCGAATTCCCGACTACATCGGCCTGGGCGACAAGCGCGAAGCGCAGGCCTATGCTGGCACCTACCAAACCATCTGGCATCGCGACCAGGCGGCCGTGGACTGGCTGAAGCGTCAGGGCACGACGCGCGCCCCATGAGGGAGACCAATCCAGAAGAGTAATCAAGCATGGATCATCCCCAGTACCGCCCGCAGTTGTTGTTCGACGGCAGCAAGCTCCTCTTCGGTCAGCGAAGCCAGTGGCCCGGCGCCGAATCGGGACCGGTCCAGCGCGCGAATCTTCTCTGTCACGGTATGGCAACTCTTGCGCAGCCGGCCCCGCGCAGCGATCGTGACTCGAAGTGCCTCCTGCGATTTCCAGTGCCGGGCTGTCAAAGGCACAACCAGCACGGTCGGGCTGCCGGCATCGGTCAGCCAGTCGGCCTGAAGCACGATCACGGGACGAATCTTGCCCATCTCTGCGCCGAGGGTGGGGTTCAGGTTGGCCGTCCAGATCTCGCCGCGGCGCATCAATCCCACCACTTCTCGTCGGGGTCGATGCCGGCGGCGCGTTCATCGGCCTCGATCTGTTCCAGGGTGGTGTCAACGGCCTCGAAATCTTCCTGGATCTCGCGCGCTTCCGCTACCGCCTCCGGATTCGAATACAGCGCGCGGGCGGCTGCCTTCATTTCGGCGATCAGCCGTTCCCGCTCCTTGCGCGTGAGATATTCGCCAACGGCCTCGCGCACCAGCACGGAACGGTTGCGCCCGGTACGCCGGGCCTCTTCTTCGAGCTCGCGCTCGATGTCAGGCGGCAGGCGAACGCTGATGTTCGACATGGCGAATCACGAAACGTTGCACAATGTGTATTCGCAACGTACTACACTTTCACGGCCCTCGCAAACTGCTGCGGGCAAGGGGCTGAGCAATGAGTGAGGAACAACGCGCGACCACCGGCGTGCAAAGCGAGCTGCCGCTACCTTTCCCGGAGCTTTCCGGCGACCTGCCGCTGCTGCCGGTGCGCATGGTCAACGAGTTCGAGTACTGCCCCAGGCTGGCCTACCTGGAGTGGGTGCAGGGTGAATGGGCAGATTCATACCACACCGTCGACGGCCGCCGCCAGCATCGCCGCGTCGACAAACCCGGCGGCAAGTTGCCGCCGGCCGGCGAAGGCGACAAAGCCGATGACAAAGCCGGTGAAGGCGCCGAAGACGATGACAATCAGCCGCTGCACGCCCGCTCGGTCACGCTGTCGTCCAACAAGCTGGGCATCATCGCCAAGATCGATCTGATCGAAGGCAAGGGCAACGAAGTCACGCCGGTCGAATACAAGCGCGGCAAGCGGCCACACGTCAGCAAGGGCGCCTACCAGCCCGAACGCATCCAGGTCTGCGCCCAGGGCCTGATTCTCGAAGAACAAGGCTATGCCTGCGACGAAGGCATCATCTACTTTGCCGAATCGCGCGAGCGCGTGCGCGTGGTTTTCGACGAGGAGCTGCGCCAGCAGACCCTTTCGGCCATCAACGGATTGCGGCTGGTGGCCGCCAACGGCCACATTCCGCCGCCGCTGCAAGACAGCCCCAAGTGCCCGCGCTGCTCGCTGGTATCCATCTGCCTGCCCGATGAAGTCAACCTGCTGCGCGGTACCGACACCACGCCCCGGCCGCTGGCGGCAGGAGCCGACCACGCCCTGCCCCTGTACGTGCAGGCCCATCGCGCCAAGGTTGCAAAGAAGGGCGAAACGCTGGTGGTCACCGTCGATGACGCCAGGGCCGCCACCGCCCGGCTGATCGACGTCTCGCAACTTGTGCTCATGGGCAATGTCTACGTCACCACGCCCACCCTTCAGGAGCTGATGCGCCGCCAGATTCCGATCAGCTGGTATTCCTACGGCGGCTGGTTCATGGGCCATACCATCGGCACCGGCCACAAGAACGTGGAACTGCGCACCGCCCAATATCGCGGCAGCTTCGACGACCAGGTCTGCCACCTGCTCGCGCGCGGCTGGGTGCGCGCCAAGATTCTCAACGGCCGCACCCTGATGCGGCGCAACTGGCGTCGGGACGACAAACCTGCCGCCACGCTCAAGCGCATGAAACAGTTTGCCGAAAAGGCCAGGCGGGCCGAGGACCTCAACACCCTGCTCGGCTACGAGGGTGCGGCGGCCTCCGAATACTTTCGGCATTTCTCCGCAATGATTCGCCAGGACGAAGAGCCACAGTTCCGCTTCGACTTCAGCGGCCGCAACCGGTGCCCGCCCACCGACGAAGTCAATGCCCTGCTGTCGTTCAGCTATGCCATGCTCACGCGGCAATGGACGGCCGCGCTCACCGCCGTGGGCTTCGACGCCTATCGCGGCTTCTATCACCAGCCGCGCTACGGGCGCCCGGCCCTGGCGCTGGACATGATGGAACCCTTCCGCCCGCTGCTGGCAGACTCGAGCGTTCTGCTGGCCATCAACAACGGCGAAGTGCGCCCCAGCGATTTCGTCTCGGCCGCCGGCAGCGTCAACCTGTCGCCATCCGGGCGCAAGCGCTTCATCGGCGTGTTCGAGCGCCGGCTCGGCCAGAAGATCACACATCCGCTGTTCGGCTACCGGATCACCTACCGCCGCCTGCTCGAGGTCCAGGCGCGGTTGCTGGCGCGTTTTCTGCTGGGTGAGATCCAGGAATACCCCAACTTCCTGACCCGCTGACGCCATGGAATCAGAACATCTCTACATCGTCGTCTACGACATCTCCGACCAGAAACGCTGGCGCCGGGTGTTCAAGATCATGAACGGCTACGGCGAATGGCTGCAGCTATCGGTCTTCCAGTGTCGACTCACGCGCGTGCATCATGCCGAAATGGTGCAGATGCTCGACGAGATCATTCACCATGACCACGACCACGTCGTCATCATGGACATGGGCCGGGCCGAAAAGGTCGAACCGAAAGTCATCAGCCTGGGTCAAAGTTTCAAGGCAGTGAAAAAAGAACCGATCATCGTCTGAAGCTGCCGCGGCGTTTCGAGCACGTCAGTGACGGGGAAAACCCGGCCACCGCTCGAAAGCACGAATAGCTCTTTGAAAACATGGAATTAGATGGCGTGACATACGAAGGCCTGCTGCGCCGTCAAGTAGAAACTTGCATCCGTACGGCCAGCGCTCGAAAATGAATGCTGAAAGCAGCGCCGCACAAAGGCTCCAGAAGGGGCTGTTATCCCCGGCAATCAGCCGGGGCCTCATTGAAGCGCGCCGCCGTCGCGTCAGTGGTAGGCCGATCCGGTCGTTATCCCCGGCAATCAGCCGGGGCCTCATTGAAGCCACCGTCTGGGTCGTTGTGTCCGGGGTCGAGAATGTGGTTATCCCCGGCAATCAGCCGGGGCCTCATTGAAGCTTGCGCACAGCGCCGGGATCCGGGTCGGCCGCGCTCAGATGTTATCCCCGGCAATCAGCCGGGGCCTCATTGAAGCCTCATGAACGATTCCATCTGCGTGATGAAATTCTCGGTTATCCCCGGCAATCAGCCGGGGCCTCATTGAAGCATCGATCAGATCATCAACAGCACCACGCTGTCGTTCAGTTATCCCCGGCAATCAGCCGGGGCCTCATTGAAGCCGGGTGAACTTAGCCGGTTGCCTTCGCGCCCTTCCAGCGTTATCCCCGGCAATCAGCCGGGGCCTCATTGAAGCCACGACCCACCACCACCTGAGCCCAGACCATCAGTGCCGTTATCCCCGGCAATCAGCCGGGGCCTCATTGAAGCATTCGCCAGCCGTCAGTCGTTCGTTCGATTGATGCGGCGTTATCCCCGGCAATCAGCCGGGGCCTCATTGAAGCCGCCCAACGCTCAGGATGAACATCCGCGTCGGGCTGGTTATCCCCGGCAATCAGCCGGGGCCTCATTGAAGCTCGGTTATGCGCCACTTGTCGATCACGAGTTGGCGCTGTTATCCCCGGCAATCAGCCGGGGCCTCATTGAAGCTTGCCCTCCGACGCAACGCGGAAAATGCGCTGACGGTGTTATCCCCGGCAATCAGCCGGGGCCTCATTGAAGCTACCAGGGATATGAGCCGATGTGGTTTTGGTGTTCCGTTATCCCCGGCAATCAGCCGGGGCCTCATTGAAGCTCCTTGCGGTGTTTGATGTCGTGGTCGATCTTCCGAGTTATCCCCGGCAATCAGCCGGGGCCTCATTGAAGCAAGTGTGCGCACCTTGCGGCGATCGCGGACGTTCTGGTTATCCCCGGCAATCAGCCGGGGCCTCATTGAAGCTGCGGTAGCTTCGGCTCATGTGCAACTTTAATCCTAGTTATCCCCGGCAATCAGCCGGGGCCTCATTGAAGCTGAGTGACGCAATTAGCGCCGGGCGGAACCTCGACAGGTTATCCCCGGCAATCAGCCGGGGCCTCATTGAAGCCCGTCGATATCGTACTTGTCAGCCGTGGTCGGAACCTGTTATCCCCGGCAATCAGCCGGGGCCTCATTGAAGCTGGCAGAACATGGCACAGACGGAAATGGTGAACAACGGTTATCCCCGGCAATCAGCCGGGGCCTCATTGAAGCATCCAACGCATGCACTCCACCTTCGGCCGCTCCGAACGTTATCCCCGGCAATCAGCCGGGGCCTCATTGAAGCGCGAGGAACTGAGCGTATGAGATTCGGATTCTTCGGAGTTGTTATCCCCGGCAATCAGC
Organism: uncultured Wenzhouxiangella sp.; assembly: GCA_964446675.1. Classification (GTDB taxonomy): domain Bacteria; phylum Pseudomonadota; class Gammaproteobacteria; order Xanthomonadales; family Wenzhouxiangellaceae; genus Wenzhouxiangella. The sequence goes on from CAYUPK010000019.1 coordinate 24,896, forward strand.
CGGGGCCTCATTGAAGCCCATCCGATTTCCTCGGGATATTGGCAATGCATGAGGCGTTATCCCCGGCAATCAGCCGGGGCCTCATTGAAGCGACATCTCACTGTCTATTCTACACACTTCACGGGCCAGTTATCCCCGGCAATCAGCCGGGGCCTCATTGAAGCCGAGTCGATAGAGTCCGACCCCGCCACACTCCAAGCGTGTTATCCCCGGCAATCAGCCGGGGCCTCATTGAAGCCGGAATCATCCGAATTGGGAGGAGTGGGTAGACTTCCGTTATCCCCGGCAATCAGCCGGGGCCTCATTGAAGCGAAGTATCCAGGTGTGAAACTCGAGCCGAGGCCGTGGGTTATCCCCGGCAATCAGCCGGGGCCTCATTGAAGCGGTGACAAGGGGCCGGGCGAAACCTCGGACTAAGCCGGTTATCCCCGGCAATCAGCCGGGGCCTCATTGAAGCCAGAGAATGCCCGCCGTTATCCGCTATCGCGGCGACGTTATCCCCGGCAATCAGCCGGGGCCTCATTGAAGCGCTCATTCCACGCACGGCCAAGACAGGACGGCGCAAGTTATCCCCGGCAATCAGCCGGGGCCTCATTGAAGCGCGGTCAAGTACCGCACCCGAGACAAGAAGATGCGCTCGGTTATCCCCGGCAATCAGCCGGGGCCTCATTGAAGCGCCCGCAAGCACTCGCGCTTGCAGAAGTATCTGGCGCGTTATCCCCGGCAATCAGCCGGGGCCTCATTGAAGCGCGGGATGCGGCGCGGGTGCCGCGCTCAACTTGCGGCGTTATCCCCGGCAATCAGCCGGGGCCTCATTGAAGCACGGCCTAGGCCGATCCATCTATCACATCATCCTAGGAGGTTATCCCCGGCAATCAGCCGGGGCCTCATTGAAGCCCTGGCGCTTGCTCCGTGACCCGCAGAGGCCCGGCGAGTTATCCCCGGCAATCAGCCGGGGCCTCATTGAAGCCAAGTGTCGAAACATTCGCCACCGGAACCCGGTGAAGTTATCCCCGGCAATCAGCCGGGGCCTCATTGAAGCCACGGCAAACGCCTAACGCTTGCGCGGCAGCCCTTTGTTATCCCCGGCAATCAGCCGGGGCCTCATTGAAGCACCTTTATCGTGTGAGTCTCCGTTGTGCCGCTGGCGCAGGTTATCCCCGGCAATCAGCCGGGGCCTCATTGAAGCACGGACTACGGCGGAAGCTGGTCGGGTGATGATGCGGTTATCCCCGGCAATCAGCCGGGGCCTCATTGAAGCGCGGCAGGCTGTCGCCACTTCTGCGCGTTCGGCGCATTGTTATCCCCGGCAATCAGCCGGGGCCTCATTGAAGCGGAACTCTTCCGGGCCGCCCTTCGGATAGCTCGGGGGTTATCCCCGGCAATCAGCCGGGGCCTCATTGAAGCGACGACAGTAAACGACGGCCTCCCCGAAGGCCCCCGCCGTTATCCCCGGCAATCAGCCGGGGCCTCATTGAAGCATCAACCTGCCGATCCCGCTCGATCTCGCTGTCGCTGGGTTATCCCCGGCAATCAGCCGGGGCCTCATTGAAGCCCTGATCTGTTGTAAACAGTGTAACCCATGATTCGGCGTTATCCCCGGCAATCAGCCGGGGCCTCATTGAAGCCTCGGAGTGACCGTCAACGTGCGACACGCTACAGGTGTTATCCCCGGCAATCAGCCGGGGCCTCATTGAAGCGCAACCGGTATCAGCTGCGCATCTACACCGTTGGCGGGTTATCCCCGGCAATCAGCCGGGGCCTCATTGAAGCGGACGGGCGCTGCATCACAGCACCCATCCGATAAGGGGTTATCCCCGGCAATCAGCCGGGGCCTCATTGAAGCTCCCACACGTAGCGCTTCTGGCCGCCGGTCCACTTCGTTATCCCCGGCAATCAGCCGGGGCCTCATTGAAGCGATCTGGCGGCGCAGCTCCGAGCCCAGTTCGGCCAGGGGTTATCCCCGGCAATCAGCCGGGGCCTCATTGAAGCAAGTCAAGAACCGTGATCTCTTCTCGGTAGTCGGCGCGTTATCCCCGGCAATCAGCCGGGGCCTCATTGAAGTGGGCGTTAGCCCATCCCCGCGAAAGCGGGGACCTTCTGGATGCAGCCCGTAGGCTCGGATTGCAGCGCGGTGCCACCCAATGGAGATCCCGGATCAGCCTGCGGCTGTCCGGGACGACCACCTGGCGGTGGTCGGTTATCCCCGGCAATCAGCCGGGGCCTCATTGAAGTGGGCGACAGCCCATCCCCGCGAAAGCGGGGACCTTCCGGATACAGCCCGAAAGCCCGGATTGCAGGGCTGTGCTGCCCAATGGAGATCCCGGATCAGCCTGCGGCTGTCCGGGACGACCATGCAAGGGTGGTCGGATGGCAGGGGAGTTTGCCTTGCAGATGGTCAATCGGGCAGCGGTGGGGGCGCGACGGTGTCGGGGTCGTTCCTGCCTTCAGGCTCCCCAGGGTTCGGGGCATTGGCCGGCCAGGCCAGAATTGACGGGACTGAGTGAGGGGACAGGCTGGCGCCATTGCCTCACTGGGCATCAGCCCATGTCGTATGCGCGGCGATGCAGGGCGTGGATCTTTTCGGCAAACTCGGGGACAGGACCTTCCACGACCAGGTCGGGGACGATCTCGCCGATCGGCAGCGGGCGAACCCGGGGCCGGGGCGCGCCGAGCTCGGCTCGCCACCGGGCGAGCTGTTCAGACGAGCTGATGTAGACGATGCGGCCCAGACCCACCCAGCCGTGGGCGGCGGCGCACATCGGGCAGTGTTCACCGGAGGTGTAAACGGTAGCCGCGGCGCGCTGTTGGGCATCCAGATGGTTGGCGGCCCAGCGGGCGATTTCGAATTCCGGGTGGCGCGTCATGTCGCCCGATACGGTGCGGTTGCGGTCTTCGAAAAGCACTTCGCCGTCGGCCGAAACCAGCACCGAACCGAAGGGCTGATCGCCCGCCTCCAGTGCTTCGGTCGCCAGCTCCACGCAGCGGTGAAGGTGCTTCTCGTCAAGTGAGTTGCACATGGATCTTCTCCCTTGCCTGCAAGCCCGCGAGCGCAGCCTGCCCCGGGGCTCGAATCGAAAGCCTGTCGCGCTACCAATCAGGCACTGAAGGTGCATCATTGAAGCACGCCCGACCGCGATAGTATAGACAGACAAGACCCGACCCCGATTGGCCGCCCACCAATGATCCGAACAGCAACCATCATTCTTCTCGGCCTTGCGCCCGCGCTGGCGGCGACCGCCAACGAGCGCCTGGAAGGCGATGCCACCCGCGGCGAACAGGCGGCTGCCGCCTGCGTGGCCTGTCACCAGGCCGACGGCAGCGGCATGAACATTCCCGGCGGCGAATCTTGGCCGCGCCTGGCCGGGCAGAACGCCGCGTATCTGGCGCAGCAGCTGCATGACTTCAAGCAAGGCCGTCGCGAAAGCCCCAGCATGGCGCCCTTTGCCAACATGCTCGACGACCAGCAGATTGCCGATGTGGCCGCCTACTACAGCCAGATGCCGGTAACCGCAGCCGGCGGCGGTGAACAGGCCGACGAAGAACTGCTTGCCCGCGGTGAAAAGCTGGCGGGGCGCGGCGACTGGGATGACTACATCGTCGCCTGCCAGAGCTGCCACGGTCCGCGCAACGAAGGCGGCGGCAACATCTTTCCCGGCATTGCCAGCCAGCACGCCGGCGTGATCGAATCCCAGCTTCACGCCTGGAAAGATGGCGAGCGCGATAATGACCCGCAGGATCTGATGGGCAGCATCGCCCGGCGCATGAGCGATGAGGACATCCGCGCCGTAGCCGCCTGGCTGGCGCGCCAAACGGTGGAGACAGAAGAATGAAGCCTGCAATCATCAATCCGTGGCGGGCGGCATCGGCGCCGGCTTTCGCGACGGCTTTGGCCATGCTCGGCATCGCCGTGGCGAGCATGGGCATCGTCCTGCCCGCCCGGGCGCAGTATGAACAGCTTGTCGAGCTGGGGTTTCCACCGCCGGGTGAAAACGAACTGGTGCACGTGCCGCCCGGCCTCGAAGATCTCGAAGATGCCGATATTCATCCGCAACTCAGGAAGGTCATCCGCCGCGGGCGCGACCTGTTCATCAACACCCAGCAGTTGCGCGGAAAAAACGTCTTCAACGACATGAACTGCTCGAGCTGTCACCTGGACGAGGGCCGGCTGCCCTTCAGCGCGCCGGTGTGGCCGGCGGCGGTCACCCTGCCGAATTTCCGCGGCAAGAACCAGCACGTCAACAGCCTGGAAGAGCGCATCGCCGGCTGCTTTGCCTATTCGATGAACGGCATTCCGCCCGAATACGGCAGCGACGACATGCTCGCGCTCAGCGCCTACCACCAGTGGCTGGCGCGCGGCGCGCCGATGTTTCCGGACAAGCCCATCTACGGTCGCGGCTATGCTTCGCCCAAGCGCCCCGAAAGCGTCAGCTACGAGCGCGGCGAGCAGGGTTACCAGGAGCATTGCGCCGTCTGCCACGGCCACGACGGATCGGGACACTACGAGAACGGCGAATACGTCTTCCCGGCGCTGTGGGGCGACGGCTCCTACAACTGGGGCGCGGGGATTGCGCGTATCCACACGGCCGCGGGCATGATCAAGCACGACATGCCGCTGGGCCAGCCCAACTCGCTCAGCGATCAGCAGGCCTGGGACATCGCCTGGTTCATCAACAGCCAGGAGCGTCCGCAGGATCCGCGCTACCGCGGCTCGGTCGACGACGTACTGGAGCGTTTCGGCGATACCTTTCATCGTCATACCCGCTACGGTGAAATCCGCGAGCACGACGGCCACCGTCTCGGCGAGCACGAAAACTACGGCGAAAAGGGAGACCGGGTGCCGTGGAACATCGGCGTCGGCCGCTTCGAGGACAGCGAAGACTGAGCCGAGCGTCCACTCCCCGGATGCAGCGGCAACCGTTTATACTTTCACGACGCATCGTCCGGCCGCGGCCCTGCCCGGCTGGACTGCCTGCGCGCCTCACCTCGATTCTGCACACTCATTGAACCTGGAGCAGCACACCTCATGGGCTGGATGTACGTCTTCTGGGCCGCATTTGTCGAGATTTTCTGGGTACTTGGGCTTAAGTATTCATCCAATTTCTGGATGTGGGCGGGCACCGTCGTGGCCCTGATCTACAGCTTCTATTTCATCATCAAGGCCTGCGCGGTGCTGCCGTCGGGCTCGGTCTATGCCACGTTCACCGGCTCCGGGGCCGCGGCCATCGCGATCATCGACTTCACCCTGCTGGGCGAACCGTTCACGCCGGCCAATGGCCTGTTTCTGGCGCTGATCATCGTCGGCGTGGTCGGTGTTCAGCTCACCACGCCGGCAGAGTCGGCCGGCGCGGGCGAGGGCACGCCCTGATGGCCTGGTTGTATCTGTTCATCGCCAGCTTCGGCGAGATCTTCGGCGTGGCCGCCATCAACATGTATCTGCAAAAGAAATCATGGCAGTGGCTGCTGGCCGTGGTGGTGATCTTTTCATTCGGGTTCTGGTTTCTTGCCCTGGCGATGCGCGATATACCGCTGGCCACCGCCTACGCCATCTGGACCGGCCTGGGGGCAACCGGCGCGGTGCTGATGGGCGTGACGTTTTTCAAGGAATCCATGACCTGGCTGCGCCTGCTGTTTCTGGCCTGCATCATCAGCGGCGCCGTGGGCCTGAAGCTGATCAGTTGACGCGATGGCTCGCTCCAGATCGCTTGCAACCACCCTGCTCATCTTCGCCGCGCTCGGCCTGGCCGCGGCGCTGGTTCTTGCCGGGCTCAACGCGCTGACCGAAGATCGCATCGAGGCCGAGCGCCGCGATCACGCCCTGCGGTCGGTTTCGGCCATGCTGGCGCCGGCCGATTACGACAACGATCTGCTCGATACGGCCCGGCAGATCGACATTCCCGGCCTTGACGCCGCCACAGCCTACACCGCCCGCCTGAACGGCCGGCCGACCGCGGTCGTGATGGATATCACCACGCCCGGCGGCTACAGCGGCGATATCCGCCTGCTCGTCGCCATCGGCGCCGATGCCTCGGTGCTCGGCGTGCAGATTCTGGAGCACCGCGAAACGCCCGGCCTGGGCGACCGCATCGAGCGCGGCAAGAGCGCCTGGCTCGAGCAGTTCGATGGCAAGTCCCTGGGCCGGCCGCCGACCGGCGACTGGGCGCCGGATCGCCGAGGCGGCAGTTTCGATACCGTCACCGGCGCTACCATTACCTCCACGGCCGTAACCGATGCCGTCAAGCGCGCCCTGCAGGCCTTCAAGTCCGGCAGGGAAGATCTGTTTGCAACAACCCAGAGTTGAAATGTCCGTGATTTCCGTGCAATCCGTGGCTGCAAAACGCATCTGGCGAAACGGGCTGTGGGACAACAACCCCGGCCTGGTGCAACTGCTGGGCCTGTGCCCCCTGCTGGCCGTGTCCAACACGGCGGTCAACGGTTTCGGGCTGGGCCTGGCCACCCTGCTGGTGCTCACCGTCAGCAGCGGCCTGGTCTCGGCCCTGCGCCACACCTGGCGCCCGGAAATCCGCATTCCGGCCTTCGTGCTGATCATCGCCTCGACGGTCACTGCCATCGATCTGTCGATGCAGGCCTGGCTGCACGAGCTCAGCCGCAGCCTGGGCATCTTCGTGCCGCTGATCGTGACCAACTGCACCATCCTGGCCCGGGCCGAGGCCTTTGCCTCGAAGCAGCCGGTCGGCGCCAGCCTGGTCGACGCCCTGGCCCAGGGCACCGGCTTTGCCGCCGTGTTGATCGTGCTTGGCGCCGGCCGGGAGATCATCGGCCAGGGCACGCTTTTCGACGGCGCGGACATGCTGTTTGGCGCCGCCGCGGCTGACTGGACGGTACGGATGCTGCCCTTCGATCAGGGGCTGTTGCTGGCCGTGCTGCCGCCCGGGGCGTTCATCGGCCTGGGCCTGCTGGTTGCGCTTCGGCAAAAGCTGATCAAACGCCCGGCCGCGCCCGGCGTGGAATCAGACGCTGCCCCGTCGCCCGCCCAAGCGTCCACCCAAGCATCCACACCATCGCTCGCGCCATGAACAAGGCCGATCGCGAAGCCTTCTTTCGCCGCCTCAAGGAACTCGACCCCGAGCCCACCACGGAGCTTGAATACAACACGCCCTTCGAGCTGCTGGTGGCCGTCATCCTGTCGGCCCAGGCCACCGACGTGGGCGTCAACAAGGCCACCCGCCGGCTGTTTCCCGTGGCCGACACGCCGGAGAAAATCCTGGCGCTGGGCGAAGACGGCCTGAAGGATTACATCAGGACCATCGGCCTGTTCAACTCCAAGGCGAAGAACATCATCCGCACCTGCCGGGATCTGATCGACAAGCACGATGGCCAGGTACCCGACCAGCGCGCCGATCTCGAAGCCCTGGCCGGGGTAGGTCGCAAGACGGCCAACGTGGTGCTCAACACCGCCTTCGGGCAAGCGACCATGGCGGTCGACACGCACATCTTTCGGGTCGCCAACCGCACCGGACTGGCGCCGGGCAAGACCCCGCTTGCAGTCGAAAAGGCCCTGCTCAAGCGCGTGCCCGAGGCCTACCTGAAAGATGCCCACCACTGGCTGATTCTTCACGGCCGCTACACCTGCCGGGCGCGAAAACCCCTGTGCGGGCAATGCCCGGTCTACGATCTATGCCGCTGGCGGCAGAAAAAGCGCTATTTCGAGGCCACCCGGCCTCAATAGATCAGTAGATTCCCTCGACCTGCCAGCCGCGTTCCCGCAGCAGCGCAACCAGGCCGTCTTCGCCCTCCAGATGCAGCGCACCGACGGCGATGATCAGCCCGCCTTCGGCCAGCCACGCCTCGGCCCGCTGGAGCATGCGCCGGTTGCGCGCAGCCAGGCCCTGCTGCTGGAAATAACGGACGATGCGCTCATCGAGACCGGCCATCTGCTCGTCAGACACGGCGGCAAGGCGCGCCAGGTCGCCGTCAAGATAAGCGGAAACAAGCTGGTCGAAAACGGCCTCGTAGGCATCGTGGTCGCTTACCGTCTGGCGAATCAGGCTGATCTGGTCTTCAAGCGGCAGGCCGGCAAGAAAGTCGACCTGTTCATCGACAGTTTCGAGCGCAACCACATCCAGCCCCGCCCCCTGGGCGCGCCAGGACAGCATCAGGTCCATGTACATGCCGGTCTCGGGCGGGCGGGTGGCCAGAGTCAGCGCCACCGCCCAGGGTTTCAGGTGCGAGACGGCCGTTTCCGTCAGCCCGTACTTGTCGACGAGCACGGTCTGGACCTGCCGGTAAAGCTCGGCGCCGAGCACCTGATCGAGGCGCTGATCGCGCGCGACCATGGCCTGGCGCAGCCGCGCGAGCATGTCGCCATCCGGCACCAGTTCGAGCGCAATCCGGTCGGCACGGGTCAGAGCATCGACCAGCGGCGCGGGCCATTCGAGCAGGCGCGGATCTTCGCTGTGCATGGTGCCCAGCAGCCAGTTCTGGCGCCCGTGCTCGTCGCTGACTGACCAGAAAACCTGGGCCCAGACAAGGCCCGGCACCAGCACGAGAGCAAGCGCAACGCCGCGCGCCCATGCCCAGCGGTGGTCAAACCGGCGGTGGTACATTATCCTGATCCCTTTTCCCCATTCGCGTGGTCCATGTCTGCAATCGTTAACCGGTTCCGCGGCTTTCTGCCCGTGGTCGTCGATGTCGAAACCGGCGGTTTCAACGCCCGTACCGACGCCCTGCTCGAGCTGGCCGTGAGCATCATCGAAATGGACGCCGACGGCTGGCTTTCGCCCGGCGAGGTCATGATGCAGCATATCAAGCCGTTCGAGGGCGCCAACATCGAAGAAGCCGCGCTGGAATTCAATGGCATTCGCCCGTTCCACCCCCTGCGCCTGGCGGTGGACGAGCGCGACGCGCTCAAGGAGCTGTTTCTGCCCGTTCGCCAGAGCCTGCGCGCAACCGGCTGCAAACGCGCCGTGCTGGTGGGCCACAACGCGCACTTCGACCTGGGCTTTCTCAACGCGGCGATCGAGCGCACGGCCTACAAGCGCAATCCATTTCATCCCTTCAGTTGCTTCGACACGGCCACGCTCGGCGGACTGGCCTACGGGCAGACGGTGCTGGCCCGGGCGGTCACGGCCGCCGGTCTGGACTGGGACAAGAGCCGCGCCCACTCGGCCGCCTACGACACCGAACGCACCGCCGCGCTGTTTTGCAATATCGTCAATCGCTGGCGCCATCTCGAAGAGCTCGAGGAAGCCCGCGGCTGATCCGGTCGGCCCACGCAGCGGCACGCCCTTGAAACGAAGGGAGTATCATTACCATCTACCTTTTACATATCTGCACGTAATGGAGGATCATTCAATGGCTTTTGAGCTTCCCGAACTGCCTTATTCACTCGACGCCCTGGCACCCAACATCTCCCGCGAAACGCTGGAGTACCACCACGGCAAGCATCACCAGACCTACGTCAACACCCTCAACGACATGATCGAGGGCACCGAGTTCGCCGACATGGAACTCGAAGACATCATCCGCAAGTCCTCCGGCAAGATGTTCAACCAGGCCGGCCAGGTCTGGAACCACACCATGTACTTCAACTGCATGACGCCCGACGGCGGCAAGCAGCCCGAAGGCCGGCTCGGCGAGCTGATCGAGCGCGACTTCGGCGATTTCGACCGCTTTGTCGACGAGTTCTCCAAGGCTTCGGTCAGCCAGTTCGGCTCCGGCTGGGGCTGGCTGGTGCAAAAGCCCGACGGCAAGCTGGCCGTGACTTCGACCTCGAACGCCGAAACCCCGCTGACCGGCAGCGACACGCCGCTGCTGGTGTGCGATGTGTGGGAGCACGCCTACTACATCGACTATCGCAACGCCCGGCCGAAGTACGTCGACGCCTTCTTCGAGCTGGTCAACTGGGACTACGTCGCCTCGCGCCTGAAAGACTGAGCGCGCTTTCGCTCATCGCCCCATCCCCGGCGGCGCGGCCGCGCCGCCGGTGGTCAATCAACGGTAGAATGGCCGCTTTCCCGAACTGCCAACGGGCCCGATGACCCATCTATTCAACACCTATGCGCGCATGCCGGTACGCATGGTTCGCGGTGAAGGTGCCTGGCTGATCGACGATCAGGGGCGCCGCCACCTGGATGCCATCTCCGGCATCGGCGTGTGCAGCCTGGGCCACGCCCATCCCCGGCTTGCCGAAGCCATTGCCGACCAGGCCCACAAGCTCATCCACACCGCCAATATCGTCGAGGTTCCGCTGCAAGAAGAGCTTGCGCAGGCCCTGGCGGAAATCAGCGGTCTGGAGCGGGCCTTCATCGCCAACTCCGGCGCCGAGGCGATCGAATGCGCGCTCAAGCTGGCGCGCCGCCACGCCCACGCAAGAGACATCGACCGTCCGGCGGTTCTGGTGGCCGAACACAGTTTTCACGGCCGCACGCTCGCCGGCATCAGCGCCTCGGGCAACCCGACCATACAGGCCGGCTACGGGCCGCTGGTCGACGGCTTCGTGCGCGTACCTTTCGGTGACGCCGAAGCAGCCGCCGCGGCCATGGCCGACAACCCGAACATCGTCGCCGTGCTGGTCGAGCCGATTCAGGGCGAGGGCGGCGTGCGCGTGCCACCCGACGACTACCTGCCGGCCCTGCGCCAGTTGTGCGACCGGCACGACGCCCTGATGATGCTCGACGAGATCCAGACCGGCATGAACCGCACCGGAAAGTGGCTCGCCTTCCAGCATCACGCAGGCCTCAGGCCCGACGTGGTCACGCTGGCCAAGGCACTTGGCAACGGCATGCCGGTGGCCGCCTGCCTGGCCCGAGAAAACGTGGCCGCACTCATGCAGCCCGGCAGCCACGGCAGCACGTTTGGCGGCAACCCGCTGGCCTGCCGCGCGGCGCTGACGGTCATCGACATCATGCGCGATGAGGACATCGGCGAGCGCGCCGCCGCAGCCGGCCACCGACTGCTCGACAGGCTGCGCGAAGGGCTCGAGGGGCTGGCACCGGTAAAGGCCATACGCGGCCGCGGCCTGATGGTGGGTATCGAACTCGACCGCGACTGCGGCGAACTCAAGGACGATGCGCTCGAGCGCGGGGTAATCATCAACGTCACCCGGGGCAAGACCGTGCGCCTGCTGCCGCCGCTTGTGGCAAGCGACGAACAGATCGATCGCATCGCCGAGGTCGTCATCGGCTGCATTCGCCAGCGCTATTGCCCGTGATTCTCGAAGTCGACGACATCTGGCTCGGATACGATGAAGGCTGCGTCATCCGCGGCCTGAGTTTCGACCTCGACATCGGCCAGATCGGCTGCCTGCTGGGCGCTTCGGGCTGCGGCAAGACCACCGCACTTCGCGCCATCGCCGGCCTCGAACCGCTACGCGCCGGCGAGATCCGCATCGACGGCAGCACGGCCTCGACGCCGTCCTTTCGCCTGGCGCCCGAAAAACGCAGCGTCGGCATGGTCTTCCAGGACCACGCCCTGTTTCCACACCTGAACGTGGCCGCCAACGTCGGCTTCGGCCTGCGCCGGCTCGCCCGCAGCGAGCGCAGGCGTCGCGTCGAAGAGCTGCTCGAGCTGACCGGGCTGGGGGGCTATTCCCATCGCTACCCGCACGAGCTCTCCGGCGGGCAGCAGCAGCGCGTCGCCCTGGCGCGGGCGCTGGCGCCGGAACCGGACGTGCTGCTGATGGACGAGCCTTTCTCCAATCTCGACGCGCGCCTTCGGCGGCACATGGGCGAGGAAGTGCGCAACATTCTCAAGGCGCGCGGCACCGCCACGCTGCTGGTCACCCACGACCAGCAGGAGGCTTTCGCCCTGGCCGACCGGGTGGGCCTGCTCAAGGACGGCCGCATGCTGCAGTGGGATTCGCCCTATCAGCTCTATCACCAGCCGGTCAGTCACTACGTGGCCGCCTTCACCGGTCGCGGCTCATACCTGCGGGCACGGGTCGAACAGGACACGCTGATTCACGGCCTGGGGCGCTCGCCGCTGCCTGCCGATCGGCCCGAAGGCGACGAGCTGGCCCTGCTGATTCGCCCCGACGACATCCGCCCCGACGCCAGCGGCCCGCGCGCGCGGGTGATTGCCCGCCAGTTTCAGGGTGCCCAGATCCTGTATCGGCTGGCGCTCGACACCGGCGAGGAAATTGCCGCCCTGTTCCCCAGCCACGACGACTATGCGGTCGACCAGGCCATCGGCGTGGCGCTTGATGCCCACCACCTGGTGCTGTTCCCGACAGCCCAGGCCGAGCCCTTCATCTCGCCGCCGGCGCAAAACGGCGGCTGATCGCTCGCCGGCTCAGACCGCGACCAGATCGTCGAGCAGATCGTCCAGCGGCCGGGGCAGATTGTCGCGCAGCGCCAGCGCCGCCGGCACCAGCGCCGGCCAGGTCTCGGCCAGCAGCGTGGCGTGGCCCACTTTGCGCCCGGGCCTGGGCTGCTTGCCGTAGTCGTGCCAGTGCAGGTCGGGCACCTTGAGCAACTCGCCGGTGGGCGGCATCTCGCCGATCCAGTTGAACATCAAGGCCGGCGCGCGCAGCGCAGTGCTGCCCAGGGGCAGGTCGCAAACGGCACGGATGTGGTTTTCGAACTGCGAGCAGACCGCACCCTCGATGGTCCAGTGCCCCGAATTGTGCACCCGCGGCGCAAACTCGTTGGCCACCAGGCGATCACCGACCACAAACAGTTCCAGCGTCAGGCAGCCCACGTAATCCAGATGCTCGGCCAGCAGCCGGCCGCAGGCTTCGGCGCGCTCGTGCAGACCGGCATCGGCATGGGCCCGCGCGGCGGCCAGCCGCAGCATGCCATCGGAATGCACCGTGCGCGAGAGCGGGTAGCAGCGCATTTCACCCGCTGCGTTTCTGGCCACGGTGATGGCGCACTCGAAATCGAAATCCACCCAGCCCTCGACAATCAGCTCGTGATCACCCAGTTCGGCCCAGGCCGGCTCGAGATCTTCGGGCGTGCGCAGCACATACTGCCCCTTGCCGTCATAGCCCATCCGGCGCGTCTTCAGCAGCGCCGGATAACCGATGCGATCCAGCGCCGCGAGCAGATCGGGCCGCCCCGACACCGGAGCGAAGGGCGCGACTTCGATGCCGAGCGACTCGAACAGGCGCTTTTCATCCAGTCGATCCTGGGCCGCGGCAAAGGCACTGGCCCCCGGCCGAACCGGATGGCCGCGCTCGGCCAGACCCTCGAGCACCGCCGCCGGAACGTTTTCGAAATCACAGGTGATGCGATCACAGCCGGCCAGTTCGGCGAGCGCGCGCTCATCGTCCCAGTCGGCGGTAATCAGGCGACCGAGCGGGCCGGCGCAGGCGTCGGGCTTGGGGTCGAGAAAGACGAACTCGGCGCCCAGCGGCAGGCCCGCCAGGGCCATCATCCGCGCAAGCTGCCCGCCGCCGAGAATACCGATCTTCATGACTGGCGCGGGTCGGCGGCGGCCAGCACGGCATCGGACTGGCTCTGGCGCCACCGGCGATAGCGCTCGCGAATTTCCGGATGCGACTGGCCGAGAATCGAGGCGGCCAGCAGGGCGGCGTTGATGGCCCCGGCCTTGCCGATGGCCAGTGTGCCAACCGGCACGCCGCCGGGCATCTGGGCGATCGACAGGAGAGAATCGAGTCCGTTGAGCGTTTGCGACTGCACCGGCACGCCCAGCACCGGCAAAACGGTCTTGGCCGCCACCATGCCGGGCAGATGGGCCGCGCCGCCGGCGCCGGCGATGATCACCTCGATACCGCGTTCCTCGGCGGCTTGCGCGTACTCGAACATGGCATCCGGCGTGCGGTGCGCCGAAACGACCCTGACCTCGTGGGCCACCTCCAGCGCATCGAGCGCCTCGGCAGCGTGCGACATCGTCTTCCAGTCGCTCTTTGAACCCATGATGATGCCAACCAGAGGGGCTTGAGGCATGTGGCGATCCTCTCGCTCAAGGGAAAACCGCCGATATTAGCAGCGCCACGGCCCCGAGTAAACGCACTTCCCGCCCTGGCGCAGACCGGATACAATCCGGCCCATGACCATTGCTGACCCCCTACTCGACATTCTGTGCTGCCCGGTGAGCCACCAGCCGCTGCGGCCGCTTGAAAAGAGCCGGCTGAAAAAGCTGGCCGATCGCATCGCCACCGGCGAAGTCCTGTACGTCGATCACGACGTGGTGGACGAAAAACCGCGCGAGGCGCTGATCACCCGCGACGACAAGGTCATCTACCTGATCGTCGACGGCATTCCCGTGCTGCTGCCCGACCGCGGCATCGGCACCGCGCAGTTCACCGACCCGATCTGAGCGGGCGCAGTAACCGGCCCGCGACCACCCTGCCCGACTCGGCAATGCAATATAGAATGGGTGTTTTCCACGACTAGAGACTGAAAAGGGCATTCATGGGTCCGGCTACCCACTACTTCGACCTCGAGCAACCGTTCACGCTCTATCGCGGCGGGCGCCTGCCGCATGTGCGCCTGGCCTGGGAGTCCTGGGGCGAGCTCGACGCCGACAAGTCCAACGCCGTACTGATCTTCACCGGCCTGTCGCCGAGCGCGCACGCCGCCTCCAGCGCGCAGGACCCGGAACCGGGCTGGTGGGAAGGCATGATCGGGCCCGGCAAGTACATCGACACCGACCGCTTCTTCGTGCTGTGCGTCAACTCGCTGGGCTCGTGCATGGGCTCGACCGGCCCGGCCAGCATCAACCCGGAAACCGGCAAACCCTGGCGGCTGGACTTTCCCGAGCTTGCCATCGAAGACATTGCCCGCTCAGCGCGCCTGGTGGTCGAGCACCTGGGCATCGAAACCCTGCACGCGGTCATCGGGCCGTCCATGGGCGGCCTGACCGCGCTTGCCTGGCTCAAGCAGTTTCCGCAAAGCACCCGCAAGGTGGGGCTGATCTCCACAGCCTGCTCGGCCACGCCCATGGCCATCGCCATCCGCTCGCTGCAGCGCGAGGCCATCGTCACCGACAGCAACTTTCGCGAGGGTCGCTATACCGAAGACGCCTGGCCCGAGGTGGGCATGCGCCTGGCGCGCAAGCTGGGCATGATCTCCTACCGTTCGGCAACCGAGTGGCAGCAGCGCTTCGGCCGGCAAAGCCAGGACTACTTCCCGCCGACGCTGTTCGGCATGCGCTTCGCCATCGAATCCTACCTGGAGACCCATGCGCGCAAGTTCGTCGGCCAGTTCGACCCCTGCAGCTATCTCTACCTGTCGCGAGCGATGGACAATTTCGATTTCTGCGACAGCCACGAGACGCTCAGGCGCATGTTCGACCGCTGTTTTTCCGGCCAGGCCCTGGTGCTGGGCGTCAAGACCGATATCCTGTTCCCGCTGATCCAGCAGCAGGAGCTGGCCGCGGCCCTGGAGGCCAGCGGCAACGACGTCACCTACGAGGTCCTGCCCTCGGTCCAGGGCCACGACGCGTTCCTGGCCGACATCCCGACCTTTGGCAAACCGATCAGAAAGTGGCTGCAATGAGCCTGGATTTCCCCGGCAAGACGCGGATGATCGAGCAGATCCACCGCGCCGTATCGGCCGACTGCGCCGTCGACATCACCGAAAAACTGCGCCAGTGCCTGTGCGAGCTGGTTGCCGACGAAAGCATCCAGCTGCCCGACTGCGTATACCACTACAGCAACGAACGCTACCGCCGCCGGCTGCTGCACCAGGACAATGAGCTGGGCTACACGGTGCTGGCCATGACCTGGGGCCCCGGCCAGGGCACGCCCCTGCACGACCACGCCGGAATGTGGTGCGTGGAGGCCGTCTGGCACGGCGAGATCGAGGTCGTCCAGTACGAGCTGGTCGAACGCGGCGCCGAACAGTTCCGGCTGGAGCCGCGCACCACCATGCGAACGGGGGTCGGCAGCGCCGGCAGCCTGATCCCGCCGCACGAATACCACACCATCGCCAACCCCAGCCCGGACCAGCCGGCCATCACCGTCCACATCTACTCCGGCGTCATGGACGAATGCTGCGTGTTCAGGCCCGTCGAGGGTCACTGGTACCAACCGCAGCCGACCAGCCTGAGCCTGGACACCGACCCGGCAGAACACACACCCTTTGACAGCCCGCCAGGCAGTCAATAGAATCGCAACAGCGCTGGAAAGAACGGGGGACGTCCGAACCCAGCAGATTCCGAGTCCAGACCAGATCGACCACCTCCGAACATCCGCGCCCGAGCCTGTTCAATCTTGAACAGCCCGACAAAATCGATGAACCTCGGCAACACGCAGCGAACGGGCGGCTGACGATGGCCGCCGGATACCACCAGACGCAAGCGCAGTCGTCTTGCAGAGGTTCAGTTCCGGGCCATTGGGGCCGTACCCAATGGCGGTAGCGTGCCCGAAAGCCCCTCGCCCAACTCAGAAACCCGTTTCCAGATCCTGCGCGCCCTGTCGCGGAACCCGGAAATGACCCAGCGTGAACTCGCCGGCCAGCTTGATATCAGCCTGGGCAAGACCAACTACTGCCTGCGCGCGCTGATCGACAAGGGCCTGATCAAGGCCGCCAACTTTCGCCGCAGCAAGCACAAGGCCCGCTACCTCTACCAGCTAACACCCACGGGCCTGGCCGAAAAGGCCAGCCTGACCAAACGCTTCCTGCAAAGAAAAATCGAGGAACACCACGCGCTCACCAAAGAAATCCAGCGCCTGCGCGAAGAAATCACGGGCCAGTGAACCGACGCAAAGCGTATTCCCGGCCGCAGCGAAGCGAAGAGCCGGGACCTCCCGACCGAAGGCGCCAGCACACGATAGGCCCCGGATCAAACCCGGGGCGACAAGCCATCATGTTCTCCCTCAAAGCTGAATCCTGAAACCTTCCCCCGCCCGAATCTGCCGGAACCAATGAACCAATGAACCAAAGAACAAAAGAACGAACGAACGAACGAACGCGATCGCAACGAACCTACTCCCTGCGCAAGCAGGTGGTAGTCACCGGCGGCGCCGGCTTTCTCGGCAGCCATCTCATCGACCGGCTGATGGCCGACGGCCACGACGTGCTGTGCATCGACAACCTGTTTACCGGCACCAAAGACAACATCCGCCACCTGCACAGCCACCCGCATTTCGAATTCAAGCGCCACGACGTGACCTTTCCGCTCTACGTCGAGGCCGACGAAATCTGGAACCTGGCCTGCCCCGCCGCGCCCGTGCACTACCAGCACGACCCGGTACAGACCACCAAGACCTCGGTTCACGGCGCCATCAACATGCTGGGCCTGGCCAAGCGCCTGAAATGCCCGATCTTCCAGGCCTCCACCTCCGAAGTCTACGGCGACCCGGCCGAGCACCCGCAAACCGAGGACTACTGGGGCAACGTCAACCCCATCGGGCCCAGATCCACCTACGACGAGGGCAAGCGCTGCGCCGAGACCCTGTTTTTCGACTATCGCCGCCAGCACGGCCTGAGCGTCAAGGTGGCCAGAATCTTCAACACCTACGGCCCGCGCATGCACCCCAACGACGGCCGCGTGGTCTCGAACTTCATCATGCAGGCCCTGCAGGGCCACGACATCACCATCTACGGCGAAGGCAGCCAGACCCGCTCGTTCTGCTACGTCGATGACCTGATCGACGGCTTCATCAAACTGATGGCCACCCCGGATGAAGTCACCGGCCCCATCAACCTGGGCAATCCGAGCGAAATCACCATCCGACAGCTGGCCGAAACCGTAATCGAACTGACCGGCTCCAACAGCAAGCTGATCAAGGCCCCGTTACCCACCGACGACCCCGTCCGCCGCTGCCCGGATATCACCCGGGCAAAAGAAAACCTGGACTGGCAACCCAGGACCGACCTGAAAACCGGCCTGCGCCACACCATCGAGTACTTCGACAAACTGTTGGCAGGCAGCAAGGCCATCAGTGGTCAGCAGCCCTGAACAACGATCGTCCCAAATTATAGAACGGTCGTGCTAAAATTTCGAACACTATGGATCCGGCAGCATCAGTCCTGTTCGGCAAGACGCGGCAAGCCGTCCTCTCGGCCCTGTTCGAGCGGGACGCGGACGGCATCTACGTGCGCGAGCTCGAGCGGCAGACCGGCATCAGCACTGGCGCACTCCACCATGAGCTTCGGCAACTGATGCGGGCCGACCTGGTGGAAAAGACCAATGACGGCAATCGCGTCGTCTATCGCATCAACGAGGCGCATCCGATCTACGCCGAGCTTCGAGGAATCGTCGAAAAGACCTGTGGCGTCCCCGCACAAGTCCGCGATGCCCTCGATGACCTGGAGTCCGACATTGAATTCGCAGCTATATTCGGTTCGACAGCCCGCGGCACGAGCCATGCCAGCAGCGACATCGACCTGCTTGTGGTGGGCGACTTGACTCCATCGAAGCTGATCGATCGCATTCAACCGCTTGAAGAACAACTCCACCGCGAAATTGGCTTCCGCCTGTACACGCAAGAGGAGTTCTCACAGCGGCGACAAGTCGACCCGTTCTTGACACGAGTACTGTCCAGGCCGCTCATCCCGATTTTCGGAACGATCGATGGCGCTTGAGAATCTCTTGGGTAAGGGCCTGCAGCGTGAACCAACTTCCAGAACGGAACTCCAGCGGCTTCTCAAAAAAGCTGATACGAGGCTGGGGGACGCCAAGTCGGAATCCATCAGCACAGAAAGCCGTTTCGACCTGGCCTATGAGGGCGTACTGCAACTGGCACTCGCCGCGCTTCGTGCAAATGGCTACCGGCCAGGCTCGAAAGGGGGCCATCACATGATCGCGCTGCAGAGCCTGACCAAGAGCATTGGATACCCGAAAGAAAAAATTCGCCTTCTGGACGAGTTCAGGCGCCAACGCGCCATCGGCCTCTACGACGGATCTTTCGACCCAACCAAGTCCGAAATACAATCACTACTGGAAGCCGCGGCCGATCTACAGCAAATTCTGTACGAGTGGCTAGACCGAAACCACCCGGAATTGACGCAACCCGATGCATAAACCAAGACGCCAGAGCTCTGGGGCGCGGCCGATCCTTGTCACCGGCTCCGCAGGCTTCATCGGCTCCCACGTCACCCGAAGGCTCCTGGCCAACGGAGAACGCGTAATCGGCCTGGACAACCTCAACGCCTACTACGACCCCAGGCTGAAGGCAGACCGCCTGAAACTCTTCGCCGACCACGAAAATTACCACCACATCACCGGCGACCTGGCCGACCGCGATCTCATCGAGACGATCTTCAGCAAACACCAGCCCGGACAAGTCGTCCACCTGGCCGCCCAGGCCGGGGTGCGCTACGCCGCCGAAAACCCGCACGTCTACGTGTCGTCAAACGTCACCGGCACCCTGCACATCCTGGAAGGCTGCCGCCACCACGGCGTCGAGCACCTGGTCTTCGCCTCGACCAGCTCCGTGTATGGCGCCAACACGAACATGCCGTTTGCCGAGCACGCCAGCACCGAACACCCGCTGACGCTCTACGCGGCCACCAAAAAGGCCAACGAGATGATGGCCCACTCCTACGCCCATCTCTACGGCACCCCAAGTACAGGCCTGAGGTTCTTCACCGTCTACGGCCCCTGGGGCCGGCCCGACATGGCGCTTTTCCTGTTCACCAAAGCCATTCTGGCCGGCGAGCCGATCAAGGTCTTCAACCACGGCCACCACCGCCGCAGCTTCACCTACGTCGACGATATCGTCGAAGGCATCGTGCGCATCCTCGACCAGCCGCCGACGAAAAATGACGACTGGAGCGGCAAGCACCCCGACCCGGCCACCAGCGGCGTCGCCCCGTACCGCATCTACAACATCGGCAACGAAAACAGCGTGGAGCTGCTGCGCTACATCGAAGTGCTGGAAAAAGAGCTGGGCAAGAAGGCCGAAATGGACATGCTCCCCCTGCAACGCGGCGACGTCCCCGACACCGAATCCGACGTCACCAACCTGGCCCAGGCCATCAACTACAGCCCCCGGGTCAATGTAGAAGAAGGCGTCGCGGAGTTCGTGAAGTGGTATCGGGGTTACTACAAAGGATAAAAGGGTTCAGGTTTCAGGGTTCAGGAAAACAATGGGATATCAATCGTTCGAGTCGCTTGAGGTCTGGAAACGAGGGTGCAGGCTGGCAACGGCAGTCTACGCTGCGCTGGATGGGTCGCGAGAATTCGGCCTCAGAGATCAAATGACCCGTGCCGCGCTATCGATTCCCTCCAATATCGCAGAGGGCTACGAGCGAGGCTCGGAGAAGGACTTCATTCGGTTCCTCAAAATTGCTCAGGGCTCCGCAGCGGGACTCCGAACCCAGGCCTACATCGCAAGCGCATCCGGCTTGCTGAAGGACGAAAGCACAGCCACAATCATCCAGGAATGCAAAGAAATCGGCGCCATGCTCCACGGCCTGGCAAGAACCAGAGCCAACAGAATCAGTGAATCCGACCAGAACACCCCGGATGCCGAACCCTGAACCCTTTCTTTCCCTGACCCCTGAATCCGACGCAAAGCGCAATCCCGGCCGCAGCGAAGCGAAGAGCCGGGACCTCCCAACCGAAGGCACCAGCAAACGAAAGGCCCCGGACCAAGCCCGAGACAACAAGCCATAATGTCTTCCCTGAACCCTGAACCCTGAACCCTGAAACCTGAACCCTTTCTTAATCCTGACCCCCCCATGCCAACCCACTTCAATAAACTCCATTCCGACCTGAACGCCGGCGAGGCGAAAATAGCCATCATCGGCCTCGGCTACGTCGGTTTGCCATTAGCCGTCGAATTCGCCAGGAAATACAAGGTGATCGGCTTCGACATAAAGGAAAGCCGAATCCGGGAGCTGAGGCAATCCAGGGACACCACCCGCGAAGTGGAAACCGGCGAACTCCAGGCAGTGGCCAAAAACCTGGAGCTGACCGAAAACCCGGCCGACATCGCCGGGGCTCGCATCTACATCATCACCGTCCCGACCCCCATCGACGACTACAGACGCCCCGACCTGCGCCCCCTGCAGGGCGCCAGCAAAATCGCCGGCCAGGCCCTCGAACCAGGCAACATCGTCATCTACGAATCCACCGTCTACCCCGGCTGCACCGAAGACGACTGCGTCCCCATCCTGGAAATCGAATCCGGCCTGAAGTGCGCATTCGATCGCGACCAAGAAGGGTTCAGGGTTCAGGGTTCAGGGTTCAGGAACCCCCAAAGACAATCATCGGGCGATGCCAAAGGCGAGCCGCCCCCTGAACCCTGTAACCTGAAACCTGAAACCTTCTTTGCGGGCTATTCCCCCGAACGCGTCAACCCCGGCGACAAGGCCCACCGCGTGGCAGACATCGTCAAGGTCACTTCCGGCTCCACGCCCGAAGCAGCCGACTTCGTCGACGCCCTCTACGCCTCGATCGTCACCGCCGGCACCCACCGCGCGCCCTCGATCAAGGTTGCCGAAGCCGCCAAGGTCATCGAAAACACCCAGCGCGACGTCAACATCGCCCTGGTCAACGAGCTGGCCATGCTGTTCGCCAAAATGGGCCTGGACACCACCTCGGTGCTGGAGGCGGCGGCCACCAAATGGAACTTTCTGCCGTTCAGGCCCGGCCTGGTCGGCGGCCACTGCATCGGCGTCGACCCCTACTACCTGACCCACAAGGCCCAGCAGATCGGCTTCCACCCGCAGATGATCCTCTCGGGCCGGCGCACCAACGATGGCATGGGCCACTTCGTCGCCGGCGAAATGATCAAGCTGATGGCCGCAAAAAGCTGCTACCGCGTCGGCGCAAAGGTCCTGGTGCTCGGCCTGACCTTCAAGGAAAACTGCCCGGATCTGCGAAACACCCGCGTCGTCGACGTCATCGCAGGCCTGAAAGGCTACAACCTGCAAGTCGACGTACACGACCCCTGGGCCGACCCGGCCGAGGCAAAACACGAATACGGCCTGGACCTGATAACCGAACCAGCGGCCAAAGCCTACGACGCCGCCATCCTGTGCGTAGCGCACGATCAATTCGCAAACCTGGCCAACCCCGGCATCAAACGCTGGCTGAAGGAAAAAAGCGTCATCTACGACCTCAAAAGCGCCCTACCCGAGGAACTCCCGGACCAGCGCCTCTAGCGCCCACCAGTAGGATGCGTGGAGCAAAGCGCAACGCATCACCCCGGCAAAGCCCCAGGCGAGCCGAAAACCGGAACCCCGAACCCCGAACCCGGAACCCCCTGTTTTTGAGTTGCAAGTAACCACAAAAGTAACTACCATCAACCCATGACCGACCCAACCACCAACCTGAAAGACGCCAAGGCCCGACTGAGCGAGCTGATCGAACGCGCCCGGGCCGGCGAAACGGTCACCATCTCGCGGCGCGGAAAAGTCGTGGCTCAACTGACCGCCAGCCCGGCGACACGCCAGCCCATCGACCTCGTAGCCCTGCGAAGCCTGACGCGCCGACTGCCGCGGGCCGACCAGGACGCTGGCGAATTGATGCGCGATCTGCGCGACGACGCGCGATATTGACCGCCGGCCCCTGCTACATGGATACAAGTGTGCTCGTGGCCGCCTTGGGCAACGAACGGCACACAGAGACCGCCCAGAACTGGCTGGCCGCGCAGCCGCCGAGCGACCTGCTGATCAGCGACTGGGTCATCACCGAATTCTCGAGCGCCCTGGCACTGAAACTGCGAACCGGACAGATCCAGGTCCAACATCGAGCCGAATGCCTGGCCGTGTTCGCGCAACTGGTGGAACGTAGCCTGACCGTTGTGCCCGTCAGCAGCCCAAACTTCCGCGCCGCGGCCAGATTCGCCGACCAACAGCACACCGGGCTACGGGCGGGCGATGCACTGCACCTGGCCATCTGCGCCGAGCACGGCAGCCGAATGGTCACCCTCGACCAGACGCTGGCCGCAGCCGCAACCAGCCTGGGCATCCCGTCAGCCCAACCGACGACCTGAAACGACCTGAACGCGCAAACCCAGGAAATTGGCAAAGCCGCAGGCGAGCCGAAAACCTGAAACCTGAACCCTGAAACCTTCTTTCAGGACCCTGAACCCTTCTTTTAGAACGGCAAAGCCGAAGGCGAGCTGACCGGAACGAAAGAACGCCCGAACCAAAGAACGCAAGAACGCGAAACCAGCCGTTGACACTCCCCCACCCCCTCACTAGAATCGAAACAACGCTGGAAAACCCGGGGGGACCCAAATCCAGCGATTCCCGAACACTGATCCAGATCATCCAGCCCCCGGATTGCAGCCGGCGGTGTTCAATCTTGAACAAGCCGCACAAGCCGATTCTCCGGGCCATTGGGGCCGCACCCAATGGCGGTAGCGTGCCCGAAAGCCCCAAACCCAGTACCGAAACCCGTTTCCAGATCCTCCGCGCCCTGTCGCAGAATCCGGAAATGACCCAGCGCGAGCTCGCCGGCGAGCTCGGCATCAGCCTGGGCAAGGTCAACTACTGCCTGCGCGCCCTGGTCGACAAGGGCCTCATCAAGGCCGCCAACTTCCGCCGCAGCCAGCACAAGGCCCGCTACATCTACCAGCTGACCCCCAGCGGCCTGAGCGAAAAAGCCGGCCTGACCAAGCGCTTCCTGCAGAGAAAGCTCGAAGAACACGAGGCCCTGACCGCCGAGATCCAGCGCCTGAGAGAAGAAATGGCCCAATAACCAGGAGCACAGTGGGAGCGGTCTCCAGACCGCGATCCCACACGTGGAGCGGCACCAAACCCACGCGGCAAAGCCAAAGGCAAGCCAAAGCCATTCCCGGAACCCGAAACCTGACGCAAAGCATCATCCCGGACCCCGATCCGGGACCTTGCATTCTCTGAAACCTGATTTCATGACATCGCGCAACTTAACCAGAAAACGCTTTTTCAATAAAATCAGATTGTTATGGCAATGAAACTTCACGAATGGAAAACACTTGCGTATGACACCATATACAGTGTCATGATGGGCGATACCTGACAGTCACCGAGGCCATTCATGCCCTCCAGCAAGCCGGCGCGTCGCTGCGTTGAAGGGAATTGCAGAAGATCCTGGAATCGCTGGGCTTCGAGGTGCGCGATGGCAGGAAACAGGGGCATAAAGTGGTCACGCATCCAGACCCGGAAGAGTTCTTCTCTGCTAGCTACACATGCGGCCACGGCAAAGACCCTGAAGTTAAACGAAACTACGTCAGGTCAATCCTGAATCTGATCAGACAGCACAAAGACGAGCTGCAAAAGATCACGGAGGATCGCAACAGATGAACGCAAATTCCTACGCCATCACAATCCGCCAGCTTGAAGTCGACGGCCAGGAGCTGTTCGAGGCCCGTGTGCGGGAACTGCCCGATGTTGTGGATTTCGGCCAAACCTGGGCAGAAGCCTACGAGCTGGCCGTGGACACCATTGAAACCACCGCGGAAATCATGGCTGAGCGAGGCCGCCGGATGCCCGAGCCCGCTTCCGTCGAAGACGACTACAGCGGTCGCATTACCCTTCGCGTCCCAAAAACACTCCATCGCGGCCTCGCGGAGCAGGCCAACCACGAAAACATCAGCCTGAATCAGTATCTGGTCTCACTGCTTGCCTACCATTCCGGCACCCGCTACGCCGGAGAAAACGACAACCACCAGGCCTCAACTTCCACATCGGGCCCTTCTGGCGAGAATTCGTTGCCTCGCAATGCAACCGCATGAACCTGCCCCGCGCAACGCTTCCGCTCCACAACTTCGGAATCAACGCGCATCAAGAAGACTGAGCCCCTCGCCGCAGCAGGCGCGCTGGCCACGGAAACTGACGCAAAGCAACTTCCCGACCCCGGCTCCGAAACCTGCTTCGTTTTTCTTAAACCTGAAATCTTTGTCGATCGATTTTGAACCCTTTTTCAGCAGCTATTCGTCCGAATGGGCCTGGAAACCACACCAGCCCTCGAAGCTGCCGCCACGAAGTGGAACTTCCTACCGTTCAAGCCCGGTCTGGGTTGGCGGTCAGAGACACAAGCGCCTTCAAAAACTCGAGCGAATCCCCTTTATTGGACCCATATTTCGGGAATGCCGGTCCTAACCAAGAGCAGTTCAGGACAAACCAGGACTTTTTCGTCGAATTGAGTAGTCTTTGAAGTGATTTTGACTCTGTACCTTCAGGGCATTGTTCGGGCGTAGGATCGGCGCTGGCCAGCGATTCAATGCGACGACCCACTTCTACCTGCACACCTTTCCCCACTTCCCGACAACAGTTCAAAATGCCGGCCACCCACTTGATTCAGTGAAGAATTCTTGGCTCTTCCCGATTTTGTGTGGGCTGACCGGTTCGGATAGGCTACCGGCTGGCCCCATTTCGAGTCCAGTTTTATGCATGATCGCGAGCTCTACCGCCAGAT
>CAYUPK010000020.1:0-49571 GCA_964446675.1 uncultured Wenzhouxiangella sp.
CAGAAATTGACACGCCATACCTCTTTCTAGCCCGCATTGAAGAATAAGGGGGGTTAAGCGGACAGGGGCGGCGAGTGGCGGCTGCGATGCGGGAAATGCGGGGCGAACGGCGCATGGGATGCGGGTGGCACGGAGTCGTTTGGGTGCCGTCGCCGTGTGCGCTGAGCTGCGTTAAGGAAATGACGCCTTCTGGGGAACTGTGGTGCAGGCTGATACGTGGCCACGTCTGTACCACTTCCGCGCCCCGATTTCCCGCATCGCAGCCACCACTCCCCGCCCGGAGAGGTTGGAGTTGGCTGCTTGCCGGGAAGGGCCACCCACCCTGTCAGAGCGGGTGGTGTCCGGAGAAATGCGTTTCTGGATGACGCGGAAGCCTTCTTCATGTCTTTCCGCATTGGCGCGGCGCGGGCGTTTGTCTGGGGCGTCAGTGATGAACAGGCGCCAATCGTGATCGTACTGGCACATTGACGCTACTCGAGCATGACGCTTCTCCGGCGGCGTTCGGCATCCAGAGGCGCATTTCTCCGGGCACCGCCCGCGGCAACTCCACGCTCGACCCCTTACACAGAAAAATCACTCTCCCAACAGATCGGGATTCATCAGATCGATGAGGCATTCGGCCTGGGGCGTTGACTTTCGGGCGATGCGGTTTATTATCAGATTATTTGATATACGAGTGATCGTTTCATGGAATCAATTACAGCCACTAAAGCGGCACGTCGTTTCTCGGACCTGCTCAACCGAGTCGCCTATCGTCACGAAACCGTGGTGATCAGCCGCGGGGGGCGCGCGGTGGCGCGGCTGATGCCGGTCCGACCGAGCGCTGGGGTCAAGCTCAAAGACCTCAATGCGTTGTTGTCCGGATTGCCCAGGCTGGACAAGGACGCGGCGGCGTTCGCTGCCGATGTGGAGGTGGCCGATCGCGGCCCCGAGGACGATGCGTGGGAGTCCTAGTCGATACCAGCGTCTTCATTGCCTTCGAACGCAACGAACGGGCAATTGATCTGGCCGGGCTGCCGGCTGAAGAAGACTTGTTCATCAGCACCATTACCGTTTCGGAGTTGCTGGTCGGCGTTCATCGGGCGGACTCTGGCGCGCGTCGCAACAGACGGCTGGCGTATGTGGAAGCGATCGTCTCCGGGTTCCCGATTTTGCCGCTGGACACCGAAGCTGCCCGGGTTCATGCGCAATTGCACGCAGCACAACTGGACGCGGGTTCGCGCAGCGGCGCCCACGATCTGCTCATCGCGGCGACTGCAGTCGCTCACGGATTCAGCGTATTGACTCGAGACGTGGAAGATTTCTCGCGCGTGCCGGGGCTGGAGGTGCTTGCCGCGATTCCCCTGGATTAGCGGGCGCCACAGGCCAAGGCAGTGAACGACCGTGATGCCCGCCACGTTCTATTATCACCAACGCCCCGCCAACCAAAGTCGGCTTCACTCCCCGAACAAACTGGAGCGGTTCAGAGTTCAAGGTGGCTGGGGCGGCGAGCGGTGGCTGCGATGCGGGAAATGCGGGGCGAACGGCGCATGGGATGCGGCTGGCACGGAGTCGTTTGGGTGCCGTCGCCGTGTGCGCTGAGCTGCGTTAAGGAAATGGCGCCGCCCGCGGCAACTCCACACTCGACCCCTCTCAAGGACAAATCACTCCCCGAACAGATCCGGGCTCATCAGGTCGATGAAGCGCTCGGCCTGGGGCGAGAGGTAGGCGCCGCGGCGCAGTACGACGCCGTAGGAGCGCCGGGGGAAATAGCGGCTCATGTCGCGCACGACGAGCTGCTGGCGGTCGGCTTCGGTCAGGCAGAAGCTGGTCACGATCGAGATGCCCATGCCCAAGGCGACATAGCGTTTGATGACTTCCCAGCCGCCGACTTCGAGGTTGACGCGAAAGGGCAGGCCGTGCTTCTGGAAGACCAGATCGACGAGCTGATAGGTGCTCAGGCGCCTGGGCGGCAGGATCAGGCCGTGGGGGCTGATGTCGGTCAGGTCGATTTCGCGGCGGCGTGAGAGCGGATGGTCGCGGCTGGTGATCAGCACCGGGTTGAAGTGCCAGATCGGGCGGTAGTCGATGTCGTCGGGCACGTCGAGCATGGAGCCGACCGCGAAATCGACGTCGTCGTTGCGGATCATGCCCAGCCCGTCGGCGCCGGTGACGTTGTGCAGGTGCACGAAGATGCCCGGATGCTTGCGCCGGAAGCGCATCATCAGCGAGGGCAGCAGGTGGAGGATGGTCGACTCGCCGGCGGCGATGCGAATCTCACCGGTATCGAGCGAACCGTAGCGGCGCTGGAACTCGTCGGGCAGGGCGTCGATCCGCTCGATGAGCGGGCGCGCCATCTCCAGCAGGGCCTTGCCGGCCGGGGTAAGCCGCAAACGCGGGCCGTGGCGCTCGAACAGCGGACGGCCCAGCTCGTCTTCCAGCGCCCGGATCTGCTGGCTGACCGACGGCTGGCTGAGGAACAGCCGTTCGGCCGCCGTCGAGACGCTGCCTGCCCGCGCGGTCTGGATGAAGGCCCGCAGGTGCTTGAGCAGATTGCCCTTGTAGGTGGCCACGGTGGGTTGCTCCCCGAAGGGTTTCGGATGGCTGCGACCAAGTATTGCATAACCTGATAGTCAGAATCAAAAGATTTAATTAGACAAATACTGCGGGCGCGCCTTAGGCTTTTCGTGCACAAGTCACGGAACGGAGCCGATGAACAGCCAATCGCAGCACCACGATCCCGAGCAGGCGGACGCCAGCCCACTCGAATTGACCGCCGAGCTGCCGGACGCGGCCCGGCCGCTATTTGCAAACGGCTTGCGGCGGCTTCTGGTGCGCTTGAGCCACCGATACCGCGGTCGCGTCGACGCGCTGCTGGCCGCCCGGCAGGCGCTGCAGGCTCGCCTGGATTCCGGCGCGGTGCCGCATTTCCCCGCCGAAACCGCCGAAATCCGCGAATCCGACTGGAAAGTAGCCCCGATTCCCGCCGATCTGCGCGATCGGCGCGTGGAAATCACCGGTCCGGTCGATCGCAAGATGATCATCAACGCGCTCAATTCCGGGGCGAAGGTCTTCATGGCCGACTTCGAGGATTCCTCGACGCCGACCTGGGAGAACATGATCAACGGCCAGGTCAATCTGTTCGATGCCGTGCGCGGAACCATCGACTTCACCGCCGAAAATGGCAAGCACTATCGGCTCGAACCCGATCCGGCGGTACTGATCGTGCGCCCGCGCGGCTGGCACCTGGACGAAAAGCATGCCCGCGTCGACGACCGGGCCGTCCCGGCCGGCATCTTCGACGCGGCGGTGTATCTCTATAACAACGCGCAGGCGCTGATCGACCAGGGCAGCGGCCCTTATCTGTACCTGCCCAAGCTCGAGAGCCGCCACGAGGCCGAATTGTGGGAGCGCGTCCTGACCGATATCGAGGGCGCGCTCGATCTCGAGCCCGGCACGGTCAAGGTCACGGTGCTGATCGAGACCATCACCGCGGTCTTCGAGATGGACGAGATTCTCCACGCCCTCAGGAGCCGTATCGTCGGGCTCAACTGCGGGCGCTGGGACTATATTTTCAGCTATATCAAGCGGTTCAAGCTACATGCTGATAAAGTGCTTCCCGATCGCGCGCAGGTGACCATGACGGTGCCTTTCCTCAAGGCCTACTCAAAGCTTCTGATCAAGACCTGCCACCGCCGCGGCGCCTTCGCCATGGGCGGCATGGCCGCGCAGATTCCCATCAAGGGCGACGAAAAAGCCAGCGCGGCCGCCATCGAAAAGGTTCGCGAAGACAAGGAACGCGAGGCCGGCGACGGCCACGACGGCACCTGGGTGGCCCACCCGGGTCTGATTCCACTGGCGATGGAAATTTTCGACAAGCACCTTGGCGACAAGCCGAACCAGCTCGATCGCCTGCGCGAGGATGTGAGCGTCAGCGCCGACGACCTGCTGGCGCCATGCAGCGGCACCATTACCGAGGCCGGTGTGAGAGGCAACATCAACGTGGCCATCCGCTACATGGGCGCCTGGCTGGCCGGCCAGGGCTGCGTGCCGATCAACCATCTGATGGAAGACGCTGCCACTGCCGAGATTGCCCGCGCCCAGTTATGGCAATGGGCGCGCCACGCCCGCGGCATGCTCGACGACGGGCGCAACATCGATCTCGGCCTGATCCGGCGCTGGCAGGGCGAAGAGCTGGAGAAGATTCGTGCCGATGTCGGCGACAAAGTCTTTTCCAGCGGCCATTTCCTGCGCGCAGGCGAACTGCTGTTCGAGGTTACCGCCGATGACGATTTCGTCGAATTTCTCACCTTGCCGGGCTACGAGCGCCTGGACTGAACTGAATGACTTACCTTACCGGAGCAAGACCATGAACAAGGACGTTACCCCGATCATCGAGATGGAGCGCGACTGGCTGGAAAGTCCGCGCTGGAAGGATGTCGAGCGCCCCTACGACGCCAATGAAGTGGTGCGTCTGCGCGGCAGCGTGACCATCGAGCACACCCTGGCCCGGATGGGCGCCGAAAAGCTGTGGAAACGCATGCACGAAGACGAATTCGTCAACGCGCTCGGCGCCCTGACCGGTAACCAGGCCATGCAACAGGTGCGCGCGGGGCTCAAGGCCATCTACCTGTCGGGCTGGCAGGTGGCCGCCGACGCCAACATCGCCGGCCAGATGTATCCGGACCAGTCGCTTTATCCGGCCAACTCCGTGCCGGCGGTGGTGCGCCGCATCAACAACACCTTCCGGCGCGCCGACCAGATCCAGTCGGTTGAAGGCGAGGGCGAGATCGACTGGTTTGCCCCGATCGTGGCCGACGCCGAAGCCGGTTTCGGCGGCGTGCTCAACGCCCACGAACTGATGAAGGACATGATCGACGCCGGCGCCGCCGGGGTTCACTTCGAAGATCAGCTCGCCTCGGCCAAGAAGTGCGGTCATATGGGCGGCAAGGTGCTGGTGCCCACTGCCGAGGCGGTGCAGAAGCTGGTGGCCGCCCGCCTGGCGGCCGACATTGCCAATGTGCCGACGATCATCATTGCGCGCACCGACGCCATGGGTGCGGGGCTTCTGACCTCCGATATCGACGAGGCCGATCATCGCTTCATCACCGGCGAGCGGACTTCGGAAGGCTTCTACCGCACCAATGCCGGCATGGACCAGGCGATTTCCCGCGGTCTGGCCTACGCGCCGTATGCCGACCTGGTCTGGTGTGAAACCGCCAAACCCGACCTGGGCGAAGCAAGGCAGTTTGCCGAGGCCATCCGGGCTGAATATCCCGACAAGATGCTGGCCTACAACTGCTCACCAAGCTTCAACTGGAAGAAGAACCTGTCGGATGCCGAGATCGCGACCTTCCAGAAAGAGCTGGCCGCAATGGGCTACAAGTTCCAGTTCATCACCCTGGCCGGCTTCCACGCGCTCAATCACAGCATGTTCCAGCTCGCCCGCGGCTACAAGGCCCGCCAGATGTCGGCCTACGTCGAGCTGCAGCAGGAAGAATTCGCGGCCGAGTCGCAGGGCTATACCGCCACGCGTCACCAGCGCGAGGTCGGCACTGGCTACTTCGACGAGCTGGCTCAGGCGATCAGCGGCGGCGAGTCCTCGCTGGGTGCGCTTTCGGGATCAACCGAGGAAGATCAGTTCGACAGCGCCGAGAGTGCGTAGCGGTAAAACTCAAAACCTGAAATCCACGGAAGACACGGAATGCACGGACGATGATCCGTCAGTCGGAAAGAAGCGTTGCAGGCGCGGCCGTTGATGGTATTCCATTCAAGTTTCAGTGTGTTTCAGTGTGTTTCCGTGTTTTCCGTGGACACAGGGTTTTGACTCCAAAGCCGGTCAGCGACAGAATCCGCGGTTGTCGAAGCGGCTGGTAAAGACGGTTGCGGCCGACGGGGCACCCTGCATGATCCAGTCGTGGATGATGCGCAGCTCGCTGGTTGTCAACGTCCACTCGTTGCGCGGCATGCGGAACTCGGGATTGCCCGGGTCGTCACAGGCCACGCGCAGATACAGCCAGCTTTCCATCGGAGCCCCCGGCACAACACGCTTGCCGGGCGGCTCCGGCACGCTGCCCTGAGTGTTGACGCAGAACAGCTCGCCGTGGCTGGCCGGCCCGCGATCGAGCGCCAGATTGGCCGATGTGCCGTGGCAGCCGGTGCAGTCGAGCAGTGTGTCTTCGAAAATTGGCAGCACGTCGGTGTCGAAGCGGACGTTCTCGACCGGAGTTGTGCCGGACAGGTCGGCGCACTGGAGCGCCTGCGCGCGCGCCATGGGCGCCGCCGTGACGATCAGTGCGGCGCCGATCAACCGAAGGATCAAACCGAAAAGCCCACCGGCTGGTAGGTGAAGGACGCATCCTGGAAGATGAGTTCCGGGTCGGGATGTCCAAGCAGATCGACGACTTCTCCGAGCACGTTGCGGAAGTCGGTTTGCGGTTCCAGACTGTCGCCGACGCGCGCGCCGGGCGCAATTCCCGCCGTTGGGCCGTACACCTGGCCGCCGGCGACGCCGCCGCCAAGTACCAGCATCGGGTTGCCCAGGCCGTGGTCGGTGCCGTAGTTGGCGTTTTCCTTGATCTGCCGACCGAACTCGCTTTGCACCACGACTGCGACCCGGTCGATGACGCCGGCGCCTTCCAGGTCGCGATAGAACGCGGTCAGAGCCTCGCTGAGGTCGGCGATATTGGAGCCGAAGCCGCCGCCGAAAACGCTCTGGTTGTTGTGCGTATCCCAGCCGCCCGTGTCAACGGTGGCGCAGGCGATTCCGAGATTTTCGCGGATCAACTGGGCAACCAGGCGCAGATCGCGCCCTTCGCTGTTGTCCGGATAGGTTACGCCGCCGCCGGGATTGTAGTTCTCCAGATCGAGGCTGGCGATGAGATCCACCGCATCGAGCGCCGCGCCGGCAGCGATATCGAGCTCTCCTGTCCCGCTGTAGAGCGAACCGAGCACGGCGCGGTGGGTGTTGCCGAACTGGCTCGAGTTCGGAGAAAAACTGTCGGGTGAATCGAGCGTCGCCACGTCCGCCCAGCCGCCGAGGCTCACCGGCGGAGTTGAGCTCGACACCATTGCCGTGAACACCGCGTCGGCTGCCGGCACGCCCGGGGCGGTCTGCAGGTAGCGCGTCAGCCAGCCCGAGGCCGGCAGGGACTGGCCGGTGCCGCCAACGATCAGGGGCTGGCCCAGCTCGATCTGCTCCTGGGCATCGAAGTGGCTGCGGGTGAAGGTGTTGGGCGGGTGGCCCGCGGCCTGCACCACGGCAAGGCCGCCGTCGCCGTAGATACCAGCCAGGCCCGAGCAGTATGGATGGAAACCCAGGTCCTGGCCATTGGCCAGCGGAATGGGCCGGCGGGCGGGGTCGGAGTCGTTGATGTCGATCCGGGTGCGGTCGCGGGCATCCATGTAGTAGCCGTAATCGGCGCCGGCGACCGGCGGCAGCAGACTGAGGCCATCCATGCCGCCGCGCAGAAAGATATAGACCAGGGTTTTCTGGTCGGCCGAGCCGCCAAAGCTCGGTGGGGCAAAGGTCAGGCCCAGCGCAGCGGTGCTGGCTGCCGCGCCCGAGATCTGGAGGAAGCGCCGGCGGCTCAGTCCGGGATTGAGATGGCGGAGAATCCGTTTGTTCATGGGATGTTCCTTCAGCGCTGCATGAAGTTGGGCGACCACAGGATCACCTGGACCGTGCCGCGCAGGCGCCGGTGCCAGCGATTAGGCCAGTCGTCGTTGCGCAGCTCCTCGCGCGGGATCGGCTGATCGGCCGGGTAGGCCGGGGCGTCTTCCTCGCCCAGGGGAAACTGCTGGGTGATGAACTGCATGCAGGCCCGCCCCAGGGCGGTTGGCTCGTGGACGTAGTAGGTGCCGACGTCGCCGACCCAGCCATCATCGGGGGTGAACCCCAGAATCCAGTGGCACCAGAAGGCGACCAGCTCGCGCGGCGTCGGATTGCCCGGGAAATTCGCCAGGGTGGTGTCGATCACGCGCATCACGCGGTCGGCGTCGTCGTCGTCGTTCTCGTCGAGCAGCCAGTCGACGGCGCGCCAGTTCTGCACCAGGGTGGTCGACCCCATCCAGGCAGGGCGCTGATCGGGATAGCCATCGGGCGTGCGCCACCAGTAAAGTCGCTGCCCCGCACCGGCGTAGGCGCTGAGGAGCTGGTCGCTGTCGCGATCGTCATATCGCCAGGTGTAGTCGCACACTGCGGCGCGCATGGCCGAGACCGCGTATTCGAACGGGCGCTTGATTTTCTTGCCCCAGTTGGCGGGGTCCTTGAACTCGGCCGACAGCAGGATCGTGCGCAGGGTGCGCGCAATCTGGCGCGGGTGCTTGCGATTGGCGTAGAAGGTGTCGGCGGCGGCCTGGATCACGCTCTCGGGCGGGTCGTCGGCGATCAGACGCTGGCATAGCTTGAGGGCGACATAGCGGGCCGTTCCCGGATGGTAGGCGGCCAGTTTGATGGCGACCTCGCCATCCTCGAGCGCACCGCGGTCGGGCGGGATCAGGCCGACACCCCGCGACAGGATGGCTTTTGCACCACCGTCGTGCTCGCCTTCGGCGACGAAAAATGCGCCGGTGCCGCCGCTGATGCAGGTGCCGTTTGGATCATCGATGTCTTCGTCGTCATAGCGCCAGCCGGTCAGCCCGCGGGCTGCCTCGTAGACGTCTTCATCGGTATAGGCGCCTTGAATTTCTCGCGCAGGATCACCGTAGCCGATGGCGTCGAGCAGCGCATCGTCGAGACCGGCATACGGGTTGGAGGCCAGGGGCGGGACATCCAGCGGCCGCTCGTTGCCCAGGTAGTTGATGGCACCCAGGGTGTGCAGCTCAAAGAGCTCGCGGGCGTAGTTCTCGTTGAATCCCCCGGCCTTGTTGGCGTAATTGTCCAGGTAGTGCAGCATGGCCGGGTGCCTGGCGCTGGCCTGGGCCATGTCGTGAAAGTTGCCAAAGGCGTGGGCCCGGATCACCGATCGGTCCCAGTCGGCCCAGGAGACATAGATGTCTTCGTCGCCGCCACTGAATACGTTGAAATGGTTGTGCCAGAAATCAACCATCAGCTCGAAGAGCTGGCGACGGCTATAGCAGGCGCGGGTGAATGCAGCCCGCTCGACCTGGCGCTGCGGTGCCACGTACTGGGAAAATCCCTGGCACTCGCGCTCGGAGTAGGTGACCGACAGGGGCTCGTCGAGAATATCGAAGCTGGCCGGGTAGGCCGCCTTGCGCTGCTCCCACTCGGGGTCGGGAAGATCGTCCCGGAGCTGCTCGTCAACGTAGCGCTGCAGGCGCTCGTCGTCGGTATTGCCGAGCGCCTCGAAATAGGCCACATCGTCCTTGCCCAGCAGATCCGACTGCTGAAACCGGTCGGAAAATATCTGGTCCGGATCACCAGCCGGTTCGGGCGCCAGCTCGGTCCGGCGCGGGCCAAAGCCCATGCGCGTGAGCACACGGACCGCAAAGGGCGGGGTCACCGTCGCGTCGGAGAGGTCGTTGGGCCGCTGGGACGTCTGGCGGGCAACCACCTGCCGTATCAGGGTCCGGTTCTTGACGCGGGATTTGAACAGGGCTCGCCGTGAAGGGTTCGCGAGGGTGGATTGGCGCGTACTCATATGCAGTCCCCGGCATCAGCCAGTTTTGTCCCCTCGTGAATCGAGTTTATACCACGCCTGATCGGTTGTGAAGCGCTGGTGCGGCGAGCGCCTTCACAGGGTGGGTCAGCGGCGCTTGAAAACCCCCCACGGCTGCCGCAGTATGATGGTCATGATTCATGGCATTCACCGCAGCAGTCGATGAGCGAAAAAAAGCATCCTTTTGGCCCCGGCAGAGACGACGGCCTCGCGCTTGAGGAAGCGCGGCCCAAGGTGGGCAAGCCGCCGCTGTACAAGGTCGTGGTTCTCAATGACGACTACACGCCGATGGAGTTCGTGGTCGAGGTGCTGCAGCGCTTTTTCAGCCTGTCGCGGGACAAGGCCACGAGCATCATGCTGCATGTGCATACCCGCGGTCGCGGCGTGGCCGGCGTCTTTACCTACGAGATCGCCGAGACCAAGGTCGTGATGGTCAACGACTACGCCCGTGAGCACGGCCATCCGCTGCAGTGCGCCCTGGAGGAGACCGGGCAATGATGTTGCGCATGGAATCATCCGGAGGCTCCGCAGTCTCAATTATTTCAAAGCACGCAGATCTGTCGCTCGCGCAAGGTTGTCCAGATGTTCAGCAAGGAACTTGAACTTTCCATTTCGCAGGCCTACCACACGGCCCGCAGCAAGCGCCACGAGTTCCTGACCGTGGAGCACCTGCTGCTCGCGCTGCTCGACAACGCCTCGGCGCGTGAAGTGCTGCTGGCCTGCGGGGTCGATACCCAGTTGCTTGGCCACGAGCTCGAGCAGGTGCTGGATGAATCGGTGCCGGTGCTCTCCGACGGCGACCAGCGCGATACCCAGCCCACCATCGGGTTCCAGCGCGTGCTGCAGCGGGCGCTCTACCATGTGCAGTCGGCCGAAAAGAAGGAAGTGCTCGGCGCCAATGTCCTGGTTGCGGTATTCAGCGAAAAGGACTCGCACGCGGTCTATCTGCTGGGCAAGCAGGATCTGGAGCGCCTTGACGTGGTCAATTACCTCTCGCACGGCATTGCCAGAACCGACGAGGCCGGCCCGCAGGCCGGCGCGGAAGCCGCTCAGGCGGCCGAGGGCGGGGCGGACGAAGAAAAGTCCGCGCTGGCCAGCTACGCCACCAACCTCAACGAGCGTGCCCGGGCCGACAAGATCGACCCGCTGATCGGGCGGGCCCTGGAGGTCGAGCGAACCGTCCAGATCCTGTGTCGCCGGCGCAAGAACAACCCGCTCTACGTCGGCGAGTCCGGCGTGGGCAAGACGGCACTGGCCGAAGGCCTGGCGCTGCGCATCGTGCGCGAAGAGGTGCCTGAAGTCCTGCACGACGCCGAAATCTGGGCGCTGGACCTGGGCGCGCTGCTGGCCGGCACCAAGTACCGGGGTGATTTCGAAAAGCGCCTCAAGGCGGTGCTGGCCGAGCTGAAATCGCGCGAGAAGTCGGTGCTGTTCATCGACGAGATTCACACCATCATCGGCGCCGGCGCGGCTTCGGGTGGCGTCATGGACGCGTCCAACCTGATCAAGCCGGTGCTGGCCAACGGCGAGCTGCGCTGCATCGGTTCGACCACCTTC
Source organism: uncultured Wenzhouxiangella sp. (assembly GCA_964446675.1). Classification (GTDB taxonomy): domain Bacteria; phylum Pseudomonadota; class Gammaproteobacteria; order Xanthomonadales; family Wenzhouxiangellaceae; genus Wenzhouxiangella. Next base: position 11,157 of record CAYUPK010000020.1, read on the forward strand.
GAGGAATACCGCGGGGTGTTCGAAAAGGACCGGGCACTGGCGCGCCGCTTCCAGAAGATCGACATCGTCGAGCCCTCGGTGGGCGAGACCATCGAGATCCTGGGCGGTCTCAAGCACCGCTTCGAGGAGCATCACGGCGTGACCTACACGCCTGAGGCCCTGGAGGCGGCAGCGACCCTGTCGTCGCGCCACATCAACGACCGGCACCTGCCCGACAAGGCCATCGACGTGATCGACGAGGCCGGCGCGCGCGAGCGCCTCAAGCCCGAAGACGAGCGCGCCGGGCAGATCGGCGTCAACGAGATCGAGGAAGTGATTGCCCGCATGGCGCGCATTCCGCCCAGGCAGGTTTCACGCTCGGACCGCGACGCGCTCAAGACCCTCGAGCGCGACCTCAAGATGGTGGTCTTTGGCCAGGACGAGGCGATCGCCACGCTGTCGTCGGCCATCAAGATGTCGCGCTCGGGCCTGGCTGATACCGATCGCCCGATCGGCAGCTTTCTGTTCGCCGGCCCGACCGGCGTGGGCAAGACCGAGGTCACGCGCCAGTTGGCCATGACCATGGGCATCGAGCTGATCCGCTTCGACATGTCCGAATACATGGAGGCCCACACCGTTTCGCGCCTGGTTGGCGCGCCGCCGGGCTATGTCGGCTTCGACCGTGGCGGGCTTCTGACCGAGGCGGTCACGCAAACACCGCACGCGGTGCTGCTGCTCGACGAAATCGAAAAGGCGCACCCCGATGTCTACAATCTGCTGCTGCAGATCATGGACCACGGCACGCTCACCGACGCCAACGGCCGCACGGCCGACTTCCGCAACGTGATCATGGTCATGACCACCAACGCCGGTGCCGAGCTGATGAGCCGGCGCGGGATCGGGTTCACGCTGTCGGATAACACCACCGACGGCATGGAGGCGATCAGGAAACAGTTCACGCCGGAGTTTCGCAACCGGCTGGACTCGATCATCCAGTTCGCTTCACTGCCGATGGAGGTAGTGCTGCAGGTGGTCGACAAGTTCCTGATGGAAATGGAAAACCAGCTCGCCGACAAGGGCGTGACCATCGAGATCAGCACCGACGCGCGCCAGTGGCTGGCGGAACACGGCTTCGACGAGAAGATGGGCGCCCGTCCGATGAAGCGCATCATCCAGGACCACATCAAGCGGCCCCTGGCCGACGAACTGCTGTTCGGCGACCTGGCCGAAGGCGGGGAAGTCGAAGTCAGCGTCCGCGACGACGGCAGCGGGCTCGATCTGGTCTGCCGCAGCTCGACGGCAACCACGGCACCGGTTGCCGACTAGGCGAATGGACGGCCGGTCAGATCACTTCATGCGGTAGGTGATGCGGCCCTTGCTCAGATCGTAGGGCGTCATCTCGACCTTGACGCGGTCGCCGGTGAGGATGCGGATGTAGTGCTTGCGCATGCGCCCGGAGATGTGGGCGGTGATGATGTGTCCGTTGTCGAGTTCGACGCGGAACATGGTGTTGGGCAGGGTATCGAGAACCTTGCCTTCCATTTCGATATGTTCGTCCTTGGCCATATTTCCCGTTCAAAGTATTAAAACCGCGTTATTTTGACAGGTTCTGAGCCAGACGCAAGCTCCATGGCCGAAATTCGCCATTCGGGCCCGAAACAGGCAAAAAACATGCGGCAGGGGTTGACAGAAAATTCTGTCGGGCTAGAATCCTCTTCTTCTGCGGGAATAGCTCAGTTGGTAGAGCACAACCTTGCCAAGGTTGGGGTCGCCGGTTCGAGTCCGGTTTCCCGCTCCAGTTCCAGAAAGGCCCGGGGAGCATCCGGGCCTTTTTCGTCAGACCCCGGTGCGATCCGAAAAAACCGACCGCGTTCGTGGGGTAGAATCTGACAAGCATCCGGCCAGGTGGCAGAGTGGTGATGCAGCGGCCTGCAAAGCCGCGTACCTCGGTTCGATTCCGGGCCTGGCCTCCAAGATTTCGCAAGATCTCCTCGCAAGACCCGCAAGAGCCGGTGCTTCGCCGGCTCTTGCGTACTTGACTGCTATCGCGCGGCGAGGGCCTCGGCGCGGCGCATCGTTTCGCTTTCTCCGTAGCGCTTCCGCCATTGCCGGGGCAGGCGGTCGATCAGCGAGGCCAGTGCCTCGCGGTTGGCCTGCTCCCCGGTTTCGACCTGGTGGCGGATCTGTGCGAGTATCGCGGGCAGAAAGTCCTGTTCCGCGGCGCTGGCTCGCAGCGCCGCGGCGAAATCCGGGTCGATGGCGTCCTTGAGTGACAGCAGGAACTGGGCCCGAGGAACGCCTTCGAAGGCTGCCTGCTTGAGCCAGAAGTGGCTGGCTTGTGTGCTTTCGACGACGCCGGCGGCGTGCCGGAAGCGATCGGCAAGGTCGAGCTGAGCGCGAATGATACCGGCCAGCGCGGCCTGGTGCGTTACCTCCACGTATGCAGCCGGGTTGTCCGGATCAACTTCCTCGTCCATGAAATCCAGCGCCCAGGCGGCCTGGTAGGCGGCCAATACGTCCTCCTTCCAGTTGCGGACCTCCTTGCGAAGCCGGCGCAAGGTCATGCTGTCGAAGACCCTTTGCCCGGCACTGTCCAAACGGAAGCTGATTTTCTGGGTGATGTAGAAGGGGGCACCTTCGGGCGGCGTGTCCGCCCACTCGAAATTCCAGCGCGAGAATGCCCGCAGGGCCGCTTGGTCGAATACGTCCTCCGGGTCAGCGAACTGGATATGGGGCTGCTCGATCTCTGCCTCCTCGTTCAGCCAGGCGCCGATCACCACCACACCCATGGTGTTTGAGCGGGCAGCTTCCCGCGGGTAGCGGGGCGCCTGCCGCGACACGGTCAGGCGCTTCCTTTCAGTAAAGTGGGCGAGTGGAATCTGTTCTGCGCTCCGTGCACGGGTCTCGCTGGCCTGGCAGTCGTCACAGAACTCGGGCGTGTAGCGCTCGAGCAGGGCGTCTCTGGCAAAGCGTTCGCGCCATTCAGGCAGACGACGCTCGAGCTCGCGGCTTTCGGCTTCATCGAGCGCATCTTCGATGGCGGGAACACCACGTTCGGCCGCACCGAAGCCGGCTTCAGCCGCCAGGGTAATCCACAGCGCGCCTTCGACCACATCGGCCGGGCCGCCTTCGCCGTTGGCCAGCATGGCGCCCAGGTTGAACTGGGCCTCTACCTTTCCGGCCCCGGCCATGCGCTGGAACGCGATCCGCGCGGCCTCCAGTTCGCCGGCTGCGTGGGCCTCGACGGCATGGTCAAAGGACACCGGCTGGCGCGCATCCACAGCGCCCGCGCCGACACAAGCCAGAATCGCCAACACCACCATTCGAGTCACTGCCATCTCCTGTCGTCATGAATCAGGCCCCTTGCCCCACAATCTATTGAGCCAATACCGACAGGTCAAGCCGGGGAGACTGCGGCTCGCTTCAGACCTTCGGCTTCATGGCATCCTTCTTGCGCCCGGACTGGCCCGCGGCCAGGGCGATGTTGGCCGAGCGCATGATCAGGGCAGTCAGGCCGAGCAGGAGCACGATCATCAGCGCGGCCAGCCAGCGCTGGTAGGATTCGGCGCGATAGACGCCGCCCGAACCCACGCTTTCCATTTGCTGCGGCGGGTAGGGCAGGCCGAACTGGGTGGCCAGGCTGCGAATGCCGGAAAAGTTGATGACCGGAACGCCTTCCTGCAGAAAGTGACCCATTACGGTCGGGATGCGAAAAGCGGCCGCGGGCGCCGTTCGCAGCAGCCCGCTGCCGAAATGGTGGTCGATGCTTCCCGGGCCGGTCGTGGCGGTCCCACCGCCGACGTTAACCAGAGCGGCGATGGGCTGGCCACCGGCCGCCTGGTTGTAGATGCGAATGCGCTCGACCACGGCGGCGTCATAGCTTTCCGGCACCATCATTTCTATTCCGGCGCGCTCAGCGGCCCGGCGGATATGCTCCAGGCCGCGCTCGCTGAGGCCGATGCCGCGATCTTCGATACCGCCCAGCGTCGCGACCCGGGCCTGCATGTCGATCAGCTCGGCGTTGCGCAATTTGCGGGCGATGTCCATCCAGGCAAAGCCGGGGACATTGGCGCCCCACTGCGATGCGGAGCCGGAGACGATCACGATCGGTGTCACATCCATCGACTCGAGCGCAGCGTAGACCGCGAGGTTGAGCGCCGGAAACGAGCCCGATACGGCCACGGCAACGCGGTCGCCCGGCTTGACGCCGGCCTCGGCCAGCAGCCGGATGGCCACCGCCGCCCAGTTCGGGTTGATGGTCGCCTGCTTGGCCTCGAGATGACCGCTGTTGCTGGTGATCGACGAGGACGCGACGCCGATCAGGCCAGAACGGAGCGGATCGACGTCGGGGTTGATCGGCTCGATACGGCCGCGGATGGGCCGCAGGGTTTCGATGCCCTGCTGCACCAGGCGCGATGCGTTGAGCATTTCGTCGTAGTAATCGGTGGCCGTCTCGCGTTTGAATGTCTCGACCACCAGCAAGGCGGCAATGGCGGCAACCGCCAGCAGGAGCAGGGCGCTGACTGGAATTTCGGAAGGACGCCAGTAGAGCTTTTGTCTCCTGGAAAAGCCTGAGATCATCTGAACATCTCCTGCACCACGGTCGTGAGATCAGCTCGGTTGAGCGCCTGCTCGGCCTCGTAGCTCATCAGGACATCGGGCATGATCAGCACCAGAATCAGACGCACCAGAACAGCCGATACGATCAGTCCGACCAGGGTCTTGACCACACCTTGTCGGTCGAACCAGATGGCGATCAGGCCGGGGATGATATAGCCGATGACGCCCAGTTCGAAATAGGTGAAATGCGTGGCGCTGCCTGCCGTGCTGACGGCTGCTCCGGTCTCGGTGGTCGGAAAGCTCAGAACGCCGCCCATGCTCATGTCGATCAGCGATCCGGTCAGGTAGCCGAACAGAATCATCAGGCCGGTCTTGCGTCTGCCGTAGACGACCATGAAGCTCGACAGCGTTCGCACCGCGATGAAGGTGATGTAGGAGGCCAGCAGGGTCATGGCGATGCTCCAGGGCTGGAGCAGTTTGAGCGCGACGTAGCCGGGCACCACCAGGCCGCCGGCGGCCAGACCGAAGACTTCGACCAGCAGGAGGGTGACGAGCAGGCCGATGCCGATCGACACCGCCAGCAGGTTGAGCAGGATCATAGTGGTTGGCTCCGTATTGCCCGGTTGTTGAACTGCCTGGCCAGCTCGGCGCCGCCCCCGTGGACGTTGCACATGCCCACGATCAGCGCCGGACCGTCGGTATGTTCCAGGACGGTTTCGAACAGCTCATGCTGATCCAGTCCCTCGGCCACGGTCATGTGGCTGGGCCGAATGCCGGCGCGAACGGCGGCCCGGGCAAACAGCAGGGTGCCCGAGCCCATCAGCACATAGTGATCCGCCGCGGTCCAGCGAGCGGCGACCTCGGCGAGCTGCTGTGAACGTTGCGGCCGGTCGAAGCGGCAGTTCACGACGGCCAGTTTGAAGCGGCCCTCACCGTAGTGATCGATGACCTTCTCCCAGATCATCTCGGTCGAGTCGGGGTCGTTGGCGGCGAAGGCGTTGACAAAAACGATGTCGCGACCGAAAAAGTCGACGGTCTGGACGCGCGTGGCGCCAACCTCGGGAGCGAGCTGCTGCATTCCCGCCAGGGCGTCTTCGCGGCTGACGCCCAGCGCGCGACAGACGTCGAGCGCGAGCGCAACGTTCTCGGCGTGCTCGGCATAGCGAAAGGCGGCCATTTCCTCCTGCGTGATGGCCGCCACATCTTCGGCAGTGGTCGCGTGCAGTTCGCTGTCACGATCCTCGGCGGCCATGCGGAAGGTATCGAGGTATTCGCGCTCGGCAGTGAACAGTCGGGCCCCGAAGGGAACCGTGCCGGCCAGCGCCAGCGCCACATCCGGCGCCCCGGGGCCCATCACGTCCAGATGATCGGCTCGGGCATTGGTGATGACGCCGTGGGTGGAACGCACCATCTGCTGCTCGGTCAAGGCCTGATAGTTCGGCTGCAGGGCCATGCATTCCATGACCAGGATCTCCGGTCGGAATCCGACCACCCGGCGCATCACCCGCATCTGCTCGATGATGTTGGGCTGGTTGGGCCGATGGAGGGGATAGTCTTCGCCGTCGGGCCCGGTGACGGCGGCAAAGGAACCGGTCGTCTTGGAACAGACCCGTTTGCCGCCGCCGCGCAGGCCGGCCGAGATCAGGCGCACAACACTGGTCTTGCCGCGCGTGCCATTGACGTGCACGCGCATGGGCAGACGACGCAGAACCCGGTGGTGGACCAGCGCTTCGATCAGGCCCAGGACGATCAGAAGCACGAGAATGCAACTGACGGTGGCGATGGCAAAGGCGTTGCTGATGGCGGCAAACTCGGATTGCGGACCATGAAATGGTACCGGCAGCCGGCCTGATTTGTAAGACCGTTGTGAATTGACGCCTTTTGATAACATTCAGCCGTAGGCCCGGATGGCGAAATGGGTAGACGCAAGGGATTTAAAATCCCTCGGAGGCAACTCCGTGCCGGTTCGAGTCCGGCTCCGGGCACCACAATCTCTCGCTCACCTGCGCTTGCCGGTGATCAGGGCCTGTCGCCTGGCGGCTACGTGCTCTTGCTCTCCTGCCTCACGGATTCCTCTTCCGACTCGACTGCCTCGCTTGCACGATAGACCTCGCTTTGCTTGTAGTTGTTGTAGGCGAAGCGCACGATGACCGTGCCGGCCGCAGCCGCGGGCAGGGCGAGCAGCACGCCGGCGAAGCCGAAAAGCTGCCCGCCGGCCATGACCGCGAAAATCACCAGCACCGGGTGCAGGCCAATCCGGTCGCCCACCAGTTTGGGCGTGAGGACAAAGCTTTCGATCATTTGCCCGACGACGAAGACTGCGCCGACAGACAGCAGAAAGAAAATACTGAAGTCCTGGATGACGGCGGTGCCACCGGCCAGCAAGACGCCGATGATTGCGCCCAGATAGGGCACAAAGCTGACCAGGCCGGCAATCATGCCGATGGCGATGGCATTGTTCAGGCCCACGATCCACAGGCCGATGGCGTAGATCAGGCCGAGGCTGATCATCACCATCAACTGGCCGCGCAGAAAGCCGCCGAGGGCTTCATCGCAATTTTCGGTCAGCTCGACCACGGTCGGCTCGATGTTGCGCGGCAGGATGTCGCGCAGGGTATCCATCAGCAATCGCCAGTCGCGCAGCAGGTAGAAGGTGACCAGGGGAATGAGGATCATCGAACTGATCCAGACCAGGAAACGGCCGCCGGACTGGGTCATGATGCTGAGCATGTTGCCTGCCGCGCCGGCAATATTGGCGAAATACTCCTGAATCAGCTTGCGCGCCCCCTCGACATCGAAAGACTGAAGATCGAGTTCGATGCCAAGCTGAGCCTCGATCCACGGCAGCAGGTTTTTCTGCACGGCGTCGAGATAGCCCGGCAGTCGCCCGACGAAGTCGGCCACTTCCCGTACAAGCACAGGTATGACGATCAGCAGCACGATCACGATCAGCACGAAGGCGAGGGCAAAGACCAGGCTTACGGCCAGGTCGCGGCGCATCCTCATGTCCTCGAGCCAGCCGACGATGGGATTGACGATGTAGGCGATCAGCACGCTGATGAAAAACGGCGTCAGCACGGGGCCAAGCAGCCACAGCAGCCAGCCGGCAGCCGCCAGGCCGGCCAGAATCCACAGAATCTGATAGCGACTGAGCCGTGGAAACGGCACCTGCTCGGGTTCGTCCATCGATACCTTTCCCTGGGCCCTGAAAAGTGTGAATACTGGCAGGGTGTCGGGTCGCTTGCAACTTGTCTGGCGAACAGCCCGACCCGTGCGACGGGTATAATCCCGAAGCCTCAGCGGGCTTGCTGTAGCTTGCCCAGAACGTTTCACCGCAAAGGCAGGCTGTTTCCAGACAATGCCCATCGATATCAGCGTCAATTCCGAAATCGGCCCCCTGCTCAGCGTGGTTGTGCACACGCCGGGTCAGGAAATCGAGAACATGACGCCGCAGACCGCGGCCGAAGTGCTCTACGACGACATTCTCAACCTGGAGCTGGCCACCGGCGAGCACCGCCAGCTCAAGGGCGTGCTCGACCGGGTCTGTCGCACGATCGAGCTGCGCGATCTCTTGGTCGAGGTGCTCGAGGACGGGCAGGTCTGTGAGGCACTGGTGCAGGCCCTGTGCGAACTGTACGACTCACCGGAGGTGCGCGACGAATTGCTCGATCTGTCGGCCCGGGATCTGGCCCGCCAGCTTGTGGAAGGCACGCCGAAGAAATCGATCAGCCTGGAGAAGTACCTGAGTACTTCACGCTACGCCATTCCGCCTCTGCCCAACGCCTTCTTCACCCGCGATGCGACGATGTGCGTCAACGATCACATCATCATCGGCTCGATGGCCTACCGGGCGCGGATAGCCGAGGCGCTGCTGCTCAAGGCGGTATTCAAGTACCACCCCGACATTCGCTTTTCCGGCTTCTACTTCGACGGCACCGACAACCGCAACTCCGAGGTCACCATCGAGGGCGGGGATCTGCTGGTCATCCGCAAGGACCTGGCTGTCATCGGCTACAGCGAGCGCACTTCGGTGGCCGGCATTGACCAGCTCATGCGCTCGATTGCCGCCAAGGGGCCGATCCGCAATTTCATCGTCGTCGAGATTCCCAAGACCCGGGCGACCATTCACCTCGACATGATCTTCACCATGATCGACCACGACAAATGCGTGGTCTTTCCGCCGCTGATCACCGGCCCCAATCGCTCACGCGCCTTTCACTGTGCATTCAACGGCGGCCCCGATGCGAAGATTACCGAACACCGCGACGTGCTCGCTGCACTGTCCGCGCTGGGGGTCGAACTCGCGCCAATCAACTGCGGCGGCGAGCAGGAGATTCACCAGGAGCGCGAGCAGTGGTCGAGCGGCGCAAATTTCTTCGCCTTCGGTCCGGGCCAGATCCTGGGCTACCGCCACAACCGCTATACCATCGAAGCGCTCGACCGGGCCGGTTTCAGCATCGTCGATGCCCCGGAGCTGATCGAGGGCGGGCGCAGCATCGGCCCCGACGAGCGTGTGGTGGTCACCATCGGCGGCGCCGAGCTCTCACGCGGCGGCGGCGGCTGCCGCTGCATGACCATGCCGCTGGCGCGTGAGGCGATCAAGTGATCACGCTGGAACACGACGTGACGCAACACAGCAGCGCTTGCCGTTGATACCAACCGTGACCATCGGCCCTTGTGTTGCGGTCCGCGCGTGTTTACCTTCACCGAATTTCAGTAAGGGAGAATCGGCCTTGAAGAAGGTTTTACTGCTTGTATTCGCGGCTTGGCTGTTGCCGGTCGCCGCGCAGGAGCCGGTGCTGCGCCAGCCTGTGCCCGGTGTGCATGCCATCACCGGCGTGACCGTGGTGACCGCGCCCGGCGAGGCCGTCAGCAACGGCACTGTCGTGGTGCGAGACGGTATCATCGAGGCGGTCGGCGCCGATATCGAAGTGCCGCCGGACGCGCGAGTGCACGAATACGATCCGGAAGAAAGCGATATACACGTCTATCCGGGACTGATCGATGCCTATGTTCCGGTCGCTTTTGCCAGCAGTGACGACGAAGCCAAGGATGAAGATGACGAATCGGACAAGCGCCTCGAGCCCGGCCGGTATCCGCATCCGCTGATCACGCCCGAGCGCCGTCTGGAGTCGGCATTCTGGCCGCTCGAGCGGGTCGAGGCCCTGCGCCGGGCCGGCTTCACGACCGCTGCGCTGGCGCCCGAAGACGGACTGGTGCGCGGGGCGAGCGCGCTGGTCAACCTGGGCGAGGGCGGCCTGGCCGAAAACCTGATCGATCCGGAACTGGCCCAGCACATCTCCCTGCAGGCGCGCACCTCCGGCCGCGGCTTTCCCAACTCGCTGATGGGCTCGGTGGCCCTGCTGCGCCAGGTGCTGGCCGACGCGCAGTGGCAGGTGGCCGCCCGCGCGGCCTGGCAGCGCAACCCGGCTCAGCCGCGGCCTGAGTTTCTGGAAGGCATTGCGGCGCTCGAGCCGGTGCTGGCCGGCCAGATGCCGGTGGTGTTCGAGGCCGCCGACATGCTCGATTCCCTGCGCGTGGCCTCGGTTGCGGCAGAATACGAGCTGCGGCCCTGGATGGCCGGCCACGGGCGCGAGTATCAGCGCCTCGATTCTCTGGCCAAGACCGGCTTGGGCCAGATCCTGCCGCTCGACTTTCCCGACCCGCCCGATGTCGACAAGAACGAGCGCGATGTCAGCCTGCCCGAGCTCAGGCACTGGCAGCAGGCGCCGGAGAATCCGGCCCGGGTGATGGATGCCGGCCTGCCGGTGGTGTTCACCACCCATCCGCACGGCAGCCCGGACGCCATTTTCGCCAATGTTTCCAAAGCCATCGAGCGGGGTCTCGATCCCGATCGCGCGCTGGCGGCGCTGACCACCGAGCCGGCCCGGATGCTCGGTATGGACGATCGTGCCGGCCGGCTGGCCGCGGGCTACATGGCCAATTTCGTCCTGGTCGACGGCGAGCTGCTGGTCGACTCGCCTACGCTCAAGGAGGTCTGGATCGATGGTCGGCGCAACGTGCTGCAGGATCTCGAGCCGCCGGAAATCGAACCCGCCGGTCGCTGGGAGATCACGCTTGTGACCGGCAGCATGGGCAATATCGATGCCTTGCTGGAGCTCGAAGGCAAGGCCACCAGCCTGTCGGGCAGTTTCGAGATCATGGGCACGACCATGCCTTTGTCCGAAGCACGTGTTTCGGGCAGCCGCCTGACTGTGCGCATCGACGGTTCGCGCCTTGGCATGCCTGGCGCGCTCACCTTTTTCCTCGACATCGAAGGCGAGCGTGGAAGCGGCAGCGGCTCCAGCTCGCAGGGCGATTTCAAGGTGCGCGGACGGCGCAGCAGCGGCCCTGACGGAGTGGAGGATTCAGCATGAACAAGTTCACGCGAATATTTCCCGGCCTGTGGTTTGCGCTGGTCGCCACGGCGGCCGGCGCACACGACATCGAAGCCTGGATGAGCGACATTCCGGAGCAGCCGGAGCACGTTGTGATCCGCAACGCCACGCTGTGGACGGCCGGCGAGGCCGGAGTCCTGGAAGGCGCCGACCTGCTGATCCGACGCGGCAAGATCCGGCGCATCGGGCAGGATCTGAACGCACCTCGCGGCGCGCTCGAGATCGACGCCGAAGGGCGTCACGTCACGCCCGGCCTGATCGACGCCCACTCGCATTCGGCCATTACCGGCGGGGTCAACGAGTCCTCGCTGATCAGCACCGCAATGGTGCGCATCGCCGATGTGATCAACGCCGAGTCGATCAACATCTACCGCGAGATGGCCGGCGGGCTGACCACGATGCAGCTGATGCACGGCTCGGCCAACGCCATCGGCGGGCAGAACGTGATCGTCAAGCTGCGCTGGGGCGCCGATCCCGACGACATGATCGTCGAGGGCCAGCCGGGCGTGATCAAGTTCGCTCTTGGCGAAAACCCCAAGCAGAGCAACTGGCAGTCGGACACGCCGCGTTATCCCGACAGCCGGCAGGGCGTCAGCCAGATCATCGACCAGAAGTTCCAGCAGGCGCGCGAGTACGCCCGCCGCCACGCCGAGAAAGGGGGGCGCAACGCGGTGCCGCCGCGCCCGGATCTGGAGATGGAGGTCATCAACGCCATTCTCGACGGCAAAATCGACGTGCACTCGCACGGCTACCGGGCCGACGAGTTCCTGGCGCTGATGCAAACCGCCGAGCGTCACGACTTCACCATCCGCGCCCTGCATCACGTGCTCGAAGGCTACAAGGTGGCCGACGAGATCGCCGAACACGGCGCCGGCGCGTCGACTTTCTCGGACTGGTACGGCTTCAAGTACGAAGCGCGCGATGCCATCCCCTACAACGCGGCGCTGATGCACGATCGCGGCGTGCTCACCAGCGTCAATTCCGACAACCCGGAGCTGGCCCGGCGCATGAACATCGAGGCGGCCAAGTCGGTGCGCTACGGCGGGCTCGACGAACACGAGGCGCTCAAGCTGGTCACCGCCAACCCGGCGAAACAGCTGCGCCTGGACGATCGCATCGGCCGCCTGGCCGAGGGCCTGGATGCTGACATCGTGATCTGGAACGGCCCGCCGCTGTCGGTCACCAGCCGCGTCGACCAGACCTGGATCGACGGTCGCCTGTATTTCGACCGCGAGCGCGATCTCCAGGCCCGAAAAGACCGGGAGAGCGAGCGCCAGGCGCTGATCGCGGCGGTGCGCGCCGAGAATGAGTCGGGCGACGACGAGGCCGACGACAACGGCGACGAGGCCGACGATGGAGCGGCCGGGGAGCCGTCCGAATCCGATGACCCCGACCCGGGGCTCGCCGTCCTGCGCCAGCTGCTGGGAGGAGCCTGAACATGAATCGCATCGCCACACGTTTCACCCTGACTGCACTGGTCCTGCTGATTGCTGGCACACCGGCCCTGGCCGAACGCGTTGCCTACGTCGGCGCCACGCTGCATCCGGTCTCCGGGCCGGCGATCGACAATGGCACGCTGCTGGTCGATGACGGCCGCATCGCGGCCATCGGAAATTCCGTCGAGCTGCCCGATGACGCCACTATCGTCGAACTGGACGGCCGGCATCTGTACCCCGGCCTGGTCCACGCCGGCACGGTGCTGGGCCTGACCGAGATCGGCAGCGTGGCCGGCACCGACGACACCACCGAGACCGGCAAGATCAACGCTGCCATACGCGCCGAAATCGCCGTCAACCACGATTCCATGCTGTTCGCGCCCAACGTCACCGGCGGCCTGCTGACGGCCCACGTGATGCCCACCGGCGGGCTGATTCGCGGCAGCTCGGCGGTCATCAGCCTGATGGGCTGGAACTGGCAGGACATGACGCTCGTCGCGCCGTCGGGCATGCACATCGCCTTCCCGCGCGCTGCGGCCGATGACGCCGAAGATGACGACCTGCGCCTGATCGACGAGGTGCTCGACCAGGCGCGAGCCTGGCACAAGGCGATGCGGGCCTACCGCGAATCGGGCACGCCGCGACCGGCAGCCAACGACCAGTTCGACGCGCTCGGGCCGCTGCTCGACGGCGAGATGCGCCTGTTTCTGCACGCCGACAGCGAAAAGGTCATGAACGCCGCGCTCGACTGGGCCGAGAAACAGGGTTTCGAAGATGTCGTCCTCGTCGGCGGTCCCGATCTGCAGCACCTGGGCGAGCGTCTGGCGGCAAGCGACACGCCGGCCATCCTGACCGGCGTCCACGTCATGCCCGAACGTGCCTGGGAGCCCTATGACGAAGCCTACGCGGCGGCCGGGCGACTGGCCGAGGCTGGCGTTCGCTTCGCGATTACCGACGGCGGCTCGGCCTTTACCGCGGGCAACGCACGGCACATCGTCTTTCAGGCCGGCATGGCCGCGGCATTCGGCCTGTCGGAAGAGGCCGCGCTCAAGAGCGTGACCCAGTGGCCGGCCGAGATCATCGGCGTCGGCGACGAGCTCGGCACGCTGGAGGCAGGCAAACGCGCCACCTTCTTCGCCACCGACGGCTCGCCGCTGGAAGCGACCACGCAGGTGCTGGGTGCCTGGGTCGATGGTGAGCGCTACGACTTCTCGCGCGATCGCCAGCGCCGGCTCTACCAGCGCTATCGCAACCGCCCGCGGGCTTCTTCCGCTTCCGACTAGGCAGGTTGGCCGGCGGTGCCATGGGTGACGTGGCGACTCCGGGCACGCGCTGGGTGCGTTGGTGCCGGTCCGACGCCTCGTTCGTCGCGGATGTAACCGCGACCTACTGGGCCCAGGGTGTTGCGGGATATGTGCGTGATCTGCGTAGGTCGGGGCTACGCCCCCGACGGACAACGTGGCGGGTCTGGACATGCGTTGCTTGCGTTGGTACCGGTCCGGTACCTCGTCTACCGGCGCCATTCCCTTGCAGTCGGCGCGCGCAGGGCGCGCGGTGTAGCCGCCTTGAGCCCAAGCCGCCCGATCTTTCCCATGGCCACTTTCGGCAATCATCCTGGGCACCACGCGACCGGCCGGGCCGTCGCGAAGCCCGCCAACCGAAGGGGCCAGCCCCCGCAGTTTCCAACCCTATGAAGTAACCGAGCGTGGGACTTTGAAGTTGAAGAGCGTTTTTGCTTACTTTTGCCGCGACTGGCAAAAGTGAGTCGCCGCAAGACCCCGCGAAGCGGGCCCGGGCGAAACTGCTTTTGACTTTGACTTTGTCCTTTCGAAGACACGCCGCTTCCAGCATGCGATATCAATGTAAATAACACGATAAATCAAGGGGATATGCGTAATATCTCGCCTTTACTCTCATCCGTGAGCACGTACACCGCTCCATCCGGCCCGACTCGCACATCCCGCAGACGCCGGCCGAGTTTCAGGCCCAGCGGCTGGTTGGAGACCACCCCAGCGCCGTCGATGACGACGCGGCGGATGGTCTGTTCGACCAGGCTGGCGATCAGCAGATCTCCGTGCCAATCAGCAAAGAGTTTGCCGCGGTAGATGCTCATGCCGGCCGGCGCGATGGACGGGGTCCAGTCGATGCGGGGATCGACCGTGTCGGGGTGGGTGGTGTAGGGCGTGACCCGCGCGCCGGAATAGTCGACGCCGTGGGTGGCGATCGGCCAGCCGTAGTTCGCCCCGGCCTCGATCAGATTGAGTTCGTCGCCGCCGCGCGGGCCGTGCTCGTGCGACCAGATACGGCCGGTATCGGGTTCAACCACCAGGCCCTGGGGGTTGCGGTGGCCCAGCGAGAATATTTCCGGCCGGGCGCCTTCTTGCCGCCCGAAGGGGTTGTCGACGGGTACGCTGCCGCCGTCGCCGATGCGAACGATCTTGCCCAGGTGGCTGTCGAGGCGCTGGGCGTGTTCGCGGTAGTCGAAGCCGTCGCCGATACTCACCAGCAGCGTGCCGTCGGGAAGAAAGGCCATGCGGCCGCCGTAGTGAACCGGCGTATCCTTCCACGGCCTGGCGGTGAACAGGACCTCGTTGTCGCTCCAGCGCCCGTCGGTCAGGCGTCCGCGCACCACGCGCGTGGCGTTGGCCCCGGCGCTGCCGTGCGCCAGGGTCAGATAGATCCAGCCGTTGTCGGCATGGTCCGGGTGCAGGGCCAGGCCCATCAGGCCGCCCTGGCTGTCTGCGTAGACTTCTGGCGTGCCTTTCACGGGCGCTTCAACCAGGCGCCCATCGGCATCGATCAGCCGCAACCTGCCCGGACGTTCGGTCACCAGCGCCCGACCGTCGGGCAGAAAGACCAGAGACCAGGGGTGCTCGAGGCCGTCGACGAAGGTTTCGACGGTCAGCGGCTTCGCCTGAAGGGCGGCACAGACCAGAAACAGAGCGCAAAGCAGGAAAATCCGGATCATGGCGTGCTCCACGGCGGGTATTGACCGAAAGATAGCAGACTGGCAGCGAGGGACTGATAATCTGTTGCTTCCAAACAGCGTGGAGCGCGGCCATGAAGGTTTTGAGGTGGTTGACGGCCTGGGTGGCGGCGGTACTGGTCACCGCCCTGGCCGGCAGCGTGATCCAGACCCAGTTCAATATCGCCCGCATAACGGGGCTGGGTGTCGACGTGGATGTCGGCGAAAGGCTGGCGACGACGTGGCAGGACCTGCTTGGCTTTGCCCCGCTTTGGGCCATGATCGTTGCTGCCGGTTTGCTGGTGGCTTTGCCGGTGGCAGACGGCCTGGCGCGCCGATGGCCGGCGCTGTCAATCCCGCTTCACGCGCTGGCCGGATTTGCCGCGCCGGTGGTGGCGCTGCTGGCAATGGAGGTGATGCTGCCGGGGACGGTGATCGCCGCCGCCCGGACATGGACCGGCCTGGTGCTGCTCAGCCTGCCCGGCGCGCTCGGCGGGTGGCTCTACCTGGTCGTGCTTCAGCGGCAGAACGGCCAGAATTTCCACCAGACTGCGCAACGCAGGCCGTCTTCGCAGGCCGGTAGCTGACGGGCGTAGCGCTCGGCGCGCTCGGCGACCTGTCGGGCGGTCTGCTTGACCTTGGGCTTGCCCCGCCAGGCGCCGCTCTTGTAGCCCGTTCGGCCCTGATGGTAAGCAAGATACAGCCGATAGGCGTCGTTGCGCGCAATGCCCAGATGCCGGTGACTGGTGTAGTTGTACCAGCCGATGAAATCGAGCGCGTCACCCATGTTGGTCCGGCTTGTGAACCAGGCCGAGCGCCCGGTCATTTCGAGGTATTCCTGCCAGGCCGGATTCTGGGCCTGGGCGTAACCGGCGGCCGAGGAAGGCCGGCGCCAGGGGATGAATCCAAGCAGCTTCGTTCGCGCCGGCCGGGCGCGGGGACGAAACGAGGACTCGCGCTGCACGATGGCCATCTGGATGGGAATCGGAATGCCCCAGCGCCGCTCGCTGTTGTAGGCGTGGTCGTACCAGCCCGGTTCCTGCTCGAAGATTTCGCACAGGTTGTCCTGGCGCTCGGGCGGCGTGGAAGCGCAGCCAATCAGCGCGAGTGCCGCAGCGCTGAACAGAAGAAGCCGGCTGATGATTTGCATGCTGTTGATTCTACCCCGGCGGTCCGGGGGCTTTGCGTTGGCGGGGTACACTAGCCGCTGCTTCAAACGGATTGACGGCATGCTCTGGCAGGCATTGAGTGCAGCACGCGATATCGGTCGCGTGCAGGACATTGCATCGGTTCTGATTCGCTACGGGTTCGGAGATATCGTGCAGCGCATCGGCATGGCCGGCACTCTGCAGCGCGCCGGCAAGGCGCTCCACTGGAAGGAGGGCGAGGAGCTGGCCAGGCTGAAACCGCCCGAGCGCGTGCGCCGCGTGCTCGAAGAGCTGGGCCCGACTTTCGTCAAGCTCGGCCAGATCCTGGCTACCCGTGTGGATCTGTTCGGTCCGGAATGGCTCGAGGAATTCGGCAAGCTTCAGGATCATGCCCCGGCCGTCGAGTGGGAAGAAATCGAAGCCCAGCTGACCGAGGATCTTGGCGCGCCGCCCGAGGAGGTCTTCGGACGGGTCGAGCACGAGCCACTGGCCGCGGCATCGCTGGCGCAGGTCCACCGCGCCTGGCTCGACGACGGCACGGCAGTGGTGCTCAAGGTACGGCGCCCGGGGATCCGTCGGGTCATCGAGGCCGATCTGCGCCTGCTCAAGCGCCTGGCCGAAGCGCTCGAGTCGGAGACCAGCGAGCTGCGTCACTATCGGCCGCGCCTGCTGGTGCGCCAGTTCGCACGCTCGCTCAGGCTGGAGCTCGACTTCCAGGCCGAGTGCCGCAACGCCGAGCGCATTGCCGAAGCCCTGGAGACGGATTCGGGCATCGTCGTGCCCGATACCTTCTGGGAATTCAGCAGCGAGCGTCTCAATGTGCAGACCTGCCTGGAGGGCGTTCCCGGCCGCGACGTTGACGCTGCCCGGGCCGCCGGGCTCGATACCCACGAGATTGCCCAGCGCGGCACTCGCGCGATCTTGCTGATGATTCTCGACCAGGGCTTCTTCCACGCCGATCCGCATCCCGGCAACATCCTCTATCTTCCCGATAACCGCATCGGCCTGATCGATTTCGGCATGGTCGGGCGGCTATCGGAGCAGCGCCGCCACGAGGTCGCGGAGCTGCTCTACGGCCTGGTCTCGCGCGACGGCCAAACGGCTGCAAACATTCTCGTCGAGTGGAGCGAGGACGGCGGCGTCGATGAGACCGAGCTCTACGAAGATGTCGAGGAGTTCATCGACCACTACCACGGCGTGCCGCTCGAACAGCTCGATATCTCGGCGATGATCGGCGATATCACCGCGGTACTGCGCGAACACGACCTGGTGCTGCCGCCGGACCTGGTGCTGATGCTCAAGGCCTTCATCACGCTCGAGGGCATGGGCCGCCGCCTGGACCCGGATTTCGACATGGCCGGCGAGGCTGCACCGATCATCGAAGACGTGCTGCGCCGCCACTACGCGCCTGTCAACCTGGCGCGACGCATGCGCAAGAGCATGTTCCAGACGCTCAAGCTGCTGGGGGAACTGCCGGCCGATCTCAGCCGGCTGCTGCGCAACGCCAGCAAGGGCCGCATCGAGGTGCACGTCGATATCCGCTTGCTCAAAGAGGTCAGCAACCAGCTCGATCAGGCGGCCAGCCGGCTGACGCTCGGCATCGTCACCGCCGCGCTGATCATCGGCTCGGCGATCGTCATGAATGTCTCGGGAGGGCAGGACGGATCGGGGCTGCCGATCTTCGGTACCCTGGGCTTCATCGGCGCCGCCGTCGGCGGCGTGTGGCTGCTTTTCTCGATCTGGCGTTCCGGGAAAGACTGATGGTCGCTCACATCAGGCTTGATCTGTAAGCAAGCCGGGAACCGGGCATGGAGACTGAAAAGCCGCTCTCGCGCTTGCCGCTGGGTTGGTGTTGACGATCACACGCCGGTCCGCTGAAGATCGGGCAGGACAAATTTCATTTCCGCAAAAAGCCGGGCAAATCGAATCATGGAGCCAACCCCCGTTTACGGTTCGGAGCGAGCCGTCATGCGCCTGGGCGAGCTGCCGCCGGACGCTGCCGAAAACATGCTCAATCGGTATGGACTGAGCCTGGAAGTGGTCGCCGACGGTCAGCCCATACCCGGCACCTTCTGGGGCGAACCTGAAGCCGGTATCATTGGCAGCGCCGTCTACGCCCGAGCCGACACGCCGGTGCATTCCCTGATGCACGAAGCCTGCCACCTGCTGGTGCTGCACCCCGACATGCGCGAACAGGTCCACACCGACGCCAGCGGTGATCAAGTCAACGAAAACGCAACCTGCTACCTGCAGATCCTGCTCGCCGATGAGCTGCCCGGCATGGACAGGTCCCGTATGTTTGCCGACATGGACACCTGGGGCTACAGTTTTCGTCTGGGCTCGGCGCGCGCATGGTTCGAGAAGGACGCCGCAGACGCTCGCGAAACGCTCGTCAAACGGGGGATCGTCGATGCCCGGAGCCAGGCCGTGCTGCTGTAGTCCTGCGGATCACTCCGGGCGGAAATCATGATCGACCAGATGCTCACAGCAACACACGCGTCCGCTCCTTCCCTCAGGCTCGATTCTCAGCGCTTGTGGCAGCATGTCATCGGCACCGATCCATCTTGGCAATTGACCCTCCGCAGGCGGTCGGATACCGTGTAGCCTCTGATTGCAGCGACGCGCACGGAAGGCGGCATGAATACCGAAAAAGTCCTGTTTGCGTTCGTCATTCTGCTGGCCCTGACGGTGAACTTCGGGTTTTTCATCGGCGAGATGGACAATCCCGACCACCACGACGCCTACGAGCTGTTTGCCGCCATCGTTGTCAGCCTGATTGCCACGGTGATGAAGCTTGGCGAGCGCACCCACATTGGTGCGGTGCTGCTGGCCTCGAGCCTGGTGGCCGATCTGCAGCTTCTGGCCGCCGCAGTGGTCTGGGGCGTGGCCGTGTATACCACCGACACCGGCTTGACGCCGGCGGTGATGGCCAGCGTGGTTTCGCTCTCTGGCGGCGCATTGCTGGCCAACCTGGTCTCGGTGGTGGTGGTGCTCATCGAGACCAGCCGCTTCCGGCACTGAGCACGTTCGGTTCGGCTGCCGTGATCAGCACCCCGCTGTCTTTGCTGTTCCAGCGCATGCGCCTGCCGCTGGTCGTCCTGATCGGCGCCTATGCCGTGGCCACCCTGGGCTACACCCTGATTCCCGGCTACGACGAGGCCGGCGAACCGTGGCGGATGGGCTTTCTGCACGCCTTCTATGTGGTCAGCTACACCGGCAGCACGATCGGCTTCGGCGAGGTGCCGGCCGAGTTCAGCGACGCCCAGCGGATGTGGACGCTGGTGTGTATCTACCTGACCGTTTTCGCCTGGCTGTTTGCCATCGGCAGCCTGGTCGGGCTGGTTCGCGACGAGGCCTTCCACGAGGCGCTCAGCCGGCGCCGGCTGCAGCGCTCGCTGCGCGCGATCAGCGCGCCGTTCTACCTGGTCTGTGGCTACGGCGGCAGCGGCGCGATGCTGGTCGACAATCTGATCCGCAGCGCGCGCCGGGCAGTGGTGGTCGATATCTCTGCCGAGGCGATTCGCGAAGTCCAGCTGCGCGATTATTCGGTCGAGGTGCCGGCCTTTCACGACGACGCCTCGATTCCGGCCAGCCTGCTCAAGGCCGGCCTGCAAAACCGCTGGTGCGCCGGCCTGCTGGCGCTGACCGACAGCGACGAGACCAATCTCAAGATTGCCCTGACCGGGCGCCTGCTCAACCAGAAGCTGTTCGTCGCCGCGCGCGCCAGCACCGCCGCCGCCGCTCGCAACATGGCCTCGTTCGATACCGGTTTCGTCATTCGCCCGGCCGCCGAGTTTGCGCTTCAGGCCTCGCTGGCCATCACCCGGCCGCACGCCTATCGCCTGCACGAGCGCCTGACCCGTGCCGGCGAGCGCCATGTCTGGGAGGCTGATGCGCGCCTGGACGGTCCGTGGCTGGTCTGCGGCCAGGACGATTTCGGCCGCCTGCTGGCCGAGCGGTTGCACCGGTCCGGCGTAGCGGTGCGCATCATCGCCGAGGACAGCGACCCTCAATTCTGGCCGCCGGGCAGCGTTGCCGGGCCCAGCTCGCAGGGTGAGGTGCTCGAGCGCGCCGGAATTGCCAATGCCACCGGCGTGGTGGTCAGCCACGCCAGCGACGCGGACAACCTGTCGACCATCATGACCGCGCGCATGCTTGATCCGGAAGTGCTGGTCATCGCCCGTGAAAATCATTTGCACAATCGCGCGCTGTTCAAGGAGGCCGGCAGCGACCTGATCTGTTCGGTAAACGCCATCGGTGCCTCGGCCGTGCGCCCGGTGCTCGAAGCTCCGCTGGTGCCGGCCTTCATCGAGCGCATGCTGGAAGAAGACGAGGACTGGAACCGACGCTGTCTGGAGCAAATCGAGGCCCTGATGGGCGATCGGCGGCTGGAGTTCTGGAGCAGTCGTGTCAGCGACAAGCGCACGCCGGCGCTGGCCGCCGCAGTTGCCGCCGGGCATCGATTCAACGCCGGCATGCTCACGCTCGATCCGCGCGACCGGAGCCAGCGGCTGCCAGCGCTGGTTCTGATGATCCTCCGCGACGAGCGCCACCTGCTGCTGCCCGCCGATGACGAGCCCCTGGAGACGGGCGATCGCATTCTGTTCTGCGGCACGCCGGTCTCGGCCGAGCTGATCTGGGCGGTGGCCGAGGATCCGGATGTGGTGCATTACCTGCGCACCGGGCGGCCGCGGCCGCGGCGGCGACTGCTGCCGCGCGAGCGTCAGCCGGCCAAACCGGCCGACGAGGGCGGGGCGGCCTGAATGGACAGCCGCGAATTTCGCCGTCATGCTCATGAGCTGGTCGACTGGATGGCCGACTATATCGACACGCTCGAGCAGCGTCCGGTGCGCTCGTCGACCGCACCGGGCGATATTGCCCGGGCTCTTCCGGTGCAGGGTCCCGAGAGCGGCGAGCCGATGGACGAGATCCTGGCTGACTTCCGGTCACTGATCGTGCCGGGCATGACCCACTGGCAACACCCGATGTTCATGGGCTACTTTCCGGCCAACAGCTCGTGGCCGTCGGTGCTCGCCGAGATGCTGACCGCCACCCTGGGGGCGCAATGCATGAGCTGGGAGACCTCACCGGCGGCCGCGGAGCTGGAAGGGCGGGTGATGGAGTGGCTGCGCGACTGGCTGGGCCTGCCGGGCGAGTTCGAGGGCGTCATCCAGGACACGGCCTCGACCGCGACGCTGTGTGCGCTCTTGAGCGCGCGCGAACGCGCCACCGGGTTTCAGATCAACCGTCAGGGTTTTTCCGGACAGCGCTTTGCCGTTTACAGCTCGGCCGAGGCGCATTCCTCTATCGAGAAGGATGTCCGCATCGCCGGCTTCGGCTCGGCGGCGCTGCGCAAGATTCCCGTCGACGATGAGCTCGCCATGCAGCCTCAGGCGCTTGCCGAACGCATTGCCGCCGATCGCGCCGAAGGCATCACGCCGCTGTGCGTCGTTGCCGCGCTTGGTACCACGAGCTCGACGGCGATCGATCCGATCGACGCCATCGGCAAGATCTGCAGCGAGCAGGGCCTGTGGCTGCACGTGGATGCGGCCTATGCGGGCACGGCGCTGCTGCTGCCGGAGTTTCGCTGGATGCTCGGCTCGGCCGAGCACGTCGATTCTTTCGTGGTCAATCCGCACAAATGGATGGCGACCAACTTCGACTGCACCGCCTACTACGTGCGCGACGCCGAATCATTGGTCCGCACCTTCGAAATCCAGCCCGAATATCTCAGGACCCGGGTTGACGACAAGGTGCGCAACTATCGCGACTGGGGCATCCAGCTCGGGCGGCGCATGCGCGCGCTCAAGCTGTGGTTCGTGATGCGCAGCTTCGGCCGCAGCGGCCTGCAGGCCATGCTGCGCCGTCATATCGAGTACGGCCAGTGGCTGGCGGAGATGATCGATGCCGATCCGGCCTTCGAGCGGCTGGCGCCAGCGCCGCTCAACTGCGTGTGCTTTCGCTGGCTGGCGGCCGGTATGGACGACGAGCAGGCCATCGAAGAGGCCAACCAGCGCTTGCTGGCCCGGATCCAGGACAGCGGCAAGCTCTATCTGACCCACACCCGGCTTGGCAGCCGTTATGCACTCAGAATCGTGCCCGGCCAGACGCGCGTGGAGCGCCGCCATGTCGAGGCCGCCTGGGCGCTGGTGCGGCAAGCTGCCGACGGGTTGCCAGCTCGCTGAGTCAGCGCATGGTTTTCAGTGCCCTGGCCCAGCGCGCCATCGCCTCGAGCATGGTCTGCGCGCTTTTTTCGTGTACATGTGCTGGCACGAAGGTGCCATCGTCGAGGTGGCTGGCAACCATGGGGATCATCACCTGTTGCTTGATGGGCACCATTTCCACGGTGGTCAGAAGGTGTTTGGCCGTTTCGGTCGAACGAATACCGCCCGAGACGCCGCCATAGCTCACGAAGCCGGCCGGCTTGTAATTCCATTCCTTGTACAGGTAATCGACCGCGTTGATGAACGACGGCGGCGCGGTGTAGTTGTATTCCGGCAGCACGAAGATGAAGGCATCCGAGCTATCCACGATCTTCGACCAGCGCCGTGTGTGCTCGTGCTCGTATCGCTGCATGACAGGGTGATTGGGCTCATCCAGCAGCGGCAGGTTGAGCTCCTGCAAATCAACGAATCCGATCTCGAACCCGGCGGGGTTGGCCCGGGCATGGTCGTGGAACCAGTCAGCAACGGTCTTGCCGACCCGGCCCGGGCGCGTGCTGGTGAGAACAATGGTCAGTTTCATCATCTGATTTACCTCTGCAAAAAAAACGGATATTCCTGTTGGTTCTTTAGAGCTCACGGACGGACTTTACGATCCAGACTCACTTGCCGCGCAGGACTCAAGCGCCTTGCCCGACGTGCCGTCGGCGCTGTGCCGGTAAAGCGTGCCCTGGGAGCCCGGCCCCGAACCCTTTGTCCACCACTCCAGGCCGCCGCCCACGTAGCGGGCGCCGCTGGCCGACACAGCGATCTGCATGCGATAGGTCGTATCTTGATAGTCCACCGTGGCTGAATCCGTGTCGGGATAGGAAGCGATGATTGTCGCGCCGCTTTCGCATACGTATTCATGAGTCACTGGCACAGCCGCGCTCGATGCCGCTGGCCGGTCACCTTGCCGCTGCGACGTCGCGCATGCGGCAACGAGTAGTGTCGAAGCGAGTGTCAGGGTGGTTGTGAGTTTCATCTAGGTGACTCCTAAATTGGTAACGTGGTTCAACTGACTTGCAAGCGGGGATCGCCGGCCGCATCAGACCGGCCGGCGTCACCCGGGTTCACATCTTTTAGCGCACGGTCATGATTTGGCGCGCAGATGGTCCAGGCTCCATTCGCCGCCGCCGGCTGCAAACAGGTACAGGAACACGAAGGAGTACAGGGCTGCCAGTTCACCACCGTTCAGCAGCGGCCAGAAACCCTGCGGGGCATGCGCCAGGAAATAAGCAAACGCCATCAGTCCTGATAGCACGAAGGCGGTTGGCCGGGTAAACAGTCCAATCAGAATCAGAAAGCCGCCCACCAGTTCGAGCGCGCCGGCAGTCCCGCTGAGCGTGAACAGCTCGAAGGGGCCTCTCTGCTCGCCCGGGTATCCGAGTATTTTTGTGCTTCCGTGCAGCATGAACAAGAAGCCGGTCACTGCTCGAAGCAGGCTCAGGATTCGTGGCTGCCAAGTCTGGAAAATGACATTCATTTTAATGCTCCTTGGTTGTTGTCGATTCAAATGGATGGCGGGTCGTTTGATGTGGTTGAGGGGCGGGTGCAGCCGGTCACCAGATCAGGCCATATCGAAAGCCAGAATCTCTGCGGCCCGGCCGGTCATGGTGATGGCGCTTGGCCCTTCAAGCGCGACCCCGTCGCCGGCGGCAAGCGGCCGATCGTCAAGCTGTACTTCGCCGCGCGCGACCTGCAGCCAGCCCTTGCGGCCTTCGACCAGCCGCCAGGTCACGCTGTCGGCCTCATCAAGCACCACCGCATACAGATCGACATCCTGGTGAATGGTTACCGAGCCCTCGCGGCCGTCGCGTGAGCCGATCAGGCGCAACTGTCCGCGCTTGTCGGCCTTGGTGAAGTGTTTTTGCTCGTAACCGGGCTGCATGCCGTTGCGTTCGGGGATGATCCAGATTTGCAGAAAATGCAGCGGATCGGTCGTCGATGCGTTGTATTCACTGTGGCGCACGCCGGTGCCGGCCGACATGCGCTGCACATCGCCGGGCCGCATCACTGAGCTGTTTCCCATGCTGTCCTTGTGGGCCATTTCCCCGTCCAGCACATAGGAGATGATTTCCATGTCCTTGTGGCCGTGGGTATCGAAACCCCGACCCGGCTGTACCCGGTCTTCGTTGATGACGCGCAGCGGGCCGAAACCCATGAATCGGGGGTCGTAATAGTGGCCGAACGAGAAGGTGTGACGGCTATCGAGCCAGCCAAAACTGGCCCGGCCCCGTTCCTGTGCATGACGTATTGTCAACATGATGATCTCCGCTTGATTGCGCCGTTTGCTGATGACAATATACTGACTTGGTTCTGTATCAGATACAATACGATCATTTAGCTACATACTGTCGCTAAAATAGCGACAATCAGTGGACCTATGAATAAGTTCGAGGGCATGCGGGCGTTTATTCGCGTCGTCGAGGCAGGTGGTTTTGCCGCAGCCGCGCGCGAGATGGGCCTGTCGCGATCGGTGGTCAATCGGGCCGTCATCAATCTCGAGCGTGAGCTCGGTGCGCAGCTGCTGCTGCGCAGCACGCGCCAGGTTACACCGACCGATACGGGGCTCGCTTTTTATGATCGTGCGCGCCAGCTCTTGAGCGATCTCGACGAGGCCTGGTCGGCCGTGAGGTCTTTGCAGGGCAAACCCACAGGCACTTTGCGCGTCAATGCACCGATGTCGTTCGGCACGCTGCATCTATCGCGCGTCATTGCCGAGTACATGGCGCTGTATCCCGAAGTTCATGTCGAGCTCATACTCAACGATCGTTTCGTCGATCCAATAGAGGAAGGTTTCGACGTCACGCTTCGCGTTGGCGAGCCGCAGGCCACCACCAGTCTTGTGACTCGGGAGTTGGTGACCGTCAAGCGCGTGCTTTGCGCCTCTCCGACCTATCTGCAGCGCCAGGGCGAGCCTGCCACGCCCGCCGAGCTCACCGGCCATCGCTGCCTGCACTACGGCTATCTGGACTCCGGAAGCAAATGGCGACTGAACGGGCCAGACGGCCAACAGGCCTATGCTATCCAATGCGTCATGTCAGCCAACAACGCCGAGCCCCTGCGCGACGCCGCGATCAATCACCAGGGCATTGCGATGCTGCCCACCTTTATTGCTGGCGAGGCGCTGCAGACCGGCGAATTACGCACGCTCCTGGTCGATCACCCGCCAACCGACATCACCTTGAGCGCTCTCTATCCGCGACACCGACATCTGTCTATCAAGGTCAGCCTGCTGATCGAGTTGCTTTCCAAGCGCTTCAGTGCTCGCCCATACTGGGACCTGGTGCAGTGAAGTATCAATCCGGCAACCATATGGATCGCATTCAGCCGCGCCGGCCTGGGCTCGAGTTCAGTCCTTGCGCAGCTCCTCGCGCACGGCCAGGGGGCTGGGCACGCGGATGATGATCCAGTAGGTCGAGAAGATGAAGGTCAGAATCGTGGCCGCCTGGATGGTGTAGGCCGCCCGTTCGCTCATCACCCCGCTTTGCAGGCCGACGATGGCCAGCAGCAGCGAGAATTCGCTGACTTGCCCGAGCCTGAGCCCGATCTCACGCGCGACCTGCGGCCGCTCCTTGTGCCTGGCCAGAGTGAACCCGAAGGCCCAGGGCTTGAGCAGCAGCATGGTTGCCGCCAGGGTGATGGCGGGTGCGACGACCTCGGGCAGGATGTCCATGTTGAAACCGGCGCCCAGGGCGACGAAAAAAATGATCAGGAAGAAATCTCTCAACGGCTTGAGCGTCTCGGCAATGAAGCGCGAGACCGGATTGGTGGCGATACTCACGCCGGCCAGAAAGGCGGCAATTTCGTAAGACATTCCGATCAGGTGGCCAAACCAGGCAATCGCCAGGCACCAGCCGATGGCAAGCAGGAAGATGTACTCCTGGATGCGATCGAAGCGCTGCATCAGCGGCATCAGTGCATAGCGGGCAATGAAGAACGACGTCAGAAACAGCAGCGGCGCGCTCAGCAGGAGCATGCTGACGCTCAACAGGGGGTTGCTGCTGTCGGTCACGCCCCGAAGGAACAGGATCAGCGCAATGGCAATGATGTCTTGCAGCAGAAGTATGGCCACGATCACCACGCCCATACGCTGGTGGTGCAAGGTCGAGGTCGGCAGCAGCTTGAGGCCGATGATGGTGCTCGAGAACATCATGGCCGCGCCCACGAGCACGGCTTGCAGCAGCTCGAGTCCGAACAGCAGCCCGATTCCGGTACCGACCAGGCCGAACAGCAGACAGGTCAGCGTCGTGACCACAACGGTCTCGCGCAGCATCTGCAGCAGCTCGCGTGGCTCGAGGTTGAGGCCGAGCAGAAACAGCAGGAAGATGATGCCGATTTCGGCCATGCCGTCGACCGTTTCGCTGTCGGCGGCCAGGCCCAGGCCCCAGGGGCCGATGATCACGCCAAGTACGATGTAGGCCACCGGCAGGGCCTGGCGGGCGTAGAGCGCGATCGTGGCGACCACGGCCGCGCCCGTGAAGATCAGAAACAGCGATTGAATGAAGGCGTCGGCGTGCATGTCTGGAGCCGGCCGGTAACTGCGGTCAGTGTACCTTGCCTTGTCCCGGCGCCGCCGACGGCGCCGGGACGAAGTGTGCGTCTACCAGATCGCGGGTTTACCAGATACTCACGCGGTCTTCCGGCGCCAGGTAAAGTTCGGCGTCTGGGCCGATGTCGAAGGCTTCGTACCAGGTATCGAGATTACGCACGATGCCGTTGACGCGATACTCGGCCGGGCTGTGCGGGTCGTTGATCAGGCGATTGCGCAGCGACTCTTCGCTGGCCCAGAGATTGCGCCAGACCTGCGCCCAGGCCATGAAGAAGCGCTGGTCGCCGGTGAAGCCGTCGAGCACGGGCGCCTTGCCGTCGGAGTGATCGTCAAGGTACATCTTGTAGGCGTGATGGGCGATCGACAGGCCGCCCAGGTCGCCGATGTTCTCGCCAAGCGTCAGCTCGCCGTTGATGTTCATGCCTTCGATGGGTTCGAAGCCGTTGTACTGTTCTACGAGCTTGCCCGTTCGCTGCTCGAACTGCTTGCGCGAGTTGTCCGTCCACCAGTTACGCAGCACGCCGTCGGCATCTGACTTCGAGCCCTGATCGTCGAAACCGTGGCCCATTTCGTGCCCGATCACGCCGCCGATGGCGCCGAAGTTGACTGCCGGATCGGCGTTGGGATCGAAGAATGGCGCCTGCAGGATGGCGGCCGGAAAGACGATCTCGTTGCGCGTCGAAGAGTAGTAGGCGTTGACCGTCTGCGGCGTCATGCCCCATTCCCATTCGCGCACCGGCTCGTCGAGCTTGGCAAGCTGGTCGCTCCACGACCACTGGCTGATGCGATGGTTGTTGCCGACCAGGTCGTCAGCGTCAATGGTCACATCGGAGTAGTCGCGCCATTTCTCCGGATAGCCGATCTTGGGCAGAAAGGCTTCGAGCTTGCGATGGGCCTCCCTGCGGGTCTCGTCGTCCATCCAGGTCAGGGTATCCAGGCGCTCGGCAAAGGCGCGGCGAAGGTACTCGACCAGCTCCATCATCTGCTCGCGGTAGTCGGGCGGGAAATGGCGCTCGACGTAGACCTGGCCCACCAGTTCACCCAGGCGGGAACTGACGAAGTTGATGCCGCGCTTCTTGCGTTCGCGCTGCTCCTCAACACCGTTGAGGCGCTGGTCATAGAGTTCGAAATGGGCCTGTTGGAACTCGCTTGAAAGCAGCGGGGCGTGGTTGTTGATCCAGTGGAAAGCGTGCCAGGAAGCCCAATCCTTGGCCGGTGTTTCGGCAAAGACCTGGCTGTTGGCGTAGATGGCGGTATTGGTGGCGACCACCATTTCCTCTATGTCGCCCAGCCCGCGCTCTTCCAGAAAGACCTGCCATGGAAAGCCCTGTGCCTTTTCGGCCAGTTCGGCCGGCGTCATCAGATTGTAGTTGGCCTGGCGGTCGCGCGCCTGGACGCGGGTCCAGTGGTTGTCGGCCAGCTTCATTTCCAGCGCCAGGACGGCATCGGCGCGTTCTTCGGCGCGCTTGACGCCGGCGCGCTCGAAGGTCGCGGCAATGTAGTCACGGTAGGCCTGCCGATGGCTCGGGAAGGGTTCGTCGTCGCGGGTGTAGTAGTCGCGGTCCGGCAGGCCCAGGCCGCTCTGATACAGATAGGTCAGATAGCGGTCGGGATTGCCCTGGTCGAGCGTGACGAAGGCAGCGACGACAGAGCCGGTGCCCTGGCGGCCCATCCAGCGCGCGGCGGCTTCGTGCGAATCGATGGCCAGCAGCGCCTCGAAAGTTGTGCGGATCGGATCCAGGCCGAGTTCGTCGATGCGCTCGGCGTCCATGTAGCTGGCGTAGAGGTCGCCGACCTGCTGGGAAGGACTGCCCGCCTGCGGCTCGCGCTCGCCCAGGTCGCTGATGATGTCGTCGACGCGCTCCTCGGAGAGGATGCGCAGCTCGTTGAACGCGCCCCAGCGCGAAAAGCCCGGCGGAATCTCGGTCGATTCCAGCCAGCCGGCGTTGACCCAGGTAAAGAAATCGTCTCCGGGGCGGGTCGTGTCGCTGATGTTGTCCGTTGCCACGCCCCAGTCACCCAGCCTGGGTGCGGCCTCATCTGCGATGAGTTGCGTGGTGCCGAAAACCATCAGGGCGGCGGCCGCGATGGCCTGTTGCAGTAAATTCATTGAGTCTTTCCCTGTGTGATTCGATGGTTGCCTGTCGCCCGACGTGGCGGACGAACAGAGTCAAT
This sequence comes from uncultured Wenzhouxiangella sp., assembly GCA_964446675.1. GTDB lineage: Bacteria > Pseudomonadota > Gammaproteobacteria > Xanthomonadales > Wenzhouxiangellaceae > Wenzhouxiangella. The sequence continues at coordinate 40,573 of CAYUPK010000020.1, forward strand.
GGACACTGACCAGCGTTCGAGGTTCAGCCGGGAAGCATGTCGGTGGAGAAAACCGCGCCGAGCAAAACGTACATCATGCCCGTAATCAGGCCGATCATGATCAGGTTGACGACCAGGCCGGCGCGCGCCATCTGCGGGATGCTGATCCGGCCGCTGCCGTAGACCACGGCGTTGGGCGGGGTGGCCACCGGCAGCATGAAGGCGCAACTGGCGGCGACGGCAGCCGGCACAGTCAGGATCATCGGATCGAGGCCCATGCCCAGAGCCACTGAGGCCAGGATGGGCAAAAAAGCGGCCGCTGTGGCGGTATTGCTGGTCACCTCGGTCAGAAAAATGGTGAACGTGACCGCCAGCATGATCAAGAACAGGGCATGCACGCCCTCCAGACCGGCGAAAGCCGAGCCAATCCAGCCGGCCAGGCCCGAATCGCTGATGCCGGCGGCCAGGCTCAGCCCGCCGCCGAACAGGATCAGAACGTCCCAGGGCAGGCGGGCAGCGTCGTCCCAGGTCAGCAGAAACTGCCAGCGCCGCCAGTCGACGGGCCAGGCAAACAGCAGCAGGCCGCCGAAGACGGCAATGCCGGTGTCAGACAGCCCCGGCAGCCAGGTGTCGATCAGCGGGCGGGTGATCCAGAGCGTGGCCGTCAGCGCAAAGATGATCGCAACCTGGCGCTGGGCGCGGTCCATGGGGCCGCAATGAGAGAGCTCGGCATCGATGATCGCCTGGCCGCCAGGCAGCTCGGTGAGGCGCAGCGGATAGACGACGCGGGTGAGTAGCACAAAGACGATCGGCAGGCCGGTAATTACCAGCGGCAGGCCGATCAGAAGCCACTGGGCAAAGCCGATGCGGATGCCATGGTTTTCAAGCAGATAGCCGGCCAGCAGCGCGTTGGGCGGGGTGCCGATCAGGGTGCCCAGGCCGCCGATATTGCAGGCGTAGGCCAGCGCCAGCAGCAGTACAAGCCCGAAGCGGCCGTTCTGCTCTCCGGCTTGCGGCCCACCATGCTCGGGTATGGCGATGATCGACAGCGCAATGGGCAGCATCATCATCGCCGTGGCCGAGTTGGATACCCACATGCTCAAAAAGGCGGCCGCGATCATGAAGCCGGCGATGATGGCCTGCGGACGAGTGCCGACCCGGCGAATGATCGCTAGTGCCATGCGCCGGTGCAGGCCGGAGCGCTCCATGCCCAGGGCGATGATGAAACCGCCCAGGAACAGATAGATCAGTGGGTTGGCAAAGGGCGTGGTCGCGCCGGCGATATCGCTCACGCCAAGTAATGGGAACAGGACAATGGGCAGCAGGGCCGTTGCCGGAATCGGCAGCGCCTCGCTGATCCACCAGGTGATCATCAGCACGGCCACGGCGGCAACGCGCCAGGCCTCGGGGTCAAGGCTTCCCGGCGCTGGCAGCACCAGCATGAGAGCAAAGACCAGAGGCCCGCACACCAGGCCGATTCGCTGCCTGAGAAAACCCCGTTGCCAGCCTCGAGTCTTCATGAGCGCTGATCAATCATCCGAACGCCGCGGCAGTTGTTCGAGGGCGCCGGTAAAAATCAGATACTGGGCGATCATGTAGGTGGCGATGATGGCCTGAACAGAAAAGGGAAAGTCGGCGACAAAGCGCTCGATTCCGATCAGCGAATCGGAAACCACGAACAACAGCGCGCCGATGAAAATGCGACCCGGGCGCGCGCCCACGCCGCTGGCGGCAATGGCCATGACCGTCAGCGCCGTCACGTAGAAGGTCACGGGCAAGAGGTTCTGGCCAAGCGACGGCATCATCCAGGCCAATATGACAGCGCCGAAGAAAACGATCGGCAGCCACCAGGGCCAGCGATCGAGCGTGTCATGACGGTGGCTGAAGAAGGCAATGCTGTAGGCGATCTGGGTGATCAGAAAGCAGCCCAGGCCGTAGAAGAAGAAGTCGGGACGGCTGAAGGCGAGAAAGAAATCGCCGAGCGCGGCGGCAACAAAGCCGATGACCAGGGGCAGGGCCGCCGCGGGCGACAGAGCGCGCGCGATCGTCCAGGCGGCAATCAGCATGGGCGTGACCTTGAGCAGCCAGGTGCCGGGCAGCGAAGGCAGCCAGAGCGTCAGCCAGTAGGCCGCAGCGATCAAGGCAAACGCAATTCGTGCCGGAACCGCCGTCGGGATTCGAGAGGAAGTCACGTCAGAAAGTCGACAGGCCGGTGGTCTCCATCAGCCGGTACTGCCAGTAACGCAGGCGCGAACGGTCGGCATAGTGCTCGTAAGGCAGGCTGTGGATGCGGTCGGGGTGATTGTTCCAGCGCTCGTCGAAGAAACCGCTGATGGTCTGCATCACCGGATGATCGGCCTCGACGCGCAGCTGGACATCGGTTTCGAGGTTGTAGTTGTCGAGGTTGCGGCGGGTGAAGTTGGCCGACCCGGCCAGAACGAGCGCCGGTCCTTTCGTTGGCCGAAGGACCAGCATCTTGCCGTGACACTGCTCGCCGCGGGTGTTGCACCAGCGCACCGGCACGCCGGCTTCGTGCAGTTCCCAGGCCACCTGGCGGTTGGGCACGCCGTTCTTCTTGCGCCCGAAGGCGTCCTCGTTGGGGTCGAGCAGCACGCGCAGGCTTGCGCCGCGTTCGCGGGCGGCCACCAGGGCCTCGACGATCGGGCGGTGCGAGAGATAGAACATCAGCAGATCGAGCGAGTCGCCCTGATCGGCGCGCTCGATCATGGCCAGGGCGGCGTCGCGGATGGCGGCCTCGGTCAGGATGCGGATTTCGGTGGCGGTCTGGCCGTTTTCCTTAAACGCCAGCGGCGGCCAGTCGGGCATCCTGCCCGTGGACAGGCGCACGACGGCGCGCTCGCTCATCAGCAGATCGCCGACAGCGGGGCCGTCGAAGGCCAGGGCGATATTGGAGTGCCGGCTGCTGGCATCGTGCGGATTGGCCGAGGTGACCAGGGCCTCGGGTCCGTTCTCGCCGTCGACGACAAGCGTCTTGCGATGGTTGGCCTTGAAGTTGAGCAGGGCCAGATAAGTTCGCAGCGTGACCGAACCGTCACCGACCGGATTGGGCAGCCAGCCGCCGTCGGAATCGTTGCCAAACCATTGGCAGCAGATCCGCCAGGCCGCCGACCAGGCCGGGTTGGAATCGCGCAGCGCCGTGAGATCGGTTTCTATCACCTGAGCGCCGGCGCCCTCGAGCCTGGCAAACAGCGGCTGGCGCACGCCGCCGTAGAGATCGTTGAAGGGGTCGGTGATCAGCACTACCTCCAGCGCCGGATGAGCCCGCTGCCCGGTGACGAACGCATCGACAAGCTGGCCGGACAACGGCCGATAGCCTGCGCCGCCCTGGCCGGCGAAATCGTTGACCAGGAAGAAGTCACCGACAATCAGGCGCTCGGCGCGCCCGATCATGGCAAACGCCGCATCAAAGATCTGCTGCTCGGTGTGCTGCATCCCTTGCGGGTCCAGCCAGGTCGAGTCGGCGTAAAAGCACACCGATGGCGCCGGCCGCCACGGCCCGGCCATGTCCAGCCCTTCGGGCAGCGGCTTGAGCACCTGCCATGTGGCCGTGGCCAGATAGACAAGCGCCAGCGCAGCGATCGCGGCGAGAACGGCGCGGGGCCATCTTCGCCGGGCCCGGATCATGTCGGATTCTCCCATGCGCGAGGATTATGGCCGATTTCGCCGGGCCGGGCGAGAGCGGTTCGCGCCTGGCTTCACGGAGGGGCGACGAGGCCGGCGCTCTGGGTGAGGAACGGGACGCTGGCCAAGCCAAGGCCGCTCAGGGCAGCCGCGACCATGCCGTGTGGTCACTCACTGCGCGCAGCGTCTCGCGGTGTCGATAAGAACGACTTCGGTGGCGTTTACGATTGGCACAACCACTGCTTGTCAGCAAAATCCAGCAGGTGCAGAAAAATCCAATACGCTACCTTTCGACAATCCATTCTTTCGAAAAGCTGCAATTCTTCGAGGAAACGTACCCGATGAGAAGAAGAAAAATCTCCTCATTCGAGGATTCAGCTTCTTTATTGGTCCAGATAGCCAAAGGCACAGGCATCCCGATGCAAGATTCTGAAGCGGTATGGCTGTCGGGTCCCTTTTTGATGGGAAGCTGTAATTCAAAATACGTTTTTCCGAAATCAGGTTCAGTTATCAAAAAAGCCCCATCATCATCCTCGAGCAGTTCCTTTATGATCACCTCGCCTTGTTGATAATCAACCGATATGTGGTACCGATCCCAGCTAATCACCTCTTCGGGTTGAGGCGGCAGCGTCTCTATCGTAACTCCATGAAGACTCCTTGCATCCAGGGGAAGCATGGTGGAGAACCCGTTATCTGATAGGCGGGCATTTGCTGCGGAGATGATTTCGAGCGAGCCGACATTCTGTTGGTGTCGACCGGCTTCCAGGTCTTCGACGCAATCTTTCCAATTTGTGTGCTTCGAAATAAAAAGTGGAAACTCCTGCTCCAGCCGAAAATCTTCATCCACTATTCGCAGTACTTGTAGCGACACAATGCCGCTTTCCTGGTCTGGTTCGGTCAGGACTGCGATTTCGTCATTCTTTGTCGAGATCGCTGGAAACTGATGCAACCAGTCGCCGGCCGGTTGGCAAGCAACTTCCCGTTCGCTTAACCGCAGCTCCTGGGCAGGTTGGCCATACGCAGTGCCTGAATCGAGCATTGTCGCCATTCCCAGCATCCACAGGCAAAATGCGTTTCGCCATTTGCCTGAAGCGAGCATGCGTTTCATGGCGAACCCAGTGTTTCGATCAGCCATTTATCGGATACATCGCATCCGTGCCCACCCCAGAAGTATCCAAGCCGAATAATTGCCGTATCCGACCCCTTGTCATACCAGCCCTGATAGGGCGCCGGTCGGACCTTGCAAAGTACGCCTGGACTTGCGAATCCATAGACTTCGATGGGCTGCTTGACGCACAGTGCGGTGTCCCCGGTTCTTGTATCAGATATTTCAAGCTTTTCGGCACCCGGGTCATAGCTGATCAGCCACACTCCAACTTTAGCCTCCCACGCACCGGGGCGCTTATCACCTTCTCGATAGAAGTAATCGGTAGTGAATAAACTATGAATATTGAACAGTTCCGTAACAGGCTGAAATCCGTTTTCCGATAGGTATTGGTTCGCAAGCTCAAGGTTATCGCGAATCCCACTTTCGAATTCCGCCAATGCAATATCTTGATCGTCCGAATTCAGCACTTTCCTGCGTTCCCGTGCCAGGACCAGATCGAACCGCTCGATCACGCTGTGGTCTTCAACGCCGATTATCGCAAGTAAGACTGACGGATCATGAGGGTCATCAATATGCAAAATGGCAATTTTATGATGATCGGCCGATATCGCAGGCAAAACGCCTTCGTCACCTTGGATATAGCCGGACTTGGTAACTACGATGGTTCCGGCGCTATAAGTGGCACCTGGTTTTTCAAGACCCAGCCTGATCTCGTGACCGGTGTTGGCCATCTGCGCCGATGCTGAAAATGCCACAAGCAGAGCGAAAAAAAGACTCCGCACAGGCACTTCGTCAATTCGAAACCTGCAACACGATTTGCTCACTGCACCGGTAGCCCACTGATCGCGCCACTCGTGCCTAGGGCACCGACAACACCCGCCTGGCTGGGAATGCCCCCCAATCCTCCGAGCAGGTGTGTGCCAGAGCCCGAAAGGCGGACGCGATACAGGGGTGCCCCGCCCGCATCGCGGGCTTCTATCGCTCGCCCGACCGTTATCCTGCCGCTCGAACAGGAATCATCACCTTGCTGCATGGGATCACCTGGCGGAAACCCGCGGATTTCATGGATATCGACGAACTGGCTGGGTGCCGGGTTCAGTACACCGCCAATCAACGAAAAGCTTCCTGCGTTGCCGCCTGTGCCACCGTTGCCGTTGGACGATCCGAGGCCGCCGTGGGCGCCGCCCGCCGTGCAAACAACTTGCGATTGCGGATCTCCAGCGACAAAAAACCGGTGTCTGAGAGTCTCGATCTCGGTCCCCGTAGCAATATCGATATCTCGCAGCGTCAGTCTGGCATTGCTATCTAAGCTGACCTGGATATTGCCACCGTCACCGGCAGGGCCGCCGTGACGAGGGGGTGCCGATTGACCCCACCCACCCATGCCGCCGGCAGTCAGAATGCCCCGCCTGAATCCGGGCTGAAGTGCGGTAGTCCATTTGCGCACCCGCTCCCCCGCAGCAGGGTTGTTAACACCGATGCTTGAGCGAGTAAACGGCGGTGGTGGCGGGAGGAAGTCCCCGGCCCATCTTCCCGGGTCCAGAAGGGCCGGGTCAATCGGGCCTGAGCGCCAAGGCGGCACTGCGGCACCGCTAATCACGGGGCCGACTCCGCCCCCCAAAAAGATGTGGGAGGTTTCGACTTCGATGGTCACCGCACCACCATTGCCGCCCCTCGGGCCACCCCCGGCGAGGCTAGTATCGGCATAGTCGGCATCACCGCCACGAGTATAGGCTGTCGGTATGAGAACTAGACCTGGAGCTGCATATACGAACTCGATACTACCGCCGTTGCCACCGCTCGTAGCACCTGACACCCCGTCATCGCCGCGCGCATCAATTAGCCCCTGAATAATTGGTGTGCCGCGCGAGTAAACAGTTACACTGCCGCCGTTAAACCCATCACGGGTGACAATTTGCCCTGTAGGTGAAAGGTAAAAACTTCCAGTCAATCGGAATTCCGACGTCCCGCTGATATTAAGCGTTCCATCAATTATGACGTCGGTGTACTCGTGCGTTCCGGCACCTAGGTTTTCAGTCTCCCCGGGCGCGACAATAAGCGGCCCTGGCCCCAACTGCTGCGGATCGTTCTGTTGCCATTCCGTCAGCTCATGGGTTCCTACGGCGCTGCCGATGAGAGCGGCATCTTCCCGGAACGTGACATCTCCGCCGTGCCCAGCGGTGCCGAGTTCCAAAGCATCCCCGCCGTGTGTATTGATGATGCCGGTATGCTGACGATCACGGCCGAGAACTACGAGAGCGTCCATCAACATGTCCATCAATGCTGATGCCTGCGAGCTTCCGCCCGGCAAAAGTTGTCTTTGTACTCTCGGATCGGCAGGATGCAGGCAGGGAATACCCGCCTGTTCCGGCTTGATAAAGCCAGAATCCATGAAGGTTCCAGATGGATCACACTTCGCGGCATCATGTTCCGTATGACCGATAAAGCGATCTCCGCCGAAAGCGATGTTGGTGCGATTTCGGATAAACGTTCCAGTTGCCGGGTCGCGAAGCGGCCGGGGGATCTGATGTCTCTCGGCCAGGAAGTCGATTAGCCTTATCAGGGACGAGACTTGGCGACCATCGTACGGCTCACCCACGCTTAGGAAGAGTTCAATTCCGATCGCGTTGCCATTATTCATCCCGAAGCTTGTGGATCCAGTATGGAACGTAACAAGCAGATCGTCGACAACTTGGTAAATCTCTCCATCGCGATCTATGTAGTAATGAGTGAAGTATCGATTGCAGTCATCTGCAGCCCAGCCGAGTTCACTCTCGAAATCGCGACTTGAATTGCCGTTGTTCGTGCTGTGTATGATGACGGCCTCTACTGGACCGATACGGTTACCGATATTTGACTGGGCATTATTCGGCGTACAGTTGTGGTGCTGAGGGCGAGTAATCCGCAGGTTAGGAGGGCGGCGAACTACGATCGATGCGGTCGGTTCGGTCAAAGTGACGGGCGTGAATTGCGACGAACTGCGAACTGCTAGCGCGGCGTATGCGGAGAAACGGCTACTAAAAACCGAGATCATGTCGCTCGGAAGATCGATGATTTGTCCATTGTTCGAAGGTTCCGGGTCATCGTTGGCATCATTTCCAACCATATTGAATTCAGGCCAGTCTCCTTGACGATAGATGTTAATTGCGCCCTCTGAGTAATCTGGGGGCAGCATAGCAGTGTCATATGGGATATTGATCTGGATGGGTGTTGAAAACGTCTGCCCGGTGGGCGCTAATTCATACACGTCGCTGACCAGCACCGTCGTCGGTGGGAATATGGCGCCTTGAAGGAATGACGTAGTCTCTATGGAAATCGTTTCTTCGCTACGAAGCGCGCCAGGTGGAATCAGGACACTGCTTCCGTCTGGTAGCCCCACGGCGCCGCCATTGGAGCCTATTTTCGCCTCACTTCCCAAGCTACCGGTTGCAATGATTGTCACCGTGTCCTGGTCAGTAAATACCCCGACGGGGGAGGGTCTGAATACGGTTAATTCGATTTCGTATGTGCCCGCCCGGTCTGCGATGAAAGTTGGACTGGTGGAGTATTGGTTAAAAAGTTCTATTGGGCTACCTTGAGGTCTCCCTACAACAGTCCAAAAATACTCGACGCCACAGCCAGGGTCAGTTGAGCGGCTACCGTCAAGAGAAATTGGCATCCCTACAGTAGCGCTCCGATTTTTGCCCGCATTTGCCGCCGGATTTAGAGTACACCCGAGAGGTGGGGCGGCCTGTACAATGCTGCGAATATCCTTGAAGCTATCTGTGGCCAGAAGTTGAAACTGATCTTCTAGTATGAGATCGCTCTTGGCAACGCTGCGGGCCTCCCCAGCGTTCGCGGCTGACAAAAATGATATAAAAAAGACAAGTGCAGTCAGAAAGTTAGGCTTAAAACAAGCGTTCATTTCATTCTCCCTCAAGCCACGAGCAGATCTGGTATATGAACTGACTCGAAAGCCGTGCCACCCTCTCTGAAATTAAGGGTTACGAAGTCACTGATTGCAGACAACCGCCGATAAGAAGATTACAATCATGACCAACAATACGACAGTTCCAATCCTGAATCCAGCCTTTCGAGACGAGATCACCGACCTGATCGTTACCCACGCCCAGACTGCGATCCGGCAAGCCGTCCAGGCTGAGCTGGAAGCCTTTCTGGGCCAGTATGATGATACCGACGACCAAGGGCGCCGCAATGTGGCGCGTAATGGCTATCCCTCGATCCCCGGATAAGCGCTTCGAGTGTTTCGGAAGTTGGCCGTCAGCGTCCT
>CAYUPK010000021.1:0-12409 GCA_964446675.1 uncultured Wenzhouxiangella sp.
GGGACCGATGTTGGGGACACCCTTGCAGCGCGCGAGGGGCAGGGCCCCTGAGCGGGGCAGTCTGGCGCAGCCAGTCTGCGGTTTAGGCCGGTGCGAAGCAGGGCGGCCGCGGCGGCAACGCGGCGGTCGACCAGGCCGTGTTTGCGTCAGCGATGGAAGCCCGGGAGGGCCGAGACTTCAGGCTCGGGGCGAAGCCCGACGTAGCGGCCCGGGCGTGCCCGGGCGACGCGCGCTGGAACTTATCCACAGAGGATGTGGATTGTTGTGGGATAGGTAGGGTCGACCGAATCGTAAGGGACTGAAAAAAGCTTGAAAACACCGATTTGGGCAAGGGTTGACCAACGGTCATGGATCAGCAATCGAGACAGGCAAACCCGACGGCTTCCCAATCGTGTCGGCTCGGGGTGTGGCCGGCTACAAAAGGCCAATCGATGTGAGGGAGAATGTCGATGGCTTCACTCGCGAAATCGTGTCGTTTCGTGCTCAGGAAGTCGAATTCAAGGGACCCATCGCGAAAGCGAATGACGCACGGCTGATCGAATCCAGAAGGCGGGTCCGGGAGCCGATAGCACACTTTTACATGAGGGTGTCGATTCATTCGGATGAGGCTTGCGAAGGCTTGACGTAGTCGGTGGTATAGATCCCGATCGCTTCCCAGTCGTGACGAGTCGGAATAAAGGGGGCTTCAAAGGGCCATTCGAAATCGGGGAATCCGCCGCTGTCAGATGAATGCTCCATGAGGTAATCGATACCCCATTGGTCGTGTTCGCGGCTGTAGAAGTCAAACTCATAACCGGAGCCGTCGCGTCGGTACCAGACGACGGGAACGAACGAACTGTCGAGATCAGGGTGAGGTTTGGGCGGTTCCCAGCCGCGTTTAACGTGGGGGTGAGGTTGGCCGGGGTCTGCCGGCCGGGAGAAGTGCATGACGTCGTGCTGATGGATTGAGCAGCCGCCGGATTCACCTGGAAATATCACAAGGGCAACGGGGGAACCGTTCCAATAGTTGACTTCACGAACGGTTGCCTCAATGACAATGCGGTCGCCTGGTTGGAGGAAGGATTTAAGGTCGCTCATTCGAAGGTGTCCTTTTCGCAGTTCGGAAAGGGGAGGCCGATGAGCTGGTCGCCGACCTGGAACTGTTGGGACTGGATCTCGCCGGCGTTGACCTCAAGCGCAAATTGAGCGGGCTGGGCGCTGGTGTAACGCGGGCAGAAGGGGGCAAACGTCCGGCAGGGAGGCAGGTGCTCGAGCACGTCGACGAGCTGCCCGCAGCGGTCGAAAAACGCGATGTCGAGCGGAAGGTCGACCGATTCCATCCAGAAAGTGAGCGCGCCCTCGTCCGGGAAGGCGAACAGCATTCCCCGGCGGTCCGCGAGGGCCTGGCGGCCTTTTAGTCCTTTGCGCCAGGCGCGCGGATCGCTCGCAATCTCAACCTCATAGATGGAATCGTCGATCGCGACGGTGGCCACCTGCAGGTGGCCATCAGCGGAGGCGACAGAAAAAGCCATGAGGGCCGTGAGGAGAGTGGCCACGATGGTTCTCATGGCGTCGCGTCCTGGAAACGGTCGGAGAAGATCGGCGTTGTGTTGGCGGAGATTTGGACGACATGGTCGTCCTGCGCGCCGTCGGCCGGCGCGATTATGATTCCGGGAGGCGGGGTGATGTGAGCCTCGCTCAACACCTCGCCGTCGATGAGGTTGATCGGGACGGCCGCCGCCACGGTGTAGGTGACGTGCCCCTGGGGCGGCACCACGGCGTGGTCGAACAGGAACCCGCTGCCGGAGGGCGCGCCGCAGGCGGCCGAGCCGCCGCCGGATTCACAAATCCACGCGATCGACCCGGAAAGAATCTGAGGATCGAAGTCCATATAGACCTGGACGTCTTCGGCCGTGTAAGGGCCAGAGTTCGAGACGGTGAGGGTGTAGAGGTAGGGTTCGCCTGCGACCAGCTCCGGCGGGCCGGTCAGGTTGACCGAAAGGGCCGTCTCGGCTTCGGCCACGGCGAAGAAGGTCACGGCCGTCTTGGGCTGGGAGGCGAGTTCAGCGCGGAGTTCCTTGAGTCCGGGGGAGAGGCCAAGGGTCCATTGGCCAACGGCCGCGATGCCGTTGCTGTCGGTAGTCTGGCTGGCGCCGGAGACCAACCCGCCGCCGGCGGCAATGGAGAACTCGACGGTTTCGCCGGCGACGGGCAGACCGTTTGAGTCGGAGACGAAGACGGCCGGATCGATGGGCAGGGTGTCGCCAGGCTCGGCGACCTGGTTGTTGCCGGCGTCGATCGACAGGTTGAGGCTGCCGGCGACGGCCGGCAGCGAAAGGATAAGGGCGAGGAAAAGGGTGATTCGCATTAGTCGGGCTCCACATCGAAGACGTCGGCCGCAGCGACCAGGTCGTGGTCGCCGTTGGGTGATTTGACGGCGTAGTAGCGGGCGGCCCCGCGTTTGGTCTCGCCACAAAACACCAGGTGTTTTGATGCGCGCGCGCCGCCGCCGGCGTCGCCGGTACGGCGATGGAAGATGAAACGGTAGGTTCGACCGGTTTCAAGGCCGGGATGGAAGAGATCGCGCTGGCTGGTCCCGTTGAGCATCAGTTCCTCGGCGCGCTCTTTCCAGTACGACAACCGCTCGGTGAGATCCCATAGCTCATCGTCGGTCAGGTCGGAGAGAGATTCGGGCTCGAGGGCGTTGAGCGTTTCGGTGATCGAGCGGAATTGTTGGCGAGACATGGCGGCCTCCTGGTCGGTTAAGACAGGAAAAACCGGGCGCTGCCAGCGGCAGCGCCCGTAAGGGCCGGCGAGGCTATCCGATGGGGCTCTCGGAATTATTCTTGTCCTCGGGCGGCCGAAGCTGAATCGTGGTGTTCGGGTCGGTCGGCGTGAGGAACAGGGAGAGGTTGAGGGACCCGTCCTTGTTCTCCCAGGCGGCGCCGATTTCGATCCAGAAGTTCTTTTTGTCGTCGCCCTCGCCGCGTTCGCGGATTGCGAAGACTCGATATTTCGGTGTGCGCTTTGCCATTGTGGTGCTCCTATTTCGTGGGTTGCGTGGACAGAAGGGCGGTCGCGATCGCCAGAAGCCAGGAGATCACACAAACGGGCGCGGCCCGCAGCGACGCGAGGACTCGGGTGCAGTGGATCCCGGAGGCTTGGCCTTGCTTTGGCGATACAGCGAGCGCATCGTCCGGAAGCGACCCGAAAAGGAGCCCGGCAGAGCGCCGCCCCTTGACGATCGGGCGAAAACCGGCCGGCGGCGGCGACACGGGAGATTGTCGGAAAATCGAGCCGGCTCATCAGCGGGGCCCTACGTCGAGCAGACCGACGCCGTAGCGGTCGATCGCGGTCTGTTGATGAACGAGTAACAACTCCTTGACGGCCATCGGATTGTTGATGCCGGCAAGCGTCAGGTCGTTGTCCGTGTGGTCGAGCGAGATTACGCGGACTGATCCGAGTCCGCCTTTGCGTCGAGCGCCGGGCAGAATCCAGCCCAGCAAGCGATAGTGCAGCGGGATGGAGGCCTGGACGTCCTTCACGCGGTTCATCCGGATCACGTCTCGCCGGCCGAGGATGTAGTTGCGCCGCAGCCGGATGTATTCGGGCGTGACTTCGTAGCGGGTGAACCAGACATTGATGCCGAAGTGGAGCAGGAGGACAAAGCCCAAGGCGAATAGGGCCCAACCGAGCCATGGGAGGTACTGCAGCATGGCTCGGGTGAAGGGCAGGGGCTCGAACAGGGGGTGGAAGGCCCCCAAGAGGATGGCCGTGCCCAGGGCGCTGGTGAGGATGCAGGCCAAGTAGTGGCCGGCGCGGGTCCAGTGAGTCGGTCGTCCGTGCCAGTAGCGTTTCATGGGTCACTCCGAAGAAATAGGAGGGCGGCGAGCGCTTCGAAGCGGTCGCGGAACAAGCTGTCGAGATCCTCGACCACGTCGGTCACTGCGCTGCAGCCGTCGTCATTGACGGCGCCGGCGGACGCCATCGAGGCCGAACAGGTCAAAGCGAGAGTGCCGGGGCCGCTGGGCTCGAGCGTGAGAGCTATTCGGTGATTGGCGTCGGCCGCGAGAGTGGTGCGCGTGCAAGTGGCTCCCGTTGCGGTCGCCTGACAGGACCAACCGTCGCCACCGGCGGCCGCGAGGTCGGCCGTCGACGGGATGGCGATGTGGACTTCAGGGGATTGGAGCGACGCGTCGGTCTCGTTGAAGACTTTGAGGGTGAACGAGAGCGGCTCGCCGATGGTTGTTTCACGTGGCGCGGCCATGGTCGCGCGCAGGGCGACTGGTGTGCCGCAAACGTAATCCCCGTAGGGGGTTAACAAGGCGACCAGGTCGTCGTCGAGGTGATAGTCCATGACCCCTTCTTCCGGCCCGCGATTGGCCAGCACGAGAAACGAGCCGTCGATGACGCCGATGATGGGGGAGACCGGGTATACCGGGGGCGCCCCTTGAGGCTGGCAGGACAGCGCAGGCGTGTTGTTGATCCGGATCATGAGGTTTGCGATGTCGTAGTTGACCGAATCCGGAGGCGGATACGTCAGACCGTCTATTTCAAGACTGACGATATTCTGAGATTCGCCAGACGAGCGAGTGGCGAGCTCGTGTAGTGATTCGGCCCCCTGGGCGGGCAGTGCGGCTCCGGCCGCGACCAGGAGTTTGTTGGCGCGGTGGCCACGCCAGCGTAGCTCGACGCCCGCGTCGGTGAAGCGGGCGGCCCAGGGCAGCAGGTCGAACAGCTCTTGCCAGCGATCGCGCTGGTCGGCGCTGTGAGGGCGTTGAACACCCTCGAGCGGCGCGCGTTGACCGCCGATCTCGATCAGCCCGTCGTCGGTCACGCGCGGTGTCTGAGCGTGAGCGCTCAAGGCGAGGCCGAGGGCGACCAGGAGGACAGAAACGCGGATCATTGGAACATCTCCGGATGCGGCGAGGAAAGGAGGCGCAGGTCGATATTCTCGCGGTGCCAGGCGCCCGCCGGTCCGTCGACGGAAAAGGAGTCGATGACGCCGAGTTCATCGGTAGGGAAACGGATGTTGAGCTCGCCGACGGATTGCGGAGTGATGTCGGCCGGGCAGGTGCGGCAGAACCCGTCGAACTGCAGCATTTCGATGCTGACCCCGTCGCGGACGGCCGCATAGGGCTCCGTATAGTCGCCGCCGGCGACGCCCCATGACCAGGTGGGTCGACCCTCCTGGTCGTAGTGGTAGGCGATCGCATTGATGATCGGCCGGCTGCCCTGATTGCGGGTGATGACGCTCAGGCCCCAGCCGCTGTCGTCGGGATCGGCTGCATACCAGGATCCAGAGGCCTCGACCGGCCAGGCCGGCTGGTCGCCGAACTGAACGGGCTGCAGGCACCAGGTATCGGTCTGGCCATCCAGAGACCATTCAAAAACAGCGAACCCCCAGCGATCGGAGCCGCCGACGCCATATTCCGTGCGATCTGCGCAAGCCGGATGGTCGAGGGGCGGGTCGAGGTCTAGCGTGAACGTCCCGCCCTGATCCGGGTCGATTTGAGGGTCGTCCGTGCCGGCCGGAAAAGTGACGTACTCAAGCGAGCCACTGAGCTGATAGTCGGAAGTGGGTTCGGTCGTAGCCAGGTACCACTCTGGCCGGCCGTTGCCATCATAGGTGTAGAAATAGAGGAAATGCCGATACCCCCCGTCGGGGAGTTCGACCCGGCGCAAATCAATACCGTGCCCCGATCGTTCCGGATCGCTGTAGTGACGGGGTAACAGAGGGTCACGGACGGACCGCTGGCCAACGGCATAGCCGACGTCGAGCAGGATTTCGCGCGCCACGCCGACATCGAGAGTGTCGTTGCCGGCACCGAAAGGCGACATGAGCTGAGGCTGCCCCCAACTTCCGAGTTCGTCATTGGCTTCGTTACCAGCCAGGTGGTTGACGCTGTCGGGATTGTTGTCTTGCAGTCGCGGCCCGGGTTCCAGGGTGTCAGCCCACGGGTTCGAGGGGCTGGCGGCCGCAGCGGGACCGTAGAAATGCTGCCGATCTTCGGTCAAGGTCCAGGTGCCGTGATGTTCGCTCTCGGTGCGCCAGACGCCCGGGGGAGCGTCGAGTAGGGACCGAGGCGGGTCGAAGGTCGCGGCATACGCTTGGCTTTTTTCCGGACCGATCCATCCGAGGACGTGCAGCATTTCGTGCTGCACCAGGTTGATGAGATTGGGGCGGTCGGTGCGGTCGTGGAAGTTCAGGTCCCACCGGAATGTAGCCCCGTTTGCGGCCTCATGGTCGCGGAGAATGCGGATCCAGCCGTGGGTCGAACCATGTTGGCCGGCCTGCCCCTCGAGCAAATGGTCCGGGCATACGCCATTGAACGAACCGCCGGGGGCGGCGCGACAGGCGTCAGTGCCCGCAGAGCGCTCCCAGACGGGCAAGGGTACGACATAGTCGGCACGGCCGCCGGGGCGGCCGCGGAGACGCCCTGGGGGCGCCTTGGATTGATCGACGGCGCCGAGGCCGGCATTGGATGAGCCGACACCGGCCGGCGCGCCGGCGCGGTCGGTCGTCGTGGCCACCACGCGAATGGGATGGAGCGCGTGAAAGTCGAGCTCATCGAGAAGGTGCTCGAGGGCGCGAAAGAACGCCCACTGCAAGGCCTCGCCATAGGTGGTGCCGGGATTGTCCCCGTCAGGGATTCTCGGAGTGTCGTCAAAGAAGCCGACACCGGCAGCCTGTTCGGCTTCGTCGAAATAGACGTTGATCGCCAAGGGCGGCTCGTATCGCGAGCCGCTGGCGAACACGCGCAGTGTGCCGCTGACGGCCGTGTCGGATTGCAGCTGGCCGAGGGCGACGCTCCAGAGCCGGCCGGCCGGCGCGGGGTCGGAGTACCGACTAAGCAGGACATAGTGAGGAAACGCGGACCGTGTGCTCTCACTTCGAAATCCGGCCTGGGCGTATGCCGAGCGCTGAACGGGCCCGAGCTGGCCGGGCATTAGGCCGGTTTGCAGATCCTCCAGGGGCCAGGCGCCGGCCTGGAACGGATGGCCGGTGCGGACGTAGAGGCCGGCCGGGCCGCTGGCGTCGTCGGGAGTGAATTCGAGCAGCACATAGCGCGCCCAATCGGGCGCGGTGAATGAGAGGGCATCGACAAGCTGAACGGTGTCGTCGTCGCTCTGGATGTTAATCGACACCTCGTGGCGCAGATGACCCTCGGTGCGTACCAGGTCGACGGGGTTGACGTAGTCAGAAGGAACAGTGGCCGCGCCATTCGGGGGACTGGACGCGCTGTTCAGCGAAGCGCGGCCTTCGTGCTTCGGGAGGGGCGGCGCGGCCACTGTGTACGGGACGGGAGAGATCGTGGCACGCTCGGCACGAAGGTCGTGCTCGTGCGTAGGGTTCTCGCACACGAATATCCCATTGTCGATGAAAGTCTGGCGGTAGTCGGCGCGATGGTCGGAGACCGCGTGGGCGTTGATGGCGACAGTGGCAAAAAGCAGCAGGTATGTACGCATTCCTCGAGTCCTCTCTACTGTGAGCATGTAATGTGCCTTCGAGTCGAGTATAACGCCGGGGATATTAAAAGCAAGTGCAAACGATATGAAAACGGGGCCCCGGAGGGCCCCGATCTCAGTTGCGCAGCTAGACCGTGAATCGACGCACGGTCAGACCACCGATGAGCAACACCGTAAGAGCCAGCGCGAGAACACCAAGACGACTGAGCGTCGGGATCGGATACGCCGGATTGGTCGGTATGCCGGCCGGCACGATGTCGACGCCTGCCTGCGCCTCGAGGACGGAATCGGGATCGAGTTCCGTACCCGCCGAAGACGCTGCGGTTAGTTGATGCCGCCCGGCGGCGGTCCCGGTCAGCTGTAGCTGGACGACCAGGTAGTCGCCGGCATCGACGATATCGGCGATGCAAGCCACGGCTGTGTTGGTCGCGCCGTTGCAGCTACCAAGACTACGGGGCTCCACACCGTCGAGCACGCCGGGGCCCTGCATGGCCATGTCGACCGCGAGGTCTTCGATGCTGCTGTCGCCGTCATTGGCCACCCGCACGGTATACCAGAACGGTTCGCCGACGAGGACACGAGCGGGCCCAGCCGTGGCCGTGGTCATGAGCATGGGCGGCTCCCCTATGACGCCGCCACCTTCACAGATGGGCGGCCGGGGCACGTGAGTGCCCGATTCAAGAACGCAGGCGTTTTGAATCGGGCCCGGCTCATCCGGAGCTTGTGTGGTAATGCGCAGCTGATACTGCCCGACGGGCAGCGTATCTGCCTGGCAGGTGACTTCGTTGGCGTTGGTCGAGCAGGTGAACGGCGCATCGCCTTCGGCGGCAATGACCTGGCTTGGTGCGGGCACGTCGTCAATGATTACCACGTCCGCGGCATCACTCGGGCCCTGCTGATCTACCGTGAGGATCCAATCGAACTCCTGTCCGGGCTGGATCTGAGAAGGCGATGCAGCCTTGGTGATGGCAATATCGGCCGAAGGCTCGGGAGTGACGGTGGTTTGACAGTCCGGAGTGCCCGCCCCGCCGTTGTCAGTATCGGAAGCAATGGCGCAGACGTTGTCGATCGGGCCAATTTCATCAGGTGCGATGACGTTGATGGCCACGGTGTATTGCCCGACGGGCAGCGTATCTGCCTGGCAGGTGACATCGTTGCCGTCATTGCCGCAATCAAATGGCGCATCGGCGCTGACGGACTCGAATGTCAGCGCGGGATCGAGCGGGTCGGTGACGGTGACGTTTTCAGCTGGGCTCGGGCCCTGCTGATCAATCACGATCAGGTAGGTGAACGGCTCGCCGGCATAGACGGTGCCGTCGGCAGCCTTCGACACGCTGATATTGGCGACGGGTGCGACCGGATCGGTGGCCTCGCAAACGTTGTTTGAGAGATCGGGATCGGCGATGGCCGACTCGGAATCACAGATGTTGGTGATGTCGCCGCCGTCGGCCGGCGCCTGGGCACTGACCGAGATCGTGGCGGTTTCCCCGACGGACAAGAGAGGCCGGGTGCAGGTGACCGTGCCGGCCGCATTCGAGCAGGCGAAGCCGCCGCCCCCAGCTGAGACGAACGTGACCTCGGCCGGGAGGGTGTCAACGACAACCACGTCGTGCGCGTCGTCCGGACCGGCGTTGGTTACCTCCAGCTCCCAAGTCACGTTCTGCCCGGGCATCGGGTTTGCGGTGACGAGCTGCTTCGCCGTCGCGATGTCGGCGCTCAGTGGCGCGATCGGCGTCGGGTCGTTGTCGTCGGTCGGGTCGGCCGAGCCGCTCGGGTTGGGATCTTGTCCGAGATGCGACCAATCATCTGCCGTGAGGCCGCCGGGACTGGTGCCGATCCCGCGAGCCCGATTGAGCCAGGGGCCAACTTCATCAGGCTCTAGCTCGATGGTGAGGTCGAATCGTATGGTGGCCTCACCATCGATGGGCAATGTTTCGGTGCCGCTCAGGAGGGTCGTGACGGTATCGCCGTCATAGGCGGGATCGGTCGCCGAAAGGTCGCCGGTCACTGATAGGTTGCCGACAGTCACTACTTCGCCGGGCTCAAGAGGATCATCTCCGCCGAAGAAGGTCTCTGCAAGGTCGTCGGTGACCTGGACGTTGTTGAGTGGCACGTTGCCGTAGTTCCGGGCCAGAATGGCAACCTCGAACCGTTGGACTCCGTCGCCTTCGTAGACGACATCCTCCACCCACTTGGCGAGGCCGATGCCGGGATCTTCGACGTAGTCGATCGGCGTGGGTTCGCTGTGATTGTTCGGATGCGTGTCGTCCGGATTCGGATCAAGCCCGTCGTGGCTCAGATCGGAGACGGTATCCCCAGTCGTATCGAGCGCGGTCGCTTCGGCCTGGTTGAAGAAAGGACCGGGTTGCGCACCGGGATCGAACTCGATTTCGAGGCGAACTTCGGCCGTCCCGCCGACAGGCAATTGTTCATCGCCTGCCAACAGGTTGGTATCAAGATCGCCGTCGAAGGCGGGGTTGACGGTGGCGAGGTCGCCGGAAACGGAAACGTCGGCGACCGTCCAAGCAACGCTGGCCGGGAAGACGGCCGTGAGGTCGTCGGTGATTTGCACATCCTCTAGCGGCACGTTTCCGGAGTTCTCGACCGTGAAGAGCAGTCGGGCCTCCCAAAGGCTGCCGCCGATGAAGGAGACCATGGTCGCATCCTTAGCGATCCCAACGATCGGATCTTCGATGACGCTGAGAGTGTGTTCAACCGAATCGTTGGCGCTGTCAGGGTCGTCGGTCGTGGCCGAGACGGCTGCGATGTTGACGATATCGACTTCCGCGGCGGGCGCTTCGGCCTCGACTTGAAGCAGGAGGGAGTCACCGGCGGCCAAGGTGGCGGCCTGGCAGGTGACCTGTACGCCACTCAGGGAACAACCATCGTCCCAGCCAGAGACTTCTACGACGTTGATCTCGGCCGGCAGGTCGTCGACCAGGGTGACATCTTCGGCGTCGCTTGGGCCGGAGTTCGAGACGGTGACCAGGTACAGGAACGTTGACCCAGCGTCCACTTCCGTGACCGGCGGGCCGGCGTTGCCGTCCGAATCCGGAATGGCTGCGACCTTGGAAACGTCAAGATCGGCGACTGGGTTGACATCGACTGAGCCATCACAAACCGGGGGCGCGGGGTCATCAGTCGGTGTGTCGATGACACAGACATTGGTGATGGGCCCGCCGTCTGCCGGCGCGGTCACGTCGACGTGGATATCAGCCGCGTCCCCGTTGGCAATATCACCAATGGGACAAGTGACCTGGTTACCAGCTACTGAGCAGCTGATCGAGCCGCCGCTGTCCAGGGTGCCGCTGGCACCAATAACAGTCAGAGAAGCGGGAACATCGTCAACGAGCTGCACGGCTTCGGCGGTACTTGGACCGTTGTTCGTGACGCGGATGTGCCACACGAAGTCGTCACCTGCATTGACCTCGGAAACAGGAGAGCCGCCGATGGCGTCGATCGCAGTCTTGATGGTTTGCAGATCGGCTTCGGGAGTGACTTCGACTCCGGGGTCTTCACAGTCGGCGGGGTCGATCGGCGTCGGGTCGTCGGTCGGCGTGGTGAGTACGCAGACATTGGTCACCTGTCCTGGGTCGTCAGGGGCCGTTACGTGGATCCGAATATTGTAGGTACCGACCGGGAGGGAGGCAGCCGAGCAGCTGACGGTGCCGGCGGCCTCGGCGCACCCAAACGGAGTATCTGCCGCGACGCTGACGAAGGTCAGTTCGGCCGGCAGGTCGTCAGAGATCGCCACGTCTTCGGCCGTGCTGGGCCCGGCGTTGTTGACGACGATGTCGTAGTAGAAATCGCTTCCGGCCGCGACGGTCGGGGCAGACGCTGTTTTTTCAACCGTCAGGTCGGACTCGGGCGTGACTTCAGTGTCGGCCTCGCAATCGAGGGTCGAGGGATCGAGCTCGATGCCCGGGTAGTCGGCGACACAGACATTGGTGATTTGCCCCCCCTCGTCAGGTGCTTGGACCGTGATGTCGATCGCCAGGGCGTCGCCGGCGTCGAGGGGCGAAACAGCACAGGCAACGGTGTGAGGGCCGCTGTTGTACTGGCAAGTCGCCGGCCCGGAGGCGGAAACGAACGTGACGTCGGCCGGCAGCGTGTCGGTGATCTCGACATCGATCGCTGTACTCGGCCCAGCATTTTCTAAATGGATGCGATAGATGAACTCATCCGCTGCCGTGACGGTTGCGGGAATCGACTCTTTCCAGAGGGAAAGATCGACGGCACGTTCTACGTCGACGGTGTCTTCGCAGTCGTCAGGTAGCGAATCGCCTGGCGTCGGATCGGTCGTGGTATCGATGACGCAGACATTGGTGACCCGCTGCGGTTCGTCGGGGGCCTGAGCGGTGATGGCGACGTTATATGTGCCGACAGGGACCGTGGCGCGTGAGCAGCTGACGGTGCCGCCCGACTCCGCACAAGAGAAGCCGTCGCCCCCGCCTGAGAGGAAAGTGACCGCGCCCGGCAGGGTGTCGGTGATTTCAACGTTCTCTGCGGTACTGGGCCCGGCGTTGGTTACGGTGACGTGCCATTCGATCACGTCACCAGCCGCAACAGGGTTGGTGACCGACGTTTTGACAGCGCCGACGTCCGCAACGGGATTGACTTCGGTCGAGTGGCAGTCGGTATTGTTGCCTCCATCCGGGTCGTCTTCTCCGGCGCTGACATCGGCGCAGTTGTCGAGCTGGCCACCTTCGTCGGGGGCGATGACGGTCAGGGTGACGGTCTCGCTCGCGCCAGCGGGCAGCGAGGCGGCCGAGCAGCTGACGGTGCCGCCCGACTCCGCACAGGAGAACGAGCCGCCCCCGGCGGAAACGAACTGAGCGCCGGCCGGGAGGGTGTCGCTGACCTGGACGTTGGTGGCCGCACTCGGCCCGGCGTTGCTGACAGCCAGGCTCCAGGAGAACTCCCCGGCCGCGTTGATGGATCCCGGCCCGGTCTTGGCGAT
>CAYUPK010000021.1:12509-42314 GCA_964446675.1 uncultured Wenzhouxiangella sp.
GGCTCCAGGAGAACTCCCCGGCCGCGTTGATGGATCCCGGCCCGGTCTTGGCGATGGCCACATCGGATTCGGGCGTGACTTCGGTCGAGTGGCAGTCGGTATTGTTGCCTCCATCCGGGTCGTCTTCTCCGGCGCTGACATCGGCGCAGTTGTCGAGCTGGCCACCTTCGTCGGGGGCGATGACGGTCAGGGTGACGGTCTCGCTCGCGCCAGCGGGCAGCGAGGCGGCCGAGCAGCTGACGGTGCCGCCCGACTCCGCACAGGAGAACGAGCCGCCCCCGGCGGAAACGAACTGAGCGCCGGCCGGGAGGGTGTCGCTGACCTGGACGTTGGTGGCCGCACTCGGCCCGGCGTTGCTGACAGCCAGGCTCCAGGAGAACTCCCCGGCCGCGTTGATGGATCCCGGCCCGGTCTTGGCGATCGAGACGTCGGAGACGGCATTGACGGAAGTCGGGTGGCAATCGGAATTGTTGCCGACGACCGGGTCGTTGGACGTCGCGCTGACGTTAGCGCAATTGCTAATGGGGCCGCCTTCATCCGGAGCGACGACATAGAGGTACAAGGTGCGAGTCGAACCCGATGTAAGGGATGAGCGGGAGCACGAAACGGTCGTGCCACTCGGAGAACAGGAAAAACCGCCTCCGCTGGCGCTGCTGTAGGTCACGCCGCCGGGCAGGTAATCGGTGACCTGAATGTTGGTCGCCGTGCTCGGACCGTTGTTCGTGATGTCGATGCGCCACGAGAAGGACTCGCCGGCGTCGACGGTCGCGGGTCCGGTCTTGGTGAGTGCCAAGTCAGCGGACGGTTCGGAGGTAACGTCATCGCTACAGGCAGAATCGTCTACCGTGCCGCCGCCAGCCGACGCGACACACGTGTTGGCGAGGTTTCCGGCCGTCTGCGCGGTGACGGAAATATCGATGTCGAACGTGCCAACCGGGAGGCTGCCAGCCTGGCAGGTGACCGTCGCGGCGGCGATTGAGCAGGTAAAGGGATAGGGTGCGTCGACGCTTTGATACATGACGCCGGCCGGCAGGGTGTCTGAAACTTCAAAATCGGTCGCGGAGTTCGGGCCGTTATTGGTCACCGAGAGGGTCCAATCGAACGTATCACCAACGGTGACGTTGCCGGGTCCGGATTTGACGACGGTCACGTCGGCGAGTCCGCCGCTGGGCTGTGGGGTGACGGTTTCGTTGGTGGCCGCCCCGGTGCAGCTCGAAGACGTGGCGCTGACTTGGTTGTCGGCCACGGCGGTACTCGTAGCTACTGAATCGATGTACAGCAGCGGTGCAGAGTCGCCGGGCACCAGGCTTCCTGGGATCGAACAAGTGACCGTGCCGCCACCTGATGCTGTGCCCCCGGAATGGGAGCAGGACCATCCTGAACCGGAATAACCGTTGTAAAGCACATTGGACGGCAGGGTGTCGATGACGACGATGTTGTCGGCGTCAGCGCCATTGCTCGCGGGCGTCTCGACTAGAATGATCCACTGGAAAGGCTGATCGACAAAGACCGCCTGCCCTGAGCCGTCGGAGAGACTGCTGACCCAGTCTTTAGTGATTGCCAGATCGCAAGAGGTGTCCTGAACCTCAACGGTGAAGTTATGACCGTCACCGTTGCAGGTCGGGGGAGTGCCTGGTCCGCAGGAGCTGGCAGTGTAGGTGCCGTTGTAGGTTCCAGGGGTGCTCGGCGCGGTAAATGTGAGCATGGCTTCGTGCTCACCGGCCTGACTTCCGGAACAGTTGACGTTACCTCCGGAGCCGGAACAGGTTACGGCCCCGATGCCAGACGAAAACGACTGGTAGGAGAAGTTCGGCAGGCTCATGGAAGCGCCCTGGAAATTGTCGTTGTGCAGGAGGTGAGTCATGATCTGGAGGGTTCCACCGGGCTCCACGGCATAGGCCTGGCCTTCGGCAGGTTGGCCAATCTGTACGAATGAGCCGCCCATGATGACCTCGCCGGAGAGTTCAACGTCCTGCAGGGCGCGTTCTTCTGTCGTGAATGACGCAATTACGGACCAGGAGCCTGTGACAGGCTCATCGATATCCTCCGGTGCTGTGACGGTCTGGCGGATGGTCTGAGTGACGACACCGTCGTCATCGACCACCGCGCCGGGCACACAAAGGAGCAGGCCGTCGCCGGCGCGCTCACAATCCGGCGACAGGGGGTCGAGCTGCAGGCGCGGGGGCACCTGCAGAGTGATCTCGTCGGCGGCCTGGCAGGCGGAAAATTCTGCGGCGAGCCGCGCGGTACCACCAGCCGCGATCCGGTAGGCCCCGGTCTCTGAATCGCGGGCGAAGCCGCCAGAGAGGTCCCGCAGGGCCGGCGGAACGCCGCAGTCGGGCTCCTGGGCAAGAAGGCCTGTCGAACAAAAGGCCAGAAAGAGTAGAACGATAGTACGCATGGTTTTCTCCCTACGCGGTTGCGGTTGAAGCCAGTCGCCGTTGCCGGTCGACAATGTGGTTAATTTCCTGACCGGTCAGAGGCCGGCCACGACTGATGGAATCGGATACTGCGGTGCCGACGGCGCCGCTGACATTGAGTCGGGAAAAGAAGATTGCCGCCCGCTGGCCCCGGTAGATCGGCGTGTAGGAGCCGTCGACATAGGCTTCGAGGCGATTGCCCAGCACGTGCAAGGTAATCTTTGATTGTGATGCGCTCATTCGGCACCTCCAGGTTCGATCTCGCGGGTACCCCGACAGTCGGGGTACCTGGTGCAACCCCAGAAGGCTCCCTTGCTGGCGTCGCGCCGACGCATGGCGCCGCCACATTCGGGGCAGCCAGGGGACGAGGGTTTGGGAAGGCGCTCGAGTTCGCCATCGAGCGTGCCATTGAGCTCCTGGACTACGGCCTTGTAGCCTTCTTTACCAGCGGCGATTTGGTCGAGTCGTTCCTCGAGCGCCCGAGTGAACGCCAGATCGAGAAAGGCAAAGCGGTCGTGCAGGAGGGAAATGAGTTTCTGGCCAAGGGCCGTACTGGAAAGCGTGCCTTTCTTGTCCTCGGCGATGTAGCCGCGCTCCTGGATGTTGTCCATGATCGCGGCGTAGGTGGCCGGCCGGCCAATGCCGTGCTTTTCCAGGGTCCGGATAAGCGTCGAGGTCGTGTATCGCTTGGGCGGCTTGGTCTGCTTAGCCTGGACATCACCATGGCTGGCCGTGACGGTGTCGCCCGGCTCCAATGCCGGAACTGGGTTCGCGGCCTGGGGCTTGGGTTCGGAATCGGCCTTTGTGAAGCCGAGCCACCCGCTGTCGATGAGAGTCCGGCCGCGCGCCCGGTACGAAAATCCGCCGCCCTCGAGGCGCGCGTCCCGGACGGCGTATCGTGCGGGGGCGAGCTGGGACGCGATCGCTCGGGCCCAGATGAGAGCGTAGAGGTCCTGAGCGGCCTTCTGAGGGGCTGTGTCGCTGTTCGACAGAGATTCCGGGGTCGTGGCGATCTCGGTCGGCCGGATGGCTTCGTGCGCTTCTTGGGCACCGGATTTCGCGCGGAAAAGGCGCGGCTCATCGGGGAGCGCCAGCCCTGATTCGTCGGCGTAGCGTCGGATCGCGGAAAGCGCTTCGTCGGAGAGCGCCGGGGAATCGGTCCGGAGGTAGGTGATGTGGCCGGCGTCGTAGAGTTTCTGGGCGAGCTCCATGCATTTTGCCGGCCGCAATTTGAGCTGCTGCTGGGCGGCCTGCTGCAACGTCGAGGTTGTGAAGGGCGCCGGCGGCGCCTTTTCTTCTTCGGTGTCCTCAAAATCCACGACGGTCAGTTCGGTGATGCCGGCCGCGCGCGTGGCAAGGTCTTGGTCCAGGTTATGCTTTACGGCTTCGTCGAGGTCTGGTAGCCAATCGGCAGTCCACGGGGATTCACCATCGAACGTGAGTTGAGCGCCGAAGTGGTCAACAGGTGTAAAGGCCTCGATTTCAGCGTCACGTTGGACGACTAGGGCAACTGCAGGCGACTGCACGCGCCCAGCACTTAGGCGGGCTCCGGCAACGTCACTAATTGCGGGACTGACGCGGTAGCCAACGAGACGGTCAAGGACGCGGCGGGCTTCTTGGGCCCGCACCAGGTTGCCGTTTAGAGGGCGAATGGAATTCAGTGCCCGCGTCACGGCTTTCTGGGTGATCTCCTGAAAGGTCAGCCGCTGGGGATTGGGCAAGCGAAGCTGGTCGGACAGATGCCAGGCGATCGCCTCACCCTCCCGGTCGGGGTCGGTTGCGAGCAACACGCGGGTTGCGCGCCGAGCAGCCTTCTGAATAAAGGCCAGGGTTCGTTTGCTTTTCTTGGGCACGACGTATTGGGGCTGGAAGGTGGAAAGGTCGACACCTAGCTGGTCGGCCGGCAGATCACGAATGTGGCCGCCGCTGGCCACGACCTCGAAGTCGGCACCGAGCAGCTTCTGCAGCTTCTCTTTCTTACCGGGCGATTCGATGATGACCAGGGTGCTCATGGCGCCTCCGGAAGGGTGTCGCAGACACGCACGGCTCGGGCGATCACATCGGATCGGTCGGCATCGGGGACGGCGCGGAGTTGATCGCACTGGCCGGGCGGCAGCAAAGGACCGTCGAGCTCAATGGAGGCCGCGGCGGCTTGACGCGCGAGTTCGGCGTCGTCTCGGGTAGCTGGCTCGATGCCAAGATCCCGTACGGTCGCGAGCAAGACATCGGCAAGGACGGTTTCGTGGTGATAAGCCGCTGTAGTCGGGGCAGCGACGGTCGGCGTGGTTGAATGGGCGGGCGAAACGGGCAGCGGCTCGCCGGGAGCCTCGCCATGCTCGTTGGGTTGCTGGAGCACGAGGGCGACAACCAGGCCGACGGCAGCCACGGCCGAAAGGGCTGCAGCCAAAATAATCCAGATGCTAATGCGGGCAGCCATCAGTCAAGCTCCTTCATGGCCTGGCACCATTTGACGGCGTCGGCGGGCCGCTGCTGGGCGATCATGTCGGCGTGCAGGCGTTGGCAGAAATCGTCGCTGACGGCGTGACGAGGGTGAGGGTGGCGAGGATCCGCAGCGGCCTTCGTTACTTCCCGCCCTAGGGCCTCGGTCAGCTCGGCGAGGGAAAGCTCACGAATGTGAATGCCGTACAGGTCGAGCATGGCGTCGGCAAGCATCCACTCGCTCTCCCATTCGAGCAGCTGATCACGGCTGATGGCCGATTCCTGGGTTGCGGGGGCATCCGCTGGATCCTCGATCGGAAAGTCGTCGCTACAAGCGGCAAACATGACGACGGCCGTGAGGGCGATGAGACTTGTTAGAGCGTATGGCAAACGGCGCATTTGAGATTCCCTAGATAAAAGCAATTTCGGTGACGACACGGTCAGCCCGCCGCCGTTGCATCGCGACGAAGACATCCATGAACTCTTGCGCGTCCCTCTGCATGTCCTCGAGGCGAACAGACGCCCGGCCTTCGCCCGCCATCTGAGCGAGCCGATAAGGGGCGTCATCAACGGTGTCGGCGTGAAAAGTCGTGACGGTGCCAGGGTGGCCTGTGTTGATCGCGTGGAGAAATGTGTAGGCCTCCCCGCCCCTCAATTCCCCAAGAATGATGCGGCTGGGATTCGCTCGGAGAGCGTGGGCCAGTAGATCAGCGGGTGTAACGCGGGCGCCTTGGCCGCCGTTAAAGGAGGTCACCAGGCTGGACCAGTCTGGGTGGGGCAGCCGAAGCTCGCGGACATCCTCAATCGTGATGATCCGCTCGTCCTCTGGAATTTCGAGAAGGAGCGCGTTCGTGAGCGTGGTTTTGCCGGATGAAACGCTACCCACGACGGCAATGTTGCGCTTCGCGCGCACGGCGGCGGCCAAAAGGCGCGCGGGATCATTGGCCTCATAAGCGGCGTCGATCTCCGGGTCGGCTGCAATCTTGCGGCCTCGTTCACGGCGCTTGAGCGTCGTTTTGGCAAAAGTGCCAGTGTCCGCCAGCTCCTTGAGAGAAAAGTGCTCGGCACGGTGCTTGCGAATACTGACGCTGATCTCGCCGATGCGGGTAACCGGAGGCATTGCAATCTGAATCCGGGCACCGTCGGGGAGCCAGGCCGACAGGATTGGGGCGTCTGCATTAATGTCCTGGTCGGTGCTGTTTGCGACGAGGCCGGCCAGGGTCGACAGGTGCTTAAAGTCGAGGTCGGGCACTTCTACGCGCTTCTTCTCGATCCCGAGGTCGAGCCACACTTCACCGGGCCGATTGACGTCGATGTTCTGGCAGCTCCCGTCGTCGAGGAACTGCCGCAACGGCGCCAGGTATGTTTGCAGGGCCACACCGCTCATTGGTAGCTGTATCCCTCCTGGAGGACGCCAGAGAAGTCAATGTCACGTGCAAGCAGGACATTGATTTGCTTGCCCTGGGGCACGAGGACGGTAGGCGGAATGTCAACGGTCTGGCGAATGATTTCCTCGCTGACGCGCGATCCATCGTCGACGAGGACGGAAGCGTCCTGGTTATCGGTTCGGTTGCCGGCCACATCGAGCAGGCTAAACAGCAGCGCCCCGCCGAATCGCTGCCAGAAGTGGCGTTTGACGAGCCCATCGATGCCGGCAATGCCAATGGCGTCAGTGCCAGGCGACCGGATCATGGCGTCGACACCGTCGGGACGTTGCAAGCGGGTCCAGATGATGCCAACACGCTCACCCCCGCGCTGGACGTTGGAGGCGTGCTCGCCAAAGAGACGGCTGCCGCGAGGCACCAGGAGTCTGGCGCCATCGGTGGAATAGATGTCTTGGGCGACTACCGCGCGAACGGCGCCTGGGCCTTCGCTGCTGATCGCAGTCTCGAGGACACCAGGAATAATGGTGCCCTGGGTGAGTCGGGTCGATTGGTCCCCACGCCATGACGCCTCGACAACCTCAACTGAATTGCCAACCGCACCAAGCTGGTCGCCGAGGCCGAAGCTCGGCCCCTGCTGAGGTTGACCCGGTTGCCCCCCACGAGCGACCGTTGCGTCCCCGATCTTTGCTATTTGGGCGATCATTTCGGAGACATCAGGCGGCTCTGGTCGGCGACGGCCGTCAGCGTCAGAAGCGGACCGCTGCGCGCTTGAGTAGGCAACGGCGCCCGCCCGGCGACGATTCTCATAGGCCTTCCTGGCCGCTTCGCGTTCCTGACGCGCCTGCTCGGCTTCCTGGCGGGCGCGGGCGGCCGCTTCTTCTTCGGCGTTCAAGCGTCGCATTTCTTCGATCTGACGCATGGCTTCCTCGAGTCGCGCCCGGCGGGAGTCAGTGGCCGGGGCCTGCGTGACTCGTCCAGGGGTATCGCCCTGAGGAACTTCTGGCGGCTCCCGGTCAATCGGCCGGTCGGCGAGACGCCGGCCTTCCGGAGCGAAATCGAACGCCACGTCGTCTTGTCCGACCTCGTCCTGCATATTGCTCCGGGCAGTAAAAATCACGAAGACGGCGAGCGCTGTGAGGCATACGACGACCGTGAGAAAGATAAGCAATGCCCGCAGGTTGGTTCGGGCGGGCTGGAGTCCGTCCTCACGGGGCGGGGTGTCAGCATCGGTCGGCGCTGGCTGCTCGCCGGGTCCTTGAGTGTGCTCGTGCTCTGACATGGTGACCCTCCTTTACTGTGCGACCAGCGCGCGCGTTTCGTAATCCGGCTCAACCCTAGAGCGGTCGACAATGCACAACTGGGAATCTCCGTCCCGGAGGGTGAACCATTTGGCGCGGCGCTGGACGACGGCGTAATCGCCGCGAATGTGGAAGTTGACCAGCTGCTCGGTACCGTGCTCATCGACCGCGAAAATGGCCGGCAGACGGTCTACATCATCGAACAGGAAGTAGGTGAAGCGCCCGTCGTCGAAGACTTCGCTCGGTTTGATCGTTTCATCACCAGCCCATTCGTAATCCGTGTTCGTTCGAAAGACGAGCTCATCATCGTCAGAGGGCCGATCTGCACCGGCCATTACTGCCCGCCGGCGATCCTCGACGGCCATTTGCCGGGCAACATCGTCAGCGTAGGCGAATCGCAGCTGATAGACCTGCTGATCGGGATCCCGGCCGTTGTGGCTGCGCAGCTCAAACTGATAGGTGCGGTGGTTGGTGGCGACGAACAGATTGCCGCGCGCCTCGGGCTCGATGGGCTTGACGATCAAACCGTTCTCGGCGGCCGTCACCGCGACCGACCAGGCCACCTGGTCGCCCAGCGCAACGTCGGTCACCTTCTCGTAGTCGGCAAACTTCACGTGCGTGGCGTGGAAGTAATGCGCATCGAGGGTGATGACGGCATTGGGGTCATACGCAACAGTACGGACGCGTGGGTCGACGGGCCCAGGAGGGGGCACTTTGCCGGCCTCCTGAGCGCCGGAAAGGCCCGTAAGGAGGGCGAGGATCGTGAAAAGCGCGAGTCGAGTCATGGGGCTCTCCTTCTCAAAGGGTCTCTTGATCAGTGCGGTAGCTGGTAACGACGAATCCGAGCGGATTCACCTGGCGATCTTTCAGTTTTAGCGGTCGATTGGTATAGGTATAGCCAACGATCGCCACGTAGTGTTTGGTCTGGAGCGCGCTGCCGGAATGCCGGGTGGCGGCGTAGCGGACGAGCGCGGTCTTGGGGTTCGCGAAGGTGACGGATGCAATTTCGATCTCAACACGGTCGTCCCCGAAACGCCGGTAGGGGCTATTGGGGCCTCGGTAGTAGTCGTCCCAGGCGTTCCAGACATCCCGCGTCGATGTAAGACGCACGTGCCGGCCACGTTCTTCCAGGTCATGTTGGTCATAGGTCTCACGGGCGACGACATAGCGCGTGAGATCGGCGTATCGCATGGCATCGGTAATCTCGATATCAACGAATCCGGTGAGGACGGTGCGGGCATTGACTTCGCCGGTGGCTTTGTCCACCTCGATGACGTAGGGATAGGCCTCCTTGAGCGGTAGCAGGATGATGACCGCGGTTAGGGACAACACGGCCACAACGACGCTGACAGCAGCGATAGACCACGCCTGGCGAGCGCGCCGGCGGGAGTCGTCGACGATTTCGGGTGCAAACGGATCTTCGATGTGGGTGTCTTTGCTCATTTCTTGTCCAGATCCCGGAGTTCATTTCGAGCGCGGCTCTCAGCCAACCCGGTCACACGTTCAGTTTTCGAGAGGCCGCTGCCGATGCTCGGCGTACTGACGCCAGAGCGGTCCGGGGAGGCGCCGCCGGCCCGTGACAGTCCGACGCCGGCGCCGCGCGCGCGGTACTGGCTGAGGCCCGTTCTAGCCATCACACTGTCGACGCCGCGACCAAAGGCCTTATGGCCACGATTAGCCCATCCGGCCATCTTCGCGCCGGCCGCTTTGCCTACAGCGGCGGTATTCATGGCCACGCCGCCGCCCAGCCCTGTGGCCATCCCGTGAACGACGAACAGCATGAACGTGGCCACCAGGGTGATGAGCAGAAACGGAGCGACCAGGTCGAGAGTAATGGTGCCGCCCGCCTCGACTTCCATGCGCATCTGCCGCGCGGAATTGCGCACAATCCCGAGAAAAAGGCTGAGGACCACGTAGGTCAGCAGCACAAGAAAAAAGTAGTTCCACAACTGCCCCCACCACTTCCAGAACATTTCACGGGTGGCCTGAAAGAGCAGGAAAATAAAGAACAGCGGGGTGAGCGCGAGAAGCAGCGCTGTCGCGGCTTGCGCCAGAACGATGTTAAACAGGGCCACGGACAGCATGATGGCCCCGGCAGTCAGTACGACAACGGTCAGGACGGCCACGAGAATTCGCCCGGCGATACCCGAACCGCTATTGGCTAGGTGCCCCACCGCGACCATGACTTCAGCGTATAGGCTGCGCATTGCGTTGTGAATCCGCTCGACGCCAGTACCGCTCGATCCGGGCGACCCCGCACCAGAGCTCTCCGCAGCATTCATGAGGGCGATTGCAAACTCCTGGGGAATGTGGAAAAAGCCGTCAATAAGGAGGTCGCCAAATAGACCGTATCCGGTGACGCCGATGACGACGATGAAGAACAGCCCGAGGACTTTGGCCAGGCCTTGGAGATCAAAATTCCGCCACCCGAGGATGAGCCCCAAGGCGTAGATCATGAGCGTCAACGTCAGAGCGGCGGCAAGGGCGCCGCCCAGCATCGACGCGCGAAGCTGTAGATAGCCCGTCTGCGCGAAGCTGGTGAGCAGCCCGCCAAGATCGAGTAGCCAGTCAAAGACGTCAGCGCTCATGATCTACCTCCGCCTTAGAAGGGCCGTGTGGCGCAAGGGCCGGGTTGTCCGGCAGAAAGATCAACGCCAGAGCCCACACAGGGCGACTTCTTTGGGACGGCTTGGCAGCCCGCGAGGGTGAGGGCCAAGAGACAGAGTAGGACGATGCGTTTCATATTAATCTCCAATGAACTTAATCGAGCCACTGATCAAGGAAGGCCTGATCGGCGAAGTGGAACATCTGCCGCTCCCTGGCTTCCGGCCCGAGCGTTGAGTGCAGTTCGTGAGCCTGGAGTTCTAGGAGTTGCGACAGGAGGCGGTTGGTCTCCGCTTGAAGCAGCGCGTTCTCAGCGGTAATCCGGCCGGTCAGGTCGACAGAGCGTTTGAGGTCAACCGTCTGGACGTGCTCACTGTTGTCGGCATTCAGTGACTCGACCAGGGATTCGACGGCATTGATGCGATCGCCTGCCTGTCGCTGGGCTTCAAGCGCGGCTGCCATCGAGTGCTCAGAATGCTCAAGGCGCTTTTCATAGGCCCATTGGGAGTCGTCTGGGATCTCCATTGACGGCTCGAAGACCTGTTCCGGCTCGGGGACCATTGCGCCTAGGATGATGTCGGTGAGGTTGTCGCAGTAGGCGTCGAACTGGTCGGGGACGTAGCCGCCGAGGCAGGTGAGCCGGTAGGTGTCAAGGCTTTCTGGCGAGGGCACGTAACGGCGCAGCTTGCGGTCCCAATCCTGCATGAGCAGATTGCCGAGGCCTCTGCTGCCGAGCATGGCATTCAGGGTCGATTCGTCGAACTCAAGCTGTTCGTCGAATTTCTGCATTTCCTCAACATAGTCGCGGTACTCCTGGAGGTCCTGGAGCCAATCAACGATCATCTGGGTCAAATTGGCTGGATCGAAAACAACAAACTGCGCTCGGCTGAGCTGAGGCGCTGCAATTAGGGCAAGGGCTAGGACGATGGGACAAAGTGTGCGACGGATCATGATTTACCTCCGTTCGTTTGGGCGAGAAATTCAGGCAACCACACGGCCGGATCGTCGCCGTGCTGATCCCTGAGGCGGTCCATGAGAGCCACGGTTTCCGCGGTTCCGGCAAGAACGGGCAGATAGGTGCGAACGCCGTCTCGACCGAGATTAAGGCTACAAATGACCGAGCCGCTATCCTGCTTGACCAGGAAGCACCGACTTTCCTTCGGTAGGCGCCGGACGATGCGGGACTCGTATTCGGTGAGGTTCAGGGCTTCCTCGAGGGCCGAGGCCTTCGTATCGGGGTGAGGCAACACAATTTTGGTCGCGACCTGGTCGAGGATCGCGCGCCCGGCGCTTGATTCGAGGGCTGCCTGGGGCCGCTGTGTGCCGAATATGACGCTCCCGCCGAGCTTCCGGACGGTCAAGATCAGGTCCTCAATCTCCTTGGCGAGTCGGGGTGAGGCCAGCGCGTACCAGCCTTCCTCGATGTTGATCAGGTAAGGTGAGCCATCGAGCCGCAGGCGGATTTGGTATAGGAGATAGGCGATCACCGCGCCTGAGGTGCGCGGATCCTTGAGTACGGCCGTGAGATCAAAGCCCTGAGTCTGAGCGAGGCGGAACTCGGCGGGCTCACCATCGAAGATCCAAGCATGCTCTCCATCCCCATACCAGGGCTTGAACCGCATCCACAGCGACCCGGCTGCCGTGCTTTTCGGGAGGAAATCGACGACGTTGCGCAGTCGCCGATCCTGATCGCTCAGCGTGAAGGCCTTTTCGACCATGTCTGCGATGAGCTGGTCTTCCTCGTCGGTGAGCTTTTCCGCGTGCGCCGTGGCAATCTCAGCCATCAGCCCGCGCAAAAACCCGCGCGATTCAGCGGTGTCCTCAAGCGCGAACGGAGCCCATCCGGTCGGTTGGCCGGCCGCCAACACCCGGTATTCGCCACCCATGGCTCGAACGGCAATCTCAGCCCCTCGGTCCTTGTCAAGGACTGCCGTTCGGATTCCTGGGACCCGCTGCGACATAGTCGTCAGGAACATGGACGTGACGGTCTTGCCGGTGCCCGTGGGACCGAGAATCGCGGTATGGCCGACGTCAGCCACGTGCCAGGAAAAGTAGTACGGCGTGCCTGCATTGGTTTCGAGCGCCGCGATCGCAGGCCCCCAATGGTTGCCGTCGATCTTGCCCTCGGGGTAAGCGTGAAAGCTGGCCAGGCCAGCGAAATTGGAGGTCGTGATGTCGGCTTTGCGGGCTATGTAGCGGGCGTTTCCGGGCAGAGAGGCCCAAAACGTCGCTTCGGCCGCGGCCCGCTCTCGGCGGGTGAGAAAGCCCATCTTCCCGACGGTGCTCTCGACGAGGCGGACGTGATCCTGCAGTTCGTCCTGGTTGTCCGCGTCGATGAGGATCGATAGGTGATGCGCCCCAAACGCGATGCGGTTGGAAGCGAGGTCGTCGACGGCGAGCGCGAGGTCGTCGGCCTGACTAATCGCATCGTCCTCGGAATTGGCATAGCGCCCGTGCTGACGCTTGACGCGCTCGACCTGGGAAGCGGAATCACGCAAGTGGAACGACTGCGTGATGGTAAATTCAACCGGGAGGGTCAGCAGGTCGTCCAGGATCCCCGCAAGGGTGTCCTCGCGGTAGCGTTGAATTCCGATGACTGCGGCTGGCCTAGCTCGCCCGCAGGGGCGCCGGCGCCAAATGGTCTCGTTGTCGATGTCGATTCGGACCGCCTGGAGAGGAAGGCCAGGCGCGGCGGAAACCGACTCGGACCAGTAGCCGTTAATCAACGCGGCCAGGAACGCGAGTTGCTGGGGTGTTTGCAGCAACCCAGGCCGATAGCTGGAGAAGTCCTGGGCGAGAGACTGAAACAGCCCGGAGTGTTCCGCCAAGGCCTTGCGCCGCGCATCGGCGAGAGCCGATTGCTCGTGGCGCTGGCCGCCGAACATATCGGCCAACTTGCTCCAAGCGCCGATGTCAACGCGGGGGGCCCAGCGAACGAGGCTGAGGTAGGTCTCGTTTCTGAATGCAGCGCCGTCTCCGACGACTCGACGCCAAGCCTGGTCAAGGTTTGAGCAGAAGCCGTCAGGCATGGACCCGGCTGGGTATCGGTCCTCTCGTCGCCGCACGGTGTGGGTCCACAAGCCATAGCGGCGCAGCTGGCCGCTTTTGTTCTTCCAAGCCAGTGCCCTGGCTTCCTTGGCCATGTCGAGCTCGCGGTCGGACCGCGTTGAATGCGAGAGCCCTTCAAGCCGCATGGTGGAGACCAGATCACCGTTGCGAGTACGCAGGGTGTGGTTATCCAGGGCCTCGATATAGGGGATGTGCCGGTGGGGCTTGATCTCGGCCCGGGCCACCTCACCCAAGAGCAGTTTGTTGGCGATTGCGTGCATGCTTAGGTATGCGGGGGCTCATAGGCGTTGCGACGCCAGTACTGTGACAAGGGTGCCCAGCCGACCGCCATGCGGGTCGCGAGGATCGCAAGGAAATGTGGATCCCAGCGATACGCGAGAAACCCGATCGCGTGTAGCAAAGGCACCAGGAACAGGAACCAAAGGGCAACGGCGCCAATGACGAACTGGAGCCAGACAACGGCCAGCAGAGGAATCAGGATCTCGATGATGAGCCAGCCCAGACTGACCCCGAACTTGGTCGCGGGCCGGGTCAAAGCGATATATACGGTGTCAGGTTCGAGCGCCATCCCCCTATTCCCTCGATCAACTAAAGCCGAAAAGGCTGACGATCTGGGCGGCGATCGCGGCAATGAGCAGGCCCACGCCAATGGCGCAAAGCCATTGCCATTGGAATCTGCCGGAGAAGAAGCCGATGCCGGCGAATATCAGCGCGAGCGTGCCGATCCCCGCCATCAAGGCGGTCACCCAGCTGATGATGGTGTTCAGCTGGCTTACGCCGGGGCTTTGTGCCATTGCATCGGGCGAAGCCATAATGATCAGAGCGATTATTATAAGTAGTGCAAAGCGCATGTTTATCCCCTGTCTTGTTTATCTCGTGACTCTCAGATGAGATTTATACACTATCTGATAAAAGAAAACAACGGCTAATGTCGCATTTCCGGCATGGTGTGCCTACACGAGATTGGGATACACTGGGGGGCGCAAGGGCAAACGCCGACTCAATTCACGGCTGGGAAGGAAAAATGGGAAGCGGTCAACAATCAGAAGAGACGACAACGGCACGAATCCGAAAGGATGTGCATATGAAGTTGAAACGACTGGCGGCCCTTGAGGGCATGACGATGTTTGAACTAATGGACAAAATAACGACGTCAGTGGTCGCCGAGTGCGAGGAAAATGGGTATGACCTCACTCCGGTAGACAGACGCTCGAGCAAGCTGAAAATCCACGCGGAGCGTGAAGGGCACGAACGGAAATAACAGTTAGGCGCTGTGCGGCCAAGCATCGAGAGCGAAGGCGCGAAAAGCCGCACGGTGTGTATCCTTGACTGGCCAGCGTTTGGGGCCAATGCGCAACGTATCAGTCGATCGCCACAAAGCCACCAGGCGTCGCGCGAGAACAGGGTCCGGGCAGACGTAGTGGATCTCCCGGACCTTTTTTTGTGCGACGAGCTGGAGGTAGTCGGCCATAATTTCACGGTATCGCGTAGGTGATTTTGCGGTCCGTTCATATTCGATCGCAATCAGCCCATCGCCCTCCCCTCGCGCGGCGAGTGCGTCCGGCGTCTTCGGCCAGCCGGTTTGCGGCGGGCCCTGAGGGGTGGTGAACGAATCCGTGGCGGCGATATCGGCTGCCAGGCGGGTGCCATGCCAAACGGCCCAGCCAGCATCACGCGCCTGAATCCGCGCCTGCTGAATCCCGAGCGAATGTTCGAGGCTCATGAGGCTCCAGCGGCTGCGATGAAATGGCTTGATTTTTATGGTGTCGGGATTGTCGGGGTCACTGACGTGGAAAATGCCGTGCTGAGTGAGACCCCAGGCAATGAGCGGGCGGGTCCCGGGGCGACTGACGGCATGGTGGGCAATCAAACCATCCGCCTCGAGGCGATGCAAAGGCGCGTGGACGCGCCGGCGACTTCCGCCAAGCACCTGGGCGAGCATCGGCGCCGTTGAGAAAATCTCGTCGGCCAGCCAATCGAGAATGCGCTGCCGGTTCTCGGCGGCCCGCTGCATGCGGGCCTTTCCATCACGAATGAGGTTTTTCGTGGTCATATCGGTGATCCCTCGGTGTCCGAATCCTCGCCGCCCGGCGGGGTCGCGGTCGGTTCTTCGTTGAGAAAGTCGATGGGGGCACCCCGTTGAACGGGCGGAGTGTAGGTGAATTCGTTGGATGAACGAACCGCCTCCGCCCGCGGGGCGACGGGGATGAAGTCGCTGTGAAGGAGTGGCGGAATCGGCCGAGCGGGCACGCCATGAGCGAGGACCTGGTATTTGGGGAGGTTCTCGATGATCCCTTCGGAAATCAGCGGCCGCTCGGTTTGCATCAATCGCCGGCCACCTTCGGTCTTGACGGATTCCGCCCAGCCGGCGGTCAGTTCGGTTTCGAGCATTTCTCGGTAATCGCTCTTAATCCCGAATCGTTTGCTGGCCCATTCGGCGCCATCAGCACTGAGCCGGCCGACGATCGAAAGGGGGCAGTTGGTCGAGAGCAGGCCGGTGATGTGACGGTATTCCATTCCTTCGCGCGCGAGCGCCAAGAGATCGCTCATATCCGTGTGAGCCATGGTCAGGTGAAGGTTCCAAGCGCGCGCGGCCGTGAGGGCGTCAAGGGCGGGGAGGGACAGGCTACGGTAGCACTCGTCGAGGACGAGCTGCACTGCCCTGCCCCGGTCGGCGCGGCTCTCACAGACGAGCATGACGTAGCGAGTGATGGCGCGCATGGCGAAGCCGACGTGGCCAGAACTCATGTTGCCTAAGACATAGACAACCCCGCCGTTGTGAATGGCGTCCCAGATCGGCTCATAGTCGGTATCGCCGCAAATGGTGGCCACCCGAGAAAGCTCCCGAGCCTTGGCGGCCCATTCTTTGGCGTCCTCGGCTTGGTGGGCGATCGCATCACGGTACCAGCTTGAGAGGGACTGCCCTGGCCGCCAGGCTGCCACGGCGTCTTCCATCGCCGCTCGCTCCATACCACGGTAGACGTCGGCATTGGTGCCGGTGCGGTAGAGGCTCAGGCTGGCTTCGAGGACTTCTTCGACCTGGTGAGGCTCGAGGTGCGCTAGGAGATTGCCGGCGGCACCGTCGCGTTGGCGAAGGTCGAGAAAGGTGTAGGGAACGCCGAACTGTCGCGCAGCCTCGTGAAGGACATGGGGCAGCCAATCGTCCCCTTTCGGATCGTTGACGACCACGGCGTCACCGTCGGCGAGGCATTGCCACAACCAAACACCGAGCCACCTGCCCTTCCCTGCCCCGGTTTGAGCGACGACGTGGATGTGTTCGGGGTGGTCGACGTCGGCCGGCCAGTAGATCGGGTGGTCGGCTCGGGTCAAACCAACCAGGCGCCGGCCGGCGCGGAAGTGGGAGCGCGGATCGACGGGCTGCCGCCGAGGCGGCAGCCAATATTGTTTTGCGTCGCCAGGATCTTGAGGGGGCACGATGTCCTGAGTCTTCGCCGGCATCTTGCGAGCGGATCGCAGTCGAGCGTCGGCGATCGCCGGCGAGAGGTAGCGCGCATAGGTGAGGTATAGAACGAACCCGATTGCGGCGAGCAGGAGCCAGCTCAGACCGTGGTCGGCGATCCAAGTGAGCATCGTTGTCGGGTCGAAGAATTCGCGCGTGACGACCCAGCCATAGAAGTGAGTGTGCAGGGCGATATAGAAAAGTGATGCGCCCACCAGGTAGCGGGCGACATATTGCGCGCGGGTCTTGGATCCTCGGAAGGAGCGAGTGGCCGGGAGGAGCGAATAGCCGAAAAGGAAACTCGCGATCCATGGCCACCCGAAGATCGGAAGAACATATGAGATTAGCGTATCCATTGAGATTCATTATTACCGATCTAAATTACCGACGCAACGAGCGGTGACCCGCGACGGCTGCCCACGTGGGTCCACAGCTTCCGTCCGACTTTCTACGGGGCTGAATAAAGGCCCCTTCGAGTCGGGCGCCGGCCTGACGGCCGGGCTGTGGACTACGTGGACAGCCGCGGCCGCCTGGCTGACCGCCAGGCGGCAATCGAGGGGGAGCCGCAAGTTGCACAAAGAGCAACGCAGCGGGGGCGCGCGCAATCGAGGCACAACGAGAAACGCGCCACCTGACGAGCGGGCTCCCAAAGAGCCCCGAGGAGGGCCGGGGAGCCGCGAACCGAGATGGCGCCCAAGCGCCATCAGCCGCGCCCACGCGGCGGTCGGTTCGTGGGGGCAAACGTGCGTCCAGCACGTAGCCCGTCGAAGGACGCGATCGGCCCCAGCCGATCCGGACGGAGACCGGGGGGAGCCAGCCACGACAATCGCCGCCCACGGCGATTGAGCCGCGCCCACGCGGCGGTCGTGGCTGGGGGGCATCGCCCCCCGCCGTCGTGTGAGCTTGCGAGCGCGACCCGCCGGTTTACGTGGTCGGCGTCCAGCCGAGTCCGACAGGACCAAGCGAGCGAGGATGTGAGGAACGAACGACAA
Source organism: uncultured Wenzhouxiangella sp. (assembly GCA_964446675.1). Lineage (GTDB taxonomy): Bacteria > Pseudomonadota > Gammaproteobacteria > Xanthomonadales > Wenzhouxiangellaceae > Wenzhouxiangella. Next base: position 30,177 of record CAYUPK010000021.1, read on the forward strand.
AGCAAGCGCAGCCCGTAAAACGGCGGGTCGCGCTCGATAGAGCGCACGACGGCGGCGCTTTTAGAGTGGTACAGGTCCGTCCAGGGACCTGTAGATAGGCGGGCTGACGTTCAGGAAGCCATATAGCCTATCGGCCACGTAGCTCCGCCATGAGGATCGCGCACGATTAGTTACCGACAATTGCGCCGATCCTCCTAGGCACGTGAGTGCCTACTGCTGACTGGTTTTTCGTCTCAGAAAAATCAGTAGCAGAGCCCGCCGCAGGCGGCGCCAGGCCGGCACGGCGTTGGCGCGGGAAGCGGTGGTCGAAGCGTGGGCAACCCGGTGGTCAACCTGTGGGCCAGCGCAGCTGGTCCATCAGGTTGTCCACGGGTGTTGTCCATGCGGTCGGGATCGCGCGAAAGCGCGATCCCGATCGTCCACGGCTGACCAGGCCACCGGATCCATCTGACTACGGACCAATGCTGGGCGCCTTGTCCAGGGGCGCCCTCAGCAGCAGAGTCGGTGGATGGTGGCCACGGCCCGATCTGCCTCGAGCTCGCCGAGCGAATGCGAGCCGTAGCGTGGATGCTGCCGGGCCGAAATCGCCCTCCCCTGTCGGTCGGTTTAATCCACAGATTCAGCCGACCACTACAGGTTTTTATTACAGGGGTTTCTCTTAAAGGATTTAGGGGGGGGGCGATTTAACGCAGAGCCTGAGTGGGCAGGATTTAGGGGGGGGGCAAAGTAACTCGCCCCAGGGGGGACAGATGTAACTCATTCGCGGGGGGTGATCTAACGCGAATAACTATCTCTGCCCACAGGGTTGTGCACAGGCTCGTGCAAGTTTTCGAGCGGTGCGTCGCCGGCCCTGTTCGATCTCGGAGAGGGGGGCGATTTAACGCACATAAGATTGAGGCCGTGCCGTGCAGGGAGGGGGGCGATTTAACGCAAACCTATTCGGTCGGCCCGCCTCGATACGGAATCGGTGGGGGCGACGCGACCAGGTTGAGGCCGCCGGTAATCGCCTTCACTCTCGCTTCGGGGTACACGGCCAGGACCTTTTTCAGGGTGCTCAAGAACGTCCTGCGGAAGTCTTTGGTGGTCGAGTAGCCCTGTCCGAACTGGTCGCGCAGATGGTGCCATCGGAGGGTCGTGCTGCCGCCTTTGATGCGGTGGAGTCGGTGGGCCAGCCAAGAGTAGATGTCGAGGGCCAGGGCGCTCCCCTTGAGAGCGACCAGGGCGCGCTGATCGAGCGGTACTGCGCTCTTGATCAGGTCGGAATAATACCCCTCGGTTAGGACCAGGACACCCGGCCATAGCGGCCGCTGTTCGGCCTCAGAGGAGAGCCATGCGTCGAACTGCTGGACGGGCTGGCCGTTGAAGGTGCGGCCTTGATAGCCGAGCTGCAGGTGGCAGGCTGCGAGGGCGTGCATCTGCTGTCGCAGGGTCTTGTAGCGGTTGCCTTGCCGGTCGAGACCCATCATCTGCAAGAACTGATTCGCACTGGTCCCGATCTGGATCTCGCGGCTTTTGGTTCGGACCGCCACCGTTGAGACCCAGGCCAGCGCCAGGCGGGGCATTGCCCCGTAAGGGATGGGCTGTAGAACGGGCTTGCTGTTGCCGGTACCGGGCAGACTGAGTCGACCAGCTGTGACGCTGAGCCAGACGTTCCCGCATTGCACAGCCCACTCGGTGCCCTCGACGCGGGATCGAGGGAGGCCGACATGGCACATCACGCTGTGCAGGAATGCCATATCAGCCGAACTGGGGGGCTGTCGCCCAATCTCGTCAGCCGCTCTCAGGAGCTTGAATGGGAGTGATGCCGGGCTTGCCATGTCAGGCGCCGAAAACGCCCAGGAACCACGCCCAGAGGCCGCTGAGGGCCTTTAGGGCAAGCAGGCCGCCGATGACGACGGCCGCAAGACCGCCCAGGAAGTCGGCCGCCCCGGCACCGTCATCGTCCTTGTAGACGACGGGAGCGCCGTGGCCGTCGTCACGGTAGTACGTGCCGTCTACAATCATGGTGCTGTTCTTGTGCATCTTGCCCTCCAGGACCGGATATCGGTCAGTCAAAAAAGCCTCTTTCACGGGCTTTCGCCACGCACGTATTTATCACAGCAACGCGCGCCATACCATGCTGCTTCGCCGTCTGGTCGACCCACTGCAGGAGTTCGGGTGCGATGGTGAGGCTAATTTGCCGCTTGTTGCCCTTCTTATAACCCTTGTCGTAGTCGCTCCCGTCGCCAGGTCCGCCGGGAGCGCCCCCAACAAAGGTCTCTACCTTCTTACCGGTTTTCTTGGATCTCGGGTTGCGTGTAACTGCCATTATAATTCACCTTTAAGTAATATGAAATGAATATCCACCACAGATTAAAATCAGCCGTTCGCTAGTTTGTGACGCGGTTGCTCAAACAGCGCGTCGACCAAGGCTTCCATTTCTCTCACTGCCTTCGAGTCGCGCGGGGTCAATTCCCAGACCGCCCTACCCTCACCGGCCGCGTTGCTCAAGGCCTTGCGGCGCGTGATAGGCGTCGGGAGGTACTGGAGCGCGTCAAAGTCCTTGACGACGTCCGCGGCAGCGCGATTGTCGGCGGCGTGGGCACCCTGCCCCGGATCGGCTTGGTTGAGGACGGCGTAGGCGGTCAGATTCGGCTTGTCGACGTCCTCCCGTGCTTCATTCGCCAGCTCGATCAGCTGGGCGATGTCATCGAGCGCCCAGACGTCATAAGATCGGGGGGCGAACGGGACGACCACGACGTCTGAGACGACCAGGGCGGCACGGAGAGACTCGGTGTCACGGCCGCCGGCGTCAATAATGATCTCGTCCCACGCGGGCCTCTGCTGCATCAGTTGGCTGTGCAGCTGTCGCCGGTTTGGGTAATGGGCACAGGCGACGCCGGGCTCGATCTGGGATTCATGGCGCATGGTGAGGGCCGCGACAGCGGTACCCTGGACGTCGGAATCGACGAGCCAGACGCGCTGTCCGGCGCGTGCTCGAGCGATCGCGATGTGCAGCGCCAGGGTGGTCTTCCCGACTCCGCCTTTGGTGTTGCCTACGGTAACAATCATGATTCACCTCGTATGTGGTGCGGAAGAATAGTAAAAGAATAGGAAAACAATTGCAAAGGGACGTGCGAATGCGATGACGCCGGGCTGGGGCTGAATGTGCGAAGAACAGAAGGCGTGACAACGGCAAGATGCGCTGCGGAAACGGTGCCGAAGCAGAGTCGCCGGCCGGTGCTTGTAGGCGCGGGACCCGCCAGGCTTTCACAAACCCAGTGGTCGGGTCCGACCGGCTCTTGGAGGACCCCGGTTGGAAGCTCGAAGGGGACCCCGGCTGGCGCGGGCTCAACGATGCGGACCGGCCAGCCGAACCAAGGGTCATTTGTGACAATGCAGACGCATCCTGGTGCTAATGCATTGTGATCGGTCATGGGGTCATCCTTGTGCGTCCATGTAAATGGATATTAACGCAAGATGAAAAGAAACGCAAAAGGACAGTAACAAGAAATGAAAGAAAAGGTGAAGGAATATGAAACGACGCCCGGCTCTGCGGGCTTTGGGGGTGTTGGCAGTAGGGGACGCGCCGGGCGCCGGCAGCAAAATAGCATTGACCACGGTTCCCGTCGATGCACTGAAAGGCAGATGGAACATCGTGAGAGAACTCAGGATCGCTGCGCCCAGCAAACCGCCGGCGAGCCGAGTGACGGCGGGACGGCGTAAGGGAGGCCGTGAAAAGAAACGCAAAAGGATATTAAAAAGCAGTGGAAAGGAAATCCAGGGTAGGGAGACGGATCTAAGGCCCATGCTGAGCGCACGCTGGCCACGGGCTCGAAGCGAGGGAGCGGGGGGGGATGAAGACGCCGGCGAAGCGGAGTAGAATGAAGCCCATGGTAGCCAATCTCCGAGAAACCCTGCACACTCTGGCCGAGCGGTTGCCGGAGGATGCGAGCATCGAAGACGTCATCGAGCGCCTGCGCTTCCTACGCGCGGTCGAGGAAGGCAAGCGGGCGGCCGAGCGGGGAGAGTACGCCAGTGACGAGGAGATCGGGCGGGTGTTCGCCAGGTACGGGGTCGAGGCTTGAAGCTACGCTGGACCCGGCTCGCCCTCGCCGAGTTCGAGCAAGCCCACGATCACATCGCCCAAGACAATCCCGAGGCCGCGCGGCAAATCGCCCAGCGCATCCTGAATGCCACCGAAACCCTGCTTGACAATCCCCACATCGGCCGCGTCGGCGAAGACGAGGATTCGCGCGAGTGGCACGTCGATAAGACGCCGTACTTGCTGGTCTATGCGATCAAAGGGGAGGTGGTCGAGCTGTGGCGGGTTTGGCACCTGTCGCGCGATCCATCGACCCGCTGAGCGGTGCTGATTTCGTCCCTGGGGGCCGGGCCTGGACTCTGGGTCGGCCGCTCGCCCACCGACCAGTCGGCCGAGCAGGGCGGGTAAGAATATGAAACGGAGTGTGAAAGGATATTAAAAGAATGCCGCGGGTAGCAGGGGCGGGTCTAGATGATCCTCTCTCGATCGTCGGCCGCTTCGTCGAACTGGCGATCGCATACCCCACATCGAATGTTTAGCTGAGGTTTTGCCCATACGCGCGATTGACAATTCGCGCATTGGTATTTCGCTTTGCGCTTTAAGGTGGAGTGGTTTTGGATAGAGTCGACCAGCCGCGGCATGAGGCTCTCTAAGACGGTACCGAGCGGCGGCGGAAGGTCGTCTTCGAATACGGACCGAAGATGCATCCAGGGAAAGTCAAGTGTGCGTGGCATGCGATCGCGCCCGTCAAGAAATAGGTTGTCAGATTGGTGGTAGTCGGTCATTTTGTGTCTTGTGGTTCGCATCGGTGATTCAGTCAAAGTCGCGAGCGGCGTCTTTAGTGTCGGAGAAAACAAACCAACCGCTTCCGATCATGACCGTCGGCCCTTTGTGGTTTTTGTACGCGCGTTCTACGTCCTCAAGGTAGCTCTCAACGTCTTCGATGTTCTTCGTCAACATTCTCCGAAGCCGGCCGGCGACCTCGTCGGCTTTAGACTCAGGGACTAAGTAGCTCCAGCGGTCTTGCTGGAGAAGACGTTGGTTTTTGTTGGATGCTCGAGCGTTGTGGTCGATCGCCGCGGCGAGCTTGATGAATGTCAGCGACCCCGCATCGAGGATCTTCATTTCATCCTGCCCAACGGGCACGTAGTAGCGGTTGACCAAGCGCACGGTTTTCCCGTCGTTGCCGTATTCGACATTTCCATGCTCTTTCAGGCGATGAAGAACGGTTTGGGGGGTGACGTTGGTGCCTGCCGCGCGTCGAACGAGGGTCTGAAAAGAGCCGCCTGAACCATAGATCGGGAGCTCGGCCGGCTTCCCGCTGGAGTCAGCCCAATCGGGATCGGTTGCCCAGGCCTCGATGGTGCTGATGAAGGCGTCAGTGTTGATCGACTCGGCGGCTACCCGTGGCTCTTGTTGGAGGGCAGTGATCTGGCGCGGGCCGATCCCTGTTATGGCACCGAGTGCGGATTGAGTGACGCGGCGCTGATTTGGATCCTTTTCAAGTTGGCGCCGGGCTTGTTCAAGATAGGCCTTTTTGAGGAGGTCTAGCGCTGTGGGCCAGGGCAGCCGGCCCACCAGGATTCGGGCGGCGGCCAGGAACAAGCGCTGGGCAGCCCGCATGAGCGCTGAGTTGTCGGTGCCTTCGCCGTGCCCGTTGCTAGCCGTTGTCCGAGAAGAGTTGGGCACAAAACCCCCTTTGTTGGCTTGCCGCGAAAAAGTTATGCAGAAATGCATAAAACTGTCGGGGCGAATATACCCGGCCGGAGGCCCTTTGTCTAGTACGAGCGCCGGAAAGGGCCAGGCATGGCGCTTGGCGCCATGCCTGGCGCACAAAAAAAGCCCCGGCAGACTGCCGGGGCTCCAAGCCCCCGTAGAAAGGACTAGGGATCGGGAAGGGGGAGAATCCCTAGTCCACTCCCACTTACGGGGTCGCCACAAACCCCCTGGTGGCGCGATCGCCGCGCCGATCAGAAGCGACGTGATCAGCCGTCTCGACGAAAGCCACCAAGTGCTCGTGTCCGAACTGATCCACGATGAGGACGTGAGAGCCAGTACGGTCCACTACAATCTCGGCCATCAATTCAAGCGTGGCACCGGAATCGCAGCCGCCGGAGGATTCTCCAGAGTTGCCGCTGCCGGTGCCCTGGACCATGAGCGAGCCCCCCACGACGCTACTGGACTCTCCCGAGCTACCGCTGCCCGTGCCTTTGACATCGGTGCTCGGGGGTCTGCAAACGCTGCTGCCGGAGCTACCGCTGCCGGTGCCCTGGACCATGAGCGAGCCCCCCACGACGCTACTGGACTCTCCCGAGCTACCGCTGCCGGTGCCCTTTACCTGGGTGCTAGAGGCCGGGCCTTCATCGGCAGTGAAAGCAATCTGATGCAGAGGGACCTGGTAGTAGCCGGCGGCACCAGCGCTGCTGGCGATGCCCCCCGCAAAGATTCCTTCATCAGTGTGGAGGGAAACCAGGAGCTGAGCCCCTCGTGTGGAAACCATTACCTCAGAATCTGCAGCGATTGCCTGCCCAGAAAAGAGCAGGGCGACGGAAGCGAGGCTCAGAAACAAACCAGGAAGCGGCCGACCCGTTCCGCCCTTGCCGCCGCCGGTTCCGCCACGCCGAACGCCGGTCCCGCTTTGGTGAATGCCCGTACCCGACTTGTTGATGCCAGTTCCAGATTTTTCGATTGACGCGGTCATGGTCTTTCTCCTTTACAGAATGTGGTGTAAGAACAATTAGTGATTGCCTTCCGGCAAGGTGTGGAAGTCTTCCCAGTAGTACCAGCCAACCCCGACAGACGATTCAGACGCGCCCAATGGCTGCGTTTCGTTCTGTTCGAGGTACCTTTCAATCTGTCGTATGTGATGCGAGAGCAGCTCGCGCAGCTCTGCACGAACCTGCGGCACGGCCTTGCGGGGGATCGTTGTGGACCAACGATCCTGTTGCAGCCAGGGAGGGGTGTCGTTATCCCGCAAAGAGTTGTGCAGAATCGATCGGCCAAGCCGATTGACGGCGAAGCTTCCAGATTCGATGACGGCCATGTCCGACGTGGAGATCGGCATGTGGCGCCAGTCCAGAAGCCTGACCCGAGTGCCATCTTCGTTAACTTGAACGTTTCCGCTCGCAACGAGCAGATCCAGCACTGTGTGCGCTGTAATGGCTCTACCGGCCGCCCGCTGAACGAGCCGCTGGAATGTCCGCCCGGGCCCATGGATAAGAAGCTCGGCCGCTTCACCTGTATCGGGATCCCGGAATGCGTCATCTCGGTTCCACATTTCCAGGATGGCGGCCTCCGAGCAAACATCAGAGGCCTCGTAGTCTCGGCCGGAGTTCTGCTCGATAGCTTTGATCGCACGGCCGTCCATGCCGGTAATCAAGGCCAACGCGGAGTAAGTAACCTTGCCGTTCGTGGTCTTCGATAGCTGTTGGCGGGCTTCCTCAATGTAGACCTCTCTGACGAGGTCGACCAAGGCGCTGCAGGAAACGCGCCCAACCGTGAACCCGACAATCGGGCGGATCATGCGGGTGATTGAGCGCATCAACCAGTTGGCGCTGGTTTCGGGGTTCGCTTGTCTGACGGCTTCTCCCATGGCTAAATGCTCTCCTCGATCATTGGCTTCTGGAACAAGTACCCCTGTGCATAGGCAACTCCAATCGCTTGCACGGTGGATAATTGCTCTTGCGTCTCGATGCCTTCCACAACGACGCTGGCTCCGAGGCCATCGGCCAATGTGCTGATAGCTCGCACGATGGCTTGCTTGTGGGTGGATCTCTCGATGTCGTCGGTGACCGAAACGTCGACCTTGAGAACGTCGACGATCCCTTCGGCGCAGAGATCAAAGAAATTCAGGCGGCTCCCGAAGTCGTCCAACGCGATGAGCGCCCCACAATTCCGGAGCCGATTGGCGTTCGTGACCATCCCTCGTCGGTCGCCACAGTGGCCGAATTCGACCAACTCAAAGCAGATCGTGTGCCCCCCGGCCGAGGCCGATTGCAGCGCATCCAGCGCAGTCGCCACAAATTGTTGACGGGTCAATGACGCGGGGTGGATGTTGATGCTCAGCCGCTGAGGGCTGGATCGCTGGGAGAGCCAGGTGGTCAACCGCTTGAGGATCGAAATATCGGTTTCGAGCGATGCATTGGCATACATCCGCTCGACCAGTTCGCTGGGTGAAATGTTCTCAAAACCGACTGCAGGTCGGATCAAGGCCTCATTCCAGACGATGCCGGGCTGGTCGTCGACTCTGGCGCCGACCGCGACGATCGGGTGGAGCGCGAAGCGGCAGGTCGATGGCATTGCCCGGTAAACGGGGCTTTGAGCAGTGCGGAGCTCCATGAGGGGGCGGCCTCCCTTTGGTGACGAAAGCGGCGTTTGCCGTAACAGGGGAATGACAATACGGGCAAATGACGAAAAGTGCAAGGGATAATTTGCACTGGTCCCGAGCTGGATCACGTGGCTTGCGGTGCGGTCCGCTGTGGTGGAAACCCGGGCCGCCGCCGCGCGCGGCGTAGCCCAGTGAGGCGGACGGAGGCGGTCACTCGAGGGGGTTGAGCGACCTAAGTGAGAGGGTCAAAGGGAAGGTCGCAAACCCCGCATCGAATGTCGAGGTCCGGCTTACCCCAGACGCGGGAATCGCACCCGGCGCACTGATATTTCGTTTTGCGCTTCGAGGTGGAGTGTTCCTGGTAAGAGTCGGCAAGATCCGGCATGAGGCTTCCTAAGACGGTGCCGAGAGGGGCGGGCAGTTCATCCTCGTCTACGAGTCGGTCTTGGCACGGTCGGGAGTCAGCCGGCCGTAAGTCCATCCAGGATAGGTCGAGCGAGTCGGGCATTTGGTGGCAAGCGATTAGAAACGGCCCGACGGCGGCGGGATAGTCGCTCATCGTCTGTCCTGTGCGTTTGCCGCCAGGCCGGCCGGTATCAGAGGGGATCAATCCCACGCTCTCCATCTTGTCGGCCCATTCGCGATTGTGGTAGCCGGCACGGCTTGGAGTGCCGTATTGGTGCTGCCATTGGTGTACCTGTTCGTGAACCACCGTTTGGCAGATCTCAAGGAGGGTGTGGTGAGCCCAGTAGGCGGGATTGATCGCGATTTCATGGGTTGTGGCTCCTTCGCGATGCCCCCAGCGGTTTGGGGAGAAGTAGCCCATCGTTTGTTTCTCGCGCTGCACCGTCAGCATGACGGGATCGAGCGCTCCATCGAACAGCTCCCGATTGAAATATGTCCAGAGTTCGCGGAGCCAGTCGTAGAACTGCTGGGTGGGCTCGATCGCCGCCATGGAGCGTGCATCCTTTGGATTTAAATGTATCGTACGAAACAAAAGTGTAGCGCACTCTACGTCCAGCTTCAAGAAGTGGGCCAGCATGGGTAGACAAAAAATACCCGGCCAAATAGAGTCGGTGAGAAGTCCAATTGAGCCGGCCCGAAGGGGCGGCCGTATGGGGTATACCCAAAGTGGCTAGGCAGGAGGACGCGACGAATGGGAAAGAGCGAAGGGAAGGCGGTTCGGGTCTATATGCGGGTTAGCAGCAGCGACCAGGCCTTGGAGAGACAGGACCGAATCTTGGAGGATGCTCGATCGGCGGGTTGCTATATCGCCGGCGTGTATCGTGAGAAAGCATCAGGAGCTCGAGCGGACCGCCCGGAACTGCGGAGGCTGATCGGGGACCTGCAGCCTGGTGATTTCGTGGTCGCTGAAAGAATCGACCGGATCAGTAGATTGCCGTTAAAGCAGGCGGAGCGGCTTGTCGACGAGATCCGAGAGAAGGGCGCGCGCCTAGCGATTCCCGGGGTGGTAGACCTGGAAGATGTGTTGGAGGGCACGTCGGGGGTGACGAGGGTTGTCCTGGAAGGGGTGCAAGAAATGTTGCTGAAAGTGTCGCTGCAGATCGCGCGGGATGACTACGAGGAACGCCGGCGACGGCAGCGCGAGGGAATAGAGCGGGCGGCAAGGGATGGAAAGTACCGTGGCCGTAAGGCGGACGTGGCCACGCACAAACAGATCGTTGCGCTGCGGGAGACCGGGCGCAGTATCCGTGAGACAGCGGAGCTGTGTGGGTGCAGCAAATCCCAGGTGAAGCGAATATGGGCTGAGTTCAAGAAGGGAGATGGGCAGTGAGCGACGTCACGAGTGAGCGTGAGCAGGCCTTTTGCAGAAGGATGGAGGAACTCGTCCGAATATGCGGGAGTGCGTCGGAGCTGGCCCGCCGTTCGGGCCAGTCGGAGTCAGCGATACGGAAATGGAAGTCGGGTGACTCGGAGCCGACGGTAAGTCGGGTGTTGTGCTTGGCGGCTGCGACCGGCGTCTCGACTGGCTGGCTGGTGTCGGGTGAAGGAAATACGAGGAAGGGGCCGTCAAAGAGAATTCGGCTGGGAAAGGGAGAAAGCCTGGCTGATAGGGTGGCCACGTTGGTGGAGTTGTGTGGAGGAGTTTCACGGGTCGCGGACGGGGTGGGTGTCTCGGCTACATCGCTGAGGAAGTGGAAGTCGGGTGATTCGGAGCCGACAGCGAGCAGGTTGGTGCGCCTAGCGGAATACTGTGGCGTTTCCGTTGGGTGGTTGGCTACGGGCGAAGGCGATGCCAGCGGCGCGCCTGGCGCAGCAGGCGCTTCGGCCGCCGGCTTTTCTCCGGAGGATGTGGAGGGAATAGTTTTGATTGTGGAGCAGCATGAGGGCGCGCAGGGATCGTCGCCGGAGAAGAAGGCGGCTTACGTGCGGGCGCTTCTGGAATGGGAGTTAAGCCGTCGGCCCGAGAGGGGATCTGGGGACGGAAGCTCGAGCGGGACGGGAGGTCCTGGTGACGATTGATTCCAGGATTGAGAAGTTTACCTGGTAATCACGGTATTGGTGGCGCGCGTCCTTCGATCGAGGATCGAGACCGTAGTGCTTACAGAACTGAGCGTAAGAATGCATCGAACTCTCGGCGCTTTGGACGTGGCGACCACTGGGACCAGGTTCGTTTCTCTACCATCTCGTTTAATCAGCAACAGGGAGGCGGCCTATCATACCGGTGCGACCCGGCGTCGTCTCTGGGGCGCAGCCCCGCGTTCTATGATGCTGACCTGGCTACTTGGTGTCAGTACCGTAAGGCACGGCCAAGCGGTCACCGTGGACAGTATCGTCCGGCTGATGTGGGGCGTCAAGGAGTCGCGCGCAGCATGGGCGCGGCGCGGGTGGCGAGGTCGCCGGCAATTCGTTCCTGGACCGGGTGTAGGGACAGGGCCGCAAGTGCGGCCGGCGTGAGCGCGGGGCGGAAGGCGGGGGCCGTGCTTTCTCCGGCGGCCGTAAGGTAGTAACCGATCGTGATTGTGCGCGGAATCGAGGTTTGCCCGTGAGGGGCGAGCGCGGCGAGCAGCCGCCGCTCGGTGGCCGCGTCAGCGGCCGGGGAGCGCCAGACCAGGCGCTCCCCGAGCGGGTGGGGCTTGATCGTGAACTCAGCTCGCATCGCTTTTTTCGCGGGAAAATAGGTGGATCCAGAACACAAAGCCTTTGGCGGCGGCGATGCTGCATCCGGCAGCAAGAAGGCCGACGGCCAGATCGCCGGCCACGGCCGGCGCGACGACCGGGTCGGCGTCGAAGGCGTGGCGAAGTCCGGCGCCGAGCGTAGCGAAGGCGGCAAGTAAGACGGCGAGGCCTGCGAGGAAGGCGAGAATCTGTTTCATAGGGTGCTCCTTCGTGTATGGGGACGATAGCGGCAAAAAGGTGGCCCCGGCAAGGTGCCGGGGCCGGGCGGCCGAACGTTATGTCTCGGGGATCCCGATCGCGCGCACGGCCCTATATCCCGCCTTGCGGGCATGCGCCACTGCAGCGTCGGCCTCTGCCTGGTCAAAAAAGACATGGGCCCTGTTTGGGTCGCTGGTGAACGTATTCCCCCGCGCAATATAGACCGCATAGACAAGGTCAAGCACTAGCCACCGTCGGGTCGCAGCGCCTCGTTTCTTTGGTTCCTTGGTGCTCATCGGTTGCTCCTTGACGTAACAAATCATCAAGTGGACGCGGGATCCCCCGCGTCCACGATCCGGCGCATTGGCGCACCGGTTATCTCAGGCGGCCGCAGCCTTCTTGGAGGCCTTTTTCTTGGTCGCTTTCTTCTTCGCGGCCTTTTTCTTCG
>CAYUPK010000022.1:0-41660 GCA_964446675.1 uncultured Wenzhouxiangella sp.
TGCCATCAGGTGCCTGGCTGTGCCAGACGCGGAATCATTCCCACTCGATGGTCGCCGGCGGCTTGCCCGAGATGTCGTAGACCACGCGCGAAATGCCGTCGCATTCGTTGATGATGCGGCGCGAGACATGGTCGAGGAAGTCGTGGTCCAGATGGGCCCAGCGGGCGGTCATGAAATCGACGGTTTCCACGGCCCGGAGCGCGATCACGTATTCGTAGCGGCGCGTGTCGCCGACCACGCCCACTGACTTGACCGGCAGAAACACGGCAAAAGCCTGGCTGACCTGGTCGTACAGGCCGGCCTGTCGCAGTTCTGAGATGAAGATATGGTCGGCCTTCTGCAGCGGCGCGACGTATTCGGGCTTCACTTCACCCAGAATACGCACGCCCAGCCCGGGTCCCGGAAACGGATGGCGCATGACCAGTGACTTGGGCAGGCCCAGCTCGATGCCGATCTTGCGCACCTCGTCCTTGAACAGCTCGCGCAGCGGCTCGATGAGCTTCAGGTTCATGTCTTCGGGCAGACCGCCAACGTTGTGATGCGACTTGATGACCTTGGCCTTGCCGGTCTTGGCACCGGCCGACTCGATGACGTCGGGATAGATCGTACCCTGCGCCAGCCAGCCGGCTTCGCGGTGGCTTTTGGCAGCCGCGTCGAAGACCTTGATGAATTCGCGGCCGATGATCTTGCGCTTTTCTTCCGGGTCAGCCACGCCGGCAAGTGCCGCCATGAACTGATCGCGGGCGTCAACGCGCTCGACGCGCACGCCCAGGTGCTCGGCAAAAACAGCCATCACCTCATCGCCTTCCTGGTAACGCAAAAGGCCGGTGTCGACGAAGATGCACAGCAACTGATCGCCGATCGCCTGATGCAGCAGCGCAGCGACCACCGAGGAATCGACGCCGCCCGACAGACCCAGCAGCACGCTGTCGTTGCCAACCTGCTCGCGCACGCGCTCGATCTGGTCGTCGATGATGGCTTCCGTGGTCCAGGTCGGCTCGCAGCCGCAGATATCGAGCACAAAGCGCTCGATGATGCGCTGGCCCTGGCTGGTGTGGGTGACCTCGGGATGAAACTGCAGGCCGTAGAGGCGCTGCTTTTCATTGGCCATGCCGGCAATCGGCGCTGATGGCGTGGTGCAGGTAGTCACGAAACCGTCCGGCAGGCCGGTGACCTTGTCGCCGTGGCTCATCCAGACCTCGAGCAGGCCCTGGCCGTCGGCCACGCGATCCTCGATTCCCTCGAACAGCCGCCCCGGCTCGGCCAGCGCCACCTCGGCGTAGCCAAATTCCTTCTCATCGGAGGGACTGACCGCCCCGCCAAAATGACGGGCCATGGCCTGCATGCCGTAGCAAATGCCCAGAACGGGCACGCCCAGCTCGAAAACCGGCGGCGGAATGCGCGGGCTGTCGTCAAAGGCCACCGACTCGGGCCCGCCGGAGAGAATCACCCCGCTCGCGCCGAACGACCGAATGAAATCATCGCCGGCGTCGTACGGCAGCACTTCCGAATAAACTCCGATCTCGCGCACCCGGCGGGCGATGAGCTGGGTGTACTGCGATCCGAAATCGAGAATCAGAATGCGGTGGCTGTGAATGTCCATATTTTACTTGGGCTACAAAAGCGCCTTGAGCTCTTCGACGGTCAACCGAGCCTGCTTCAGGATGTGGGCCAACGTTGATCGTTTGATTGGATTGTGGGCTGGAACGGTCAATTTCAGGACTTCAAACCGCGTATGCTTTTGCAGACGAATGTGACTGCCACGCTGCCGCACCACGATCCATCCGTCCCGTTTGAGCGCCGCAACAACTTTATGACCCGACAGGCTCGGGACCTTGCTCATAGAGCAACATCTTCAATCTCTGTTCCGGGCTCGATCAGCAAATCATCATCGACCGGCTCCAGATACAGCTTGATGGCTTCGCGAATGTTGCTCAGCGCTTCCTCGCGACTATCGCCTTCGCTGATACAACCGGGCAAGGCAGGAACGTAGACGCTGAAACCGCCCTCGACACTCGGCTGCAATACAACTCTCAATTTCATGTAATTTCTCCTTTCGCCTCGGTAGACTGTTTACGCCCGCGCAAGTCGGGGTCACATCGCCTACGGACGAGGCGTCAAAGCTGTTCACACGCAGCTATCTGTGTGGGATGCCATCTCCGAAACAGGCTGAGGCAATGCATCCGGACACGTCCAGAATCGCGGCGAAGCAAAGTGCTTCACAATTCCCGAAAGTTGCCCTTTTTGTAATCAGCAACCGCCTCGGCAGCCATATCATCCAGGCTGCCGTTTTCGGCGTCAGCCGCAATCTGACGCTGCCAGCAACCGTCATCGAATTCGAGATACCACTCCCGAAACTCCGCCAATTCGGATCCGGAGAGCTTCTTCACCTCTTCTTCCAGCAACGCGACCTTGCTCACTCCAGCACCTCTGTTTTCCTGAACCCTGAACCCTGAACCCTGAAACCTATCCCAACTTGTAATTCGGCGCTTCCTTGGTAATCGCCACATCGTGAGCGTGTGATTCGCGAACGCCGCTGGCCGAGATGCGGACGAAGCGTGGCCTGGTGCGCATTTCCTCGATATTGGCGCAGCCGACATAACCCATGGCCGCACGCAGGCCGCCCATGAGCTGATGCACCACGCCGCTGATCGGGCCCTTGTAGGGCACGCGGCCCTCGATGCCTTCGGGCACCAGCTTGTCGACATCGGCCTCGGCCTGAAAGTAGCGGTCCTTCGAGCCTTTCTCCATTGCACCCAGCGAGCCCATGCCGCGGTAGGTCTTGTAGGAGCGGCCCTGAAAGAGCTCCACTTCGCCCGGCGACTCCTCGGTGCCGGCCAGCAGACTGCCGATCATCACCGTCGAGGCGCCGGCGGCCAGGGCCTTGGCCACATCGCCCGAGAAACGCACGCCGCCGTCGGCGATCACTGGCACATCGTGCTTCATCAACGCCTTGGCCGCAGCCGCCACGGCGCTGACCTGGGGCACACCGATGCCCGCGATGACGCGCGTGGTACAGATCGAGCCCGGTCCCTGTCCGATCTTGACGCCGTCGGCACCGGCCTCTGCCAGCGCGCGAGCGCCGTCACCGGTGGAGACGTTGCCGCCGACCACCTGCACATCGGGCCAGGTCTTCTTGACCCACCGGATGCGCTCGAGCACGCCTTTGGAGTGGCCGTGCGCGGTATCGACCACCACGATATCGACCCCGGCTTCCACCAGGGCCTCGATGCGCTCTTCGGTATCGCCGCCGGTGCCCACGGCGGCGCCAACCAGCAACTGTTCGGAGCTGTCCTTGGCGGCGTTGGGAAAATCGCGCGACTTCTGGATGTCCTTGACGGTGATCAGGCCCTTGAGCTCGAAGTTGGCGTTGACCACCAGCACCTTTTCGATGCGGTGGTTGTGCAGCAGCTCGAGCACCTCGTCCTGGCTGGCGCCTTCCTGAACGGTCACCAGCTTGTCCTTGCGCGTCATGATGTTGCGCACCGGGTCGTCGAGCTTCTTCTCGAAACGCATGTCGCGGCTGGTGACGATGCCGACCAGCTCGTTGCCGTCAACCACCGGCACGCCGGAGATGTTGTGCTCGCGGGTCAGGTCGATCACTTCACGGATGGTGGTGTAGGGCTCGACGGTGAACGGGTCCTTGATCACGCCGGCTTCGTACTTCTTGACCACCCGAACGTGCTCGGCCTGGCGCTCTGCGGGCATGTTCTTGTGAATGATGCCGACCCCGCCGGCCTGGGCCATGGCGATGGCCAGGCGCGCCTCGGTGACGGTATCCATGGCCGCCGAAGCCAGGGGAATGTTGAGCTTCAGACCGCGCGTGACGCGCGTGGACAGGTCGACGTCCCGGGGCAGGACTTCGGAATAGTCCGGAACCAGTGAAACGTCGTCAAAAGTGAGGGCTTCTTCGATCAGACGCATGGTGGCAGGCTCCGGCTGGTAAATCCGGCCATTTTAACGCGGGAGGCCTGCGGTAGGCAATTCGCGATTCAAATTGGTAAATCGAAACTCGAAATACGAAGCACCAGATCCGAAAAAGCCGCACGCCGCGAGTTTCGAATTTCCGTCGGTCAGGTCACTGGCCGACGGTAAAGCTCTCGCCACAGCCGCACTCGCCGGTCACATTGGGATTGCGGAAGCGGAACTCGCGCACCAGGCCTTCTTCGACGAAATCGACCGTGGTGCCGGCGACCATGGCCATGGCCTTGTCGGAGACGACGATCTTGAGGTCGTCCTGCTCGAAGACGTGGTCGGAGTCGTCGATCTGCCGAGCCAGGGCCACATCGTAGGCATAGCCCGAGCAGCCGGTGCGCCGAATGTCGATGCGCAGGCCTTCGCCGCCGTCGCGCGCGAGGAATTCGCGAATCCGCGCCACGGCCGAATCGGTGAGGGAAATACCGGAATTACTGACGTTTTCTTGGGTTGCAGTTGCCATGTCGGATATTATTGCGCCTCACGTCTTGTCTTTCAATCACCAAGGATTCTCAACGCCATGCAGACTGCCAGCATCAAACAGGTGCTCGCCGGCGAGATCGCCGTCGGCTCGAAAGTGACCGTTCAGGGCTGGGTGCGCACCCGCCGCGACTCGAAGGCCGGATTTTCCTTCATCCACCTCAACGACGGCTCGAGCATTGGCAATCTGCAGCTGGTGGCCGACAAGGCCCTGCCCAACTACGACGATGACATCCGCCACCTGACCTCAGGCTGCGCCCTGCGCTGCCGCGGCACGGTGGTCGAATCGAAAGGCCGCGGCCAGAGCGTCGAAATCCAGGCCGAGCAGATCAAGGTGGTTGGCTGGGTCGACGATCCCGATCACTACCCCGTTCAGCCCAAGAAGCACAGCTTCGAGTTCCTGCGCACCGTCGCGCATCTTCGCCCGCGCACCAACACCTTCGGCGCCGTCACCCGCGTGCGCCACGCCGCCGCGCGCGCCATCCACGAGTTTTTCGACCAGCGCGGCTACTACTGGGTCAACACCCCGATCATCACCTCGTCGGATGCCGAAGGCGCCGGCGAACTGTTCCGCGTCTCGACTCTGGATCTGATGAACCTGCCGCGCACCGACGACGGCCAGCCCGATTTCAGCCAGGATTTTTTCGGCCGCGAGGCCTTTCTGACGGTGTCGGGCCAGCTCAACCTCGAGGCCTACTGTCTGGCCATGAGCAAGGTCTACACCTTCGGCCCGACCTTTCGCGCGGAAAACTCCAACACCGCCCGTCATCTGGCCGAATTCTGGATGGTCGAGCCCGAAGTCGCCTTTGCCGATCTCGATGACCTGGCCGACCTGGCCGAGGATTTTCTACGGTCCGTAGTCGCGCGCGTGCTCGAGCGCTGCGGCGACGACATGGCCTTTTTCGCCGAGCGCATCAACTCCGAAGTCGTCGAGCGCCTGGAAAAACTCGTCGCCAGCGAGTTCGTGCGCATGGACTACGCCGAGGCCATCGACATTCTGGCCGCCAGCGGCAAGAAGTTCGAATACCCGGCCCGCTGGGGCCTGGACCTGCAGACCGAGCACGAGCGCTATCTCACCGAGCAGCACTGCAAGGCACCGGTGGTGGTCATGAACTACCCTGACGAAATCAAGGCCTTCTATATGCGCTTGAACGACGACGGCAAGACCGCCGCCGCGCTCGACGTGCTCGCGCCGGGCATCGGCGAGATCATCGGCGGTTCGCAGCGCGAGGAACGCCTGGATCTGCTCAAGCAGCGCATGGCCCAGCAGGGCCTGGACGCCGAAATCTACCGCTGGTACATCGACCTGCGCCGCTACGGCACGGTCCCGCACTCGGGGTTTGGCTTAGGGTTCGAGCGCCTGCTCAACTACATCACCGGCCTGACCAACATCCGCGACGTCATCCCGTATCCGCGCACCCCGGGCCACGCGCCTTTCTAGAAAAATCGCCTGAAAAACCGCCCGGCGAACACCTTCCGTCGCCGGGCCGTTGCAAACTCGCCGTGACAACATACATTCATGTATGTATAATGGGTGCAATCGAGCAGCCGCTCAAAAACAGCCGTCCAGAACAACAATGGAGACTCGCCCAACAATGCCCTCGATCCCCCGTATTTCCCGAAGCCTGTCCAGCGTCGCTGCGGCGTCTGCGCTGATCCTCATTCTGGTCGCCTGCTCCGAGCCCGAGCAGGGCCAGCAGATGCCGCCGCCGGCCGTGCTCTTCACCGCCGTGACCCCGACCGATGTGACCATCGAAGAGGAATACGCCGGGCGCGTTCGCGGCGCCCGCGAGGTCGAGGTGCGCTCGCGCGTCCAGGGCATCCTGCTCGAGCGCCTCTACAACGAAGGACAGATGGTTGCCGAGGGCGACGAGCTGTTTCTGATCGACCCCGAAACCTACGAAATCGCCGTCAGCCAGGCCGAGGCCGAGCTTGCCAACGCCCGTGCCGGCTACCGGCAGGCGGAGCGCGAATGGAAGCGCATCTCCGGCCTATACGAGCAAAGCGCCGTGAGCGAGCGCGAACGTGACCAGGCCCGCTCCGCCCTCGAGCTGGCCGAAGCCGGCGTGGCCCTGGCCCAGGCCGGTCTGGCCTCGGCCCAGCTCAACCTGAGCTGGACGCGGGTGACCGCTCCGATTTCAGGCGCCACCGGGCTGGAAACCGTCTCCGAAGGCAGCCTGATCGACACCGGCTCGCTGCTGACGACCCTCATCCAGATCAATCCGGTCCACGTGCGTTTTGCCCTGCCCGAGCGCGACGCGATCGTTCAGCGGCGCGCCCGCCGGGCCATGACCGGTGAGGACACCAACACCGAGCAGGCGGCACGCCTGGAGCTGCCCGACGGCAGCGACTACGGCATCGAGGGCAGCATCGACTTTACCGACGCCACCATCGATCCGCGTACCGGCAGCGTTTCGGCACGCGCCGTCTTTCCCAACCCGCAGGCCGAGCTGGTGCCCGGGCAGTTCGTTCGCATTCGGATGACTACCCGCAAGCTCGAGCAGGTTTTCCGCATTCCGGCGAAAGCCATCACGCAAGGCCCCGACGGGCCCCGGGTGTTCATCGTCAGCGAAGACAATCAGGCCGTTGCCAGCAACGTCGAGCTGGGGCCGACCATGGGCGATGAACAGATTGTCATCTCCGGGCTCGAATCCGGTGATCGCGTTGTCGTCAGCGGGTTGAACAACCTGCAAGACGGCATGCCGGTTCGGCCGCAGCCGGTCGCAGAAAACGCACGCAGCGGAGACTGATCATGTTCAGATTCTTCATCGACCGGCCGATTTTCGCGTCGGTCATTTCAATCGTCATCATATTTGCCGGCCTGGCCGCGCTGCGCGTGCTGCCCATCGAACTCTATCCCAACGTGGTGCCGCCCCAGGTCGTGGTTCAGGCCACCTATCCGGGCGCCAGCGCCAAGGTGGTGTCCGATGCGGTTGCCGCGCCGCTGGAGCAGGAAATCAACGGCGTTGAAGACATGATCTACATGGAGTCGACGGCGACCGACTCGGGCATGCTTCAGCTCACCGTATCGTTCGAAATCGGCACTGACCCGGACCAGGCCGCCATAAACGTCAACAACCGCGTCCAGGCCGCGCTGCCGCGCATTCCGCAGACCGTGCGCCAACTGGGCGTGCGCGTCCAGTCGCGCTCGACCAACTTCCTGATGGTGCCGGTGCTCTACTCGCCCAACGGCAGCCACTCGCCGCTGGAGATGTCGAACTACGCGCTGCTCAACGTCATCGACGAGCTGGTGCGTCTGCCCGGCGTGGGCGATGCCTCGCTGTTTGGCGCCCAGGATTACTCCATGCGTATCTGGCTCAAGCCCGACAAGCTGGCCCAGTTCGGCCTCACGCCCCAGGACGTGGCGGGCGCCGTGCGCGACCAGAACGCCCAATATGCCGCCGGCCGCATCGGCGCCGAGCCCGCTCCGGACGATCAGACGTTCACCATGTCGGTCGCCACCAGCGCGCAACTGGCTGATCCGGAAGAATTCGAGCGCATCATCCTGCGCGCCGAATCCGACGGCAGCATGCTGCGTCTGGGCGACGTGGCACGGGTCGAGCTGGGCGCACAGGACTACAGCTTCTCGGCCATCTTCAACGGCCGCCCGACCGTGCCGCTGGGCATTTATCTGCAGCCCGGCGCCAACGCCCTGGAAACCGGCGAGCGGGTCCGCAATGCGCTGGCCGAAGCGCAATCGCGCTTTCCTGATGACATGGCCTACGAGATCCCCTACGACACGACCGACTTCATCAACATCTCGATTCGCGAAGTCGCCATCACGCTGATCATCGCCACCGTTCTGGTCGTACTGGTCACGTTCCTGTTTCTCCAGCACCTGCGCGCCACACTCATTCCGGTCATGGCCATCCCCGTCTCGCTGATCGGCACCTTTGCCGGCATGCTGGTGCTGGGCTTTTCGGTCAACCTGCTCACGCTCTTCGGCCTGGTGCTATCAATCGGCATCGTGGTCGACAACGCCATTATCGTGATGGAAAACGTCGAACGCCTGATGCAGGAGAAAAACCTGCGCGCTCGCGAAGCCTCGATCCAGACCATGCAGCAGGTTTCCGGGGCGGTTGTCTCCTCGACGCTGGTTCTGGTCGCCGTGTTTGCGCCGGTCGCCTTCCTTGGCGGCATGACCGGCGAACTCTACCGCCAGTTTGCCGTGACCATTGCCGTGTCGGTGGTCGTCTCCGGCGTCGTCGCCCTGACCCTGACACCGGCCATGTGTGCCGCCCTGCTGCACCGCGAGCGCCGCGAAGTCAGCAAACCGTTCCAGTGGTTCAACAACGGGTTCGATCGCGCTACCAACGGCTTTGTCGCCACGGTGCAGTGGCTGCTCACGCGCCCGGTCATCGGCGCCGGTCTGTTTGCGCTGGTCGTAGTTCTGGCCGTGCTTGGCATGGGCCGCATGGCGCCGGGGCTCGTGCCGGCCGAAGACCAGGGCGTGGCCATGGTTTCCTATCAGCTTCCGCCCACCGCTTCTCTGAGTCGCACCATCGAGTTTCGCGATCAGCTCTCCGCGGCGCTGCTGGATATGGACGAAATCGATGATTTCAGCACCTTTGCCGGTTTCGACATCATTGCCCAGGCGCTGCGAACCAACTCCGGCGTCGGCTTTGCCAACCTGTCGGACTGGAGCGAACGCACCGGGCCCGGCCAGGACGCCCAGTCGCTGACCCGGCGCATCATGGGTGCGGGCATGCAAATGCCCGAAGGCTTCGTGATTGCCTTCGCGCCGCCACCCATCCAGGGCCTGTCTCTGACCGGTGGTGTGGAGGGCTATCTCGAAGTCCGCGGCGATGCCAGCACCGACGAGATCCAGGCAACCGCCAGCCGCATCATGAACGCGGCCAACCAGCGCCCGGAACTGGTCAACGCGCGCACCACGCTCGACACCTCGATTCCGCGCTACCGCGCCGATGTCGATCGCGACAAGGCGCTGGCCGCCGGCGTGCCCATCGGCCAGATCTTTGCCACCATGCAGGCCACTTTTGGCGCGCTGTACGTCAACGACTTCATGCTTGCCGGGCGCAACTGGCGGGTCAATCTGCAGTCCGAAGGCGAGTTTCGCAGCCAGCCGCAGGACCTCGACAAGGTCTTCGTACGCTCCAACAGCGGCGAGCTGATTCCGCTCAGTTCGCTGGTCACGCTCGAGCGCAGCGCCGGCGCCGACGTCATCAACCGCTTCAACGTCAACCCCGCGGCCAAGATCATGGCCGACGCCGCGCCCGGCTATACCACCGGCCAGGCCAAGGCTGCCCTCGAGGCGGTCATGAACGAGATGATCGACGACAGCAACGTCCTGCCCGGCTGGACCGGCGAGGCCTATCAGCTCGAAGCCGCCGCCGGCGCCGGCATGATGGCCTTCGCCCTGGGGCTGGTCATGGTGTTCCTGATCCTGGCCGCCCAGTACGAGCGCCTGACCCTGCCGCTGGCGGTGGCCACGGCCATTCCATTTGGCGTACTGGGTGCGGTACTGGCAGCGATGCTGCGCGGCTATCCCAACGACATCTACTTTCAGGTCGGCCTGCTGGTGCTCATCGGCCTGGCGGCCAAGAACGCCATTCTGATCGTTGAGTTTGCCGCCCAGAACCGCGCCACGGACATGAGCGCGCTGGAGTCGGCCGTGACCGCGGCGCGCCAGCGCTTCCGCGCCATTCTGATGACCGCATTCACCTTCATCATCGGCACCCTGCCGCTGGTGTTCGCCAGCGGCGCCGGCGCCAACAGCCGCAAGGAAATAGGCACCGTCGTGGTCGGCGGCATGATCTTCGCCTCGACCCTGGCGCTGCTGTTCGTGCCGCTGTTCTACAAGCTGTTCGACGACCTTTCGGAACGGATCAAGAAGCGTAAATCCACGCCGGCAGATCAGCACGATTAGCATGGCTCGAAAGACCCGCAAGGATCCCCAGGCAACGCGCGAAGCTCTGCTCGACGCCGCCGAGAAAGTGTTCTACGACAAGGGCGTGGCCCGTGCCTCGCTGCAGGAAATCGCGCGCGAGGCCGGGCTGACCCGCGGCGCCCTGTACTGGCATTTCGAAGGCAAGGCCGACCTGTTTCGGCACATGCTCGAGCGCGTGCGCATGCCCTTCGAGGAGCTGGTCGAAGACATCCCCCGCGGCCAGGCCGAGAACAAGCTCGACGAAATCCGACTGGGCGTGCTGCAGGCGCTGAGCCGGCTGGTTCGCCCGCGCTATCGGCGCGTGCACGCCATTCTGATGCTGCGCTGCGAGTATTTTGCCGACATCGACCCCATCGGCATGCAGGCCGACCTGTCGCGCGACGCCCAGGCCTCGACCATGGCGCGCTTTCGCGCCGCCGAGGCAGCCGGCGAAATGCGCGCCGGACTGGATGCACAAACTGCCAACCTGATGCTGCACAATCTGCTGCGCGGTCTGATCCACGGCTGGCATCTGGATCCGGAAGCCTTCTCGCTGGTCGAGACCGGAACCAATCTGATCAACGAATGGTTCCGGCTGGTCTCGGCCGAGCGCTGAAAACCTGCGGGCAGGTCACAGAATATACTGCCCGATATAGAACCACAGCGGCACGGTGACCGCCGACAGCAGCACGCCCCAGGCCACCAGCGCCGAGGCCAGTGGCGGGGCCAGCCGTGCCGAGCTCAAAAGCGCCGCGGCGGTGATCATCGGCGGCATGGAAGCCTCCAGCAAGGTCGCGCGGGCAATGTCCGGGCGCGCATCGAGCAGCACGATAAAACCCAGAGCCACGGCCGGCAGTACCAGCAGCTTGCCCACCAGACCAATCAGCAGGGGCCGCCGATAATCGTGAATCAGATGCAGATGCAGGCTCATGCCGATAGCCAGCGTGACCAGCGGCAGCAGCATGTCGGCAAAGCTGCGGGTCAGACCCATCAGCCAGTCGGGAAACCACGCATTGCCGAACAACAGCGCCGCAATCAGGGCGATAAAAGGTGGAAAACCGACGATTTGCCGGGCCACATCGGCCAGCGTCGGGCGCTGGCCGGTGCCGAACCAGGCCAGCACGAACAGCGCGTGCGTGCACAGGATCAAAAACGATCCAAACTGGTCATAGACCACCGCAAAGCGAACAGACTCATCGCCCAGCAGTGCTTCGGTCAGCGGAAAGCCCAGAAACGAGGTATTGCCCAGCGGCAGCAGCAGCAACAGCACGGCCACCGCCTCGCGGCGCAGCTTCAGCCAGCGCCCCAGCGGCAGTACGATGGCAATGCTCACGGCCAGCAGCAGCCAGGGCACAATCACCAGCGGCAGCAGCGCGCTGCTGGCCTCGAGCGTGGGCACGTGAATGAAAATTAGCGCCGGCAGGCAGAACATGATCACCACCCGGTTGAGCACCTCGGGCGCGCTGGCCGGAAAGAAACGCGCCAGCACGCGACCGGCGACAACCAGCGAAAGAATGACCAGATAGGCCGACATGACGAGCGATCATAACCCACTGACCACCGGCCAGGAGCTCAAGGCCATGGCCGAACTGACCCTGCTGGGCGCCATCTGGGGCGGCTCGTTTCTGCTCATGCGCGTGGCCGCGCCAGAAATCGGGCCCTTCGCGCTGGTCGAGATCCGGCTCGTGTTCGGCGCCCTGGTTCTGGCGCCCTTCGTCTACCGCGCGCGCAAGCGTCTGGCCGGGCGCTGGCCCGTGCTGATTGTGATCGGCATCATCAACTCGGCCGTGCCATTCACCCTGTTCGCCTGGGCGACGAAAATTGCGCCGGCGGGCATCAGCGCCATCGCCAACAGCATGACGGCCCTGTTCGCCGTCGTCTTCGCCGGCCTGATGTTCGGCGAAAGAATGGGCATCCGCCGCGGCGTCGGCCTGATCATGGGCATCATCGGCGTCGGGGTCATGGTCGGCATGCCCATGGCCGGCGTGCCGGTCGGCTGGGCGGCCCTGGCCGCCACAATGGCCGCCGCCTGCTACGGCCTGTCCAACAACCTGGTGCGCCGCTACCTGGCCGGCCTGCCGCCGACCGCACTCGGCGGCGCCACCCTGTCGTGCGCCACCGTCGTCGTTCTGCCCCTGGCCATCTGGCAGTGGCCGGAGCAATCACTCTCGGCCACCGCCTGGGCCAGCGCCATCACGCTTGGCGTACTGTGCACCGGCATCGCCTACGCCTTCCTGTTTCGCCTCATCGAAACCATCGGCCCCAGCCGCACCGCCACCGTCACCTACCTGGTGCCGCTGTTCGGCGTCGCCTGGGCCCGCCTGGTGCTGGGCGAGGCCATCACCCCCGGAATGATGATTGCCGGCGCCCTGATCCTCGGCGGCGTGGCCCTGAGCCAGTCCCGCTGCCAACGCCCGGTCATTCCGCGCCAGGCTTGACAGAAAACCATTGCTCAATGCTATTTTCCATGCAAAAATGGCATCATGACTGAGACGGTTACCATCGACAAGGCTGGCCGCCTGGTGTTACCCAAGGCCATTCGCGACACCCTGAAGCTGTCGCCCGGCGACAAGCTGGAGCTGAACCTGAGCGGCGATCGGGTCACGCTCAGACCCCGGCATCCGGAGCCGCCATTGCGAAGAAAGCAGGGCGTATGGGTCTACAGCAGCGACCAGCCGCTTTCGGCCCAAGAGGTTCGTGACGCCATCCGCAACACCCGCGAGCAGCGATCTCGCGGGCCCGAGCCTGATTCCGAGTGAAGGCTTTTCTCGATACCTCGGTGCTGGTGGCGGCTTTCTACTCTGACCACGAGCACCACCAATCAAGCCTGGATCTGTTTGTGCGCTACGGCAAGAAGAATGCCTGCTGCGGTGCACACAGCCTGGCTGAGGTCTACGCTACTTTGACCACCATGCCGGGTCAGCGGCGCGTTGCCGGCGACGCCGCCATGCTGTTTTTGGGCGATATTCGCCAGCACCTTACGCTGGTTGCGCTTGAGCCGGCCGAATACTACGCCGCCATCGATCAAGCCGCGGCCAACGGTATCGTCGGGGCTGCCATTTACGACGCCCTACTCGGTCACTGCGCACACAAGGCCAAGGCAGAAACGATCTACACCTGGAACCTGAAAGATTTTCGGCGACTGCCCGACCCGATCCCCGAGCGCGTCAGACAACCCGAGCAGGGAACATGAGCATCCACCGCCAGGAGAGCGTGCCGTGATTCCTGAATCCACCATTACCTGCCCGTCCTGCGGCCACCGTGAAACCGAGACCATGCCGACCGACGCCTGCCAGTACCTCTACGACTGCAAGGGCTGCGGCGCCGTGCTGCGGCCGGAAAAGGGCGACTGCTGCGTCTTCTGCAGCTACGGAACCGTGCCCTGCCCGCCGATGCAAACAGCAGACCGAAGCATTTGACATGCTTTATACAGCGATGTATTTTTAACATCATGGTTCGCACTCAGATCCAACTCCCCGACGAGCTCTACCGAGAGGCGAAGCGGATTGCCGCCGAACAGGAAATCAGCCTGGCTGAAGTTCTACGCCGCGGATTGGAGCACATGCAGCGCATCTACCCACCCGGACGCAGCGACCTCCCGTGGCAACCGCCCGCGGCTGACGCGCTCGGGGAATTCCAGGCGCCGGAAGAACGCTGGCGCGAGCTGGGCAATGCCTGACGTGTCGGGTTCAACGTGCTCTCCATAGACACCAACATCCTGCTGTACGCGCACAATCGCGACTGCCCCGAGCATCAGCCAGCGCGGGCGTTCATCGAGCAATGCGCCGAGCGCGACGACGTTGCGATCTGCGAACTTGTCCTGCTGGAGCTCTACCAGCTACTGCGCAATGCAGCCGTACTGGCCAGCCCGCTTGACGCGCCCGATGCCGCGGCCGTGTGCATGGCCTGGCGCAACAATCCTCGCTGGGCACTGATAGAAAATGCGCCGGTCATGGACAAGCTCTGGACCGTTGCGCAACGCCCCGGCATCGCCCGGCGAGCCGTATTCGACGCCCGCATCGCGCTGACCCTTCGTCATCACGGCGTCACCGACTTCGCCACCCGCAACACCGCCGACTTCGAAGCCTTCGGCTTCACCCGCCTGATCAACCCGATCGACGGCGCTGATCACCAGATCCATGAGGGTGCCTGAGCTACTTTTCAGTCGGCATCAGTCCCCGTTTCCCCTTCCAGCCCTACCGCTGGACCGACCGCGACGGCATGGAGCGCGCCAACTACCAGCTCTTTCTCACCGAGCTGTGCCAGTTGCTGGATCTGCCCGGCCCCGAGCCGGCCGGGCCTGATCCGGAGAAAAACGCCTACGTCTTCGAACGCCGGGTCGACATCGACCACCCCGACGGCTCCACCACCCGCGGCTAAATCGACCTCTACCGCCGCGGCCATTTCGTGTTCGAAGCCAAGCAGGTTGGCGAAAAGCACGAATCCAGCCGCTGGGACAAGGCCATGCTGCGCGCCGCCGCGCCGGCGGCCCTATACAACTTCCGCCTCGTAGCCGCCGCGCAGGAAGAATATGCCCAGCGTCAGGAAAGCCACCGGATAGGTCACGAAACTCAGCGGGGAAAGAATGATCGACAGCGCCAACAGCGAGCTGATAAGCAGCATGACGGCGAACACTTTCAGCATGGTCGCACTGCCGGCATCGGTGACCAGTAAGGCCGAGGAAACTCCCGGCGCCGGGTTTGGATGATCGAACGACTGGATCTACACGGTTGTCTGCTGCGGGCTTGATGCGCGGGCGCGCGAACGAGCGGGAGTTGATCGTGGCGGATGCGGTTCCGGGCTGGTTCAACAACTACAGGCAAACGCTGCGACCGCCGAAAACAAGTGGTGGATTCATACCCCCCGAGCTCAGCGCCGCCGCCAGGCGTGAAAGCGTTCCAGCCAGGCAAGCGCCCGTTCAGGTGCATGCGCTCGTTTCCATTGGCCGGCGACGAACTTGTTGGCCTCGATCAGGGTGGGATAGGCGTGTATGGTGCCCAGGATCTTGTTCAGGCCCAGCCCGTGGCGCATGGCGGTGACGAATTCACCGATCAGCTCGCCGGCGCTCTCGCCGACGATGGTTGCCCCCAGAATCCGGTCCTTGCCGGGTACGGTCAGCACCTTGACGAAGCCGTGCGCCTCGCCTTCGGTGATGGCACGGTCGAGTTCGCCCAGGTCGTAGCGGGTGACTTCGTATTCGATGCCGGCATCGCGCGCCCCGGTCTCATTGCGCCCGACATGGGCAATTTCCGGGTCGGTGAAGGTGACCCGGGGAATGACCGAATAGTCGGTCTTGAAACGGCGTATACCCAGCAGCAGCGCGTTGACCGCAGCGTACCAGGCCTGATGGGACGCCGTGTGAGTGAACTGGTAGGGCCCGGCGACGTCACCGCAAGCGAAAATATTCGGAAAGCGCGTCTGCAGAAACTCGTTGAGCTCAAGCGTGCGGGTCGGCGAGATCTCGACGCCCAGTTCTTCCAGACCGCATCCGGCGGTGTTGGGGGTGCGGCCAACCGCCACCAGAATCTGGTCGAACTCGAACTCCACATCGGCACCCTGATGTTCACAAACCAGAACATGCCTGCCGTCGCGCCGCTGCACGGCTTTGGCCTTGTGTTCGGTACGCACGTCGATTCCTTCGGCAGCGAAGCGCTCGGCCAGCCAGGCCGAAACATCGGGGTCTTCGCGGGTCAGCAGCCGCGGGGCCATTTCCACCTGAATCACCCGGCTGCCGAATCGCGCAAAGGCCTGGCTGAGCTCGCAGCCGATATTGCCGCCGCCGAGCACGAGCAGGCGCTGCGGCAGCTCGCGCAGATTCCATACAGTGTCGGAGGTCAGATAATCAACTTTGTCGAGGCCCGGAATCGGCGGCACCATCGGCCGCGCTCCGGTCGCCACGACGATGCTGCGCGTCTTAAGCTCGCGGCCGTTGGCCTCGACCGTATACGGCGAGGTAATGCGGGCCTCGCCTTCGATCGCGTCCACGCCTAGCGAGCGATAGCGCTCGATAGAATCGTGCGGGGCAATTTCTGCGATGACTTTCTGTATGCGCTCCATGACTTGCGCGAAGTCGATACGGATGTTGTCGGCGTGTACGCCAAACTCGCCGCCGCGCCGCATCAGTGCAGCGACGCGCGCAGAGCGGATCATGGCCTTGGACGGCACGCAGCCGTAATTCAGGCAGTCGCCGCCCATCCGGTTTTTCTCTACCAGCGTGACTTTGGCGCGCACGGCAGCCGCTATATAGGCGGTAACCAGCCCTGCCGAGCCGGCGCCAATGACGACGAGGTTGCGATCGAAATGCCGCGGCCTGGGATAACCCTTCAACGCCTTGCGCGATCGAGTTCGCTCGACCACCTTGCGCGCGATCAGCGGAAACAGGCCAAGCAGCACGAAAGCGGTAATCAGTCCCGGCGAGAGCACGTCGGATGTGCGCTCGATGGTCGCGATCTGCGTGCCGGCATAAACATAGACCAGCGTGCCCGGCAGCATGCCGAGCTGACTAACGACATAGAAGATCGCTGTGCGTATGGGCGTCAGGGCCATGACCAGGTTGACCACGAAAAACGGAAACACCGGCACCAGGCGCAGCGTGAACAAGTAGAAAGCGCCGTCCTTTTCAACGCCCCGATTGATCGCCTTCAGCCGCCGGCCATATTTGTTCTGCACCCAGTCGCGCAGGAGATAGCGGGCCACGAGAAAAGCCAGCGTGGCGCCAATGGAGGAGGCGAACGAGACCAGCAGCGTGCCCCAGAGCATGCCGAATATTGCCCCTGTGATCAGGGTCATGACCGCGGCACCCGGCAGCGAAAGCGCGGTGACTGCCACATAGATCAGGAAGAAGATTCCCGCCGCTATCACCGGGTTGGCGTCTACCGTGGACTGCAGGCGATCCTGCTGCGCCTTGAACCAGGACAGCTCCAGGTACTGACCGAGATCGAAGGCAAAAAAGACCGTGATGGCCGCGACGATGAGCACGAACAGCGCGATTCTTGATTTGCTCATGATTGATGCCTTTCAGCCCGTGGAGGACTTTAGCGGTGATGCGTTGGCAACGTCGCTCAAGGCGCCCCCGCAACTGCTGCCCTGCCCTGCGGTGCAGCCATAGCAATGATCGGCAACGCGGATCGGCATACCCCCGAGGTTCATATCAACAAGATCGCGCAGGTGAGCTTTCCTGCCGGACGCCGCGCCCAGCGGCATGTCGAGCATCTGATTGAAATCGCAGTCGTAGACGTAGCCGCGCCAGTCAACGCTGATCAGATCGCGGCACATGACGTTGTCCAGATTTTCGCGCCGGTAGGCATTCTTGAGCAGCTCCATGTAGTCATCGAACTGGTTCTTCGATATGAGCATGCTGCCAAAGCGCTTGATCGGCATGTTGGTGATCGTGAACAGATGGTTGAATTCGATGCCGAACTCCGCACACAAGTGCGTTCGATAGTCGGCTTCCAGCGGCCCTTCGGGCGGGGGCAGGTATGGGCCGTTCGGGTTGTAGACCAGATTGAGACTCAGCCCGCTGTCTTGCTGGCCGTAACCGAGCCGATTGAGCGCCTGCAGAGCAGCGATGCTGCTTTGAAAAACGGTCTTGCCGCGCTGGCGATCGACGGTTTGTTCTGTATAGCAGGGCAGAGAAGCGACGACTTCGACCTGCTCGGAGGCCAGAAATTCGGCAACCCATTCGTAGCCGGGCTCGTTGAGGATGGTCGGATTGCAGCGATCGATGACGTGAATGCCCATGGTCCGGGTGGACTGCACCAGGTCACGAAAATGCGGGTTCATCTCCGGAGAGCCGCCGGTGACATCGAGCGTCTGGATACGATGGGCGCGCATGAACTCAAGCGCCGTATCGATCGTATCGCGCGTCATCAGCTCGGTTCGCCTGGGGCCTGCGGCAACGTGGCAGTGGGTGCAGGCCAGGTTGCACAGATAACCAAGGTTCATCTGCAGGGTATGCAGCGACCGACGGCGGATCGCGGGAAAGTCGGTGTCGATCAGCCGTATTCGGGTGTCATGCATGGTTGTTTCATTCTCGCTTGTTCAAGTTACCGGGCTGTGGATGGTGCACGACTCGAACTTGGGCGAGAGCGATACCGGTTACGCCACAGAGTCAGTAGAGCCGCAAAACGATTCACGATGGAAGCTCCGGACTAGATGCCTGCCCGGGCAGGTACGGCGCCGCCCACGCGGCGATGACGTCAGCGGCATAGGCGGCGTGCGCCCGCCCGGTCAGCAGATGATTAGCGCCATCGAGCGCCACGAAACTCTTGGGGTGCCTGGCAGATTCGAAGATCCGGCACGCCTGATCAATTCCCACGACTTCGTCCAGTGGCGCGTGCATCACCAGCAGCGCGCAGCCCAGCGAGGCAATTTTCTCGCTCAAACGCTGGGCCTTGAGATCGTCGAGAAACTGGCGCTGGATACGAAACGGGCGCCCAGCCAGCCTTACGCCCACGTCGCGTTCAGTATCGAGCCGTGCCAGGGCTTCGTCGCCCAGTTGCCGGGTCACATGAATCGGATCGGATGGTGCGCCCAGAGTCACCACCGCGCGTACTTCGGGGATGTCGTGCGCGGCGGACAATACCGCGGCGCCGCCGAGACTGTGCCCGATCAGGAGCGTTGGTGCCGTGTGCTGTTCGCGCAGGAAGTCCGCGGCACCTACCAGATCTGCCACATTGGAACTGAAGTTCGTGTTGGCGAATTCGCCCTCACTCATACCCAGACCGGTGAAGTCGAAACGAAGCACGGCGATACCCTGTGCGTTCAGCGCAGCGCTGATGCGCGTAGCCGCCAGCACCTCCTTGCCGCAGGTAAAACAGTGCGCGAACAGCGCATACGCACGCGGCGCCTTTGGCGGCAGGTCGAGTCGGGCCGCCAGCAGGCTGCCGTCGTAGCCGGGAAACTCGACGCGTTTTGCGTCCATCATGTCACCTCCTGCTGAAGCTGGCTCGAATATAGCTGATAGAGGCTCACGCGGGCGTAAAGGAACCATCCGGAAGTAATTACTGCCTGGTGTATGCCCTGCAGGCACGCCTTACTGATTCGGTGCCGTGCAATATTCGACCATGCAGCGGCAACGCATCTGCAAACAAACCCCCGTCAAGTTTCACGGCCCCAGGCTCCGCGGACGCGGCCGGCTCCGATTCAGCGCGTTGCGCGTCGAAATCCGGAGTCGCGACCTGTCCCCATGCGTCCGCGGAGCCCACCAGCCCTTGTCCCCTCGGGCTCAAGGCTGTTCGAAGCGATCGGAGAAGATGCGAGTCGATGCGGCCAGGCGGGCCAGTGCGACCTTCTGCAGGCCGCCGGAACCACTCTGGTCAAAGCTGGTGCCAACCAGGTTCAGGTTGCCGTCTCTGGCAATGGCCGCGGCGACGCTGTCTTGGCTGGTGGCGGTAAAGTTCTGAGTGAAGCCTGCTCCTGTCTGGAAGAAAGAAGAATCCGGCGTTCCATCTGCGCTCAGCGCCAGGGCTGCAAAGCCGTACCTGTTTGACGAGGTGAAGCGGCCGGCCAGCACCAGCCCGCCGTCCGAGGTTTCGGTCACGCTGAAGGCCTGATCCGAGGCGCCGTCGAAATCAAACGTCATCTTGCCTGCGGAGCCGAAGCCAGGCTCGAGCGCACCATTACCGGTCAGCATTACGGCGGCAAAGTCCTCGGTGGTGATGCTGGAGCCGGTGCGCGCGCCGCCCACGGCAACGATGCGCTCGCCCTGCCCCTGCCAGTCATCCAGTACGATCAGGTCCTTCAAGACGTCCAGCTCACCGGCAAAGTCAACCTGCAAGACACCGCTCGTTCCGAAGCCGGTATCCAGACTGCCATTCGAGGTGAAGCGAACGAACGTGAACTTCTTGTCGCTGTGCCCGCCCACGACGATCTGGCCGCCGGCCAATAGCGCGGCGGCGGTGGTCCAGTCGTAAGTGTTGACCGAGTGACGAGCCACGCCATTGGTTCCAAACCCGGCATCCAGGCTGCCGTCGGCATCGAGCCGAGCAACGACGAAATCGTTGGTGTAGCCGTGGCTGGGAAACCTCGCTTCGCCGGCCACCAGAATCTTGCCGTCGGGCTGTAAAACCAGGTCGCGGACTGTGTCGTTATCGCCAT
Organism: uncultured Wenzhouxiangella sp.; assembly: GCA_964446675.1. GTDB lineage: Bacteria > Pseudomonadota > Gammaproteobacteria > Xanthomonadales > Wenzhouxiangellaceae > Wenzhouxiangella. Next base: position 20,441 of record CAYUPK010000022.1, read on the forward strand.
CGAGATCGATCACCGCCCAGCCGCTGTTGCCAAAGCTGATATCGAGGGTGCCATCAGCAAGAAAGCGGGCCACTCCGAAGTCCAGAGTACCGCCGTCAGGCCGCACGGTGCCGGCCATCAGAAACCGGCCATCGGCCAATAGCGCGACGGCGTATGCGTGGTCCTCGCCGTTGTCGAAGTCAATGGTCTGGCTGCCGCCGTTGCCAAAGTCGGTGTCCAGGCTACCGTCGGCATTGAATGCCGTCAGGAAGAAATCACGCGCGCTGAAATTCATGCCGACATAGCCGACTGCCAGCAAGCTGCCATCATTTTTGACCACGGCATCGGTGAGCGAGACGTGGACCGGACCGCTCAGCCCAAGACGGGCGCGGCCGTCGCTGCCAAAGCTGGTGTCCAGCGTGCCGCTGGAGGTCAGCCGCGCCAGTGCCAGATCATTGGTTTGCGAGCGCAGCAGCCCCTGTGCGGCCCCGGCCACCAGTACCTGGCTCTGGTGAATGGCAATGGCGTGGCTGCGATCAATCAGACCGTGAAAGTCAACCTTGGCAACCCCGGATACGCCAAACGAGCCATCCAGCGTCCCGGACAGCGTGAATGCCGCAACCACAAAGTCGTCCAGGCCGTCGCCTCGTACCGAAGCGAGAATGCGCGCATCGTCCAGAAACAGGTCGTTGATGGACTCGGTTTCGCTGCCCGCCACTTGGGTCAGCGCTCTGCCGCCGCTGCCAAAACCGGTATCCAGCTCGCCGCTGGCCGTCAGGCGCACGAGGGCGAGCGCGTAGTCACCGCTGTCGTCGACAAACCCGCCAAGCAGGATCTCACCGCCGGGGAGAAGCATCGCAGTCTGGGCTTCGGCCGGCCCTTCAGTGTAGGCCACGGCAACCGCCCCGTCGGTTCCGAACCCATCATCGCCGCTCAGGTCAGGATCATAGCGGGCGGCTACCATGACGGCGCCGCCGGGATTGCGCGCCAGGCCGGCACAGATGATCTTGCCGTCGGGCTGGGCCAGCACCTGGTTGCAGATATCGGCCGTACCCGTAAAAAACTTGTCGGCGCGCCAATCCACGAGTTGCCCCTGCCCGTCGAATGTAGCCATGGCGAAGGATGACCCCAGACCGGGGTTGTACGCTCGACCGCCGACGACGATGTCGCCGCCGCTGGCAAACGCAATCGATCTGGCCTCGTCGCTGCTGCCGTACCAGTCCAGGCTGATGCGGCCCTGATCGCCAAAGCTCGTATCGATGCTGCCGTCAGGCATCAGGCGCGCGATCTGCCAATCCTGCTCCAGGAATGCTCCTTCATTGACGCCAACCACGACGATGCGGCCGTCGGCCTGAATGCCCAGATCGCGCACGCCAAAATCCAGCGCGGTATGGCCGCCGTCGCCAAAAACCGGGTCCAGCGAGCCATCGGCCAGATGCCGACTCACGCCGCGGGCACTGTAGCCGCCATAGGCACTGACGATGCGATCCTGACTGTCGATCCGCGTGGCCACGATGCTCTCATCAGTGGGACCGTTGGCGGCATGTGTGACCAGCCCACCATCGCCGAATGTTGGATCCAGATCCAGCGCAGCCATTGCAGCTACAGAACAGCCTGCAAGGGCGAGCAGCAGCCATTTGGACATTGGATTCTCCCGATCGATATGCTCTTGAACCGTCAAGTCCGGTGAATTTTCACCGGGGCTTGCTATCAGAAGCGCAATCGGTCAGGAAAATCGATCAGCGATGCAAGGCTATTTTTCGAAGACCAGCCGATCAGGTTGGGCGCCGAGTTCGGCGAGTGCACCCTTGACGGCCTGATCGAACTTGGGTGGACCGCAGGTATAGAAGCGCTGGTCGAAGTCGTCGATGCGTTCGGCGAGGAAGTCGCGGTCGATCCGGCCCTCGGGATACGGCATGCCCTGCGCGTCGTCGCACAGAAAGACGCATTTATCACCAAGATAGTGGCGAAATTCCTTTTCGCCGATGATGTCATCAGGCGTGCGGTTGGCGAAGATCAGACCGTGGCCGTCGAGTTTATCTTCAGCGGCCAGGTGGCGCAGCATGGCCATCATCGGCGTGATGCCGGCGCCGCCGGCGATGAACCAGCCCGGGCCCTGGTAGGTCAGTACGCCGAAGGAATCCGACATCAACAGCTTGTCTCCGGCAGTGAGCGAGTGCAGCTTCTTTGTCACCCCATCATGGTCGGAATAGCCCTTGATGGTGAACTCGAGCACACCGTCGCCCTTCAGGCTGGTGGGCGTGAACGGCCGGCCTTCTTCTCGCCAATCGTCCTGATCCACAGCCAGCTCCACGCCCTGACCGGGCTCGTAGTCGAGCCCGTCGGGCCGGGTGAGGATGAAACGCTTGACGTCGTGGGTGATGAACTCGGTCATCAAGATCTCGACATGGTGGTTCATGATGCTTTCTCCTTGAGTCTTTCGCCTCAGGCTCCTGCACCCGGCTGCTTGACGAGCGTTTCTTAAAGCAGCTCGCGCAGCATGTAGCGCAGAATGCCGCCGTGGCGGTAATAGGCAACTTCAGCCGGTGTATCGATGCGAATTTTCGCCTCGAAGTTCCGGGTATCGCCCTCGCCATTGCGAGCTTCTACCTTGACGCGCTCGGGCAGCTTGTCGCTGCCTTCGATGCCGGTGATGTCGAACGTCTCCTCGCCGGTCAGCCCGAGCGCATCAGCGCTTTGGCCTTCAACGAACTCCAGCGGCAGCACGCCCATGCCGATCAGATTTGAGCGGTGGATGCGTTCGTAGGATTCGGCGATGACCGCACGCACCCCAAGAAGGGCCGTACCTTTGGCCGCCCAGTCGCGCGATGAGCCCGAGCCGTATTCCTTGCCGACCAGAAGCACCAGCGGGATGTCGTTGGCCAGGTAATTGATCGAGGCGTCGTACATCGTTGTCACCGGCGCGTCGTCCTGGGTGAAGTCGCGGGTGAAGCCGCCTTCAGTGCCCGGCGCAAGGTGGTTCTTCAGGCGCACATTGGCAAAAGTGCCGCGAATCATCACTTCGTGGTTGCCACGCCGCGCGCCGTAGGAGTTGAAGTCCCTGGGTTCGATGCCCTGGTTGATCAGGTACTGGCCGGCAGGTGAGTCGGGTGCAATCGCGCCGGCCGGGCTGATGTGGTCGGTGGTCACCGAATCACCCAGCAGAGCCAGCACGCGCGCGCCACGGATGTCGGTCAGCGACTCGAGTTCGCGCGTCATGCCGTCAAAGAACGGCGGCTTGCGCACGTAGGTCGATTCAGGCTGCCATTCGAAGGTGTCGCCTTCGGAAATATCCATGCCCTGCCAGCGCTCGTCACCAGCGTACAGGTCCGAGTAGCCTTCGGTGAACATGTCGGCGCGCAGGTTCTGGCTGATAATCGTCTCGATTTCCTTGGGCGAGGGCCAGATGTCTTTCAGATAAACCGGATTGCCGTCGCTGTCGGTACCCAGCGGGTCGCGCGTAAGATTGACGTGCATGCTGCCGGCCAGGGCATAAGCGACGACCAGCGGTGGCGAGGCCAGAAAGTTCATCTTTGTCTCGGAGTGGATGCGGCCTTCGAAGTTGCGGTTGCCCGAAAGCACCGAGCAGACCGTCAGATCCTTTTCCTTGATGGCCTGGCTGATTTCTGGCGCCAGCGGCCCGGAGTTGCCAATGCAGGTCGTGCAGCCGTAGCCCACGAGATGGAAGCCGAGCTTTTCAAGATACGGCGTCAGGCCAGCGCGCTCGATGTAGTCGGTCACCACGCGCGAGCCCGGCGCCAGGGAAGTCTTTACCCAGGGTTTGCGAACAAGCCCCTTCTCGACCGCGTTTCTGGCCAGCAGGGCGGCGCCGAACATCACCTCCGGGTTGGACGTGTTGGTGCAGGAAGTGATTGCAGCAATCACCACCGAACCGTGGTCAAGCTCGAAGCTGCTGCCATCGTCGAGCGTGACTTCCACTGGCGTCGATTCCCAGTCTGCCCCTTCATCCGGCGGCGTGTGCGGCGCGTCGCCGGGAAGGTTTTCATGGGCGGTAAACGGATCGCTGGCCGGGAAAGACGCCGCCGAAGAAGCGTCCAGGCTGCCGCGCACCGCCTTTTCCTGCGTTTCGCCGGCCAGCAGCGCGGAGACCGCCTTGGGCGCGATGCGCAGCGGCACCCGGTCCTGCGGGCGCTTGGGTCCGGCCAGGGATGGCTCGACCGTGCTCAGATCGAGTTCGACGACTTGCGAGTAGTCGGGTTCATGATCGGGGTCGTGCCACAGGCCCTGCTCCTTCGCATAGGCCTCGACAAGCTTGATCTTGTGCTCGTCGCGGCCGGTCAGGCGCAGATAGGACAGGGTTTCGTCATCGATCGGGAAGATGGCGCAGGTCGAGCCGTATTCCGGGCTCATGTTGCCCAGGGTGGCGCGGTTGGCCAGCGGCACGTTGGCCACGCCGGGGCCGAAGAATTCGACGAACTTGCCGACCACGCCCGTTTTCCTGAGCAGCTCGGCGACGGTCAGCACCAGGTCGGTGGCCGTCGCGCCGGCGGGAAGCTCGCCGCTGAGCTTGAAGCCCACCACCTGCGGCATCAGCATGCTGATGGGCTGGCCCAGAATGGCGGCCTCGGCCTCGATGCCGCCCACGCCCCAGCCCAGAACACCCAGGCCGTTGATCATGGGGGTATGCGAGTCCGTGCCCACAAGAGTATCGGGATAGGCCAGCAGGCCGTCGTCGGTTTCACGCGTGAAAACGGTACGCGCCAGGTACTCCAGGTTGACCTGGTGGCAGATGCCGGTATCGGGCGGCACCACCTTGAAGTCGTTGAACGCCTGGCCGGCCCAGCGCAGCAACTGATAACGCTCGGCGTTGCGCTCGAACTCGAACTTGGCGTTGATGAAAAAAGCATCCGGCTTGCCGAACGCATCGACAATGACCGAATGGTCAATGACCAGATCAGTTGGGATCTGCGGATTGATGCGCCGGGGATCGCCACCCAGGTCCGCCATGGCGTTGCGCATGACCACCAGATCGACGACCGAGGGCACACCTGTGAAATCCTGCATCAACACCCGCGCTGGTGTGAACTGAATCTCCTGGTCTGACTCGACCTCGGGCTGCCACTGAGCCAGGGCATTGATCTGGTCTGCGGTGATGCCTTCGCCGTCTTCATTGCGCAAGAGGTTTTCTAGCAGAACCTTCAGGCTGAACGGCAGGCGCTCACTTCCCTCGACCGCATCAAGCCGGTAAATGTTGTAGGTGGTGTCGTCGACGGTGAGCTGGTCGCGGGCTTTGAAACTGTTCTTTGACATGGCGCGCTCCTTGGGAATACACAGGTGGCCGAAGGAGGCTGAAAAGCTCCTCTTTCTTCCATGGTTCTAGGATAGCAGACGCAGCCAGGAGGCTGACTGCAGCATATGAAGTGCGCTTGTCGGCCTTCACCGGCTGTGCATGGCGGCATATCGGTGTTGTTGACCAGCTTGATGGTGACCTCTTCACCCGGCTTGACGGTGATTGTCTGGGTGTCGAACTCGAGCGAGTCGAGGCCCTCGATTTCGACGGTCCTGGCCTCAACCGCCACAGCGGCCAGCACCATCGCGATGAAAAGCATTACTTTCAATGGCTTGTTCAACATTTCGGAACTCCTTTGTCTCACCATGAGACGGGTTGGCTCCTCCTTCTGCGGGCGCCAGAGCGAACACCTCTCGTTTCGGTTTCCGCTGTTGGTCCCGACATGACGGCCGGGCGACAATTTCGTGGATCCGGGCTTGTTTCCCCTCACCTCCGCAAGCTGGCGCACCATCCAGCCCTCCCAGGCCAACCGAAGACAAGTCGTCAGCTGATCCGGGGTGCACGTAAAATGCGTGCTACACGCACAATTGTGAATCTCGATTATGCACGCCCGGCCCCGAAAGCGTGCTGTTCGCATCGGAGATCGCGCAGCGACACCGGATTTCCTACTGGGACGCGCTGATCATTCACGCCGCCAGCAGCGGCGGCGCCTCGGTTCTGTACTCCGAGGATCTCAATGCCGGGCAGGTCGTTGAAGGCATCAGGATCATCAACCCGCTGGACGCATCCCGCGTACAGGAAGATGGGCCAGTCAGCGACAGTGATCGCTTATGACGATCGAACCTTAGCCTTGCTTTACCGCCTTTTCGTACAGCCCCGGAAAGCGTCCGTCCGGATCGCACTCACGCTTGAGGGCCTCGTAGGTTTCGCGGTCGTATTCCTGCCAGAAGGTCGTCTCGTCGTAGGTGCTGCGTGAGTACAGGCTCTTCTTGCCGCCGTGTTTCGCCACCAGCTCTTCGACCAGGGCGTTGTAGTGGCCGTCGGGTTGGTTCGAAGGAATCATGTCCCAGAAGCCGAAGTTGATGTAGGGCGTGTCGGTGCGCAGCTCGAACAGGGAAAAGCGGCCGTCGGGCACGATGAAGGGACAGATCCAGACCGGGCGGATGCCGATGCCCGCTTCGAAATCTTCGAGAAAGGCCGCGGCGCGGTCGATGGGGATATCGACATCCTGAATGACCGATTCGGTGCGCGGTCGGACGTATTGCAGCAGGCTCAGCGGCCAGTGATGGCTGGCGCGCATGATCTTCTGGTAAGTGATGCTCGACAGCCGCTTGCGCCCCAGCAGAAAGCGAAAGGGCTTGAAGTTCATGCCGACGTTCTTGCTGCACCAGAACCAGTCGGTATCCCAGCGCCACAGGTAATCATGGATGCTGAGGTAGTCCTCGCGCTTTTGTCGCAGGCTCTTCCAGTACTGCTGCATCCAGGTGTAGTCGCTCGCCTCGGTATCGGACGGCAATGAATCGACCAAGCTTGCGCGCATCAGCACGAAGTCGCCGGGCGCGAAGTAGACCGCGTCGAGATAGTCGCAGCTTGGCTGTGCGCATTCTTCTCCAATCTTCGCGAACAGCTCTTGCGGATCGCTGAAGCGAGTGTGTTCCAGGCGCACGTATTGCTTGACCGGAACCAGGCCCACGCGCAGCCGGGTGGTGTAGCCCAGACTGCCGAAGGAGTTGGGAAAGCCGAAGAACAGCTCGGAGCGCTCATCCGGCGAACAGGTCAGCACGCGCCCGTCGGCGACCAGCACATCCATCTCGCTGACGGTGTGATGGACCAGGCCGTGGCGAAAGGCCATCGATTCGATGCCCAGGCCGGTCATCGCGCCGCCGACGGTAATGCTTTTGAGCTGCGGCACGATGGCCGGGGCAAGGCCATGCGGCAAGGTCGCATCAACCAGGCCCGCGTAGGTGATCATGCCCTCGACTTCGGCCACACCGGCCTCTGCGTCGATTCCAATGACGTGGTCGAGCGATGTCACGTCGAGCTCGGTGCGCGCGACCTCCTCGCGCGGACGAAACAGATTGCTGGTGCGCTTGCGGAGCCGCACCGGCCCGGTCGAGTCGGTCAACGAATCGGCTAGCGCCGCCACGCGGCTTCGGTGCGCCTGCCAGGCTGCTTCGCTCATGGCTGGCGCACCGACACATAACGCGGCACGTCTCCGTGGCTGAACACCATCTGCCACAGGTTCAGGCCGCGGGCGCGAAAGGCGCTGGTCGACATGTTCAGGTAGTAGCGCCACATGCGGTAAAAGCGCTCGTCGAGCCCTTCGCTTTTTTCAAGATCGGGCCAGGCGGCAAGAAAATTGGCCTCCCAGGCCATCAGGGTGCGGTCGTAGTCGGGGCCGAAGTTGTGCCAGTCCTCGAGCACCAGCAGGCCTTCCTTGGCCCGGGTAATCTGTACCTCGGAGGGAATGACGCCGCGGGGGAAGATGTACTTGCTGATCCACGGATCGGCCGCCGTGCGACTTTCGTTGCCGCCGATGCAGTGCACCAGCGCCAGCCCGCCGGCTTTCAGACGCGCGCGGATCAGCTCGAAGAAGCCGTGGTAGTTTTTCGGACCAACGTGCTCGAGCAGGCCGACGCTGACGACCCGGTCGAAATCCTGCGGGCCGTCGATCGCCTCGCGGTAGTCCTGCAGGCGGATATCAACCGGCAGGCCCTGGCAGATCCCGCGCGCGTAGTCGACCTGCTGGCGGCTGATGTTGTAGCTGACCACCTCGCAGCCGTGCTCGGCGGCCAGATAGCGGGCCAGCTCGCCGAAGCCGCCGCCGAGCTCGAGAATGCGCATGCCCGGCTCCAGGTGCAGCTTGGCTGCCACCAGTGAAAGCTTGGCCCGCTGCGCCTCGTCCAGGGTTTCGATTTCTCCTTGCGGGCCGTAATAGGCGCATGTGTACTGCATGGTCGGGCCCAGCATGGCCTCGTAGAGCCGGTTGGACAAGTCGTAGTGCTGTTCGGCCACCTGGCGCGAGCGGCGGCGGCTTTGCGGATTGCCCAGGCGGCTGAGCAGCACCTGGATGAGCGTCGAGGGACTGCGAACCTTGCGATCGAGCCGGGCGCGCTGGATGTGGGTGAAGAACACGTCGAGCTGGTTGGCGTCCCACCAGCCGTCCATGTAGGCCTCGCCTGCGCCGAGCGAGCCTTCGGCAAGCACTCTTTGATAGAGGCGATCGTCATGTACCTGAATATCCTGGAGACGATCGCCTCCGATTGTCACGTCGGCGGCTTCGAGCAACTCCGCCACTTTCTGTTTTGCTGACACGACCTGGCTCCCTACCGTCACCGTGAGTTGCAGTCGGATCGCATGAATCCGGTCGGCGCTTGTCGGAAAGCGTAGTCGGCGCGCCCCTGCCCGGTCAAGGCAGCGTCAGCACAGGGCGCCACGGATGAGTGGGCTTGACACTTCTCCACGGACAAGACCCGCGGCTTCGCGCTACATTGGGCATCGTGAACCAGCCCAGCGTCCTGATTGTCGACGACGACGTCGAGCTCTGCGCGATGCTCGAGGAGTTTCTCTCCGGCGAGGGGATGGCTGTGGCCAGCGTTCACGACGGCGACGCCGGCCGGGCATGGGCAACCGCACCGGACGCGCCCGATGCCGTGGTGCTCGACGTGATGATGCCCGGCGCCAACGGCTTCGACGTGCTGCGCGAGATTCGCCGCCACAGCGATGTGCCGGTGATCATGCTCACCGCCCGCGGCGACGACACCGACCGCATTGTCGGCCTGGAGCTGGGTGCCGACGATTACCTGCCCAAACCCTTCAACCCGCGCGAGCTGGCCGCGCGCCTGCGCGCCGTATGGCGGCGCGGCCGGCCAGGCTCGGGCGAAGCCGGCCCGACGCAAGTGAGCCGCCTGCGTCTCGACCCGCAAAGCCGGCACGCCGAGGGGGCAGCGGGACCGATTGCGCTCACCGGCGCTGAATTCGCCCTGCTGGAAATACTGGCGCGCACCGCAGGCGAAGTCCGCTCCAGGGACGAGTTGTCACAACATGCTCTGGGGCGCGAGGCGATGCCCTTCGATCGCAGCGTGGACACGCACATCAGCCGACTGCGCCAGAAGCTGGAGGATGCGCGCGCCGGCGTGAGCATTCAGAACGTCCGCGGACGAGGCTATTGCCTGACCGCCGACGGAGAGAAGCCGTGAGCCGGCTTTCGGTTCGCATTTTCCTGGCCTTCTGGGCCGTCATCGTCCTGACCCTGGTGTCGGTAGTTGTGATCAACTCACAGATCCATCGCTACCAGCGCGGTGAAGAGTTGGAGCAGGAACGCACGGAGTTCATCGAGACGCGGGTCTTTGCCCCGGCCCAGGCGGCGCTGAACCGGCACGGCGAGCGCGGCCTGAAACGCTGGCTGGTGGCCGCAAGAGCCCGGTCCCGCATGCTGGATCTGCACATCGTGGACGCAAGCGGCAGGGCACTGCTCGGCCACCGACTGCCCAGGCGTGGCCGCTCGCTGGTCGAAGCCTGGCAGTCCGGCCAGGCGGTGGATCAGCCGGGCGGCACCCATCGCTGGACCCGCGAGCTCAAGGCACCAGGCGGCCGCAACTACCTGTTGATCGTCTCGCGACCGCCCCGGCCCTTCCTCTTTCGCCTGTTCGGATCTTTCGGCCCCCTGGGCCTGCTCATGGTGGCCATTTTCATCAGCGGACTGATCAGTTTCATGCTGGCCCGCTATATCGCCCGGCCCATGCAGCGCATGCGCGCAGCCGGCAGTGCCCTGGGCGGCGGAGACCTGGCCGCTCGCCTGCCCGAGCGGCTCACCCGAAGACGCGACGAGATCGGCAGCCTGGCCCGGGACTTCAACCGCATGGCCGACCAACTGTCACACATGATCAGCGGCCAGCAGCAGTTGCTGCGCGATGTCTCCCACGAACTGCGCTCGCCCCTGGCTCGCATCCAGGTTGCGCTGTCGCTGGCCGAACGTGACAACAGCCCGCGTCACTTCGAGCGAATACGCATCGAAGGCGAGCGCCTGGATGCGCTCGTTGGCGAGATCCTGGCCTACACGCGTCTCAAGCAACCCGATGCGTTGGAGAACGATGATTTCGACCTGGTCGACATCCTCAGCGATGTCGTGGCCGATGCACGCATGGAAGGACAGGCTCGGGGCGTTGAGATCGAACTGCAGGCGCCGAATCAGCTTCTTGTGCACGGCGACAAGCAGGCGCTGGACCGCGCCATCGAGAACGTCGTGCGCAACGCGGTCAGGCACAGCCCACGCAACGCAAAAGTGACGGTCACCCTGCTCGAAAAGGACGACCGGATCGAACTGCAGGTGGCCGACAAGGGCCCAGGCGTGGCGCCGTGGGATCTGGAACGCATCTTCGAACCGTTCGTGCGCCTGAGTCCGGGCCGGAGCGAATCCGGAGTTGGCGGCGGCATCGGCCTGGCCATTGCGCGGGCAGCCGTAGAGCGGCACGGCGGCGAGGTTTCGGCGGCGAATACCGAGCCGGGGCTGCGCGTCACGCTGTCTGTGCCGCGATAGACACTTCTTGACACTTCGCCTACCCGCTTGACCCAACTTGACGCCCCCGGGGCGCACACTGCAGTCGTGGTCATGCCAAGCCGGCCACACCCCAAACCCGAACCTGAACAATGGAGAACGCAATGAAGACTTCCCGACTTGCAGCAACGATCACTGGCCTGGGCATGCTCTGTCTGTCCTCGCTCGTCCTGGCCCGCGGCTCCGCAGACAGGCTGACCGACGCCCTCGACCTGGACGAACAGCAGGCCGCGACCATTTCATCCCTGCTCGAAGCCCATCGCGACCAGATGCGAAATGAGCTCGAGTGGCGCGATGCACAGGGCAATCCCAACCCGGAGGCGCGTGAACAGGCGCGCGCGGCCCGCGAAGCCCTGCACCAGGAGATCCTGGCAGTACTCGACGAGGAGCAGGCGGCCCGCTTCGAGCAGATGAAGGAGCACAAGGAGCATCGCCACGCACGGGAGCGTCGCCGCAATCGCATGGCCTATGCCTTGGGCCGGCTCGACCTGAGCGATGAGCAGGAAGAGGCGATCCAGACCCTGATGGCCGAGCACAAGTCCGAGCGAGGGCATCAGCGCGAGCAGTTCCGCACCCGGCTGGAGTCGATCCTGACCGAAGCGCAACTGGCCGAACTCGATGCCATGCGCGAAAAACATCGCGGTCGCCGCAATCGTTGAACCGGCATGACTTCTGGCGCATGCCCCGGCATGCGCCGGGAGTTTATAGTTCCCGGTCGAGCCAACGAAAACCGGGAAGACAATGAAAAAACTCCTCAAGTGGGGCGGCGCCAGCCTGGCGGTTCTTGTACTGGCCGGCGGCCTGCTGTTTGCCAACTTCTGGTACTTCAAGCCGCTGTCGATCGACTGGTTCTATACCCGCGCTTTTCTGAAGTTCAGCCTGCAGCAGCCCGAAATGCTGACTTCACTGCGCATTCTCGACCAGTTCGGAATTCGCGGCCACAATGCCGAACTCGGCGACGCCTCGCCCGAAGCCGGCGAGGAAATGCTGGCCTACTGGCGCGACGAGTACGAGACCTTCAAGCGCTATGATCGGGCCGACTACGAAGGCCAGGACTTGCTGTCCTACGACGTGTTCGACTTCTTCATGTCGAACCAGATGGCCGACGCCGATCGCTGGCGCTTCCACAACTTTCCGGTCAACCAGCTTTTCGGCGTGCAGAGCACCCTGCCCGATTTCATGGTGCAGCAGCACGTGGTCGAAGACGAGCTCGGCGCCGAACACTACATCGCGCGCCTGAACCAGTTCGACGAGAAATTCGACGGCGTGCTCGAAGGCCTGCAGATCCGCGAGGAGCGCGGCATCCTGCCGCCCGCCTTCGCCGTGACCAAGGTGATCGACCAGATCAAGGGCTTCCTCGACAGCGCGCCCGAAGAGCACCTGCTGGTGGTCAAGTTCGACGAGAAGATGGATGAAATCGACGCCTCCGAACTCGCCCCGGCGCGCCGCGACGAACTGCACGCCCAGGTCGTCGAGGCCGTCGAGCAGTCGGTTTATCCGGCCTACGAGCACCTGCTGGCCTACCTGCGCGAGCTTGCGCCGAAGGCGACGAGCAACGGCGGCGTCTGGCGTCTGCCCGACGGCGACGCCTTCTACCAGCAGGCCATCAAACAGCACACCACCACCGACATGTCGGCGGAGGAAATCCACGCGATCGGCCTGGCCGAGGTTGAGCGCATCGGCAGCCAGATGGATGCGATCCTGCGCGCCGAGGGACTGACCGAAGGCACGATCGGCGAGCGCGTGCAGCAGCTTGCCAGCCGCCCCGACCAGCTCTATCCCGACACCGAAGCAGGTCGCGAACAGATCCTGGCCGACTACCAGGCGATCCTCGACGAGATCGACCCGGCGATGGACGAATACTTCAACCTGCGGCCCGAGACCGGCGTCGAGGTCAAGCGCGTGCCGAAATTTGCCGAAGAAACCTCGGCCGGCGCCTACTACCAGGGCCCTTCGCTGGACGGCAAGCGCAAGGGCGCGTTCTTCGCCAACCTGCGCGACGTGTCCGAAATTCCGAAGTTTGGCATGCGCACGCTGGCCTATCATGAGGGCATTCCCGGCCATCATTTCCAGATCGCCATCACCCAGCAGCTCGAGGGCATTCCGCTGTTCCGGCGTCTGCTGCCGTTTACCGCCTACTCGGAAGGCTGGGCGCTTTACGCCGAGCGGCTGGCGCGCGAGATCGGGTTTCAGGACGACCCGCTCGACAATCTGGGTCGCCTGCAGGCCGAAATGTTTCGCGCCGTGCGCCTGGTGGTCGACACCGGCATGCATTACAAGCGCTGGACGCGCGAGGAAGCCATTGACTACATGCTGACCAACACCGGCATGGGCGAAGGTGAAGTCACTGCCGAAATCGAGCGCTACCTGGTCATGCCCGGCCAGGCCCTGGCCTACAAGGTGGGCATGATGAAGATTCTCGAGCTGCGCGAACGGGCTCGGCGCGAGCTGGGCGAGAATTTCAGCCTGCCTGAATTCCACGATCAGATTCTGGGCAACGGCGCGCTGCCGCTGACACTGCTCGAGCAAATAGTCGACGACTGGATCGAGCGCAAGCAAGCGTAATGCGATTTCACAGCTGTGCCAGGCTTGAAATATGAAGCGTACCGCCCTTGAGCTTTTTCTGATTGCTGGCGCAGTGTTGCTGGCATCGGCTTGTGCGACCTCACCACCACCGGATCAGCAACTTGCGCAGTCAGCACCGTGGTGGGAACAGGCCGGCCCCTGCCGGATCTGGGTTCCCATCCAGCCCCGGCCAGGCCAGACGCCGGCCTGGGATCCGGGCCCGTCGACAACGCGCATGTCCAATGGCGGCGACTGCCGCCACCTTCAGGCCGCCCTGCCCGACGGCGCGGTTCTGATCGGATCGCCCTGAGCGACAGCGCTCGGGCGCAAGGCCCGGGCTTATACCGCTGATCGCCGGGTTGGCGCCGTCGATCCACGCGGCGAGATATCGGCAGCCGGCTGCGTTAAGCTTGCCGGCCAGGGATTGAGGTCCGTCGATTCGCCGTTGCGGCACAGCGCCATCCTGTGGCTACCCGGCCTTCGTGCGTTGACGGCGCTGACATACAACAACCAACGAGGGAGAAACCCGTGCGCTCAACCACGCCCGTATCCATGCCGTGCCGTATGGCCGGCACGCTGCTTGCCGCCCTGATACTGCAAATCATGACTGTCCAGGCCGTACGCGCCCAGGACGTCGACCTGGTGGTCAACATCGTCGCCGACCAGCCGGCTTACATGGCTTTCGATCTGCAGTCGTTTTCCGTGACGATATCCAACAACGGGCCGGATCCGGCTACTGCCGTCGAGCTGGTCGTCGAGCATCCGATCGCCGACGCGCCGTTCGAGCTCAGCGCCACCTGTCAGGCCCTGCCAGGGCCCAACCCGAACGGACCGGCGGTGTGCCCACCCGGCTCGGGCACGGCGCCTTCGCCGGCCTTTGTTCGCAGCGGCGACACCTTCAGCGTGACCCTGCCGTCGATACCCAGCCAGAGCCAGGCGAGAATCGAATTCGACACACAGGTGCGCTGCCCGGAACCCCGCAATGCCGGTGAGCCGGTCTGCTTCGGCGTGCCCGTCGGCAATTTCCAGGTCACAGCCGACGTCAGCTCGGCCGAGAACGAAACGATCGACGCAACCAACACCAGCTCGACCAATATCTTCCTCTACCCGCCGGATGTGCAGTACCGGATCGAGATCACCGACGCACCCGCCACGGCCACCCCCGGCTCGGTAGTCGAGTACGAGTTCGAGGTTCACAGCTTTGGCCTGCAGCCCTCCGATCAGCTCGATCTGAGGGCCATCATCACCGGCCAGGCGGGCACCATGCTGCCGCTGACCGGCAGCAACAACCCGCACGGCTCGCAGGGATCGACGCTGCCGGGTACCGAGCTGCTGGCGATCGACTGCCTGTCGACCGCGCTCGGCGCCTGGCCGCCGGGCGCGGTCTTCCCGCCTTCTCCGGCGCCCTGGCAGACCTGCCCGTCGACCGGGCTGATTCCGATCCCGGTGCCGACCAGCCCCACCAACCAGACCCCGGTGACCGGCTTTGCGGGCGGTGCCTTTCTCGACAATCTGCCGGGAACCGACGACGGCCCGCCGGGCGGCGGTGTGATGCGCTTTCGCGCTCGGGTCAAGGTCGGCGAGCCGGTGTGCGTCGACGTTCCAGACTCGGGCGTGCGCGATCTGGTTTTCGAGGTGAAGGTCAACGGCCTGCAGAACACCGACCTGGTGCCGCCGGGGCCGGCCGACAACACCGCCACGGCAACCACCGAAGTAGCCGGCAACTGCGAGGTCGCCGATATCGAGTTCTCGACCTCAGCCAACCCGGCAAACATCACGCTGGATTCCAGCGGCGAAGCGAGCTGGACGCATGAGATCACCGTCAGCAACCTCAGCTCCGGCCCGTCGGCCGGTACCGCCACCAACGTGCCGGTCGAGTTCGAACATCACAGCTACGCCTTTGCCGAAACGCAGGGCACGCTCACCTGCAGTTCATCGCCGAGCGGCCTGTGCCCGACCGCCGCCGAGCTGGCCAACGGCGTCGTCTCGAGCAGCAGCAGCCATTTCCGCTTCGCCTCGAGCATCGACTCGCTTCCGCCGGGCGCGTCGGTCACGATCTCGCTGCCGGTCGACATCGTGCGCACCACCTGCTGGGGCGGCACCACCGCGCTCATCAACCTCAGCGGCCAGGCCTCGCCCTCGCCGGCGCTTCACGATCCGATCTACAGCCCGACGACGCCGCCGGAGCCGCCGCCGTTCACCCCCGGCAGCAATCCGTTTTTCGGCAACAACGGCCTGCAGACCGTCGCCGAGGTCGGTGGCCTGACAAGCTGCCCGGGCGGCGGACCATCGACCCGACTGGAAATCGTCAAGACCGGGCCGTTCGCCAGCGCCGCCGACGCCCAGGCCGGCACCCCGCTGATCGGGCAAACGCCCGGCAGTTACATTGCCGACGGCACCGACGTGTACTACAAGCTGGTCGTCACCAACCCCGACACCTTCAGCCCGGTGATGGTCGGCGACATCAACGACCAGAACTTCAACCTGGCCGGCCTGGCGGCGACACCGCCCAGCGGTTTTACCTATACCGGCCCGACGCTCGCGGACTGGGGCATTACCTGCACCGCCAGCCCGGTCAGTGAGACCTGCCACGAGATTGCCAGCACGCCGCTGGCCACGGGCGGCTACAACTGGTGGCTCCGGCTCGGCTATGACCCGAACGCGCACGGCGGCGACAGCGAAGTCGCGCTGGCGCCGGGCGGCGAGCTGACCTACATCATTCCGTTCACGATGCCGACTCATCTCAACCGCTGCCACGATCCCGAGCTGACCAGAAACCAGGCCCAGGCCAACTTCGTCAGCGTGACCGGCGCCGACGTGACGACGCCCTGGTCGATGGTCGATCAGTACATCGGCATGCCGCCGTGCGTGCCCGGCGAGCTGCAGATCGAAAAGGAAATCCTGCCGCCGGCGACCGCCAGCAGCATCCCGCCCAGCGGTGAGATCAGCTGGCGCATCACGCTGACCAACGCCTCGGCAACCGAGACCCTGGATATTCCGCGGCTGATCGACCAGACCTCCGCCTGGGGCGTTGATGCGACCATCACCCAGGTCGACTGCACCGTGCTCTCCGGCGGCGCGCAGTGTCCACCCACGCCCGTCATCCCCGGCACGCGAACACCGGCCTCGGGCCCAAGCTCGCCGCTGGCCAACCCGCTTCATATCGACCACGAGTGGGGTTCGGTCGGCAACAACACCTTCCCGCCGGGCGGCGCGGTCGCCTTCGTGATCACCGCGCAGCTGGCCAACCCGACCGGCAACTTCGGCTGCGTCAGCAATCGCGCCAGCTTCAACGGCTTCAGCGATCCCAACGGCTGGATTCCGGCCGAAGACTCGGCCTATATCTGCCCGCCGCCCAGCCCGGATTTGAGCCTGCAAAAGCGGGTTTCGCCGCAGATCGCCCAGCCCGGGGACCTGGTCACCTGGACCGTCACCGTGGTCAACATCGGCTCGGCTCCTGCCGACGGCGCCGTGCTCGACGATCCGCTGCCCGCCGCGCTGCTGGCCGACAACCCGAGCGGCTACAGCAACGCAAGCTGCACCGATATTTCCGGCTCGAGCTTCATTCCCAACCCCCAGGGCACGGCCGTGTGTCCGCCGATCACCAGCAACGCCTCGGGCCTGAACGCCGTGATTGGCACCATGGGGCCCAATACCGCCCTGGAGTTCAGCTACCAGGCGGTCATGCCGGCCACGCCCGTTTCGGTCGACAACGTGGCGACCGTCGTCGCACCCTCACCCGGCGGCCCGAGCTTCGGCTCGGGCACCGCCCAGTCGCGCCAGAATGTGCAGGTTCAAGACGAAACCCTCACCGGGCAGCCCCCCTCGGCTCCCATGCCCGTGCCGTCACTTGGCTTGTGGGCATCGGCTGTGCTGGTGATGCTGTTGCTGCTGCTGGCCTGGTCAAGCGGCCGGCTTCGTGACTCCGGGGCGCGCTCTTGGTAGTGTATCGAGCGATTTGACCGGTTGCCCCGGCCACCCGGCCGGGGCAACTTGCACCCTAGATATCCTCGGAACGACACTGATGCCGACCCTGCAAGCGATCATTCTCGCGATTTATTTCATCGTGATCTTCGGGGTGGGCGTCTACGCCACCCGCTTCATCGACGACACCACCGACTTTCTTCTGGCCGGGCGTCGGCTCGGCCTGGTGCTGGCCACCGCCACCCTGTGCGCCACCCATTTCGGCGGCGGCTTCGTGATGGGCTCGGGCGAGTGGGGTTTCGACTACGGACTGACCGGCATCGCCTACGCAACCGGCGTCGGGCTGTCGCTGGTGGTACTGGGGCTGGTCGCGGCACGCAGGATGCGCGGCCTGGCGATGTTCACGGTGCCCGACTACCTGGCTCTTCGCTACCACAGCAATGTCGTGCGCGTTCTCGCAAGCCTGCTGTCGCTGGTTGCCATCGTGGGCATCATCGGCGCGCAGGTCTGGGCCGCGCAGGGCGCGCTGTCGATCATCGGCCTCGACCCCACCTGGGCGGCCATTGCCGCCACCGGCCTGTTCATCGTCTATACCGCCCTGTCGGGCCTGTGGGGCGTGACGCTGACCGATGCCGTGCAGCTGGCCATCATTTTCATCGGCGTGCCGATTGCCGCTTTCATGGCCCTGGGCGAGGTCGGTGGTTTCGCCGGCATTCGCGAAGGCATCGAAGGGCTGGAGCTTGCCGTTTCCACCCAGGCCTACTTCAGCCCGCTGGGCGCCGGCCTTGGCCTGGTGCTGACCGCCATCGTGCCGACCATGATGTACACCCTGATCGGGCAGGACTTCTACCAGCGCCTGTTCGCCGCCCGCGACGAGAACACGGCCCGGCGCGCGGCCATCCTTGCCGGGCTGCTGCTGATCGTGTTCGCGATCTTCCCGGTCGTCACCGGAATGGCGGCCCGCGCCCTGTTCGGCGGGGATGTCGAAGCCGCCCAGGCCATTCCGAAGCTGATCATCGAGATCCTGCCCGACGCCGCCGCGGCCATTGTCATTGCCGCCATCATCGGCGCGATCATGTCCACAGCCGACTCCCTGCTGGTGGCCGGCACCGCGCACGTGACCAACGACCTGTATGTGAAAACCCTCAACCCCGGCGCCGAGCTGGACAACCGGCGCCTGCTGCTGATCTCGCGCGTGGTCACGGTTGCCATCGGGGTGCTGGCGCTGTGGATGGCGCTGGCCTTCGAGGCCATCATCGATCTGCTGCTGATGTCCTACACCCTTTATGCAGCTGGCGTGTTCATACCGGTGGTGCTCGGGCTGTACTGGCGCCGCGGCAATGCCGCCGGCGCCATTGCCGCGATCGTGGGCGGCTCGGGCGTTGGCGTGGCCGGCGAGCTGGGCTGGCTCGAGTTTTCCGCGCTACCGGTCATCGGCGGCTTTCCGGTCATCGTCATCGGCGCCCTGACATCACTGATTGCCCATGTCGGCGTCTCCCTGCTGACGCCGCCGCGCGCGCCCGACCCCGCAGTGCTGCGATAGGCCGCGCGGCCGGGTCGTCATGTGGGAAGCCGGGTTCGAATGTGGCGCAGGAACAACAACATAAAAAAAGGCCCGCTCGATGGCGGGCCTTTTTTTCATGTTGGCGTCCCCACGGGGATTCGAACCCCGGTCGCCGCCGTGAAAGGGCGGTGTCCTAGGCCTCTAGACGATGGGGACTGAAAACGTCAATGGCGATGCTTTCAGAAACTTTTTGGTGGAGCCAGGCGGGATCGAACCGCCGACCTCTACAATGCCATTGTAGCGCTCTCCCAGCTGAGCTATGGCCCCACAACTGGAAGCCGTGCATCCTAGTGGCAAGTCTGAGTGACGTCAAGCCATTTTTTTTGCTGCATGTCGACAACACAGGCGTGCCTGCCGGCGGTAAGCTGGGTGTTGGTTCATTTTCCGGGATGTGGCTGTGGAAGGGATGGGTTTTCTTCGCGATCTGGCGATCGTGATGCTGGTCGCCGGCGTGACCAGCATCGTGTTTCAGCGCCTGCGCCAGCCGGCCTTGCTGGGCTACATCCTGGCCGGCATGCTGATCGGCCCGCACACGCCCGGCATGTTGATTGGCGACCAGCAGGTGATTGCCGATATTTCCAATCTGGGCGTGGTGTTGCTGATGTTTACCCTGGGCCTGGACTTCAGCATCGGCAAGTTGCGGCGCGTCGGTGCGGCCGTGATGCTGGTGGCCGTGGGCGAGGTGGCCTTCATGCTGCTTGTCGGCTACGAATTGGGCATGGCTCTGGGGCTGGGCCAGGTCAGTGCCATGTTTCTGGCCGGCGCCCTGAGCCTGTCCTCGACGATGGTCATCATCCGGGTACTGCGCGACCAGAACCAGCTGCAGGAGACCTTTGCGCGCAACGTCGTGGCCCTGCTGGTGGCCGAGGACATGATGTCCGTCGTTCTGATCACCTTGCTTACGGCGGTCGCCATTGGCGGTAGCATCGAGACCGGGAGTGTCGTCGGCGTGCTGGGCAACTTGCTGCTGTTCGTGGTCGTCGGCGTGTTTTTGGGGCTGTATCTGGTGCCGCGGCTGATCAACTATGTCGCCGGCTTCCGCAGCAACGAAATGTTGCTCGTGGTCGTCCTCGGCGTGTGTTTTGGCGCCAGCCTGCTGGCGGCCAGTCTCGGCTTCAGCGTGGCCCTGGGTGCCTTTCTCGCCGGTGCAATCGTTGCAGAATCGCGCGCCACGACGCGCATCGTGACGTTGGTCGAGCCCTTGCGGGACATGTTTGCCGCGTTGTTTTTCGTGGCCGTGGGTCTGATGATCAACCCGGCCCTGATGCTGCAGTACTGGTTGCCCGCCCTGGTCGTGGCGCTGGTGGTACTGGTGGGCAAGCCGCTGGTTTGCGGCCTCGGCACCTTTCTTGCCGGCAACGGCGCGCGGCGTGGCGTGCGGACCGGCCTCAGCATGGCCGCCATCGGCGAATTTTCCTTCGTCATGTTGGCCATCGGCGCTTCGCACGACGTCATCGGCGAGGCCTTGTACCCGACCGTGGTCGCCGCTGCGGTGATCTGCATGGCCATCATGCCGCAGATGCTGCGCCGAGCCGATGCCATCGTCACCGGAGCAGGGCACCTGTTGCCGGGCTCGGTGCGATCGCTGATCGATGGTTACACCGAATGGCTGGGCCACATGCGGCCTGTGAGCGAAAACGCCCAGATCGCCGCCATGCTGCGGCGCTTCGTGTGGCATATCGGCGTCAACACGGTCTTTGTCGTGGCCCTGTTCGTCATCGGCGCCTACATCAACGCGCACGACCATGGCTGGTTCGACCAGCTCGGCGTCGATGCCGAAATGCGCCACACCCTGATCTGGGCCGTGGCCTTGTTCCTGTCCCTGCCGATGCTGGTGGCGATCTACCGCAAGGCCGAGGCCCTGGGCATGCTGCTGGCCGAACTGGGCATCCGGCCCTCGTTTGTCGGCAAGTACACGCGCGGCCTGCGGCGCGTGTTGGCCCGCATCATTCCGCTGGCCACGCTGGTGCTGCTGGCGCTGCTGGTTTCGGTGCTCAGCTCTACCATCCTGCCGCCGCGCGAAATCGCCCTGGCCCTGGTGGTGGTCGGTATCCTGCTGGCACTGTTCCTGTGGCGTGCCCTGGTTCGCCTGCATGCCCGCTTCCAGGCCACCATCAAGGAAACCCTGGAAGAGGACACGGAGGGTGGGGCGGGTGAGCCGCACGATAGCTGAATGGCCGCGTTCACCCGTGTTGAGAAGCGCCCGGATCGCCTCTATACTTGGCCCATCAGCAATCGAGTCGTCGGGGGTGTTCTGGCTTCGACGGGGGTAGTGCGATTGTCTGGTGCATGCCGAGGGGGCAGCTTTCCTCGTAAATCCAGCCGCAAAAACTCATAATTGCCAACGATAGCAATTACGCTCTGGCCGCTTAAGGCCTAA
>CAYUPK010000023.1:0-5759 GCA_964446675.1 uncultured Wenzhouxiangella sp.
TGGTTAGCTGGTTAGCTGGTTAGCTGGTTAGCTGGTTAGCTGGTTAGCAATGATTTTGCGGTGAGGCTGGCATAATGCAAATGACGCAGAGCTGATCCGAGCACAACTAGCCAACTAGCCAACTAGCCAACTAGCCAACTAGCGAACCAGCCAACTGAGCAATGAATTTCACAAGCGACAACGAGGCGCCGGCGCACCCGGCGATGATCGAGGCGATTTCGCATGCCAACGAGGGCTTCGCTACGGCCTACGCCAACGACAGCTACAGCCAGCAGCTCGACCAGCGCTTCTCCGAAGTTTTCGATACCGAATGCCACGTGCTGCCGATTGCCACAGGCACGGCGGCCAACAGCGTGGCGATTGCCGAGCTGAGCCCGCCCTGGGGCGCGGTGCTGTGCCATGAGCTGGCCCATATCCACAATGACGAGAACGGGGCGCCCGAGTTCTTCTCGGCCGGCGCCAAGCTGGTGCCGCTGCCGGGCGACAGCGGCCGGCTCGATGCTCCGACGGTGGCGGCTGCGATCGACCGGGCCGGCGCCCACGGCGTGCACAACGTCAAACCATCGGTGGTGTCGATCACCCAGGCGACCGAATGCGGCACGGTCTACCGGCCCGAACACATTCGCGACATTGCCGCGGCCACGCACGAGCGCGGCCTGCATCTGCACATGGACGGCGCGCGCTTTGCCAACGCCGTGCATCATCTCGGCTGCCGTCCGGCCGAGATCACCTGGCAGGCCGGCGTGGACGTGCTGAGCTTCGGTGTGACCAAGAACGGGGCGCTGAGCGCCGAGGCGATTGTCGTCTTCGGCCATCCGGAGTGGCTGGAAGGCATGGAGCGACGGCGCAAGCGCGCCGGCCACCTGCTGTCAAAAATGCGCTACGTCTCGGCCCAGTTGCTGGCCATGCTCGAGGACGATCTGTGGCTGGAGCTGGCCGCCACCGCCAACGCCCGCGCCGCCGCGCTGGCGCAAGGCATCGAGAGCAGCACACACGCCTCGCTCCACTGGCCGGTGGAGTCCAACGAGGTCTTCATGAAGGCCGCCCCGGAAAAGCTCGCCGGCCTCAAGTCGGCCGGCTTCGAATTCCATCTCTGGCCCGGCCACGACGACCTGGCCCGCCTGGTGTGCTCCTGGGCCACGAGCGAGCGGCAGGTAGCGCAATTGATCGAAGCGCTTGGCTAGTGGGTCCATCAAAGATAGCGGGCTCTAATCCAGAAGCCTTTCAGGCGCATCCATGCCCTCGTGCAACACACGAACGACGAGCACGCTTGACTGAAAGACTTGATAGAAAACAGCGTGATGCTCGACCTGCAACCTGCGATACCCGGGGAGGACGTGCTCGTAGTTCGTGCCAAGCGACGGATGTTCGACAAGATGTTTCATTCCCCTCTCCAACTGATCCAGGTATTCATCCGCCCGATCAGCACCCCACTCCTGACAGGTATGCATCCAGATTCCGATGAGGTCCGATTCCGCCTTCGGTGTGATGTTGAGCTTGAGCACTCACTCAGTCCGTCTTCATTCGCTTGCGGCCGGCCGCCTTGATGGCGGATAGATCAAGCGGTTTGGGTTGTCCGCTTGATTCACCCTCAGTGAGGGCCTGCCTGAGCATGGCAAGATGTTCCTTGGCCTGCTGATCCCTTCGGATGAGATCGCGGATATACTCACTGTCATTGCCAAAATGACCGCTTTCAACCCGGCTTTTCACCCAGTCGTCTTGTTGCTCAGTCAGCGTGATAGTTTTCCGGTGCATGCTCATGGCTGGTGCTCCTGACGCGACAAGAGTATGATAATATCATACCGCTTGCTCGCGCCGAATCAATGCCCCCGTTCCTGCCGCCCAACTTGTCGCTATGCCGCACAACCAACCCGTCGTACCCGTCGAGACCCCCGACGGCCATCAATTCGAACTGATCCACGTTGCTGCCGAGCAGCCGCGCCACACGCTGCTGTTCCTGCCCGGAATGGGTCTGAGCGCGCGACTGTTCATCCCTTTTGCCCGTGCGCTGGCCAATATCGGCATCACCGTGTTTCTCCATGAGTGGCGCGGTAACGGCTCTTCGAGCATGCGCGCTTCAAGGCGTTCAAACTGGGGTTATCGCGAGCTTCTCGATGACATCGATGCGGCCCGCAGTACGGTGGCCGAGCGTGCTTCCGACGGCTATGTGATCGGCGGCCACAGCCTGGGGGCGCAGTTTGCCTGCATGAGCGCGGCTGCCGATCCGCATGACTGTCGCGGGCTGATCATCCTCGCCGGCGGCTCGCCCTACTGGCGCAGCTTTCCCTTGCCGATGCAGGTCGTGATGGCAACGACCATGCTCGCATTTCCCGCCCTGGGCGCGCTGCTTGGCTACTACCCCGGCAAGCGCCTGGGCTTTGCCGGCAACGAGGCGCGCGGGGTGATGGCCGACTGGGCGCGAAGCGCGCGTTCCGGCCGCTACGAACCTGCGGGCGTCGAAACCGACCTCGAAGCGCGCTTGCGCGCGCTGCAGCTGCCGGTGCTGGCAATCGCAATGGCCGACGACTGGTTCGTGTCGCCAGGCTCGCTTGCATGGCTGACTGACAAACTGGCCAGCTGCGAAGTCTCGAAGCAAATGATCGAGGCCGGGGACGATTTCCAGAAGGCGGATCACTATGCCTGGATGAAGCGACCGGACAGCACCGCGCAAGTGATCGGGGAATGGTTCATGGGGGCAGGCACCTGATCTTTCCGCAGGGGCGACGGACGAGTGGCGCGTGTACCCGCCTTATTCCCCCAACAGCATCGCGGCGACGAGCCGGGCGTAGATTCGCTCCTTCAGTGACGATGGGTCGGCCAGATCCAGGCGTTCGAGTTCCTCGACGTGCTGGCCAGGCCGTCCTTTCAGCAGCGCTCGCAACAGAGCCCATTTATTGCTGGAAAGCTGCTGCAGTCGCTCGAGCGCGGGAATCAGACGCTGCTCGATTGGCGTGAAGTCGCTGCCGAACGGGTAATCGGGAAACATCGAACGGTATTCGGCAAACCTGTGCTCGAGCTGCCCGGGCGTGTTGCGCCGGGCCGCCTGCGGCACTTCCCAGTCGGGATCGAGCTTGCCGGCCTTTTTCGCCTGATTGACCAGCTCATCCTGAAAGCGGGCGTCCATGATGCCGACCAGAAGCTTGATGCACGTCTCGTCGGTCTTGCCGCGCAGGTCGGCGACGCCGTACTCGGTCACCACCAGATCGCGCAGGTGGCGGGGAATCGTGGTGTGCGGGTACTGCCAGACGATATTGGATGAAACATGGCCGCGGCTGTCGGTTCGCGTCGAGCGCAGCATCAGCGCCGAGCGTCCGTCGCGCATGGCGTGGGCCATGGCCACGAAATTGTATTGGCCGCCAACGCCGGAGACGACCTGATGATCCGCCAGGCCGTCGGACACCGCAGCACCCGTGGCCGTGACCATCATGCAGGTGTTGATGAACAAGGCGCGCTGACGCTGCGCCACTTCCAACGCTTCCGAGCCGCCGTAGAGCTGGTTGATGCGGCCCACGCCGTGCATGCGAAACCGCGGTCGCTCATCGTCGTCGAGCTGCTGTAAGAATCGGTAAAAGGCTTCGCTGCCGAGAAAGAAGGCGCCGTCCATGATGGCGCCGCTGCCCGCCTGCTCGACGCTTTCGCCGGCATTGACGCGCTGCTGCAGCTTCAGGTCGTCGAAAACCTCGCGCGCGAGAATGCCGGCGCGATAGAGATGCATGAAACCGTCCATGAACATCTCGCTGGCTCCGTAGATGCCCTGCTCAAAGGAGTCGAGATGCTCGATACCGGCCGACGGCGCGTCGAGCGATTCGATCACCTTGCGCCAGGTCGCATTGTCGTGGTGGCGATGGATCATGGCGTTGACCAGGGCGTCGCTGAGCGAGCCGATGCCAATCTGCAGGGTGCCGCCGTCGGCCTGCAGGCGCGACGCGTGAACGCCCACGGCGTGATCCTGCAGGGAAACCTGGTTACGCGGCACGGCGAACAGTCTCTGGCGGGGGTTCTCGTCGAGGATCTCGTCGAAGAAGTCCGCGTCCACCACGGCATCGCCGTGCATGAAGGGAAGGTCGGGATGGACCTGCGCCACGGCCATCCACGGCCAGTCGGCCTCCTGGCGCAGGCGCTCGACCGCGTCGAGGGTGACATCCGGGTTGCACGAGAGGCTGTAGCGACCATCTTCCGGCCCGGCGACCAGCTGCAGGAACAGGTTGATGCCGCGACTCATCAGATCACGGGCCACGTGGGTGTAGTTGGAAGAGACGTAGTGACGCTGCATGACCGCCTGGCCCAGCGCCGCGCCGGACTGGAAGTAGAATTCCGTGATCCGGATGTTTTCGGGCACCTGGCCGGCGCGCTGATCACCAACGTAGTCCAGGCGCGGGTAGTCGCTGCCGAACAGCCGCTCCACCACCGGATTCATCAGCCGGTTCGCCAGCCAGTGGGATGACTCCGGCAGATCGAGGGAAAGCGCGGTGACGATTTCGAGTTCGAGACTCCGATCCTGGCAGGCACGCCGGTAGAGCGCGTTGACCAGGCGATTGGGCTTGCCCAGACCCAGCGGCAGGCCGACCACAAGCCGTTGCCCGACGCGCCGGATGATGCGATCGATCAGTTCCTCGTATAGTGCCGACCCATGTTGGCTCACGATGGCATGTCCCTGCTGGATTGGATTATCGACTGCGCCACCGCCGGTGCCGATGGCTGGACGGGCATTATCACCGGAGCGCCTTGTATTGAGAAAGCCTGTATATACTCCGGCGCCTGCTGGAGATCACATTCGCCTAAAATGCATCCCTCATGCACTTTTGACCTGAACGGATCGATGAACTACTACCCCCTGCTGAAAAACATCCACATCCTGCTGGCGCTGACCAGCGGCGTCGGCTTTGCCCTGCGCGGCTTCATCCGCCTTGTCCTGCTGCGCCCGCTGGATCATCGCGTCTGGAAGATTGCGCCACATATCGTCGACACCCTGCTGCTGGCTTCCGGCGTGACGGTGTGGATCATCGTCGGGTGGCCGCTGATGTCCTGGCTGGGCGCCAAGCTGCTGCTGGTACTCGTCTATATTGTGACCGGCGTACTGGCCTTCAGATCCAGGCAGCACACGCGCTCGGTCAGTCTGTATCTGCTGGCGCTGTGTGTCTTTCTCGGCATCGCCGCACTGGCTGTGTACAAGCCTTTCTGATCAGCACAGCATCGTGGAACCATACATACCAAGACATGCATAAGTACTTGTAAAAAAAGCCCCGGCAGAGCCGGGGCAGCCAACCAACGCAAGAGTCGTCAACGGGAAGGGGAGACTGACGACTCTAACGCCCACTGGAAATCAATCGGGGTCACCTGTCCCCTGACCTCAAAGGCAGGAAACCAAACCGCGATTGCCCCCCAAATTACCGGAGCCCGCCTCCGCCAGCCGAGCCGCTTGCCGGAAGATAGGTCACAAGAAATTCTTCCAGACCGCTGCCTCCCAGTCTGTGCACGATCAGGTTGACACCACCGTTGTCGAACAGCAGCTCAGCCACGCCCCAGGCCCCCTGGACGCATGTACCGTTCGCTTCGGCGGCATCACCGCTACCCGAACCCTTGACCAGAAGGGTTGCAGTCGGCGCGCAGGCTGCATTGCCGGAGCTGCCGCTGCCCGAACCCTTGACCAGCAAGCCGGCGATGGGTGAGCAGTTCGATTGACCCGAATTGCCGCTGCCCGAACCCTTGACCAGCAGCCCGGCGCCGGGTGAGCAGTTCGACTGACCCGAATTGCCGCT
>CAYUPK010000023.1:5859-40575 GCA_964446675.1 uncultured Wenzhouxiangella sp.
CCTTGACCAGCAGCCCGGCGCCGGGTGAGCAGTTCGACTGACCCGAATTGCCGCTACCCGAACCCTTGACCAGCAAGCCGGCGCCGGGTGAGCAGTTCGACTGACCCGAATTGCCGCTGCCCGAACCCTTGACCAGCAGCCCGGCACCGGGTGAGCAGGTCGATTGACCCGAGTTGCCGCTGCCCGAACCCTTGACCAGCAGACTGGCGACGGGCGAGCAGGTCGATTGACCCGAATTGCCGCTGCCCGAACCCTTGACCAGCAGCCCGGCACTGGGCGAGCAGGTCGACTGACCCGAGTTGCCGCTGCCCGAACCCTTGACCAGCAGGGACGACGAGCCAAAGCCAGCCTTGCTGTCACCCGGCTGATAGAGTTCGATGGCATAGTAACCATCGGCCTGTTCGCTCACAGCGGCCGCTCCGACAAGCATGTCCTGGCCCTGCCCGACGGTCACCATCACGACTTCGTTCGCCTGGTGAAACACCCTCACACTCGGCTCGTCGCCGGCCAGCGCCGGATGTGCCAGGCTTGCGCTCAGCCCCAGACACATCGCCGCAGCCAGCCACAACCCGGGTGAACCGGTACCGCTCTTTCCGATGCCAGTGCCGCTCTTGCCGATACCGGTACCGGATTTTCCTATTGCATGAATCATGGCCGTCCTCCAGAAATATGAATTGAATGGCTTTGCCATTGCGATGAATCAGCTTCCAACCGATCCGTGTTCGTCTTCCCAGTAGTACCAACCCACGCCGATCGAACATTCGGTTCGTTCGTAGGGTTTGTTCTCCTGATGTTCCATATACTCTTCGACTTGCTCGATATGGCTTTGCAGAACCGCGCGGATATCCGCCCGTACTGCCTCGAGCCGCTCGCGTGGAATACCCGTTGACCAGCGATCCTGCTGCAGCCAGGCGGGCGCCACGCCGGAACCGCGCCTGGTGTTGTGCAGGATGGACCTGCCCAGCCTGTTGATGGCGAAGCTGCCCGCCTCGATGGCGGTGCGTTCGGAGGCTTCGACCGGCATGTACCAGGGGTCGACAAGGCGAACTCGGGTATCGTCGTCCACCAGGCGCACATTTCCGCTCTCTAGCAGGCGCTCCAGAGCAGTCTGCGGGGTCACCGCCCGGCCAGCGGCCCGGCTGACCAGGCGCTGAAAGGTGCCGTGCGGGCCGTGAATCAGCAGATCCGCCGGCTGGTTGCCGCCGGCATCGAAGAAGGACTCGTCCTTGTTCCACATTTCAAGGATTGCGGCCTCGGAGCAGACATCCGCGGGCGCATACTGACGGCTGGGGTTTTCTTCGAAGGCCTTGATGGCGCGACCGTCCATGCCGCACAGGAGAGCCAGGGCCGAGCGGGTGACCTTGCGATCGGGGTTCTGCTCTTCGAGATAGGCCCGGGCCTCGTCGACATAGATCTCACGGATCAGGTTGACCAGCGCAGAGCACGACACCCTGCCGATGGCGAATCGAACGAGCGGGCGAGCCATGCGGGTCATCGCCTCGACCAGCCAGTTGATGTCTTCGCGCGAACCACTTCTTGCAGCAGCCTGGCCCATCTCAGATCTCCAGCAGTCGGGGTTTATGGAAATGGAAACCCTGGGCGAAATCGACCTCCAGGGCGCGCAGTGTGTCCACCTGCCTTTTCGTCTCCACTCCCTCGGCAACGATCCGGGCTCCGAGGCCCTGACCAAGCGTCGTGATGCTTTCCACAATGGCGCGATGATTGCGATCGATGTGTACGCCGCTGATGATCCCGATATCGATCTTGAGCAGGTCGACAATGCCGGCCGCGCACAGATCGAAGCAGTTGACCCGGCTGCCGAAATCATCGAGCGCGATCAGCAGACCGGCTCGCCGCAGCCGCTGGGCATTGGAAATCAGCGACGCCTGCTCCTGGCTGCGCCCGAACTCGATGAGCTCCAGGCAGATCGAGTGCCCGGCCTGAAAGGCGCGATGCTGAAACTCGATCGCTGTTTCGACAAACCGGGAGCTGGTCAGCGATTCGGGGTGCGTGTTGATGCTCACACGCGTCGGCATGGCCTGTGCCAGAAGCCAGGTCGCGACACGATGGAACACTTCCAGGTCGGTATCGGTGACCGGCCGCTCGTGATAGAGGCGATCGACGAAATCGCCCGGCGACCAGTGCCGATAGGCGCCGTGCGGCCGGATCAGGGCTTCATACCAGCGGCGCTCGCAGCCAAAGGGATCGTCCTGGATCTCGAGCGCATGAATCTCGTGGACAGCAAAGGTGCAGCACGCTTCCGTTGCCTGCAGCGATGCCAGTTGCGTGGCGCGAACTTCCATGGGCCGTTTTTCCTCTTTTCTGGCGTTTGCCATTTATGGCAACTGACAATATCGGCTTTTTCCGGAAATTGCAATCATCAATCATGAAAAAATCTATCGGCCCGGCTTGTGGCACCTCAGCTGCTTCCGCTACTGTTGTGCAATCGCACAGCGATCTGTTGCTGTGCAGAAATATCGGGAGGTTGGATTTCCTCATGATTTTCAGGATCTTGCAGATACCGCTGCCGAGCCTGCCCGTACTGGCAATCGCTGCGCTGGCAGTCGTCGGCTGCCAGAACGGTGAATCGGAGCCGGATGGAGCGCTCAAGGTCTATCGCCACGCCATCGACGGCGCGCCGGCCAGCCTGGACCCTGCGCACGCGGACAATGTCTACGCTGCCACCCTGGTCAAGAACCTCTACGACACCCTGTATCGCTACAAGTATCTGGAGCGCCCCTACGAACTCACCCCCAACCTCGCCGCCGACTTTCCCGAGATATCGGACGACGGTCGCGTCTACCGGATTGCCCTGCGCAAAGACGCCCGTTTCGCAAACGACCCGGCCTTCCCGGACGGACAGGGCCGGCCGGTTACCGCCACCGACGTGGTCTATTCACTCAAGCGTCATTTCATTGCCGAAACGCGCTCGCGCGGCGGCTGGCTGTGGCGGGATCGCATCGTCGGGCTGGAAAGCGGGGCAGAAATCCGGGATGCCGATCAGGCAGTTGCAGGCCTTGAAGCCGTCGACAAGCACATCGTGCGCATCGAGCTCGACGCGCCTTATCCGCAGTTCACCCACACGCTTGCCATGGCGCTTTCGGCCATCGTGCCGCGCGAGGCCGTCGAGCACTACGGGCGCCAATTCGGCGTGCACCCGGTCGGTTCGGGGCCGTTTGTCCTGCGTCGTTTCGATGAAACGATGGCCGTGCTCGAGCGCAGCCCCGGCTTCAGTCGCGGCCGCATCGATCTGGCCGCCGAGGGCTTCGATCCCGAACGGCACGCCGACTACAACCTGGAGCACATCGACGGCCGGCCCTGGCCCCTGGTGGACCGTGTCGAGGTTCACTTCATCACCGAGCCGAGCGCACGCTGGACCAGCTTCGCCTCCGACAGCGGCGTGGATCTGGTGATGGTGCCGCCCGAGCTGGCCGAACGGGTGCTTGAAAGCCGCCGTCCGCTGCGCTTCAAGCCATCGATTCGCGAGCGCTACCAGACTCTGGCGGGGCTGGAAGCGGGCTTTGTATACCACGGCTTCAACATGGCCAATCCCGCCATCGGCCACAATGAAGATCCCGAGCGCAACCGGCGCAACCACGAACTGCGCTGCGCCATGCGCCAGGCCTTCGACTGGCCGGCAAGAAACGAGGCTTTCTATCACGGCCTGGGCCGGGTCTTTCCCGGCGCCATTCCGCCAATGCTCGCAGCCTGGGATCCAACACTCGAAGACGCTTCGGTCAGGCACCAGCCCCGACAGGCGCGGCAGCGACTGGAAGCGGCCGGCTGGCAGCCGGAAACGCTTCCGCCAATGGTCTACGGACTGGAGGCCAGCATCCAGCAGCGTCAGATGCTCGAGCAATTCCGCGCCTGGATGCAGGACGTCGGCTTCCCCTCCGGCCACTTCCAGCCGCAAACCTTTGCCAGCTTCGGCGAGTACGCGCGCGCCATCGGCCAGCGCGAGCTCGATTTCTTCCTGCTTGGCTGGACGCTGGCCTATCCCGATGCCCAGTACAGCCTGCAGCTTTTCTACGGCCCCAACGCCGCGCCCGGCGCCAACAGCGTCAACTACGCCAATCCCGAATTCGACCGGAGATTCGAAAAAGCCTCGGGCATGCCCCCTGGTCGGCAACGCAAGGCGCTCTACCAGAAACTCAACGAGATGGTCATTGACGACTGCGTCATCATCGGCTCGCTCGCGCGCACCCGGCTCTACCTGTGGAAGCGCGATATAAGGATGGTTCCGGACCGGGAGATGGTCGGCGGGTTTTTCCTGAGGTTTGTCGACGTGGTCAGCGATCAGCCGTGAAAACCGGCACCGGCCGGGGCCGATACCTGCTCCAGCGGCTGGTGGCCGCGATCGGGCTGCTGCTGGGCGTGACGCTGATCAGCTTCACGCTGACGGTTCACTTCGGACCCGACCCCGCCTGGGAGCAGCTCGGCCGCAACCCGACGCCGGCGCAGATCGAGCAGGTCCGCCACTCGCTCGGACACGACCGCGGCTTTGTGCTGCGCTACACCGAATTCCTGATTCGGCTTGCCCGCCTGGATCTGGGCCACACGCTGGCTGGTGGCGAGCCGGTGATCGACCTGCT
Organism: uncultured Wenzhouxiangella sp.; assembly: GCA_964446675.1. Classification (GTDB taxonomy): domain Bacteria; phylum Pseudomonadota; class Gammaproteobacteria; order Xanthomonadales; family Wenzhouxiangellaceae; genus Wenzhouxiangella. The sequence continues at coordinate 10,452 of CAYUPK010000023.1, forward strand.
GGCCCGCAGCGTCCCTCTCTCCTTGCTGCTGCTGGCGCCGGGCTTTGTGATCGGCATCGTGCTGGCGCTGGCCCTGGCGATGGTGGCGGCCTGGCACCCGCGGGGCGCAACCGACCGCTTGTGCGATATCGTATCCGCGGCCGGGATGAGCCTGTCGCTGGTGATCGTCGTCATCGCGCTCCAGGCCATTTTCGGCGTGTGGCTGGACTGGTTTCCCGCCCGCGGCTGGCGGGTGGACGGCCCGCTCTCCTACCTGCAGCACGTCACCGTGCCCAGCCTGGCGCTGATCATCGCCGGTCTGGGGTATAACCTGCGTTTCTTCCGGGCCGTATTCAGGGCCGTACTGTCCGATCCGCCCGTGCGCACCGCCCGCGCCTTTGGATTCGGGGCGCGCCGGATCGCCGTGCGCTACGTCCTGCGCGCCGCCGCACCGCCGATCCTGACCCGCATCCTGGTGGCCATTCCCCTGATCATGATCTCCGGCAGCCTGATCATCGAAACGCACTTCGGCATTCCCGGCATCGGCATGATCACATGGAACGCCATGATGTCGGGAGACCAGCCGGTGATGATGGCGGTGGTCAGCCTCTCGTCGATCATGTTCGTCGTTGCCCTGACCGCCACCGACCTGCTCACCGGCCTGCTCGACCCGAAGCTGCGCGGCACATGAGAACCCGCGCGACGACACCCCGGCGCCCGGCCGGACTGGAACGACTGCCAATGGCGATCGTGCTGCTCTATGCCGGCGCCGCTGCCGGCGTCTGGGCCGGGCTTTGGGGAAGCGACTGGTCGACGATCAGCGGCACCCTGCGCGAGGCGCCGTCAAGCCTGCACTGGCTGGGCACCAATCGGCTGGGCCAGGATATCTTCGAACGCCTGCTGGCCGGCACCGCAACCGCGTTTGAAGTCGGCCTGCTGGTCGCCACTGTCAGCGTCGCCACCGGTGCCGTGCTTGGCGGCGTGGCGGGCTATTTTGCCGGGCGGCGAATCGACGCCTTCGTGACCTGGGTGATCGGTACCATCGACGCCATCCCCTTCTACCTGTTCGTGGCCGCCATCGCCTTTGCCATGCGGGGCTGGCCGGGCGCCATGCAACTGGCCATGATTCTGAGCTTCTGGACATTGACTGCCCGCCTGGTGCGCACAGAAACGATGCGGCTGGGGCAACGGGAGTTCGTCGCCGCCGCCAGGGTCAGCGGCTCGAGGAGCCGTCGCATTCTGTTTCGCCATATCCTGCCCAACCTGGCGCCGCTGCTTCTGGTCCAGGCCTCGCTTGCTTTCGTGGCTGCGATCAAGGCCGAGGTCATCCTCAGCTTTCTTGGCATTGGCCTGCACGACTCGATAAGCTGGGGCATCATGATCGCCGAGGCATCCCAGGAAATCCTCGCCGGCCACTACACCAATTTCATTGCCGCCTCGCTGGCGCTGTTCGTCCTCGTGCTGTCGATCAATCGGCTGACCGACGGAATCGAACGGGCACTGGACCCGCGCACTCGAAGAATCCCGGGTGCGGCGGCTGGCCCCATCGCGAATATGGCACCAGCGGCACGGGATAATGGTCGATATGACCACAACAATCGAAACAAGGGCGGAAAGCAGGCATGAATCTTGCGAATCTGAAATGGCGCGGCCAGATCCTGGCGTCCATGATCCTGGCCACCACGATGCTGACGGCATGCAGCGGCAACCTGCGCGAAGTGATTGGCGAGCCACCCCAGACCTCTCTCCATGGCCTGGCCCAAAGCGGCGAGGCCGTGATTGTCGAAATTGCCCTGCGTAACGTCAACGACGCGCCGCTGGGCCTGGCGGCGGCCCGGCTGAATTTCGAACTCGACGGCCGGCCCCTGGTCAGCGGCGGCAAAAATCTTGAGCTGGCGATTTCAGCTCGCGGGCGGGAGGTCATCCGCTTCAATCTGCCGGCCGACCCGGCCGGCATGGAACGGCTGAATGCCCTCGGCGGCGGCGGCGTGCACCGCCTGCCGTGGACCATGACGGTGAAACTGTCGCTGGCCGCCGGCGGTGAGCGCACGACCCGGGCCAACGGCTGGCTGCACCGCGTGCCCGGCCAGGAAAACCGATTCCGCTGACCGTCATGCCGGCCCGCCGCGCCGCTCGGCGCTCGCCGAAGGCCGCCGAAATCATCGAGTAGCCGCAAAGTGGCGGCCTGCTCTAGCCGGACAATTTATCCGGGCTGGTGTAAACTCCGGGCATTGAACCGGGATCCCGATCATGACCATCGCCTTCTGGTGTGTTCTGGTCGCCGGCCTGATGCCGCTCGTTTTCGCGGGTATTGCCAAGGTCGGTGACAAGTCATTCAACAACCGCCGGCCGCGAGACTGGTACCAGTCGGTTCTTGGCTATCGCAAGCGCGCGTGGTGGGCACAGCAGAACTCGCACGAGGCTTTTCCGCTGTTCGTTGCCGCCGTTCTTGTCGCCCACTATGCTGGCGCGGCCCAGAGCACGATCGACGCGCTGGCTATCGGGTTCATCGCTTTCCGGGTCGCATACGGCATTTGCTACCTGGCTGACATTCATCTGGTTCGTTCACTCATGTGGCTGGGCGGGCTGGTGTGCTGTATCTGGCTGTTCGTGGCCGCCGCCTGAGGCCCGACAGCCGTTGACGCCTTGCGAGCCGCCATCTAGGCTATTGAATCGGGCCACTCGCACCTGACTGAATCGAAGGGAATCACGCCATGAGCCTCAGAATCACGCTCAACTTTTCCGACAAGGATCTTGAACGCTTCCAGGAAATGGCCAGCAAGGCCATGGAGACCACGCGCGATCAGAAGCCCGAGCAGATCATCGCCGGCGCGCGCAAGCTGCTCGAGGAAGCCTCGGAAAGGGGCAAGGGCACCGAGTTCGTACGCAGCCGCCTGGGCATGCTGCGCCTGCTCATCGACATGATCGAAGACGAAGGCTGGGGCATGAAGGAAGTCGGCAGCCAGCGCGTGCTTGCCGCCCTGGCCTACTTCAACAATCCACAGGACCTGATTCCGGACAACATTCCCAAGCTGGGCTTTCTCGACGACGCCATCATGATCGAACTGATGACGCGCGAGCTCAAGCCCGAGATCGAGGCCTACCAGGATTTCGTCAAGTTTCGCGAGGCCGAGGCCCATCGCCGGGGCATGGAGCCCGAAGAACTCAACCGCAGTGACTTCCTCAAATCACGCGAGCAGGCCCTGCTCTCGCGCATGCGGCGGCGGCGGCGGCGCATGCGCGGCAGTTCCGGCGGCGGCGGCAAATCGCCCTTTTCACTGTTCTGAAGCGCTTTTGTACATCTCGACGTGCGGAATACCGTCCTCGGGATAAGGCTCACTGACCGTCTCGAAGCCGAGCTCGCGGTAGAACCGTTCCAGATGCTGCTGCGCGGAAATGCGCAGCGCCTTCCCCGGCCAGGCGCTCGCGGCCGCAGCGATGCTGCGACGCATCAGTTCACGTCCCAGCCCCGTGCCCCGCGCGGCCCGAGTGGTCAGCACCCGGCCGATCGAGGGCTCGGTAAAACGCTTGCCCGGCGGCAGCACCCGAGCGTAGGCCCGCAGGGTTTCGCCCGACCAGGCGCTGACGTGCACCCCGCAATCGTCGAGCCCGTCGAGATCCTGGTAGGGACAGTCCTGCTCAACCACAAACACCGCCACACGGGCAGCCAGGATGGCATAGAGTTGTTCGATCGAAAGTTCTTCGAAGCGCTCCACGCGCCACGCCACAGGAACGGTATTGGCCACGTTCGGACACCGAATCAGTGAATGAAAACGTGCATCATATCCGGCTGCTGGCCGGACTGGAAATCCAGCCCGGGAAGCAACCCCGGCGCACCCTCGATCGGCACCGCGCCGAGCAGCTTGCCGGCCACCTCGCCGCCGACCTGCACCGCGTCGTACCCGGCGTCGAGCGCGGCATGCTGGTGCTCGGTGCCTGCCTGTTCGAACCCTTCGAGCTGATCCGCCCCGGCTTTCCGGCCTGGCTTGCGCTCGATGAGCTGGCCGAATCAACCCTGCGCGAGCGCGGATTCGAGCCGCGCGTCATGGCGATCGGCTCACACAAGGAGCGAATGCCCCACGCCGGGCTGCAACCACCGTCTGACGCGCCACAGGGTCAGTTTCTCGCCCTGCCGATGACGCTGATCTGTTCCGACGAGGAGGCCGAAGCGCTCGAGCAGAAACTGGAGGATGCCCTGTTCGAGCGCGGCAACATCGATCCCCCCGCGCGTGCACTGCTGGCCGAGACCGCCGGCCTCGACAGCGTGCACGGACAGTTGCTCACCCTCGCCGACATGATCGCGCTGCAGCACGTCCAGCTCGACGGGGTCGGACTGGGCGGTTTCTGGCCAGTCGTCGAACGCATTCTGGTCGAAGACGGTCACAGCCACGATCACGAACTCCCGGCCGGCCTGACGGCAAGCTGGGACGCGCAGACAAGGCGAGTGGAACTGCCCTTCACCAGCTTCGACCAGTTTGACGGCGGACCCGACGACTACGCGCTGTGGCTGCGCGCCCTGAGAACGATGACCGCCCTGCTCGACAGCCACGGCATCGATTGGCGGGCGCGGCCGGACGAGCCCGTGGTTTTCGACCCGGACTACGGCGCGATGATCGAATCGGCTGGATCAGCTCATCATCCCGAAGGCATTACCGTCCACCACCATGACGATATCGGCCTGGTGGCCTGGACCGTGGTCGAGGACGGCCGCATGATGCACATCTACCCGCTGCAGCCGGAATCGGCCTCCCGGGTGATGCGCGACCTTACCGCCCGGGGCCTGATGCGCTATGACACCGGCAACGAACTCCACACCGATCCGGACAGCGGCCGCCTGCGGCCAGCCAAGTCATGAGCAAATACGGCGACGAGTACGACAACAATCCGCTTGCCTACGTGGCCGATTCAGAAATCCACGGTCGCGGCCTGTTCGCGCGCCGCCGCATCGAGCGCGACGAATACATCGGCACCTACCAGGGGCCGGATACGGATCAGGACGGCATGCACGTCCTGTGGCTGTGGAACGAGGACACGCAAGCGTGGGAGGGCATCGACGGCGTCAACGAGATGCGCTTTCTCAATCACTCCCCTGAGCCCAACGCCGACTGGTGGGGCGACGAACTCTACGCCCTGCGCGCCATCGAGGCCGACGAGGAAATCACCTTCGACTACGGCTGGGACGAGGAAGACTGAGCGCCGAGTAAAGGTCAGTCGCGAAAGTTTCTGAACTGCAGCGGCAGGCCCAGCTCGGCCTCGCGCAGCAGTGCCATCACCGCCTGCAGATCGTCCCGCTTTTTCCCCGTCACGCGCACCTGGTCGCCCTGGATACTTGCCTGCACCTTGAGCTTCGACTGCTTGACGAGCTTGACCATCTTCTTCGCCATCGCCGTATCGATGCCCTCGCGGAGCGTCACCTTGCGAATCGCACTTTTCGGACCAATCTCGGGCTCGTCGGCCTCGACACCGTCGAGATCGATGCCCCGCTTCGAGAGCTTCGCGTAGAGCATGTCGAGCATCTGGCCGAGCTGGAATTCCGACTCGGTCCTGAGCGTGACCTGATTCCCTTCAAGTTCGAAACGCGAATCCGTCCCCTTGAAATCGAAACGCGTGGTGACTTCCCGGTTGGCCTGGTCAACGGCGTTGGCCAACTCGTGATGATCAACTTCGGAGACGATATCGAACGACGGCATGGCAAATCCCTGCTTTGGAAAAGCGCATCATACGATCAAACGGCCGCCTGGTTATGCAGCCTGTTCAGGTATTTGTTCCTGGAGCCACAGATTGCGCAGATTGACGGTGATTCAAACAAAAACAGAGCCTTTATACTGCTGCTCACAGCAATCATGATACCTGCCAAGAGAACTCGAATGAAACTGCAATTCACCTTTCTGGCCCTGATGGCGGCCGTTGCTGTGCCGGTCTGTCGGGGATACGGAGCGCGCTACCGATGAGCGACTGGGTCTTCGGCTACGGTTCGCTGATCTACAAGGTGGATTTCCCTTACCTGCAGCGCGAGCCGGCGCAGATCGAAGGTTGGGTCCGCCGCTTCTGGCAGGGCTCGCACGACCACCGGGGAACGCCCGACGCGCCCGGCCGGGTAGTGACCCTGGTGCCGGCGGCCGGTCAGATCTGCCGCGGCATGGCCTACTGCGTGGCCCACGAAGTGTTCGAACACCTCGACCACCGCGAAAAGAACGGTTACGAGCGCCACCGCGTCGACATCGATCTGGTCGAGCGCGACGAGTCGGTGTCGGGCACGCTCTACGTGGCAGGCCGGAACAACCCGGCCTTTCTGGGCCCGGAGGATCCGCAGGCCATGGCCGAACACATACTTGCCGCCCGCGGGCCCAGCGGCGCCAATCGCGACTACCTGCTCAGCCTGGCCGAAGCCCTGCGCCAGCTCGGTGACGAGGACGAACACGTCTTCGAGCTCGAAAGAAGAGTGAGAGCCCTGATCGGATAAGCTCCCAAACGCCAGTGCCCTTGAGCCCTGTCGCCAGCAAGGCCAGGCCGCCATCTGGTAGGCTGACCGCCACGGTCAACGACCGTGACCATCTTTCTCATCATCAGGGAGAACGCGCATGACCATCCATCTCGAGCTTGTTCCCGTCCTGTCGCTGGTCGCCGGCATTGCGATCCTGTTCGTGCCCAAGCTGCTCAACCTGATCGTCGCGATCTATCTGATCGTGATCGGCATCGTGGGGATTTTCGGCCTGTAGCATTTTCGGCCCCACGCGCCCGGGCCGGTTTCAGCCGGCCCGGTCGGCCGCAAGGCCGTCAAGCTCCTCCCAGCGATCGTAGGCCGCGTCCAGCTCGGCCTGCAGCGCTTCCACCTCGGCGGTGTGGCGGGTGATGGCCGCGGCGTCCTGGCGGTAGAAGTCGGGCTCGTTCATCTGCTCGCTGAGCACGGCCATTTTCGCTTCCAGGGATTCCACCTTCTCCGGCAGGGCCTCGAGCTCGCGGGCCAGCTTGTAGCTGAGCTTCGCCGGCTTTTTCGGCCCGGGCTTCGGCCTGGCTGGCGCCGGCGCGGTCGTTTCTGCCTCCGCTGCCGGCGGTACTTCGGGGCGGCGCTGCCTGATCCAGTCGCTGTAGCCGCCGACGTATTCGCCCACCCGGCCGCCTCCTTCCATCACCAGGGTGGCCGTGACCACGTTGTCGAGAAACTCGCGATCGTGGCTGACCAGCAGCAGTGTGCCGGCGTAGTCGGCGACCAGTTCCTCTAGCAGCTCCAGGGTCTCGGCGTCGAGATCGTTGGTCGGCTCATCCATCACCAGCACGTTGGACGGCCGAGCGAACAGCCGGGCCAGCAGCAGCCGGTTGCGCTCGCCGCCGGACAGTCGGCTGATCGGAGCCCGAGCCCGCTCGGGCGTGAACAGAAAGTCCTGCAGGTAGCCGATGATGTGCTTTTGGCGACCGTTGATCTCGACAAAATCGCGACCGTCGGCCACGTTCTCGGCGGCCGACCAGTCGTCGCGCAGCACCGAACGGTGCTGATCGAAATAGGCGATTTCCAGATTGGTGCCGTGGGTGACGCTGCCCGTTTGTGGCTGGAGCTGGCCGAGCAGGAGCTTGAGCAGGGTCGACTTGCCGCTGCCGTTGGGGCCGATCAGGCCGATACGATCGCCGCGGAATACGGTGGTGGAAAAATCGCACACCATCGGCCGTTCTTCCCAGGCGAAGGAAATATTTTCAGCCACGATCACCTTGCGTCCGGACTTGCCTGCGCTGGCGACCTCCATGTGCACACTGCCCTGGCGCTCGCGGCGCTGCAGCCGTTCGCGGCGCATCTTCTCGAGCGCGCGTACGCGCCCTTCGTTGCGCGTGCGTCGCGCCTTGATGCCCTGGCGGATCCAGGCTTCCTCGGCGGCCAGCTTCTTGTCGAAACGCCGGTTCTCCAGCTCTTCGGCGTGGGCTCTCTCTTCCACGCGCCGCAGGTAGTTCTGCCAGTCGCCAGGCCAGGACGTGACCTGGCCACGGTCGATTTCCACGATGCGAGTCGCCAGCGTCTGCAGAAAGCGGCGGTCATGGGTGACGAAAACCAGGCTGCCGGCGTAGTCCCGAAGAAAACCCTCCAGCCATTCGATGGACTCGATATCGAGATGGTTGGTGGGCTCGTCGAGAAGCAGCACGTCGGGGCGCTGCACCAGCGCCCGGCCCAGCAGCACGCGGCGCTTCATGCCGCCCGACAACCGAGAAAAAGGAGCTTCGCCGTCGAGGTCAAGATGATCGAGGACGCGCTCGACCTGGCTGTCGACGTCCCAGCCGCCGGTGGCGTCGAGCTTTGCCTGGACGCGTGCCAGGGCGTCGGGATTGAAATCGCCGCGGCTGATGCGGTGGAACTCGGCAAGCAGGCCGCCGACCTCGCCAAGCCCCTGCGCGACCTGGTCGAAGACGCTGCCTTCGGCATTGCCTGGCACATCCTGCTGCAGGGCCGCCACGCGCACGCCGTCGCCGACAATCATCTCGCCATCGTCGGGCTCGATGGTGCCGGCAATCAGCCTGAGCAGCGTGGACTTGCCCGCGCCGTTGCGGCCAACCAGGGCAATGCGCTCGTTCGGCTCGATATCAAGCTCGACGCCTTCAAGCAGCAGCGGTCCGCCGATACTGAAATCGAGCTTGCGGATTGAAATCAGGGACATTGAAAGCGGCCTTGGGGCCGGGGGATCAGAGAGGACCTCAATTGTAAGGAATATCCGGCGCTTTGCGTGACGGGTCACTCATGGCGACCATTCCTGGCCGGGACTCAATTACACGGAAGAGAAAATTCTTTCGACAGGTCCTCAAGTTTCATTCTCCGTGTATTCCCTTATTTTCCGTGGTTTTCATGTTCTGGATAGCATGGGCTGCCGCTGCAGAGGCGATGCGCGTCCGCACAAACGGGATCAAATCTGTGGAAATCTGCGCAATCTGTGGTTTCTTGAATCGCTGGTCCGAGCATGACTGATTCACGTACGTAAATGGCCGCGGGCCTGGTGGATCGTCAGGCTATAATTCAGTCTCGCCCCCGGGACGGGCGCTGCAGACGACAGGGAGTACAAAATGTTCGAACCGTCGTGGTTCTGGCTGATTCTGGGGGCCCTGCTGGTCCTGTCCGAATTCTTCATCACCGGCATCGTCGCCATCTTCTTCGGTGCCGGCGCCATCCTGGTTGGCATCGCCACGGCGCTGGGCCTGCTTGATACTCTTCCCGAGCAGGTGATTACCTTTGCCGTGCTTTCGGTTGGCAGCCTGCTGTTCGCGCGCGAGCGCATCAAGGTGTGGTTTCGCGGCAACGTCTCCGACCGCTGGGACGGCGACAAGGACCTGATTGCCTCCCGTGGCGAGCGCGTCACGGTCACGCAAAGCTTCTCCGACGGCGTCGGCCAGGTCCGCCTCAGCGGCGTTGACTGGAAGGCCGAGTGCGACAGCGGCGAGCTGCACGAAGGTGACACCGCCTGGATTGTCGGCCACCGCGGCATCACGCTGCTGGTATCGGCCAGCCGCCCCGAACAAACTGACGACCCGGCCGCCGGCTGACCGGACTGCTTCTCAAACACCATTTCCGAGGGACCCATCGATGGACTTCGCAACCGTTCTTTCCCTGATCATCCTGCTGATCGTCATCATCGCGGTGGTCAAGACCGCTCAGATCGTGCCGCAGCGATCGGCCTACGTGGTCGAACGCCTGGGTCGCTTCCACAGCGTGCTCGACGCCGGCTTTCACCTGATGATTCCCTTCATCGACAAGGTCGCCTACAAGCACACGCTCAAGGAAGAGGCCATCGACGTGCCGCAGCAGGCCTGCGTGACCCGCGACAACATCCAGATCCACGTCGACGGCGTGATCTACATGCAGGTGATCGATCCGCGCCTGGCCTCTTACGGCATCGATGACTACCGCTACGCCGCCATCCAGCTCGCGCAGACCACCCTGCGCTCGGTGATCGGCCAGACCGAGCTCGACAAGAGCTTCGAGGAGCGCGTGATCATCAACGAAAAAGTGGTCGAGGTACTGTCGGAAGCCTCCGAGCCCTGGGGCATCAAGGTGCTGCGCTATGAAGTGGCCGACATCACCCTGCCCGAAACCATCCGCGACGCGCTCGAAAAGCAGATGCGCGCCGAGCGCGAGCGTCGCGCCGTAGTCGCGGAGTCGGAAGGCGCACGCGAGGCCAAGATCAACGTCTCGCAAGGCATGAAACAGGAGACCATCAACGTCTCCGAGGGCGACATGCAAAAGCAGATCAACGAAGCCAGGGGCCGCTCGGAAGAAATCCGCCTGATTGCCGAGGCCACCGCCACCGGCCTGGAACGAATTGCGCAGGCCATCAACCAGCCCGGCGGCAGCGAGGCGGTCAGCCTGCGCATCGCCGAGCAGTACGTCGAGGAATTCGGCAATCTGGCCCGGGAAACCAACACCCTGATTCTGCCCGCCGAACTGTCGGACATCGGCGGCGTGGTCGCCGGCCTGGCCCGAACGCTCGACAAGAGCGTCAAGTCACCGGCCGGCTGATACCCAGCCACAAATATGGACGAAGCGCCTGAGAGCGTAGCGAGCGGGTGCCTGACGGTGGCCGCTGGAGCGCAGGAACCGGACGCCGTCAGGCGCTTGCGCAGCAGCTCTCAGGCGCTTCGTGCAAACCACTCTTCCTGCGGCTCACGACAGACGATGAACCAGGGATTGAGCAGCTCTTCGCGGGCGTTGTAGGTAAGCGACTCGCCGGTTTCGGCGTTGACCACCTTGCCGCCGGCCGCTTCCACCACCGCCTGCGCCGCGCAGGTGTCCCATTCGCAGGTCGGCCCCAGCCGCGGATAGATGTCGGCCGCGCCGTCGGCGACCAGGCACAGCTTGAGCGAACTGCCCATGGCCACGAACTCGGCCGCGCCCAGGCGGGCGACGAAATCCTCCACCTCGCGCGTCATGTGCGAGCGGCTGCCAACGACCTGCCACGGGCGATCGTACTGCTTGTGCACGGTCTCGATTGCGACCGGGTCGCGATCCTCGTCCTGGCGCCAGACGCCATCCTCGCTCGATGCGAAGTACCAGCGATCGAGCGCCGGAGCGTAGACCACGCCCAGCACAGGCCGGTGGTCGCGCACCAGCGCCACGTTGACGGTGAACTCACCGTTGCGCTTGATGAACTCGCGCGTGCCGTCGAGCGGGTCGACCACCCACAGTTCGTTCCAGTGGCGTCGCTCCGACCAGGGCGCCTGCTCCGATTCTTCCGACAGAACGGGAATATCGGGGGCGAGCGCCTTGAGGTGCTCGACCAGGATACGGTTGGCGGCCAGATCGGCCTGAGTCAGCGGACTCTTGTCGTCCTTGGCGATGACCTCGGTGGCAGCGGGATCGTCATAAACAGCCATCACCGCCTTGCCAGCCTCGGCCACAGCCTCGCGCACGCGAGGCAGCATTTCATTCAGTTGCATATCTTTCTCGAATAGTCGATTGATTCAGTGCGGAGAAAACCTCGGGCAGAATCTTCAAAACGCAAAGCAGCAAAGACCGCTCACCACGGAAGATACGGAATGGCACGGAATGAAAGAGCTGCTTCAAGAAAGGATCAGTCTTCTTTTTCCATATTGTTCCGTGTGATTCCGTGTCTTCCGTGGTTCCGATGTTTTCCATTCTAACTTGGCTCTTTCATTGCGTTCTTTGCGGCTTCGCTGCTTTGCGTTTCAAAGGTTTTCAAGCCACGCCGAAAAATCGCCGCCCAGCTCGGGGTGCTTTCGCCCCAGATCGACGGTCGCCTGCAGAAACCCGAGCTTGGAGCCGCAGTCGTAGTGGCGGCCCTCGAAGCGGTAGGCATCGACCGGGCGTTCGGCGAGCAGCATCGCGATCGCGTCGGTGATCTGGATCTCGCCACGATGATCCGGCGCGGTGTGCTCGAGCAGCTCGAAGATGCGCGAATCGAGCACATAACGACCAACGACGGCCAGATTCGATGGTGCATCTTCCGGTTCGGGTTTTTCGACCACCCCGCGCATGCGGCCGCTGCGGCCGCTGAAGGCCTCGACGTCTGCCACGCCATAGGCGCTGGTCTTGTCGCGCGCCACTTCCTCGACGCTGACCACCGAAGCGCCCGTTTCGGCATGGTGGCGGGCGAGCTGGGACAGCACGGGATCGTCGCCGTTGTCGATCAGATCGTCGGGCAGAATCAGCCCGAATGCGTCACCAGCGACGAGCGCTCGGGCGCAAAGCACGGCATGACCCAGGCCAAGGGCCTGGCGCTGTCGAACGTAGAAACATTCGACGTCTTCGGGCACGGTGTCCCGCGCCAGGGCCAGCAGTTCGTGCTTGCCGCGCTGTTCCAGTTCGGTCTCGAGCTCGAAGGCCATATCGAAGTGATCGGCAATCGCATTCTTGGTTCGCCCGGTGACGAACACCAGGCGCCGCGCTCCTGCGGCCACCGCTTCCTCGACCGCGTACTGGATCAGCGGTTTGTCCACCACCGGCAGCATTTCCTTGGGGATGGCCTTGGTGGCGGGCAGAAACCGGGTGCCGAGGCCGGCGACCGGGAAGACGACGGTTTCGATCATGGTGGATGTGCCCCACGGTGCCACAAAAAGGCCATGGTAGCCGATTCCGGATCAGGGGCAGCCGCAATGTTGGCTGGTTGGCTGGTTGGCTGGGCGGCTGCGCCGCGATGCCGTCCGGGCGCTTTGTGCGTTGCGGCCTGGTGAGGTTGATGCCGCCGGGCGCTATGGTGGCCTCGACACGTCAAAGACGTTCCGCCCGCCTGCTTCGCAGGCTGATGGCGGGTAACTTTTTTCCAGAGCAAAAAAGTAACCAAAAATTGCTCTTCAAAGTCAACGTCCCACGTTCGATTGTTTCAGGACTTACCTGCTGTGCGGGCTGGCCCCTTCGCGACGATGCCTTCGCGAGTACTCCGTCGGAGGATCTGGTGGCGCTGGCAGGAATGGGGCGATGCCGACATCAAAACGGCCCGGCTTCGGTCCCTTGGCTTCGGATTGCACGGCGATGGCGCTTTGGCTTGCTGGTTTCGAGGGCGGCCGCTTCGCGATCTGCGGCACGCTTTCAGCTCTACTGCCTCGGCTCCCCGCAGATGGCGCGCGCTGTGCGCGCGATGTAACTGATCTCGGGCGCAAGCCCATGATTCCTCCCATGGCCACTTCCGGAAAACATCCCGGCCAACGCGCGACCAGCCGGGTGCTCGCGAAGCCCGCCCACCGAAGGGGCCAGCCCCCGCAGTCATCAATCTCCTGAGATAACCGAGCGTGGGATCTTGACCTTCAAGCGCGCTTTTTCGTGCCTTTTTTCGCGCTGGAAAAAAGGTACCCGCCCAAAGTGCTTGCGAAGCAAGCCGGGCGGAACGCCTTTGACGTGTCGAGGCCACCAAAGCGACCGGTGGTGGCGCCAATCACACCAGGCCGCAACGCGCGAAGTGCTCGGATGGCATTTCGGTGAAGCTGCTCTGCAAGCATCGGCAGATGCCGAACCAGCGAACCAGTTGACTAACGCGCGGCAGCCAACCGTCGTTCAGTAATGCCCGGCCAGGCGCATGTCCCGCAGGCGGCTTTCGGCCAGGCGGGCAAGCGTGGTGCCGGGGTGCTGGCTGCGAACCTGCTCGAGCGCGGCGCGCGCCTGGTTCCAGCGCTCGAGCTCGTAGTGGCTGAAGCCGATCTTGAGTAGCGCGTCACCTTGCTTGCCGCTGTTGGGAAAGCGCTCGAGCAGCTCGCTGAAATAGTCCAGCGCGGTTTCGAAGTCACGGGTGACGTAATAGGTTTCGGCCAGCCAGTAGAGCGCATTGGGCGCATAGACCGAATCGGGATACTGCTCGAGAAAGGAAGAAAAACGCTCGGCGGCATCGGCATAGCGGGTTTCGCGCAGCGCACGGAAGGCGCGATCGTATGCGCTCTTTTCTTCTTCACTGGCTGATTCAAGATCGCGCGCCCGGTTGACCGCAGGCTCGGCCAGCGGCGTGATTTCGGGCTCGGCGTCAAGCGGTTCGCGAACTTCGGGCACGTCTCCGCGCGGGCGCGACGGCGGCACCGATTCACTTGCTGGCGCAACGGGCTCCTCGGCCTGGTCATCGGCTGGCATGTCCGGCACGCGCTCGGACCGCGCGGGCGAAGCCCTGCCGCCCTGCTCCAGAGACTGCAGGCGACGATCAAGATCCAGATACTGATCGCGCTGGCGGCGGTGCAGGTTTTCGATTTCGCGCTCCTGCGACTCGACCATGCCGCGCAGGTCGCGTACTTCTTCCTTCAGCGCCTGGACGTCATAGATCAGGTCGCTGCTGTTCTGGGCCTGCACCGGCAAGAAAGCGGCCGGCCCGAGGCCGACCGCAGCAAGAACCAGTGCTCTGGTGAAGGTCTTTACCGTCATTACCGCGCCGTGTAGACGATCTCCACGCGGCGGTTGCGCTGCCAGCAATCTTCGTTGCTCTCGCGGCACACCGGTCGTTCTTCACCGTAGCTGACGACTTCGACCTGGCCCGACGGGACGTTGTTGGCGCGCAGCAGGTCCTGAACGGAATTGCCGCGGCGCTCGCCCAGGCCCAGGTTGTACTCGCGCGAACCGCGCTCGTCGGCGTGGCCTTCGAGCAGCACGCGGGCCGACGGGTTGGCACGCAGATACTCGGCATGCGCCTCGATGACGGGCCGGAAATTCGCGCGTACGTTGGAGCGGTCGAATTCGAAGTAGATCACGCGCTCGCTCAACAGGCTGTCGGCGTTGTCGAGATTGCGCGGGTCGGTATAGTCACGCGGGTTGAGACGCTCGACCTCCGGCTTTTCAACCGGCTCCTGGGTCGGCGGTGGTTCCGGAGCTTCCGGTTCTTCAACCGTCTCTCGCGCGCAGGCAGCCAGAATGGCGGCCAGCATGACAAGGGCGATGAAACGCAGTGCAGTCTTCATGCTACCTCCTGGGGGAATCGTACAGGTATTGTTGGGGCAAATCTCATTATCGAATCAGTGGCGACCAGGCCGGCTCCCGAACATCATCACCCTCGCTCAGAACCAGCCGCTGGCGAACCCGGCCATCAGCCGAGACGGCTGCCAGTTCGCTTTTTCCGGCCCGACGGGTGGCATAGAGCACCATACCGCCGTTGGGCGCAAAACTCGGCGATTCGTCCAGCCGACCATCAGATAATACACGCAAACGCTCCGTTTCGCGATCATGGATCGCAATCCTGTAGTCCTCGTTGCCGTCGCTGTAGATCACGGCCAGGTAGCGCTCCTCCAGGCCAATGCTCGCGTGCGCGTTGTAGCGACCCTCCCAGGTGACCCTTTCGGGGTCGCCGGTACCGCTGGAGTCCATCACGTAGATCTGCGGCCTGCCGGCGCGATCGGAGGTGAAATAGATGCGCTCGCCGTCGGGCGACCAGACCGGCTCGGTATTGATCGACCAGTGGTGGGTAAGCTGCTCATTACGGCTCGTTTCCAGATCGATGACCCAGATTTCCGGGCTGCCGCTGCGAGACAGGCTGACGGCCAGCTTTCGCCCGTCGGGCGAGAAGGCCGGCGCGCCGTTGATGCCCTTATCGGCGCTGACCACGCGGTTCTGGCCGGTGTAGAGATCCTGCACGATCACCTGCGAGCGGCCGGTGGCAAAGGAGACGTAGGCCAGCTTGCGGGCATCCGGCGACCAGGTCGGCGAGAGAATCGGCTGGCTGTTGCGCACCACCGTCTGCGGATTGTGGCCGTCGGCATCGGCAACCACCAGCTCGAAGGTCTCCTTGTCGGTTCCGCTGTCGCGCACGGCAACGTAGGCAATGCGCGTGGAAAAGGCGCCGGGCACGCCCAGGAGCGCCTCGTAGACGGCGTCGGCCACGCGGTGGGCGCCGAAACGCAAATCGCCCAGTCCAACGGTCAGCGCCTGGGAGAGCAGAATCCGGCCGCTGTGCACGTCGAGCAGGTGATACTCGATTTCGTAGCCCATGCCGTCGCTGGTCTCGCGCACCGAACCGATGATCAGGTGGTCGACCTTGAGCAGGCGCCAGGTGCCAAAGCGCACCTCGGTGGGCCTGGAAGGCCGGTCGACCATTTCCGACTCGTCCATTGGGTCGAACAGGCCGGAGCGATACAGGTCGGCGCTGACGATATCGGCCACGCCGGCTTCGGGCTCTGGCATGTCGGCGTTCCAGGCAAACGGTGCGACCGCAATCGGCATGGCGCCCTCCACGCCGTCGACGATCTCGATGCGCAACTCGGCCGCCGCCGGGGCGGAAACCAGCAGGGTCAGGAAAAGCAGGCTAACCGTCGTAAACGAACTCAAAACTGATCTGGCGCTCGAAAACATCTTCATATCCTTGGGTGGGGAACTGCCCGACTCGGTTGACCGCAGCGACGATGGATCGCCGCGTTGCCTCGTCGGCATTGCAGGGTGACACGATTGTGGCATCGATGATGCCGCCGTTGGGTGCCTGCAGAACGCGAATGGTGCAGCGAACACCCGGCAGGGTCGTCGGCGGCCGGATCCAGCTTCTGCGCACCAGCTCGCGCAGGGTTGCGATGTACTCCTCGCGCAACGTGGCCTGGCGGGCGTCTGCCGCAGCCTGCTGCTGCGCCAGGCGCAGCCGCTCGGCCTCTTCTTCGGCCAGCTCCTGCTGACGTTCGCGCTCGCGCTCAGCGGCCAGTTCCTGCAGGCGCCTTTCCTGCTCCTCGCGCTCGCGCTGGGCCTCTTCGCGCTTGCGGCGCAGTCCTTCGAGCTCGCGCTGACGGGCCTGTTCGCGCTCGCGGCGCTCGCGGTCGAGCCGGCGCCGCTCTTCCTCGGCCCGGCGGCGGGTTTCTTCATCTTCGCGGCGGCGGCGCTCGGCCTCTTCCTGCCGGCGCTGTTCTTCGGCGCGGCGCTGCTGCTCGAGCTGCTCCCGGCGGCGCTGCTCGGCGGCCTCCTCTTCCTTGCGCTGGCGTTCCAGTTCGGCCTGGCGCTCGGCTTCTTCCTGCCTCTGGCGCTCGAGCTCGGCCTGACGCTGCCGCTCGGCTTCGCGCTCTTCGGCCCGCTCCTGCTCGCGATCCGGCTGGGCCACCGCGCCCTGATCGACCAGGGTCACGCGCACCGGCGCGGGCTTGTGCTCGAACGGCTCCCAGTCCCACGTGCCCAGAACCAGGATCAGCACAAAGCCCAGGTGCACGGCAATGGCCAGGCCGAAGGCCGACAGCCCGTCCTTGATTGCCTGCTTGCGTCGAGGGGAGAGGATCATCGGAAGCCAGACTTCTTACCGCAGATGAACGCGGATGAACGCAGATGCAAGAGACCGCAACATCGAAACCGCGAGATTACCGGCGGCGCATCGGGCCTGATCCCGCAGCCCCGGGGTCATCCAGCGTGGTTGAACTCTCATCTGCGTTCATCTGCGTTCATCTGCGGTTTCCCGGGAAACAATTAGCGAGCAGGTCAGGCATCAGGCTGGGGCTCGGGGTCGCCGATCATGCCCACCGAGGCCACGCCGGCGCGCTGGAGCAGGACCATGGTGCGGTAGATATGCTGATACTCGACCTTGCGATCGCCGCTGACGGTGACCTGCAGTTGGGGGTTGCGGGCGACGATGGCGCTGATCGTGTCCACCAGGGTCTGGCCGTCGATCAGCTCGGGCGCATCGCCGGTATCGAGATACATATCGCCCGATTCCGTGACCGTGACCATCAGCGGATCGCCCTGGTCGCTGATCGGGTCGGCCGAGCCGGTGGGCAGCTCGACTTCCACGCCCAGGTTCATCAGCGGCGCGGTGACCATGAAAATGATCAGCAGCACCAGCATGACATCGATATAGGGCACGACGTTGATTTCCGACATGCGCTTGCGGCGCCGCCGGATGTAGGGCGATTCGGACATGAGTGACCTATCCCTGCTCCTGCAGCCGACGCGCCTGCCGGTTGAGAATGGCGGTGAATTCTTCCTTGAAGTTGTCGTAGCGAATTTCCAAACGCTCGACCTGATTGGAGAACCTGTTGTAGGCAACCACCGCCGGAATGGCGGCGAACAGACCCATCGCGGTGGCGATCAGCGCCTCGGAAATGCCCGGCGCGACCATGGCAATGGTGGCCTGCTGTGATCCGGCCAGGCCGCGGAAGGAATTCATGATGCCCCAGACCGTGCCGAACAGGCCAACGTAGGGGCTCACCGAGCCGACCGTGGCCAGGAAGCTCAGCCGATGCTCCAGACGGTCCATCTCGCGGGTGAGCGTCACGCGCATGGCGCGCTGCGCGCCGTTGGTGATCGCGTCGGGATCCAGGCGGCGTTCTTCTCGCTGGCGCTTGAACTCGCGAAAGCCCGCCTCGAACACGACTTCCAGCCCCTCGCGCGGCTCGCGCCCCCCTGCCACGGCGTCATAGAGCTGGTTGAGGTCAGCACCCGACCAGAATTTTTCCTCGAACTTTTTCGCGCGCGATTCGGCCCGCGACAGCATCTGACGCTTGCGGAAGATGATCACCCAGGATGCGACCGAGGCCGCCAGCAGAAGCGCCATCACGCCCTGCACCAGCAGGCTGGCGCCATGGATGAGTTCCCAGATTTGCAGCTCGCCGTTCATTGCGATTCCTGTTTCTCTTGTTGTCGTTGAATGGCCTCGCGCAGCGCTTCGGGCATGCGCGCCGGCGTGAAGCGGTCGGCGGTCAGGCAGGCGGCATCCACCCGCGCGGTAGCCAGCAGCTCGCCGTCGCCGGCACGCACCATGCGCTGGCTGAAGGTCAGCGAAGCCGCTCGCAGGTGTTCGACGTCGATCGTGATCTCGAGTTCATCTTCGAGTCGCGCCGGCGCGATATAGCGAGTATCGACCCGGCGTACCACGAACAGGCGATTCTGCTCGGAGCGCATGGGCACCTGCGGAAAACCCATCGCCAGCAGCCAGTCGGATCGGGCGCGCTCGAAAAACGCCAGATAGCGGGCGTGGTAGACCACGCCGCCGGCGTCCGTGTCTTCCCAGTAGACGCGGTAGCAAAAGGGCTGGATCATGATTCCGACGGCTTGTCGAACAGGTCGTCGGGCCGGTCCGGTGGGTTGAGGCCGAAGTGTTGCCAGGTGGCTGCGGTGGCCATGCGGCCGCGGGCGGTGCGCATGAGAAAGCCCTGCTGGATCAGATAGGGCTCGATGACATCCTCGATGGTGCCGCGCTCTTCCGACAGGGCCGCGGCCAGACTTTCCACGCCGACCGGGCCACCGCCGAAGTCCTCGACCAGTTTTTTCAGCAGCTTGCGATCCATGGCGTCAAAGCCGCGCGCGTCGACCTGCATCATCTCCAGGGCGTCGGCGGCTACCGACTCGCTGATGCGCCCGTCGGCGCGCACCTGGGCAAAGTCACGCACCCGCCGCAGCAGGCGGTTGGCGATTCTGGGCGTGCCGCGCGAACGCCGGGCGATTTCCATCGCGCCGGCGCGATCGGCCTCGATGCCCAGGATGCCGGCCGAGCGGATCACGATTTCCGCCAGCTCGTCGGGGTGGTAGAACTCGAGCCGCTCGACAATGCCGAAGCGATCGCGCAGCGGTGAGGTCAGCAGGCCGGCGCGGGTGGTCGCACCCACCAGGGTAAAGCGCGGCAGATCGAGCTGGATCGAGCGCGCCGCCGGGCCTTCGCCGATGATGATATCGATGCGATAGTCTTCCATCGCCGGGTAGAGCACTTCCTCGACCACGGGGCTCAAGCGATGGATCTCGTCGACGAAGAGCACGTCGCCGGGCTCGAGATTGGTCAGCAGCGCGGCCAGGTCGCCGGCGCGCTCGAGCACCGGGCCGGAGGTCTGGCGGACGTTGACGTCCATTTCGTGGGCAATGACGTAGGCCAGCGTGGTCTTGCCCAGGCCCGGCGGGCCGAAGATCAGCACGTGATCGAGCGCTTCGTGGCGGCTGCGCGCCGACTCCAGGTAGATGCCCAGGCGCTCCTTCATTTCCGGCTGGCCGATGTATTCGCCCAGGCGGTCGGGGCGCAGGCTGGCCTCGACGCGGGCCTCGTCGACGTCAACTTCGGCGGCAACGAGTCTCTCGTCTTCCATCAGCCCTGCATCTTCTTCTTGAGTGCATCACGGATCAGGGCCTCGGCCGGCTGGTCCGGCTCGGCCACGGCGCGGATCATCTTCAGGGCTTCCGAGGAGGAATAACCCAGGGCGGTGAGCGCCTCGCGGGCCTCGCCCTCGGCGCTCAGGGCAGCGCCGCCGTCCGCATCTGAACCGCCGCCCAGGTCGGAGACCTTGCCGCGCATCTCCAGGATCAGCCGCTCGGCGGTCTTCTTGCCGATGCCCGGCAGCCGGGTCAGCGATTTGGTGTCGCCGGCCTCGACCATCAGGGCGAAATCGTCGCTGCGGACCCCCGAGAGGATGGCCAGGGCCAGGCGCGGGCCGATGCCGGTCACCTTGAGCAGCTCGCGAAACAGCCTGCGGTCGGCCTCGGCGAGAAAGCCGTAGAGCGTGTGCGCGTCGTCCCTGACCACCAGATGGGTGAGAATCGAAAGCTCCTCGCCGTCGGCGGGCAGGCGGTCGAAGATGTTGAGCGGCACCTCGACCTCGTAGCCCACGCCGCTGACGTCAACGGTCAGCGACGGCGGCTGGCGAGAGACCAGGGTTCCGGCAAGTCGAACAATCATCGCAACACCACTCCACTGGGCAGTCGTCTGGCGGTCTGTGCCGTGTGATGATGGCACAGGGCAACCGCCAGTGCATCGTGGGCGTCTTCGCCCAGGTCAGCCTCGATCTTCATAAGCGCGCGGATCATGTGCTGGACCTGCTCCTTGCCCGCGCCGCCGCGGCCGACGATGGCCTGCTTGATCGCTCGCGGCGCGTATTCATGCACCGCAAGACCCGCCTCCACCGCCGCGCAGATCACGGCCCCACGGGCCTGGCCCAGCTTGATCGCTGACTGCGCGTTGCGGCTCATGAACACCGTTTCCACCGCAGCGACCTGCGGCCGGTACTCGGCAATCAGGCGACTCAACCCGGAAAAGATCAGCCCCAGGCGCTCAGGCATGGGTCCGCCCCCCAGGCGCAGGGTTTCGGCGTGTATCAGCTTCTCCCCCTCGATAATGCCCACACCGGTACGGCGCGAACCGGGATCGATGCCGAGGATTCTCATTGCGGATCAGTGCAGTCCGCCAGAACCCCTGAAACCTGAACCCTGAATCCTGAACCCTTATTCATAAGCTTCCGCCGGAATATCCGCGTTCGACCACACGTTCTGGGTATCGTCGAGATCCTCGAGCACGTCGATAAAGGCGATGACCGCCCTGCCCGTTTCGGCATCGACCTCGATGAGGTTGTTGGCCCGCTCGGTGACTTCGGCTTCCTCGAAGGCCAGGCCGGCCTTGCGGAAGCTGTCGCGCACCGCCTCGAAGTCTTCCGGCCCGGTCAGCACTTCGATCGCGCCGTCGTCGTGGTTGACTATATCCTCGGCACCGGCCTCCAGGGCGGCTTCCATCACCTGCTCCTCGCTGGTGCCGGGTGCGAAGGTAATCACGCCCTTGCGCTCGAACTGGAAGGCCACCGAGCCTTCGGTGCCCAGGTTGCCGCCGTGCTTGGTGAAGGCGTGGCGCACCTCCGAGACCGTGCGGTTGCGGTTGTCGGTCAGGCAGTCGACCATCACCGCCACGCCGCCCGGGGCGTAGCCTTCGTAGCGCAGCTCCTCGTAGGAGGCGCCTTCCAGGTCGCCAGTGGCTTTCTTGATGGCGCGTTCGATGTTGTCCTTGGGCACGTTGGCGCCATTGGCCTTGTCGATGGCCAGCCTCAGCCGCGGATTGCTGTCGGGATCGCCGCCGCCATCGCGCGCGGCAACCGAGATTTCCCGGATCAGCCGGGTAAAGATCTTGCCGCGCTTGGCGTCCTGCGCCTTCTTGCGGTGCTGAATATTGGCCCATTTGCTATGGCCGGCCATGACTTCGGTGCCTCCATGATGATGACAAGCTTTTCATTTTAACTGATAAGACGAAGGGTTCCGGGTTCCGGGTTCCGGTTTCAGGCGGCGCGTATGGCGCTGGGGGCCGGCTTCGCCGGGCAATGAACGGGGGACGGGGATGTGGCACGGGGCGCAAATCTCGCCCGGGGTTCTTCCCAGGCGCTCAGCGAGCAAGGCGCAGCGATTGTCGGCAACGAGCCTTCAGTCTCCGGAGGCGCTCCTGAACCCTGAAACCTGAACCCTGAAACCTTTCTTTGTTATTCAGCCTCGAGTCAGACTCCAGCGCTAGAATGTCGGGCACACGTTACGGAACCGACCCGATCATGCGTTATCTACTGCTCGCCCTGACATTCGTGCTTGCCGGCCAGGCCTGGGCCACCGGCGAGATCAACGTGCTGACCGACCTGGATTCGCCCTTCCCGCCTGGCTGCGTGGCGGTTTCCCTGCCGCAGGCGCCGGCGCCTGGTGCGGACATGCTGTTCGAGGATGACGAGATCTTCGTTCCATCGGTCGTGCAGGGGCGTCCGGCCGCCCGGATCGAGGTCCAGATCTGGCGCACCGGCTGTCATGACCCGGGCTATTCGGTCGTCATGGTCAGGCTGCGCAAGATCAGCGGCGGACCGGTGCTGATTCCGCGCCTTTTCGCCGAGGCGGGCACGGTCGAGATCCCCGATCATGTCGCGCAGCTCATCCAGTTTCCGGCGGTGGGCAACGTCGGCGCAACAGGCAACGAGATCAACAAGCAGGGCGTGACCTACATGCTTGCCGTGGACTATTTTTCGCTCGATGGCGCAACTGAATTCGGCCCTGCAGAGTACAACGACGTGTTCACGCTCGAGATGTTCTGGGGGCATTACGCCGGCGCCTCGGCCGCCAACTACCTTCTGATAGACGTGCCGTCCTACGCGCCCGAACTGGATCTGCCGCAAACGCCCTACCAGGTGCTAAACGGCCGCATGTCCGGTCAGTACACCGTCGACGGCCTGCCCTACAGCGGCCTGGTGCTGCAGATCGGCGAGGAATACAATCCAGACGGAGACGATACCAACAACGTGAGCGCCATCTTCTTTACCTATATCGACGGCGAGCCGTTCTGGGTCATTGGCTCGGCCGCGTACCTGGAGCCCGGCTTCGATATCGTCAGCCTCGACATGCTCGAACTCTACGGGGGCGAGTTCATCACCAGCCCGCCGGGGAGCTACGATCGCGATGACGTCGAAATCTACTCGATCGGCACCATGACCATCGAAGCCCTGGACTGCAACACCCTGCTGGTGGGCTACAACTTCCACGAAGGCGGCCTGGGCGCCGGATCCTTCGAGGCCGATCGGCTGATCCGGATAGCGGGGTATGACTGTAATCCGTGGCAGTAGCACGCGCCAGGGCGCGCGAATGTCCAAGGACCAAACTCCAATTTACAAACAAGGACCAATGATCAATCTTCAATGACCAAAACGGTGTCCGCTCCTCCGTTTCGAACATTGATCATTGGGTCATTGAAAATTGTTTGAGAATTGGTGCTTGGTAATTGGTCATTTCGCCAGGTCGACCGAAAACGCCCCGCTTTCCAGAAAGCTGGCCACAGCCTGCGCCACCCCCGGTGCCATCACCAACCCCGTATGCGTCACCGGCAGGATGCACTCTTCAGCGCCCTGGAGGCGGCATTCGGCGACCGTGACCGTGCCGTCATTGGGGCGTGCCATCGATCCGAAAGCTCGCCCGACGCCGACCGATCGGCTGCCGGCGATCACGCCGACTTCGCGCCCGGCGGGGGCGTGCGAAAAACCCTGCTCCAGCGCGCTGCGGGCCTGGCCCACCAGCGGCCGGAGCAGGCGTTTGTCGGCCACGCGCCGGCCGGCCGCCGAGCCGTTGACGGGAGACCCCAGCAGCACGACGCGACCGGGCGGCAGGTCGGCGTATTCATCGAGCATGCGCAGGATCACCAGCCCGCCGAGGGAGTGCCCGACCAGATCGATCCGGTCGAGGTCCAGGCCGGCAACGAACTCACGCAGCGCCGCCGCATTGGCCGCCAGCGACTGGCGCATGGTCGGATAGGAAAACCCGCGCGCCGCAAAGCCGCGCCGCTCCAGACGACGCCCCAACAGCCCCATGCTCCAGGCGCCCCACCAGAGGCCGTGGATGAGTATCACCGATTTCCTCATGGCGCTTCCTGCTTGCCGCAAACAAAAATCTAAACCTCTGAAACGCAAAGACGCGAAGACGCAAAGCAGAAGGCGAAAAACGAAAAAGATTCAGCCACGGAACACACGGAAGTCACGGACAAGGAAGGCCACTGGATGAATGAGCTTTTTCCGTGAATTCCGTGTCTTCCGTGGTGCCATTGTTTTCTTTGCGTCTTCGCGTCTTTGCGTTTAATTGGTTTTCATTTTGTCGTATCCAGCCTCAGCCGCAGCTCCGTCAACTGCTCGGCCTCCACCGCTGCCGGTGCCCCCGTCATGAGACAGGACGCATTGGTGGTCTTTGGGAAGGCGATGACTTCGCGGATGGAGTCTTCGCCAGCCATGAGTGCGGCGATGCGGTCGATGCCGAAGGCGATGCCGCCGTGCGGCGGGCAGCCGTATTTCAGGGCTTCGAGCAGGAAGCCGAAGCGGGCCTTTGCTTCCGTCTCGTCGATACCGAGCACGTCGAAGGCCGCCTGCTGCAGCTTCGGGTCGTGGATACGAATCGAGCCGCCACCGATTTCCGAGCCGTTGAGGACAATGTCGTAGGCGCGCGACATGGCGCTGGCGGGATCAGCCTTCAGGGCATCGGCGTCGGCAACCGCCGGGGCGGTAAAGGGATGATGCAGGGCGTAGTAGCGGCCGTCCTCTTCGTCGAATTCGAACATCGGGAAGTCAACCACCCACAGCGGCTTCCAGCCTTCTCCGACCAGGTCGAGATCTCTTGCCACTTCAAGGCGCAGCGCGCCCAGGAAGGTGTTGACGGTGGCTTTTTCACCCGCGCCGAAGAACAGGATGTCGCCATTCTCCGCGCCGGTGGATTCGAGAATGCCTTTCACGGCCTGCTCATCGAGAAACTTGGCCACTGGCGACTGCACGCCCTCGAGGCCTGCGGCGGCGTCGTTGACCTTCATCCAGGCCAGGCCCTTGGCGCCGTAGCGGCCGACGAAGTCGGTGTAGCCGTCGATCTGCTTGCGCGAAAGCTGCGCGCCGCCAGGCACGCGCAGGGCGGCCACGCGCGAAGCCGGATCGCTGGCCGGGCCGGAGAAGACCTTGAATTCGACGTGGCGAACGTGTTCGCAGATGGTCACGAGCTCCAGGTCAACCCGCAGGTCCGGCTTGTCGGAGCCGTAGCGCGACATCGCCTCGGCCCAGGTCATTCGTGGAAAGGGATCGGGCAGTTCGACGTCAAGCACGTCGGCGAACACGCGGCGAATGAGTTGTTCGGCCGTGTTCTGCACTTCGGCCTCGTCAACAAAGGCCATCTCGATATCGAGCTGGGTGAACTCGGGCTGGCGATCGGCGCGCAGATCCTCGTCGCGGAAGCAGCGCGCGATCTGGTAGTAGCGGTCCAGGCCGGCCATCATCAGGAGCTGTTTGAACAACTGCGGTGACTGCGGCAGCGCGTAGAAGCTGCCGGTCTGCACGCGGCTGGGCACCAGGTAGTCGCGCGCGCCCTCGGGGGTGGCGCGGGTCAGGATCGGGGTCTCGGCATCGATGAAATCGCGCGCGTCGAGAAACTGCCGGATCGCGCCGGTCAGCTTCGAGCGCAGCCTGAGGTTGCGCTGCAGACGCGGACGACGAAGATCGAGAAAGCGATACTTCAGCCGCACTTCCTCGCCGTCTTCGTCGGTCATCAAGAGCGGCAGCGGTGCTGAGGCACTGAGAATCTCGACCGAATCGGCCACCATCTCGACCTTGCCGGTGGGCATGTCCGAGTTCCACTGGCTTTCGGGGCGCATGCGCACGCGGCCGGTCATGCGGACGCAGAACTCGTTTCTGAGCTTCGCGGCCTCGGCAAAGGCTGCTTCATTGTCTGGCTCGACCACTACCTGCAGCACGCCGGCGTGGTCGCGCAGGCCGACGAAGATCAGCCCGCCCAGATCACGGGCGCGATTGACCCAGCCGCAGACGGTGACCGTCTGGCCGTCGAGCGTTTCGTTGACTTGTCCGCAAAGATGAGAGCGCATCGGTCAGGTCGCCTGGCCGGCCGGCGCACCAGCACCGCCACTATCACCAGTCTTTGCCGCCTGGCCGCCGGATTTCGAAGCGGGGGCGTCATCGGACTTCTTCGCCTCGGACCCTGTCGTCCCGGGCTTGTCGTCGCCGGCAAGGTTGCGCCGATTGTCCTTCTTGAAGTCGGTTTCGTACCAGCCGCTGCCCTTGAGCCGGAAGGCGGCGGCGGAAATCAGCTTGGACAGCGCCGGCTGGGCACATTCAGGGCAGTCGATGAGCGGCGGATCGGAAATCTTCTGCAGTTTTTCCAGTTCGTGGCCGCAGGACTGGCAGCGGTATTCGTAGATTGGCATGGTTTGTCATCCCCATCTGGATTCTTTGATTTCGGTATTGTGGGGGCCGCGACCCCGCTTTTCGAGCCCCCCGGCGGCCCAGGCCGGCCATTATCGCTTGTCCGGAAGGGCGGCGCCAATCCGCTATGATTGGCCGCATGCCATCCTCAGCGCCTTCAGGCTGCGTTTCAGCCGAACTGTTCGAGAACTTCGATCCAGCGGACTGGCCCATCGTTGCCGAAGGCAATCAGGGGCGCATCGTGCGCGTGCAAAGCGCTGGCCTGGATCTGGCGGTCAAGACGCCGCGCGGCCGCGGCCTTGCCTGGCGCGCACGCCAGTTTTCGCTCAGGCGCGAATACCGCGCCTACCGGCGCATCGAGGGTCTGTCCGGGTTCCCGCGCTGTTTCGGCCTGTTCAGGGGCTGTCATCTCACGCTGGAATATATCGACGGCACCCTGCTCAGGCACGCAGAACCGGCTGACCCGGAGCACTTCTTCGAGCAGCTCCGCAAGACCATCGAGGCGATGCACGATCGCGGCGTGGCGCACGGCGACCTCAAAAGCCGCAAGAACGTGATGATCGCAAGCGACGGCCGCCCGGTCATTCTCGACCTGGGTACGTCGCTGGTGCTCGGCGCAGGCCCGCGCCCGATCAACCGCCGGCTGTTCGAATACCTCAGGCAGATCGACCTCAACGGCTGGGTCAAGCTCAAGTACGGCAGCTACGAGCGGGCCGACAAAGCCGACCGCCATCTGGTGCGGCGCACGCGCATCGAGCGCGTCAATCGCTGGCTGCGCCGCCGGGGATCATGACTGCCATCAACCGCTATCGCGACGAGGCCAGGCGCCGCATGCCCTCGTCGATGCTCACTTTCGGCTCGTAGCCCAGATCGCGCCGCGCGGCGGAAATATCGAACCAGTGCGCGGTGGCCAGATGCTCGACCACGAATCGAGACAGCGGCGGATCACTTTTCAGGCGCAGCGCCCGCCAGACCCACTCGACCACAGTGGCCGCACTCATGGCCACGCCCGGCGAAATCCGCCCCAGCCGCGGCTGCTCACCGCTGGCCTCAAGCATGCGCTCGAGCCACTGGCCAACCGGCAGCGGCTCACCGTTGCTGATGAAATAGGCCCGGCCCGCGGCCGTGGCAGAGCCGGTCAGGTTGTCAAGCGCCAGCAGATGGGCCTCGGCAGCGTTGTCGATGAACACGGTGTCGATCAGCTTGTCCGGCGCGGGCAGCTTCAGCCGGCCGGCCCGATTCCTTTCGGCCAGGCGAGGCAATAGATTGTTGTCACCCGGCCCCCAGACCAGGTGCGGGCGCAGGGCGCAGACCGCCAGATCCGGGCCGTTGGCTGCCAGCGCCAGGCGCTCGGCTTCGGCCTTGGTGGCCGGGTACGGCGCCGGGAAATGGTTCGGGTACGGCAGCGATTCATCGCCGCCTTCGATATCGCCGCCGGCGTGCACCACGCTCGGCGAGGAGGTGTGCACCAGGTAGCGCACGCCGTGATGCCGGCAGGCTGCGATGACATTCCTTGTGCCGTCCACATTGGCTGCAACGAAATCCGGCGCGTACAACCCCGGCCCGGCCTTTGCAGCCACGTGGATGACCGCCTCGACCCCGTCGACGGCCGCCATCACCGCCTCGCCATCGGCCATGTCGCCGCGATGACAGGTCACGCCCATTTCCGCAAGCTCCGGATAATCGGAACGGCTGATGGACGACACCGTATCGCCACGCTCGACAAGCTGGCAGACAATGGCCTTGCCCAAAAATCCGCCACCGCCGGTTACAAGCACTCGCATCGGTTTGCCTTTGTCTGGTGCACTCGGCACAGGTTAGCCGGAGTGGGGTTGGAATGCATGGGAACAAAGGTTTCAGGTTTCAGGGTTCAGGGTTCAGGGCGGCAACGGAAAGGCTTGGTGGGCGGACGAGCCCCGATACGTGGCTGCCTGCATCAAGGGCGGACTTCCAGGTTGCCCGCTCGTTCTCGCGGCCTGTCCGCCCCGCAAACCCACGCGGCTGCCGCCCTGAACCCTGAAACCTGAACCCTGAAGCCTTATCTTCCCTGGCATTCCCCACGACCCGCCCCCACATCCCCCAACTGGCAAGCAACCAGCCCAAAGCATAATGAGTCAGTACGTCTACACCATGCACCGCGTCTCCAAGGTGGTGCCGCCCAACCGCACCCTGATCAAGGACGTGTCGCTGTCGTTCTTTCCCGGCGCCAAGATCGGCGTGCTGGGGCTCAACGGCGCGGGCAAGTCCACGGTGCTGCGCATCATGGCCGGCGTCGACAAGGAGTTCGACGGCGAGGC
This sequence comes from uncultured Wenzhouxiangella sp., assembly GCA_964446675.1. Classification (GTDB taxonomy): domain Bacteria; phylum Pseudomonadota; class Gammaproteobacteria; order Xanthomonadales; family Wenzhouxiangellaceae; genus Wenzhouxiangella. The sequence goes on from CAYUPK010000023.1 coordinate 39,029, forward strand.
CCGGCCGCAGCCCGGTATCCGCATCGGCTACCTGCCGCAGGAGCCCGAGCTGCCCGAAGACAAGACGGTACGCGAGGCGGTGATGGACGGCGTTGGCGAGCTGCGGGACATGCTGGTGCGATTCGAGGAAATCTCCGAGAAGTTCGCCGAGCCCATGAGCGATGAGGAAATGACCGAGCTGCTGGCCGAACAGGCCGAGCTGCAGGACCAGATCGATTCGGCCGGTGGCTGGGAGATCGAGCGCACTCTGGAAGTGGCCGCCGATGCGCTGCGCCTGCCCGACTGGGATTCGAAGATCGAGGTCTTGTCCGGCGGCGAGCGCCGACGCGTGGCCCTGTGCCGCCTGCTGCTGTCCAAACCCGACATGCTGCTGCTCGACGAGCCCACCAACCATCTCGACGCCGAGTCGGTCGCCTGGCTGGAGCGTTTTCTGGACGACTTTCCCGGCACTGTCGTGGCGGTTACCCACGACCGCTACTTTCTCGACAACGTCGCCGGCTGGATTCTGGAAATGGACCGCGGCCACGGCATCCCCTTCGAGGGCAACTACACCTCGTGGCTGGAGCAGAAAGAGGCCCGCCTGGCCGTGGAAGAAAAACAGGAAAAGGCACGGCAGAAGGAAATCAGGCAAGAGCTCGAGTGGGTGCGCTCCAACCAGAAGGGCCGTCAGGCCAAGTCCAGGGCACGCCTGAGGCAGTTCGAGGAGCTCAATTCGAAAGAAGTCCAGAAGCGCAACGAAACCCAGCAGATCTACATTCCGCCCGGCCCGCGCCTGGGCGACAAGGTGATCGAGGTCAACGGCCTCTACAAGGGCTACGACGACCGCCTGCTGATCGAAGACCTGAGCTTCAAGGTGCCGCCCGGCGCCATCGTCGGCATCATCGGCGGCAACGGCGCCGGCAAGACCACGCTGTTTCGCATGATTGCCGATCAGGAGCAGCCCGATCGCGGCAGCATCGATATCGGCGACACGGTCGAGCTTGGCTACGTCGACCAGAAACGCGACAGCCTCAACGACGATCGCCAGGTGTGGGAAGAGATTTCCGAAGGCGCCGACGAGATTCACGTCGGCAACTACCGCATTCCGGCCCGCGCCTGGGCCAGCCGCTTCAATTTCAAGGGCGCCGAGCAGCAAAAGCGCATCGGCCAGCTCTCCGGCGGCGAGCGCAACCGCGTGCATCTGGCCAAGGTGCTGCGCTCGGGCGCAAACGTGCTGATGCTCGACGAGCCAACCAACGACCTCGACGTCGAGACCCTGCGCGCCCTGGAAGAAGCCCTGCTGGCCTTCCCCGGCTGCGTGCTGGTGACCTCGCACGACCGCTGGTTCCTCGACCGCATCGCCACCCACGTGCTTGCCTTCGAAGGTGACAGCCACGTCGAATGGTTCGAGGGCAATTTCAGCGAATACGAGAAGGACTACAAACGCCGCCGCGGCGACCAGGCCGGCCCGCACAGAATGAAGTACAAGCGGCTGAAGGGTTAGTCGGGCCCCGTTGGCTGGTTGGCTGGTTGGCTGGTTGGCTGGTTGGCTGGTTGGCTGGTTGGCT
>CAYUPK010000024.1:0-25924 GCA_964446675.1 uncultured Wenzhouxiangella sp.
CCAGCCAACCAGCCAACCAGCCAACCAGCCAACCAGCCAACCAGCCAACCAGCCCGCCAACCACGAACGCATGAACGAGTCCCCCCGCCTGATCCTGGCCTCCGCCTCCCCTCGCCGCCGTGAGCTGCTGTCGCTGTTCGAACTGGATTTTGACGTCGAGCCGGCGCATATCGACGAGGCCGTGCGCCCCCACGAGGCGCCCGAAGCCTATGTTCGGCGCATGGCTCGCGAGAAGGCGCTGGCCGTTCAGGGGCGGTTCGACGGCCGTTTCGTGCTCGGCTCCGATACCGCCGTGGTGGTCAATGATGAGTGCCTGGGCAAGCCGGGCGATGATCACGAGGCCCGCGATATGCTTCGGCGCTTGTCCGGACGTGAACATCGCGTGCTGTCAGCCGTTTCCGTGATCGACCCCGATGGTGCGAGCCGGGAACGTCTGAGCGTCACGCGGGTCGAATTTGCCGAACTGCCGGCCGCCTGGATCGAGCGCTACGTCGCTTCGGGCGAGCCGCATGACAAGGCCGGCGCCTACGGCATCCAGGGCGCGGCGGGCACTCGCGTGCGTTCGCTGGCCGGCAGCTACAGCGGCGTGGTTGGACTGCCGCTGTTCGAAACCGGCGAGCTGTTGCGCGAGGCAGGCCTGACCGATTGAGCGAAAGCGGCGCCTGGAGGCGTTTGAGCGAGCTTGTCGGGGCGAGGCGGGTGCTATTCTTGCCGAAACCCACGTGATGCAGGCGAAACAACCGGCCGTGACCGACGAAATCCTGATCAATGTAACGCCGACCGAGTGGCGTGTCGCGGTCGTCGAAAGCGGCCTGCTGCAGGAGCTGTATCTGGAGCGCAGCGGCGAGGCCAGCTACGTGGGCAACATCTACATGGGCCGGATCGAGCGCGTACTGCCAGGCATGCAGGCCGCATTCGTCAATATCGGCCTGGAGCGAACTGCCTTTCTGCACGCCTCCGATATTCTGCCGCGCCAGCCCGAGCTGGATGAAAACGGCGAGTCGCGGCCCGTTCCTCCGATTACCGAGCTGGTCAGCCAGGGTCAGGAGCTGCTCGTGCAGGTGGTCAAGGACCCACTGGGCACGAAGGGTGCGCGCCTGACCATGCAGTTGAGCATCCCATCGCGCTATCTGGTGCTTTTGCCCGGCATCCGGAGCCTGGGCGTTTCGGTGCGCATCGAGCTCGAGGCCGAGCGTGAGCGCTTGCGCGAGATGTTGCGCGAACTCGTCGCCGCCGACTCCGGGCACGGTTTCATCATCCGCACCAACGCCGAAGGGGTCGAGTCCGATGCCCTGGCTCGCGACCTGGAGTACCTGCGCCGGCTTTGGCCGCGCATCGAGGTGGACGCCAGAAACGCGGCGCCCGGCCAACTGATCTACGAGGATCTTTCGCTGCCCTACCGGTCGCTCAGGGATCTGATGCACAGCGGCGTCGAAAAGGTGCGCATCGATGAGCCCGAGACCTTCGAGCGCGCGCAGCGTTTTGCCGGCGAGTTCTTTCCGGAATGGGCCGAACGCGTCGAGCTCTATGACGGCGACAGGCCGCTGTTCGACCTCTACGGCGTGGAAACCGAAATCGAGCGCGCGCTCGATCGCAACACGCCGCTGAAGTCGGGCGGGCATCTGACCATAGACCAGACCGAGGCGATGACCACCGTCGATGTCAATACCGGCTCCTATCTGGGCTATCGCAACCTCGAGGAGACGATCTACAAGACCAACCTCGAGGCCGCCCAGGCCACCGCCCGACAGTTGCGGCTGCGCAACCTCGGCGGGATCATCATCATCGACTTCATCGACATGAGCGAGGACGATCACAAGCGCCAGGTGCTCAAGACCCTGCAGCGGGCGCTGGCCCGTGATCACGCGCGCACAACGGTGTCGGAAATTTCGCCGCTTGGCCTGGTGGAGATGACGCGCAAGCGCACGACCGAGAGCCTAGAGCATCGCTTGTGCGAACCCTGCCCGCTGTGCGAGGGCCGCGGCCGTGTCAAGAGCGTCGACTCGGTCTGTTCCGAAATCTTTCGCGAGATCATGCGGGCGGTGCGCCAGTTCGAGACTGGACAGATGCGCGTGATGGCTTCCCCGCAGGTGGTTGAGCGAATGCTCGAGGAGCATCATGGCACGATTGCCGAGTTGACCGAGCAGCTGGGAACCAGCATCCAGTTTCAGCCCGAAGATCAGTACGATCAGGAACAGTTCGACGTGGTTCTGCTTTGAGCGAACGCTTGACCGACAAGCCGGTTTCGTTCCCGGGCCGGCTGCTTGCCAGGCTGCGCCAGTGGCTGGCCGCGATTGCTGCGGTGCTGATCATCGCAACGGCGGTGGTCGTGGGCGTCGGTCGTCTGCTCATTCCCTACGCTGATGAAATGCGGCCCTGGCTCGAAGCAGAGCTTTCCGAGCGCCTTGATCAGCCGGTATCGATCACTCGGATCGAGGCGCGCTGGCCGCGCCTGACGCCGCAGATCACGATGGAAGGCCTGGTCGCGGGGCTGCCGGAGCGGCCTTTGATCGAAGTCGACCGGGCGCGACTGGAGCTGCATCTTCCCGACCTGCTGCGCGCCGACCGCAACCCCTTTCGGCTGGTCGTTCTGGGCCTGGATCTGGTGCTTGAAGAGGATGCGGCCGGGCGCTGGGGTCTGCGCCTGGAGCAGGGCGGGCAGCTTTCGGGAAATGGCGCCGGCGGCGAGACCCTGGCCGGCGATCTGCTGGTGCGCGATGTGCGCGTGCGCATTCGTCCGCAGACCGGCCCGCGCCTGGATCTGGTCATCAGTGAGGGCGAGTTCAGACGTCGCGGCGCTTACAGCGGACTGGTCGCCCGAGCCCATCTGGCCGCCGCCCCGGATGCCGAGCTTTCGCTGGCGCTTGTGGGAAGGCAGCTGGACGGCCAACTGCAATCCTTGACCGGGCGCGTGGATCTGCGCCATCTGGGGCTGCAGGCGCCGGGCCTGGAAAGCCTGCTGCCCGGTTTTCTGCGCGTGCCGCCCGACCGCCTCGACGCTCATCTGGAGTTTGACTGGGATGCCGACGGCGGCGGAGCGGCGGATCTCGATCTCGCGATCATCGGAGACGATGGCTTCCAGGCTGACGCAACCGTGCGCGTTGAACGCCTCGACCGGCGAATCGACGCCAGACTCACCAGCCTGAATCACGCGGGACGCAACGTGGCACGGGACATTGTGGTTGCGCGGCGCGACGAGCGCTGGGCGGCGTCCATTCCAGCGCTGGCGCTGTCGGATGTTCATGGCCTGCTGGGGCGCTGGCTGGGTGACTGGCAGCACTGGCCGGCCGCTCTGGACGGCCGGGTAGAGGATCTGTCGCTGTTGTATCAGCACCCTGCCTCGCTCCATCGTCTCTCGGGCTCGGTCTCCGGCCTGCTCGTCGACCTGCCCGGAGACAGGCTGCGGCTGGCCGGCCTCGATCTCGAACTGGGCGTGGCCGGGGACCGCGCCGAGCTGTCGCTTTCGGGCAGTCCGGTGATCGACTGGCCCGCGAAAATGCGCCAGCCCGTTCCCATCGAGGCGATTTCCGGGCGCGTCATCGTGTCGCCGCGGGCGGTGCAGCTCGATGGCATTGTCGGGCGTCGCCCGGAAGCCTCCGCGCGCGCCGACGGCTGGGTCTGGCTCGGCGGTGGCCGGCCCTTCATGGACTTCATCGTCACGTCCGACCACATCGGGGCCATCGATCCGCGTCCCTGGCTGCCGGCCGGACAGATTCCACCCAGGGCGCTGACCTGGCTCGATCGTGCCCTGCTGGGTATTTCCGGTGCCGCCGGCGGCCTCAACTATCATTTCCGGCTCGGCCACAAGTTCCGCAACTGGCGCCGCGGCGACTTCCAGGCCTGGGTTGATTTCCAGGGTGCAAGGCTGGATTTTCAGGAAGGCTGGCCGCTGGCCAGTGAACTCGACGGCCACGTCGATTTCATCGGCCGCAGCATGGTCGCCCGGATCGACAAGGGCCGGCTGGGGGGGCTGCCGGTGTCGTCTCGACGTATTGCGATCGACAACCTGAGCGCGCCCGAGGTCTCGATCTCACTGGCAGCCCGGGGGGTCTCGGCCGCGCGAGTGCACGAGGTGATTTCGACTTTCCCGTTCACGGGCTGGTCGCGTTTTGTCGACCCGATCAACGCCCGCGGCAGCCTTTCCCTGCGTACCGACATTTTTCTGCCCATTCGACGGATGTCGGCGTGGCGGCTGGACGGCAGCGTTGATCTTGAAGGCACGACGCTGGCTGTGCCGGCGGCGAACCTTCGCTTTCCGGAGCTGCGTGGAACCGTCGCCTTCGACCGCGCCGGAATTGCCCCGGCCAGGCTGAGCCTTGACGGCCTTGACGGCGCCGGGCTCGAGATCGCTGCCGGCTTCGGCGCGCCAGCCTGGCTTGAGGGCAGCGGGACTCTGCCGCCGGCCAGGCTGTTGCCCGAGCGTGCGCCGTTCACGGCTCTGGCAGAGCGCATTCACGGCTCCGGCCGGTGGCGCATGCGGCTCGATGCCCATCCGGCGGGTGGGTGGCAACTGGAAGCGCACTCGAATCTTGACGGCATTGCGCTGGAGTTTCCCGCGCCGCTGAACAAGCTCGCCGGCGCCATCATGCCTCTGGATGTGAGTCTTCGCGGCCACGACGACGGGCTGACCATCAGCGGTCGTCTGGGTGATTTGCTCAATCTGACCGCGGAGGATGCCGGCGGACGCTGGCGCCTGGCCGCGGGATTCGGGCAGGCGGCACCGGCCCTGCCTTCGGCTGGGGGGTTCGAGCTGGCCGGCAGCGTGGAGCGCTTCGATCTGAAAGGCTGGAGCGACTGGCTTTCCTGGCTGGTGCCGTCGGCCGGCCGTGCTCCGGGGGCGCTGACAGGGCGCGTCCGCATCCGGCTGGGGCGACTGACATACGGCGATGTCAGCCTGGAGCAGGTCGCGATCGAGGCGCGGCGCGGCGACGGCGACTGGCGCATGGCGCTGTCGGGCGACTCGGTCGCTGGTGAGGTCACCGTTCCCCTGCCGCTTGACTCCGGTCGGGTCGTGGCGGTGGATCTCGAGCGTCTGGATCTGGCTCGCAGTCCTCCCGAGCCGCCTTCCGGAGATCTTCTGCAGGTGCCGGTGCCAGGGCAGACTCGCACCCGCGTGCCGACCGATTTCCCGCCGCTGAGCCTGCTGATCGAGGATCTGCACTACGCCAACCAGGCCCTCGGGCGCGTGCGCGTCGAAAGCCATGCCCGCAGCGATGGAATCGAGTTCGAGCGGATCGAATTCAGCGGGCCGCAGCTTCAGGCGAGTGGCTACGGGCGGTGGATTCTGACCGAAGACGGGCCAATCACGATTTTCGAAGGCCGCCTGATCAGCACTGATCTGCCGGCCCTGCTGGATACCGCAGGTCTGGAGTCGCAATTCCGGGCGGCACGGGCACAGGTGGATCTCGACGGTCGCTGGATGGGGGCGCCGCTGGACTTCGCGCTGTCGCGCTTGAGCGGCAGCATGCACCTGATCATGGTCGACGGCAGCATCCCCGAAGCCCAGCCCGGGGCCGGTCGCCTGGTCGGGCTGGTCAGTTTGAGCGCCATGCCTCGCCGCCTGATGCTGGATTTTCGCGACGTGTTCGGACAGGGTCTGAAGTTCGACCGCATCGAGGGGGCTTTTGAACTCGCCGGCGGTGTGGCCCGCACCGACGGGCTCGAGCTCGAGTCACCGGCGGCTGACATCACCGTGCGGGGGCTGACCGATCTTGGCGCTCAGACCTACAACCAGACCATCGTGGTCGAGCCCGGCGTCAGTGGCACGCTGCCGCTGCTCGGTGGCCTGGCCGGCGGGCCGGCCGGCGCGGCTGCCGGCCTGGTTCTGCGCAGCCTGCTCGATCGCCCCCTGCAGGGCATTGCCGAGGCGCGCTATCGGGTCACCGGGCCGTGGGCGAATCCGACGGTACAACTCGTCGGCGCGCGTTCGGCCGAACCCGATTACCGGCTCGAGGGCGCGCAGCCGGCCGAGGATGACTCCGGCCCTGAACTGCGCTATCGGCCCGACCAGCCGCCAATCGATTGAAACCTGCCACCGGCGACCGGATATCCTCTGCACCATGTATGAACAAGTATTCGACAGCCTGCTGGCCCCGGCCGGCGTAGGCGAAAAGGAACTGGAGCTGGCGCTTGGCCGGCTGGTCTCTTCCCGGATCGACTTCGGCGAGCTTTATTTTCAGCGTCGCGTCAGCGAGGGCTGGATGCTCGAGGACGGCGCGGTCAAGAGCGGCAATTTCGATTCTGATCAGGGCGTCGGGGTCCGCGCCGTCGCCGGCGCCGGCACGGGGTTTGCCTGTGCCGACTCGATGGCCTTGCCGGCGCTTCTGGATGCCGCCGGCAGCGCGCGAGCGATTGCCCGGGCCGGCAGCAGCGGCATGGTCCGCGTCGGCCAGCCGCGCCGGGCGCCGGCTCGCTACGATGCACACGACCCGGTCGGCTCCGGTCGGTCGTCGGATCGGGTGGAGCTGCTGCGCACCATCGACGCCTACGTGCGTTCGCTGGATGCGCGGATCAGCCAGGTCAGCGTCAACCTGTCGTCCAGCCATGAATCGATTCTGGTCGCGGCCACCGACGGCGTGCTCGCCGGCGATGTCCGGCCGCTGGTGCGGCTCGATATTCGCGTGCTGATGGAAGAAGACGGCCGGCGTGAGCAGGGCATTTCCGGCGGTGGCGGCCGCTGGGGGCTGGAGTCGATCACCGACCCCGGGTTCTGGCAGCAGCATGCCCGCGAGGCGGTGCGCATTGCCGCGGTCAACCTGAGGGCCGAGGCTGCGCCGGCCGGATACATGACCGTGGTGCTCGGGCCGGGCTGGCCTGGTGTGCTGCTGCACGAGGCGGTTGGCCACGGCCTGGAAGGCGATTTCAACCGCAAGGGGGTTTCGGCCTTTTCCGGGCGCATGGGCGAGATGGTGGCCACGGAGGAATGCACGGTAGTCGACGACGGCACACTCGCACACCGCCGCGGCTCGCTGAGCATCGATGATGAAGGCACGCCGGCGGCGTGCAACACGCTGATCGAGAAAGGGCGCCTGGTCGGCTACATGCACGACAAGCTCAACGCCCGTCTGATGGGTAGCGAGCCGACCGGCAACGGCCGGCGCGAATCCTTTGCCCACCTGCCCATGCCGCGCATGACCAATACCTACATGCTGCCGGGCAGGCACGATCCCGGCGAAATCCTGGCTTCGGTCGACGACGGCATCTACGCCGTGGGCTTCAATGGCGGCCAGGTCGACATTACCTCCGGCAAGTTCGTGTTTGCCGCCTCAGAGGCCTACCGGGTCAAGAACGGCAAGGTCGGAGCCCCGATCAAGGGCGCGACGCTGATCGGCAACGGCCCGGATGTGCTCACGCGCGTGGGCATGGTCGGCAGCGACCTTGAGCTCGACTCCGGCGTGGGCGTATGCGGCAAGGAGGGCCAGGGCGTGCCCGTGGGCGTGGGCCAGCCGACCCTCAGGATCGACGGACTGACCGTCGGAGGAACGCAATGAGCGCACGTCAGGCGATGGCAACCGACAATACCGCTTTGCTGCACGACCCCGACCGCGAGATGGAGCTTCTGGTCGGTATCGCCGAACGGGTGCTCGATCGTGCCCGCGCCGGCGGCGCCGGGCAGGCCGAGGTTTCGGTCGGTTCGAGCCTGGGCCGCGAAGCCGGCGTGCGCCTTGGAGAGATCGAGACCCTGGAAGAGGCGCGCGAGCGCAGCGTGCAGGTGACCGTCTACGCCAGGCAGTGCACGGGCAGCGCCAGTACCGGGGATCTGCGCCCGGAGGCCATCGACGAGACGGTTGATCGCGCCCTGGCGATTGCCCGCAACACGCAAGCGGACCGCGCCGCCGGGCTGGCCGAAGCCGGGTTGATGGCTGCCACATTCCCGGATCTGGATCTGTGGCACCCGCAGGACATTCCGCTCGATGACCTGGTGGCCCGGGCCATGCGCATCGAGCAGGCCGGCCGCGAGGCCGACGAGCGCATCACCAACTCCGAGGGCGCGAGCGTCACCAGCGAGGTGAATCTTGCCGTCTACGCCAACAGCCACGGCTTTGTCGGTCGCGTTCGCGGCAGCGCCTGGTCGCAAAGCTGCGTGCTCGTCGCCGGCGACGAGTCGGGCATGCAGCGCGACTACGACTTCGACGCACGCCGTTGCTGGAGCGATCTGGCCGATCCCGAAAGCACCGGCCGGGAGGCAGCCCGGCGAGCGGCCCGGCGACTGGGCTCGCAGCCCATTCCCACTGGCCGCATGCCCGTGCTCTACGCTCCGGAGGTCGCGCGCGGGCTGATCGGCCATCTGGTCGCCGCCGCCTCGGGTCGCAATCTCTACCGGCGCAGCAGTTTTCTGCTCGACGCCTGCGGTGAGCGTATCATGCCCGAGTGGGCCTCGCTCATCGAGCGCCCTCATCTGCCGCGCGCGGCGCGCTCGGCGGCGTTCGACGCCGACGGCGTGGCCACGCGCGAGTCGGCGCTGGTCGAATCAGGCGTGCTGTCGCGCTATGTGCTGGGCAGCTACTCCGCTCGCCGGCTGGGCCTGGAGACCACCGCCAACGCCGGTGGCATTCACAACCTCGAGGTTGTTGGTGCAACCCATTCCTTCGAGGAGCTGCTCGCCGAAATGGGCGAGGGCGTGTTGATCACCGAGCTGATGGGGCAGGGCGTCAACCTGGTCACCGGCGATTACTCCCGCGGCGCTTCGGGCTTTCGCGTCGAGGGCGGTCGTCTGGGTGCGCCGGTCGAGGAGATTACCGTTGCCGGCAAGCTGCGCGAGATGTTCGCAGGACTGGTGGCGGCAGGCACCGACGTGGATCCGCGCCACAATATCCGCACCGGTTCGCTGCTGGTCGATGAAATGACCGTCGCCGGGCAGGGTAAATGAAATAAGGTTTCAAGGGCTCAGTTTTCAGGGTTCGGGGCGGGCTCCGGTCGAACTTTCAGGTTTGTCTTGACCGGGGCCTTTGTCCAGCCTGTCGGAACGAAGTAGAATCTGCGTCTTTCTCTCAGACCCCCCTCAATGGTGTAATCATGCGTACCAAGCTGATTGCCGGCAACTGGAAAATGCACGGCAGCAAGCCCGAGGTCAGAAGCCTGATCGGCGGCATCCTTGCCCGCCTCGACCCCAACCGGGCCGCCGAGGTCCTGGTGCTTCCGCCGTTTCCGTATCTGCCGCTGGTCGATTCCCTGACTGATACCACGCCGGTGCTGCTTGGCGCCCAGAATCTCAGCGCTCATGCCAGCGGCGCCTTCACGGGTGAAGTCTCGGGCCCGATGCTGGCCGACTGGAACTGCTCATACGTGCTGGTCGGGCATTCCGAGCGCCGCGCCCTGCACGCCGAAAGCAGCGAGCTTGTGGCTCAGAAATTCGTGGCCGCCCAGAATGCGGGGTTGCAGCCGATTCTGTGCCTGGGCGAGTCGCTGGAAGAACGCGAGGCCGGAAGCACCCGCGAAGTGGTCGGCGCGCAGTTGACGGCGGTCATCGAGGCCGCCGGTATTCAGGCGTTTTCGCGCGCCGTGGTGGCCTACGAGCCGGTCTGGGCCATCGGTACGGGGCAGACGGCCATGCCCGAACAGGCTCAGGAAGTTCATGCCGCAATCAGGGCGCAGCTCGCTGCAGAGGATGCTACAATTGCCGGCCGAGTCAGGGTCCTGTACGGCGGCAGCGTCAAACCCGATAACGCCGCTGATCTGTTTGCCTGTGAGGATATCGATGGCGGTCTGGTTGGCGGTGCGTCGCTGCAGGCCGAATCCTTCATGGGGATTTACCAGGCGGCCTGAATCCAACGGTTTCGAAAAGAGATTTTCTGAATGTATACGGTGCTGATCGTTTTTCATGTTCTGCTGGCCGCGGCCCTGATTGCCGTGGTGCTGGTTCAGCGCGGACCGGGCGCCACGATGGGCGCCGCTTTCGGCTCCGGCGCTTCGGGAACCGTGTTCGGTTCGCGCGGCGCGTCAGGTTTTCTGACCAAGCTCACGAGCTGGCTGGGTGTGGCGTTTTTTGCCGTCAGCCTGACGATGGCCGTGCTGGTGGCCCGCTCGGGCAGTATCAGCCCCCAGCAGCAGGCGGAGGACATCGGTGTCGCAGGTCAGCTCGTTCAGCCTGCGGCCGAACAGCCGGCCGGAGACCAGCAGGCCGCCGGCGAGACCGGCACCGAGGCTGGCGCGGGCGACGATGAAGAGTTTCTCGACGTGCCGGTCGAAGATGACACGAGAGAGAGTGAAACGCCGGAGCCGCCCCCCGTTGACTGAGGTCAACGGCGACCGGATCCGGATGATTACAATGCCGAAGTGGTGGAATTGGTAGACACGCTGTCTTGAGGGGGCAGTGACCTCGCGGTCGTGCCGGTTCGAGTCCGGCCTTCGGCACCATATTGTGACAACGTCTGCGCCCCGACATCGGGGCGCGACGACGATTGCAAAGACAATCGCAAAGACAATCGATGCGATAATCGCCGTAATGATTGCTGCCATGACCCTGGGCAATCGTTGCGCCAAACGACAGACTGGCAGGGTAGACGGATGCTCGCTGACTATTTTTCGATTCTGCTGTTTCTGGGTATGTCCCTGGGCATGGGCGTTGCCCTGCTGCTGGCCGGCGGCATCCTCGGGCCACGCCGCCCCTCGAGCGAGAAGCTCTCGCCCTACGAGTGCGGCTTCGAGGCCTTCGAGGATTCGCGCATGAAGTTCGACGTGCGCTTCTACCTGGTGGCCATCCTGTTCATCATCTTCGACCTGGAAATCGCTTTCCTCTTTCCCTGGGCCGTGGCGCTTGATGCTGTCGGCATCACCGGCCTGGTGGCGATGGGCGTGTTCCTGTTGCTTCTGGTGGTCGGGTTCATCTACGAATGGAAGAAGGGAGCGCTGGAATGGGAATAAGCAACATCATGCACAACCCGGTCCCCGAGGGCCGGGTTGACGACATCCTTCGCCCCGGCGGCGACAATCCGCTGCTCGAGAAGGGGTTTGTGACCACCAGCGCCGATGCGCTGATCAACTGGGCGCGAACCGGCTCGATGTGGCCGGTGACCTTCGGTCTGGCCTGCTGCGCGGTGGAGATGATGCACGCCGCCGCCTCGCGCTACGACCTTGACCGCTTCGGCATGATCTTCCGACCCAGTCCGCGCCAGTCCGATGTCATGATCGTGGCCGGCACGCTGGTCAACAAGATGGCGCCGGCGCTCAGAAAGGTCTATGACCAGATGCCCGATCCCAAGTGGGTGATTTCGATGGGCTCGTGCTCCAATGGCGGCGGCTATTATCACTACTCGTATGCCGTGACCCGCGGCTGCGACCGCATCGTGCCGACCGACATTTACGTGCCGGGCTGCCCGCCCACGGCCGAGGCGCTGGTCTACGGTGTGCTCCAGCTCTACAAGAAGATTCGTCGCACCAACACGATTGCCCGCTCATGACTCAGTTTTCCTCACGCAATCAGGCGCTGGCCCAGTCGCTGAGCGACAAGCTGGGCGAGCGCATCACCTCGATGACCGAGCACTGCGGTCAGCTGACCGTGGAGATTGGGCGCGATCACTGGCTTGACGCGGCCTGGCTCTTGCGCGACGAGCCCGAGCTGGCGTTCGAGCAGCTCATCGACCTGTGCGGTGTTGATTATCTCGGCTACGGCGACGACGAGTGGGAAACCGCCGAGGCAACCGGCAGGGGTTTCGGACGGGCCGCCGATGAACTCGGGCCCGGCCGCTTTGCCTGGGAGGATCGTCCCGAAGCCGCCGACATCCCCAACCGTTTCGCCGCCGTCGTTCAGCTCCTGTCGATCAGGCACAACCGTCGGTTGCGGCTGCGCTGCCACGCGCCCGACAACGATTTTCCGGTGCTGCCCTCCCTGATCGAGGTCTGGAGCTCGGTGAACTGGTACGAGCGCGAAGCCTTCGATCTGTTCGGCATCATCTTCGAGGGGCATCCGGACCTGCGGCGCATCCTGACCGACTACGGCTTCATCGGCCATCCCTTCCGCAAGGATTTCCCGCTGATCGGCAACGTGACCGTTCGCTACGACGAAGACAAGGGGCGGGTGGTCTACGAGCCGGTGGAAATCGAGCCGCGGGTGACGGTGGCACGCGTCATCAGAGACGACAGCCGTTATGTCGACAACAAGCTTGAAGGAACCGGGTCATGAGCGAAATTCGCAACTTCACCATGAACTTCGGCCCGCAGCACCCGGCTGCCCACGGCGTGTTGCGGCTGATCCTGGAGCTCGAGGGCGAGACCGTCGTGCGCGCCGATCCCCATATCGGCCTGCTGCACCGCGCCACCGAGAAGCTGGCTGAATCCAAGCCATTCAACCACTCGATCGGCTACATGGACCGGCTCGACTACGTCTCGATGATGTGCAACGAGCACGCCTACGTCATGGCCATCGAGAAGCTGCTCAACATCGAGCCGCCCGAGCGTGCGCAGTGGATCCGGACAATGTTCGACGAGATCACGCGCATCCTCAACCACCTGATGTGGACCGGCTCGAATGCGCTCGACCTGGGCGCGATGGCAGTCTTTCTCTACGCCTTTCGCGAGCGCGAGCAGCTGATGGATGTCTACGAGGCGGTCTCGGGCACGCGCATGCACGCAACTTACTATCGTCCCGGCGGCGTCTATCGCGACCTGCCCGATGAAATGCCCAAGGTGGCTGAAACCCGCTGGCGCAAGGGCAAGGACCTGGCGCGCATGAACGAGTGGCGCCAGGGTTCGCTACTGGATTTCATCGAGGCCTTCGCCGACGATTTCGTCGACCGTATCGACGACTACGAAACCCTGCTGACCGACAACCGGATCTGGAAACAGCGCACCGTCGGCATCGGATCGGTCAGCCCGGAACGTGCCCTGCAGTTGGGCTTTTCCGGTCCCATGCTGCGCGGTAGCGGCGTCGAGTGGGATCTGCGCAAGAAGCAGCCGTATGCCAAGTATCGCGAAGTCGACTTCGATATTCCGGTCGGCACCAACGGCGACTGTTACGACCGCTACCTGGTTCGCATCGAGGAGATGCGCCAGTCGACGAAAATCATCAAGCAATGCATCACCTGGCTGCGCGCCAACCCCGGCCCGGTGATCGTGCGCAACTTCAAGGTGGCCCCGCCCACGCGCGAAGAGATGAAGGACGACATGGAAGCGCTCATTCATCACTTCAAGCTGTTCTCCGAGGGCTATTGCGTGCCCGAGGGCGAGATCTACTGCGCCGTCGAGGCGCCCAAGGGCGAGTTTGGCTGCTATCTTGTCTCCGACGGCGCCAACAAGCCCTTCCGGGTGCACCTGCGCGCGCCGGGCTATGCGCACCTGGCCTCGATGGATGAAATGGCCAAGGGGCACATGCTGGCTGATATTGCCGCCTTGATCGCAACCCAGGATATCGTGTTCGGGGAGATCGACCGATGACCGCTAAAGCCACCGCCAGTCTCGTTGCCGGCAAGGCCGAACTGCTCAGCGAAGACACGCGCCGCACGATCGATCACTGGCGCGCCAAGTTTCCCGAGGGCATCGAGGGCCGGCGTTCGGCGCTCGTTCAGGCGCTGGTCGCCGCCCAGGAACAGAACGGTGGCTGGGTCAGCGCCGATCTGATGGACGGCATCGCCGATTATCTCGACGTGCCGCAGGTGTGGGTCTACGAAGTGGCCACCTTCTACGGGGCGATCGAAACCGAGCCGGTCGGCCGCCACTCGATCTCGGTCTGCACCAATATTTCGTGCATGCTCTGCGGCTCGGAGAAAATCGTGGAGCACATCGAGAAAAAGCTGGAAATACGCAGCGGTGAGACGACATCGGACGGCCGCATTTTCCTCAAGCGCGAGGAGGAGTGCCTGGCCGGCTGCGTCGGCGCGCCGATGATGCTCGTCAACGGCCACTATCACGAGAATCTCACGCCCGAGAAGGTCGACGAGATTCTCGACGGGCTGGAATGATGGCGGGCTTCGTTGTGACAAGGCGATTCTCGAAGGGGAGTGCTCTGACAAGGGCTCTGGAATCGGGACTCGGGATTCGGGACTCGGGACTCGCTCAAGCGCCGGGACTCGTGACTCGGGACTCGGGACTGGCTACTGATGTTTGCTACAGGGCTTCGAACGCACAGACTCTGATCGGTGCCGCGCCGGCCCTTCGTTGGACCTCGGGTGGTTCTCCCGAGTCCCGGATTCATTCGAAGCCGATTAATCAAAAGGTGCCCGCGCGGCTATTCGGAGGCACACTCAATGGCTGAACACAACGTTTGCTTTACCCATCTCGATGAAGACAACTGCTGGACGCTGGAGGCTTATCGCAAGCACGGCGGCTGGCAGGCCTGGGAGAAGATCGTCAGGGAAAAGACGCCCCAGGAAGACATCATCGAGACGGTCAAGAAATCGGCCCTGCGAGGCCGCGGCGGCGCCGGTTTTCCGACCGGTCTGAAGTGGTCGTTCATGCCGCGCTCGGCGCCCGGACAGAAATACCTGGCGTGCAACTCCGACGAATCGGAGCCGGGCACCTGCCACGACCGCGACATCCTGCGCTACAACCCGCATGCGGTACTCGAGGGCATCGCCATCGCGGCCTATTCGATGGGCGTGACGGTGGCCTACAACTACCTCAGGGGCGAGTTCCATCACGAGCCCTTCGAGCGCATCGAGTCGGCGCTGAAGGAGGCAAACGAGGCCGGGTACCTGGGCAAGAACATCATGGGTTCGGGCATCGATGTGGTGATCCACAACCTGCTCGGCGCCGGCGCCTATATCTGTGGCGAGGAAACCGCCCTGATGGAATCGATCGAGGGCAAGAAGGGCTGGCCCCGCTTCAAGCCGCCGTTTCCCGCCAACTTCGGCATTTACGGCAAGCCCACCACCATCAACAATACCGAAACCCTGGCCTCGGTGCCGGCCATCATGCGCAACGGCGCCGACTGGTTCCTGGATCTGGGCAAGCCCAACAACGGCGGTTCGAAGATTTTCTCGGTCTCCGGCCACGTCAACAAGCCGGGCAATTACGAAGTGCCGCTGGGCACGCCGTTCTCCGAGCTGCTGGAAATGGCCGGCGGCATGCGCGACGGCAACCGGATCAAGGGCGTGATTCCGGGCGGTTCATCGATGCCGGTTCTGCCCGGCGAGGTGATGATGGATCTGACCATGGACTACGACGCCATCCAGAAGGCCGGGTCGGGCCTGGGTTCGGGCGCGGTGATCGTCATGGACGAGACGACCGACATGGTCGACGCCTGCCGCTGCATTTCGCGCTTTTATTACGCCGAATCCTGCGGGCAGTGCACGCCGTGCCGTGAAGGCACCGGCTGGATGCACCGAATGATCCACCGCATCCTGGTCGGTGAGGGCAGGATGGAGGATCTCGACGTGCTCGCGTCGGTGACCACCCAGATCGAAGGGCACACCATCTGTGCTTTCGGCGAGGCCGCGGCCTGGCCGGTCCAGGGCTTCCTCAAGCACTTCCGCGAGGAGTTCGAGTACTACATCAAACACGGCCGCTCGATGGTGGCCGACATGGCTGGAGAAGCCGCGTGAGGATGGTGCTGACTGAAATGGACTTGGCGCCCTGCGAGTCCGGTGTGCCGGCACTTGCTGCTGGTGGTCGTTTCATGGCGGCTGGCGCATCGGCTTCAATCGATGTCGCTTTGGAGTTCTTCTCGGAGTTGACAGGTGCCCTCGAGTCCCGCATCCCGGGTCCCGAGTCCCGCATCTTTGCGACTTCGATCAATCTTTCGGAATACCGGATACGCTGAAGATGGCTACTGCCGAGAATCAACAGACCGACACCGTCACGATCGAGGTCGACGGCCGGGAGCTGTCGGCCCGCAAGGGCGAGATGATCATCCAGGTCACCGATCGGGCCGGAATCAACATTCCCCGTTTCTGCTACCACCGCAAGATGTCGATCGTGGCCAGCTGTCGCATGTGTCTGGTCGACGTCGAGAAGGCGCCCAAGCCGCTGCCGGCCTGCGCCACGCCGGTGGCCGACGGCATGAAGGTATTCACCGAGTCGCGCCGGACGGTGGACGCGCAGCGCGGAGTGATGGAGTTTCTGCTCATCAACCACCCGCTCGACTGCCCGATCTGCGATCAGGGTGGCGAATGCGAGCTGCAGGATCTGTCCATGGGTTTCGGCCGTTCGGTGTCGCGCTTTACCGAGCGCAAGCGGGTGGTGCGCGACAAGAACGTCGGCCCGCTGATCGAAACCGACATGACCCGCTGCATCCACTGCACCCGCTGCACGCGTTTTCTGTCAGAAATCGCCGGCACCGCCGAGCTGGGCAGCATGAACCGCGGAGAACACCACGAGATCTCGACCTTCATCGAGCGCAATATCGAGTCGGAGCTGTCGGGCAATATCATCGACCTGTGCCCGGTCGGCGCACTGACCGACAAGGCCTTCCGCCATACCGCGCGGCCCTGGGAAATGCGCGCGCGCGAATCGATCGGCACGCACGACTGCCTGGGATCCCACCTGCACTACCACACGCGCGGGCCGAAGATCATGCGCGCGGTGCCGCGCGACAACGAGGCCGTCAACGAGTGCTGGCTGGCCGACCGCGACCGCTACAGTCACTTCGGCCTGCGCGCCAGCGACCGCCTGACCACACCGCAGGTCAAGGTCGACGGCCAGTGGCGTGACGCAAGCTGGGATGACGCGCTCGAGGCCGCCTCGCGCGCGCTCAAGGGCGCGGTGGAAACCCACGGTGGCAGGGAATTGGGCGTGCTGGTTTCGCCGCGCGCCACCGCCGAGGAGCACTACCTCGCCGCCTCGATGGCGCGCGCCCTTGGCAGCGAAAACGTCGATCACCGCCTGCGCCTGCTCGATTTCTCGCATCCGCAGGCCGGGCGTGGCCGCCTCGACGTGCCCACCGCAAAGATCGCCGAGTCCGACGCGATCGTGCTGGTGGGCAGCAACGTGCGCCACGAGCAGCCGATTCTGGGCCACCGCGTGCGTACGGCCTGGCGCCAGGGCGGCGCTAAGGTGGCCGATATCAACAGCGTGGCCTGGGGCTTTCACTTCGACCTGGCCGAGCGCATGATCGTGCCGCCGCAGGCGATGGTCGACACCCTCGCGCGCGTGGCCAGGGCCGCCGCCGACCTGAGCGGCAAGCCCCTGCCCGAGGGCGCGCTGGGCGAATACATCGCCGAGCGCAAGCCCGAAGGTGAAGCGCAGCGCATCGCCGGCATGCTCCACGACGCCGATTCCGGCGTGCTGCTGCTGGGCGACCAGGCCCTCAATCATCCCGAAGCCGGCTGGCTGCGCCGCCTGGCCGAATGGCTGGCCGAGGCCGCTGAGGTCGCCCTGATGATCCTGCCCGGCCCGGCCAACAGCCAGGGTGCCTGGGCGGCCGGTAACGTGCCCCGAGACGGGGGCCTGCATGCCAGGGGCATGCTCGAAAAAGGACGCCAGGCCTATCTGCTTTGGGATGTCGAGCCCGATTTCGACCTGGCCGACCCGACCGCCGCCCGGCGCGCGCTCGACGGCGCCGCCTCGGTGGTTGCCGCCACCACCTTCGACAACGGCGCGCTGCGCGAGAGCGCCGATGTTCTGCTGCCGCTCTCTCCGGTGCCCGAAGTGGAGGGCAGCTGGATCAACGCCGACGGACATCGCGAGTTTCTCAAGGCCGTCGGCCGCGCGCCGGAACCGGCCCGGCCGGGCTGGAAGATCCTGCGCCGGCTCGGCGAGCTGGTCGGGGCCGAGGGCTTCGACTTTGCCACCCTGGAGACGGTGACCGAACAGGCGCTGGCCGCTGCGCCCGCCGAGGCCGCTCACGACGAACCCGCCACGCCCTTCCTGGCCAAAGGCGACACCCTGTGGCGCACCGGCGAGGTGCCGATCTACGCGGGCGATAACCTGCTGAGAAGGGCGCCGGCTCTGCAGCAGACCACCCACGCGGCGGCCACGGTATGCGCTGTCCACCCGGCGACCGCCCGCCGCCATGGCCTCGAAGAAGCCCAGCGGGTGCGCGTGCGCCAGGGTGAGGCCAGCGCCGAGCTGGATCTGGTGCTTGACGAACGCGTGGCACCCGGTGCGGTCGGCCTGCCGGTAGCGACTTGCCCGGTCTCGACCCTGGGCGCCGGCGGCGGCGATATCAGCGTGGAGGTGCTGTCATGATCGATCAGCTCCTCACCTTGCTGTGGACGATGGCCAAGATCCTGGCCATCATCCTGCCGGTGACCATCGCCGTGGCTTATTACACCTATTTCGAACGCAAGGTGCTTGGCTACATGCACTCGCGGCGGGGGCCCAACCGCATCGGCCCGCTGGGCCTGCTGCAGCCCTTTGCCGACGTGTTCAAGATGCTGTTCAAGGAATTGATCATTCCGAGCAACGCGAACAAGTTTCTGTTCCTGCTCGCGCCTTTGCTGTCGCTGGGTCCGGCGCTGGCGGCCTGGGCGGTCGTGCCGTTCGACGACTGGCTGGTGCTGGCCGATATCGACGCCGGCTTGCTGCTGATTCTTGCGCTGACTTCGATGGGCGTATACGGGATTCTGCTCGGTGGCTGGGCCTCCAACTCCAAGTACGCGCTGCTCGGCGGCCTGCGCGCGGCCGCCCAGACGGTCTCCTACGAGATTGCCATGGGCTTTGCTCTGGTCGGCGTGATCGTGCTGGCCGGTTCGCTCAATCTGACCGCCATCGTAGAGGCCCAGACTGGCAGCATCTTTACCTGGTACTGGCTGCCGCTGCTGCCGCTGTTCGTCATCTATTTTGTCTCCGGCGTGGCCGAGACCAACCGCCTGCCATTCGACATGGCCGAAGGCGAAACCGAAATCGTGGCCGGCTTTCACGTCGAGTACTCCGGCGCCGGCTTCGCGGTGTTTTTCCTGGCCGAGTACGCCAACATGATTCTGGTCTCGGCGCTCGCCTCGTTGTTGTTCATGGGCGGCTGGCTGTCGCCGTTTTCGGGTATTCCGGTCATCGGCGACACCATTCTTGGCGCCGGCGGAGTGCACTGGTTCCTGGCCAAGACCGTGGTGTTCTGTTTCATGTTCCTGTGGTTCCGGGCCACCTTTCCGCGCTATCGCTATGACCAGATCATGCGCCTGGGCTGGAAGGTTTTCATTCCCATCACGATCGTGTGGATCATGGTCGCCGGCGTGTTCCGCGTGATGGGCTGGTTCGGAGGCTGATCGAGGTAATTATGCAAGCTGTCGCACGCTATCTTCGTTCGCTGATGCTACTGGAGCTGTTCCGGGGCATGGTCGTGACCTGGCGCTTCGGGCTGGCTCCGAAGACCACGCTGAACTACCCGGAAGAGAAGACTCCGACTTCTCCGCGCTTTCGCGGCCTGCACGCCCTGCGCCGCTATCCCAACGGCGAGGAGCGCTGCATTGCCTGCAAGCTGTGCGAAGCTGTCTGCCCGGCGCTGGCCATTACCATTGAATCGCACAATCGCGAGGACAACACGCGCCGTACGACGCGCTACGACATCGATCTGTTCAAGTGCATCTACTGTGGCTTCTGTGAAGAATCCTGCCCGGTCGATTCCATCATTCTGACCGACATCGGCGAGTACCACATGGAAAATGCCTCCGAGAAAGTCGTCGACAAGCAGCAGTTGCTGGCCATCGGCGATCGCTTTGAGGAAAGCATTGCCGCCAACCGCGCAAAAGACGCGCGCTACCGCTAAGGGTCCGTCCGGCATGCCAATCATCGAAATCGTCTTCTACCTGTTCAGCACCATTCTCGTGCTGTCGGCGCTGAGCGTGATCACCGTCGGCAACCCGATTCACGCGGTGCTGTTTCTGATCCTGAGCTTTTTTTCGGCCGCCTGCATCTGGGTTCTGCTGCAGGCCGAGTTTCTGGCCATCACCCTGGTGCTGGTCTACGTCGGTGCCGTGATGGTGCTGTTCTTGTTCGTGGTGATGATGCTCGATATCAACGTCACCTCGATCAAGGAAGGTTTCGCCCGTTACCTGCCTGCAGGCGCGCTGGTCGCGCTGGCCATGGCCGCCCAGTTGTTCATCGTCATCTGGACGCGCGGCATGGAAACCGTGCCGCTGCCGGCCGCCGAGGGCGCCGGGTACAGCAATACCAGCATGATCGGCGAGCTGCTCTACACCGAGTACCTGTATCCGTTCGAGGTGGCCGGCGTGGTCCTTCTGGTGGCGATTGTCGCCGCCATCGCGCTCACTCACCGCCGCCGGCCGGGCACCAAGTACCAGAACGTCAGTCTGCAGGTCAGGGTCAAGGCTGAAGAGCGCCTGCGCGTGATCAAGATGAAAAGCGAAGGAGAGGATGCCTGATGCTGACACTGGCGCATTTCATTACCCTGGGCGCGGTGCTGTTTTGCATCGCTCTGGCCGGCATATTCCTCAACCGGAAAAACGTGCTCATCCTGCTGATGTGCATCGAGCTGATGCTGCTGGCGGTGAACATGAACTTCATCGCTTTCGCCCGCTTTCTCGACGTGCTCGACGGCCAGGTGTTCGTGTTCTTCATCCTGACCGTTGCCGCCGCCGAGGCGGCCATCGGCCTGGCATTGCTGGTGGTTCTGTTCAGAAACCGGCGCTCGATCAGCGTGGAAGACATGGCCGAGCTGAGGGGCTGATGTGGTCGAGTTTTTGGAACCGCAGATTTTGCAGATTTGCGCAGCTTTCAAGAAAAGAAAAGTAATGAAGATGAGTTGGAGCGAAGCGTTGAGGAGCAGATGGATGAAACAGCGACCTGGAGAGAGAGGTTCTTTTTCCAATCTACGTCAATCTGCGAAGTCTGCGGTTTCAACAGCCCGTAAATGCAGGGAAATCTCGTGAGTATTGAAACCGTACTGTTGCTGATTCCGCTGCTGCCGCTTATCGGCAGTGCGCTGTCCGGGCTGCTGCGTAACCAGATCGGCCGCTCTGGCGCGCACTGGATTACCATTCTGGCGGTGGCCGGTTCGACGGCAGCGTCGATCTACGTGGCCTGGCAGGTGTTCTTCAACGGCCTGCCCAACATGGACTACACCGTCTATACCTGGGCGGTGACCGACGGCATCCGCTTTCAGGTCGGGTTTCTGGTCGACAGTCTGACCGCGCTGATGATGGTCGTGGTCACCTCGGTGTCGCTGATGGTGCATATCTACACCATCGGCTACATGCATGACGATCCGGGCTATCAGCGCTTCTTTTCCTATATCAACCTGTTTACCTTCGCCATGCTGATGCTGGTGATGGCCAACAACTTCATGCAGCTTTTCTTCGGCTGGGAAGCGGTTGGCCTGGTCTCCTACCTGCTCATCGGCTTCTGGTTCGGGCGCGAATCGGCGGTTCAGGCCAACCTCAAGGCCTTTCTGGTCAACCGGGTCGGCGACGTCACTTTCGTGGTCGGTATCGGCGCAGTGCTGTTCTTTTTCGGCTCGCTCGACTACGCCAGCGTGTTTGCCGGCATACCGGAAGTCGAAGGCACTACCATCGCCCTGTTCGGGCAGACCGAGGTACTGGCCACCACCGTGATCTGTCTGGCGCTTTTCTTTGGTGCCATGGCCAAGTCCGCGCAGGTGCCGCTGCACGTGTGGCTGCCCGATTCCATGGAAGGCCCGACCCCCATTTCGGCGCTGATCCACGCCGCCACCATGGTGACCGCCGGCATTTTCATGGTCGCCCGTCTGTCGCCGATCTTCGAGACTTCGGAAGTCGCGCTGAGCTTCATTCTGGTCATCGGCGGCATCACGGCGCTGTTCATGGGCCTGGTCGGCATCGTCCAGAACGACATCAAACGCGTGGTCGCCTATTCCACTGTTTCCCAGCTTGGCTACATGACCGTGGCGCTTGGCGCATCGGCCTATTCGGCCGCGATCTTTCACCTGGCCACCCACGCCTTCTTCAAGGCGCTGCTGTTCTTGGCCGCAGGTTCGGTCATCATTGCGCTCCACCACGAGCAGGACATGCGCAAGATGGGCGGCTTGAGCAAGTACATGAAGATCACTGCCATCACCGCCTGGGTGGGTAGCCTGGCCCTGATCGGCTTTCCCTTCCTGTCGGGCTTCTTCTCCAAGGAAATGATCATCGAGGCAGTGGGCCTGGCAGAACGCCCGGGTGCGGGCTTCGCGCACTTTGCCGTGTATGCCGGCGTGTTCGTGACCGCGCTGTACACCTTCCGCATGCTGTATCTGACCTTCCACGGCGAGACGCGCATGGATGACGAGACGCGCTCCCAGGCGCGCGAGAGCGGTGCGGTGGTCACCGTGCCGCTGATCCTGCTGGCCATCGCCTCGCTGGCCTTCGGTTATTTCACCGTCGAGCCCCTGCTGTTCGGCGGCGCGCTTTCGGATGCCATTGTGGTTCGCCCCGAAAACGATGTTGTCGCAACACTCGGCGCGCATTTCCACGGTGCGCTGGCCATGTCGCTGCACGGCTTCCTCACGCCGGTTTTCTGGCTGGCCATGCTCGGGGTTGCCATCGCCAGCTATGTCTATCTGATCAAGCCGGATCTGGCTGCCCGGTTGAAGGAGCGCTTCCATGTGGTGTGGACCATTCTTGACCGCAAGTACGGCTTCGATGAGCTGTGGAAGAACGTTCTTGGCCGCGGCGGACTCGGCGTTGCCTCGGGGCTGTCGAAGGGGGGCGATCAGACCGTCATCGATGGCTGGATGGTCAATGGCTCGGCGCGCCTGGTCGGGCGCATGTCGGCGGTTCTGCGCACCGCCCAGTCCGGTTTTCTGTTCCACTACGCTTTCGTCATGGTCGTCGCCCTGGTAGCGCTGCTGGCGACCTTCATGCTGCTCCGATAAGGATTTGACCGATGCTGGATTGGCCCCTTCTCAGCCTTGTAATCTGGATACCGGCAGTCGGTGCAATCGCCGTGGCGGCGGCCGGTCGTCGTTCGCCGGATAGCGCGCGCGTTCTGGCTCTGATCATTGCCCTGATCACCTTCGGGCTGTCGCTGCTGCTGTATGTCGGCTTCGATACCACCACTGCCCAGATGCAGTTTGTCGAGAAGCTGGTGTGGATCGAGGCGTTCGACATTCACTACCATCTAGGCATCGATGGCATTTCGCTGCCGTTGATTCTGCTCAATGCGTTGATCTGCGTCATTATCGTGATCAGCAGTTGGCGGGTCAGCGATCGCGCGCATCAGTACATGGCCACCTTTCTTGTTCTGCATGCCCTGATCAACGGCACCTTCGCCGCGCTCGATATCCTGCTGTTCTACGTCTTCTTCGAGTTCAGCCTGATCCCGATGTATCTGATCATCGGCATGTGGGGCGGGCCGAACCGGATCTACGCCACGATCAAGTTCTTCCTGTATACCTTTCTGGGCTCGGTGTTCCTGCTCATTTCGATGCTGTGGCTGTATCTGGATTCCGGCAGTTTCGATGTCGCCACACTGCATCAGCACGGCCTGTCGATGACCGCCCAGATGTGGCTGTTCTTCGGAATGCTGATCGCCTTTGCCGTCAAGGTGCCGATGTGGCCGGTGCATACCTGGTTGCCCGATGCGCACGTCGAAGCACCGACCGGTGGTTCGGTGGTCCTGGCCGCCGTCATGCTCAAGATCGGTACCTACGCGATGCTCCGCTACATGCTGCCGATCGTTCCCGATGCCGCCGACGAGCTGTCCTGGCTGGTGATCGCGCTGTCACTGATTGCCATCATCTATATCGGCCTGGTGGCCATTGTCCAGCGCGACATGAAGAAGCTGATTGCCTACAGCTCGATCTCGCACATGGGCTTTGTCACCCTCGGCATTTTCCTGGCTTTTGCCATTGCCCGCACCACCGGCGAGCTGACCGGCGCAGCGCTGGGCATGACCGGTGCGATGGTGCAGATGATCTCGCACGGCTTCATCTCCGGCGCCCTGTTCCTGTTTGTCGGCGTGCTCTACGATCGCGTCCACAGCCGCCAGATTGCCGATTACGGTGGCGTTGCCCACAAGATGCCGTGGTTTGCCATGTTCACGATCCTGTTCTTCATGGCCAACTCCGGGCTGCCGGGTACATCCGGCTTTGTCGGTGAATTCATGGTCATACTGGCGGCTTTCCACGCCAATATCTGGATCTCACTGGGCGCTGCGATGATGCTGATCCTGGGCGCAACCTACAGCCTGTGGCTGGTCAAGCGCGTGATCTACGGACAGGTCACGAGCGACAGTGTCTCAGCCCTGAAGGACCTCGACGGCCGTGAATGGATCGTGATGACGGTGCTGGCCCTTCTGGTGGTGGGCGTGGGCGTTTATCCATTCCCGCTGATCGACCTGATGCAGCCTTCGATCGACAATCTGATCGAGCACATCATGCAATCCAAGCTGGGCTGAGAGAGAACCCATGCGGCCGTTTAGAGAAATGACTGAGAGCGCCATGGCGACAGCCGCTGGCCTCAACCGGACAATGACAACAGACTTCAACCATGACGATTAGCGAACTGCAACTGGCGCTGCCTGAAATCTTCGTGCTCGGCATGACCTGCGTGATCCTGCTGACCGATCTGTTCATTTCCGACCAGCGGCGCGGCCTGACGCATACGCTGGCTGTGGTGACGCTGGCTTTCGCCACCATACTGAGCCTGCAGTCGATGATGGCGCCAGGACAGGTCGAACATGCCTTTTCCGACACTTTTGTGCGCGACCGCTTTGGCGACATCCTCAAGGTCTTCAGCTATCTGATCTTCATTGGCGTGTTCGTATACGCCAAGCACTACCTGCGCGAGTTCAGCCTGTTCAAGGGCGAGTTCTACACGCTCAGCCTGTTTGCCCTGCTTGGCATGATGGTGCTGATTTCGGCCGGTTCGCTTCTGACCGTCTATCTGGGGCTTGAGGTGATGGTGCTGGCCAGCTACCCGCTGGTGGCGATCAACCGCACGTCGCTTCAGGGTTCCGAGGCGGCGATGAAGTTTTTCGTCCTCAGCGCCATGGCCTCGGGCTTCTTGCTGTTTGGCATGAGCCTGATATTCGGCGCCACCGGCAGCCTCGATCTGTCGGCTGTCAGCGCCGCTCTGTCGGCTGGCATGGGTGACGACATGCTGCTGACCGTCGGCCTGGTATTCATCGTGCTCGGCATTGCCTTCGAGTTCGGTGCCGTGCCGCTGCACATGTGGATTCCCGACGTCTATCACGGCGCCCCGCTGCCGGTCACCCTGCTGCTCAGTTCTGTGCCCAAGCTCGCGGCAGTGGCCCTGGCGATCCGTCTGCTCGACAACGGCATGATCGAGCTGCACGGCGACTGGCAGGGCATGCTGATCGTGTTGACTGCGTTGTCGATGATCCTCGGCAACATTGTCGCGATCGCCCAGTCCAACATCAAGCGCATGCTGGCCTACTCGACCATTGCCCACATGGGCTTCGTGCTGCTGGGCCTGCTTCCGGCCACCGCCGAAGGCTATGCCGCGGCCATGTACTACGCGATCATCTACGCGATCATGTCGGCCGGCAGTTTTGCCGTACTGATCATGCTGTCTCGCGATGGCCGCGAGGCCGAGGAGCTTGATGATCTCAAGGGCCTGGCCCGGCGCAACCCCTGGCATGCCCTGATGATGCTGGTTTTCATGTTCTCGCTGGCCGGCATTCCGGTGTTCGCCGGTTTCTTCGCCAAGTGGCAGGTCATCGTTGCCGCCCTGTCGGCCGGTTACACCTGGCTGGGCATCCTGGCCGTGATCACGGCCGTCATTGGCGCCTTCTACTACCTGCGCGTCGTCAAGCTGATGTACTTCGACGAACCCGAGGACGCCGAGCCGGTGGCCGCACCGGTGGACTTCAACGCCGTGCTTACCGTCAACGGCCTGGCGATGATCGGGCTGGGCATCTTCTCCGGCGGACTGATCGGCCTGTGCATGTCGGCGTTTGTTTAAGGGAAAAGGTTTCAGGGTTTAGATTTCATCAGGGTTCAGGAGCGTTTGGCGTAGCTGCTTGTTCGTTGCCGAAAGCCCTGGCGCCGAGACTGCCTTTTGTCCGGAAAGCAATCGACTTTGTTTCGGAGCGCCGAATCCCGAACCCCTTAGTATCTTCCTGAACCCTGAACCCTGAACCCTGAACCCTGAACCCTGAACCCTGAACCCTGAACCCT
>CAYUPK010000024.1:26024-39269 GCA_964446675.1 uncultured Wenzhouxiangella sp.
AACCCTGAACCCTGAACCCTGAACCCTGAACCCTGAACCCTGAACCCTGAACCCTTGGGTTTCAAAGCCACCACGCCAGCGCAAACCACACGACCATGAGCACGCCGATGGCGGCACCCGCGACCGTGCCGACGACGACACCGATGCTGGCCCCGATACCGGCGCGAAGGGAGTCATCCAGGTTGGCCCTTCCGGCCATATGGCCCAGCACCGCGCCCACGAAAGGGCCGAGCAGAATCCCGAAGATCCCGAAGAACAGGCCCACCAGCAGGCCCAGGGTGGCCCCGAGAATGGCGTAGCGCCCGGCCCCGAACCGTCGGGCGCCCTCCGCGGTGGCGATGAAGTCGATCAGCACCGACAGGACCGTCAGCACCGTCAGCCACAGCAGCGTCCACCAGCCCACGCGTTCGAAGCCGTCCAGCCAGGCCAGCAGCACCAGGCCCAGCAGCACGATCGGCACGCCGGGCAGAATCGGCAGAATGGTACCGGCCAGCCCGACGATGACCAGCACGAAGGCCAGCCCCCATATCGGCCAGATCAACAAATCCCAGCTCAGCCATTCCATCGCAAAAATC
This sequence comes from uncultured Wenzhouxiangella sp., assembly GCA_964446675.1. Taxonomy (GTDB): domain Bacteria; phylum Pseudomonadota; class Gammaproteobacteria; order Xanthomonadales; family Wenzhouxiangellaceae; genus Wenzhouxiangella. Next base: position 26,600 of record CAYUPK010000024.1, read on the forward strand.
CTTCGGCGAGTGCGTCAAGGGCTGTATGGTAGTAGAACTTCAAAGTGTCCGTCGGGTCAGTCCGGAGGTGGTGAGTGCAGCGGTCCAGCGGGGGCGCACCGGCTCATGGTGCGGGGGGCTGCCGCAACCGGTCTCGCCAGTACTTTGGCCACCTGGATCCGGAAACAAAAAACCCCCGAAAATCAGGGGCTTTTAGCGGCCTGGTGGCCAGATTTGGTGGTGGGCGATGCTGGATTTGAACCAGCGACCCCTGCCGTGTGAATCCGTTTTCCCGGTATATTTCCGTCATCCTCCTTACCGGCGAATGTTGCCCGATCACAGTAACGACGGGCTTTGTGGGCTATGAATGTGTGACCCATTAATATAGAATGATACCCTATCATATCTACTGTTGGTAGATATTTGGAAGATTTCTTGAGGATGGCGGGCGTTGAAGAAGAAGGTCACACGTTCAGAAATCGAAGCGGAGCGCGCCCGGTTGCGCGAATTGGTGGACGCCGGCAAGTCTCCTAAGCCCGTGGACATTCGCGATACAGAGCGGCCGGGACTGGTCGCTCGGATCACCAAGACCGGCATGGTCACGTTCTACCTGGACTATCGAAACAGCGCCGGCCAGCGGCGGTGGTTCAAGCTCGGCCGGTACGGTCCGGAGTTCGGTGTCAGCACCGCCCGGGCCCGCGCCCTGAAGTACCAGAATGCCGTGCTCGAGGGACAGGATCCACGACAAGAGCGTCAGGCGAAGCGTGAAGCGGCCGCCCGTGCTCTCGGCGCATTCATCGAAGGCCCGTTCGCGAACCAGGTCAATGCCGAATTGCGCAGCGCCGACAGTCTTCTGGCGCGCCTGAGAGCGAATTTTTCAGACTGGTGGAAGGAAGCGGTCAGCAGCATCGACAAGGCGCGCGTGAGGGATTGGCGAACCGCCAGGCTGAATGCCGGCGTGAAGCCTGCGACCGTCAACCGGGACGTTGCCGCGCTTTCGTCCGTCCTGTCCGCCGCGGCCGGCGCCGGCATCATCCCCCGCAACCCGATCGCGCGCGAACTGAAGCCCCTGAAGGTCGACCGCAATGCGCGGTGTCGATACCTCCGGCCTGACGAGTTTGCCCGCCTGATGGAAGCCCTGGAAGCCCGCGACCGCAAGATGATCGCCAGGAGAGAGAGCGCCAACGCCTGGCGAAAAGAGCGGGACTACCCACTACTGCCAGACCTTGAGCCCTACGGTGACCACCTGACGCCCATTGTGGTGCTGGCGCTGAATACCGGGATGCGTCGGGGGGAGCTGCTAGGCCTGCAGTGGCGAAATGTGAACTTCGAGGCCAACACCATCACCTTGGCCGGCGAACAGGACGTTGCCGGCGGCGGTGGCACGAAGTCAGGAAAGACCCGGCACATACCTATGAGCAAAGCGGCTCGCGAAGCACTGGAGGCCTGGAGGGATCAGCAGACCGACATCTGGCCGGCCGGGTTCGTCTTCCCGGGGCCGGGCGGGAAGCGCATGACGTCGCTGAAAACAGCGTTCACGCGCGTGCTCAAGGATGCCGGGATAAAGGACTTCCGGTTTCACGACTGCCGGCACCACTTCTGCTCGATGCTTGTGCAACGGGGCGTGCCCCTGGCCAAGGTGAAGGAGCTGGCCGGTCATTCGACCATTCAGCTCACGGAGCGGTACGCGCATCTGGCGCCGGAAGATCTGACCGCCGCCATTGCGGTGCTGGATCAGCCGGGCAACGTGAGGGTAATTTGATGCCGCCGCAAGGTGACAAGGTGAGGCTCGAACTGTGGACGCCATTCGAGATTCGAGTTTTCTTTCGGAACGGAGAAGACCGCGCACTCTCGAAGGAGCATCACGAAATGCTGGTGCGTCTAGCAACGGCCCTGCCGATGAAGCGCTTCTGGGAGTGGCTGGATGCAGCGAACGATGGCCAGGGCGACGGGCCGGAGCTTGATCCGATGTTTCTGTTTTGGAGAGCAGTTCGTGGCACCAAGCTGCCGGAACCTCCAGGCGGTGTGTCACCGAGGGCCCGGAAAAGGCATCTCGAGAAGGTGAAACATCACGCCAGCGCTCTGATCGCCCTTCTGAGAGATACGCGGTTCGATTTAGATCTTGATGACATCAGCGAGGGGCTAGGGTGGGACCGAAAGGAGGTTGAGGCGGCCTTGTCCGACTATCCCAGTTGCACGTTGACCGAGCAGTTGACCCAGCTACTCGACTGGTGTGAGCAAGAAGACTATCACGATCGGCACAGGACGCCCACGTGGATGCTGCGCCAGGGCGGCGCGCCGGCAAAGAAACACTTCCTTGCGGAAGCGCTCTACTCCGCGTTTGAGCATGCCCGAATATCGCCCCCTTGGGAGCATCTCGCTACTCTGATCAACGTCGCTCTGGACCTACCTGAAAGCGAGGCGCTCAATCCGGATACCACGCAGAAAATGGTGGCCCGAATCATCGATCGGCGACCTGGCCCGGAAACGGATGACGTGGGCTTGCACGGATCATCGATGGCTGAAGCCGCAATCGAGTTCTATCTGGCCAATCGCGATCACATGCAGCCGAACAAAAAGTGAAGATCGGCCGATTTTCTTCGTTCCAAAGACTGACATAGCCCTATAGCCTCTCACTCACGTTGACCAACAGTGAGTGAGATATGGCAAGCGAAAACCAGACCACGCCGTCGGAGCTGCTTACCGACGAAGATGCCGCCCGGTATCTCGACGTGTCCGTCGCCACCCTTCGATCCTGGCGCCTGAGAAACGGCCGCAAGGTGAAAGGCGGTGGTCGAACGAAGCCGATCGATAACCCTCCCCCTTACGTGAAGATCGGCCGCCTGGTTCGATACCGGCGTGCTGATCTGGATCGCTGGATCGAGTCGAACATCCAGGGGAGCAGTGCGGCATGAAACCCCTTCCAAGAGAAAGCCCCGCGCTCGGGCAGGAGCGGCGGGGTCAAGAGAAGCGCTCGGCAAAAGCACTACAGGGCAATTATAGCCCAGGGGGGCGGCGGTGACCACGAAGGCAAACATCTGGATGCCGTTGTACGTCTCCGACTACTTGGGCGACACGGCGCACCTGACCACGCTCGAGCATGGCACTTACCTGTTGCTTCTCATGCACGCCTGGAAGAAAGACGGCGAGTTGCCGACCGGCGACGATCGGCTACGCCGCATTGCACGGCTTTCGCCAGACGAATGGAGCGACGTTCGTGACTCGGTGCTGGAGTTCTTCTACCAGGACGGCGACACGCTCCGAAACAGTCGGCTCGATGTCGAATTGGAAAGGGCGCACGCGCGCGTCGAGGCAGCCAGCCGCGCGGGTAAGGCATCGGCCAAGGCCCGACGAAACAAGGCAACGGGCGTTGAACCGGCGTTGAACGGACGTTCAACGGAAGGGGCAACGGATCGCCAACGGAAATCCAACCAGCCACAGCCACAACCACATCTACAGGCACCGTCACAGTCAAACCCAAAGGCAGGGGGCGGGGGTAAGCGCCGCCCGGACTCCCCCCCGCCGTTCGATGCGGTCCTGTACGCGTACACGGACGCATTGCCGAACAATCCACCCGCGAAGAGCATCACGCCGCTGCGAAGGAAGGCAATCGAGCGAGTCCACCAGGTCTTGAAGACGGAGAAGAAGTGGCGCGAGTTCTTCGAGTACGTCGCACAAAGCCCTTTCCTGACCGGCCAGCGGCCGCCCGGTCCTGGTCGTGAGACACCCTTCTGCGCGAGCTTCGATTGGCTGCTCAATGAAGAGAACTTCGCGCGCGTCACCGAGGGGCAGTTCCACGACGAGGAATCGGCCGCGCCGCCGAAAAACAACGTGAGGTACTTGTCATGAACGAACAGCCAACCCAGCGCAATGGCTTCCAGCTCGGCGACGCCGTGCGCTTGCCATGCATGGAAACGATCTTCGAAGTGGTCGGGCTTAGGGACCACAGCCTGGTCGAACTCCGCGCACCAAGTGGCCACGTCCTGAAGGCCGGCTGGCGCACCTTGATCCGAGTGAAGCAGAAGGAGACGAGCCATGTTTCGTAGCTATGAACGTCGGTTGCTTGAGCCGGTCGAGTCACTGAGCGACCTCGAAGGGAAGCTTATCCACTACCCAGCCGTTTATCGGGTGGTCACCAAGGCGACGGCCGACCAGCTCGCCGATATCCGCGGAGAAGCGAAACGGGCAGGGTGGCGCGACGTCGAGAAGTACGACGAAGCATTCCAAGTCCTCGAAGGCGGGCTGGAGGAACTGAAGTCTCGGCGGTCCGAACTCACGAACTCCTGGCTGATCTCTGAGGTTTTGCAGCCGGCCCAACGGCTCGCCCTACAGGGACAGGAGATTGTGGTGCGCCTCGCTGAGCAGGAAAAGAACGGCCGGGTGCACTGAGGGCTCGATGGCAAACCGCCGCCTCACTCTCGCCTGCCTGGCAGCCGCCCTCGAAGAGCGCGAGCTGTCGGCGGCGGTGCGGCGGCGGCTCCAGGCAGCGGTACGCGCGGCACTGGAAGGTGAGGGCACGCTCGACGATCACCTGGCGCCCGGCATGGATCACAACGACATGGCGGTGCGAAATCGCCGCATCATCCAAGCCCGCGAGGCGCTCGGCGGTGTAGGGCACGACAAGTTGACCAAGGAAGCCGCAAAGGTCGAGGCCCGGATCATCGCCGGCGAGATCGATCCCGAGCGGCCCGGGCGGTGGCCGGCAATGCGCGAGCACGAACAGCACCTAGCGCACGCGCTCTTGCGCGGGCCGATGGTCAGCCGATCCCAGTTCTACTCGATAGTGTCCGGTCCGGAGCCTGACCGGACTGCATGCGACGATCCCTCCCAAGTTCAACAGGCACTCGAATCATGGAAACCCAAAGCAAGCCGCTGATCCGCCCGCTCCCCCGAAAGCTCGCTCGGCTTCGTCGTGCGAAGGACGCACTCGGCGGTGCGATGCGCGAAGCGACGGACCGTTACCGCCGTCTCGCAGGTGACCGCACCCGCCTACATCGTGAGATCGCCGAAATGCGTGGCCGTGAGTTCGCCTGGCCGGAAGAGAGCGCCGACCGGGAGAGTCACCAGTCCGAGCTGAAGAAGGCGACTGACGCCCTGGAGCAAATCGAAGATCTTATGGCGGACACCCAGGCTGAGCAGGCCGAGATCAAGGCCGACTTGCAGCCTGTGTTGCGGACCGTCCGCCAGCTCGAGAAGCACCTGGGAATCCACGAGGGTGACGAATACATCCGCACCGATCGCGCCTATGCTGAAATCGGGGGTTTCTCATGAAGTTCATCAGCTCCGACGACAAGCGCATGGCCAAGGTCAACAAGGCCCGCGATCGCATTCGGGAAATCGACTCCGAACTCGAAGCGCTCGAAACGGCGCCCATTCCCTTGGAGGACGTCGAAGCGAGGATCGATGCCTGGCTCGAAAGGCACCAGGCGGCCGAAGGCTTGCTCTACCACCTGACCACCGGATTCACCGACCCGAACGTCCGTGGTGTTCCTAATCCTGACGCCTGGAACTATGGCGGACGTTCCGACCCGCGTTTCAACTTCTTTGAACAGCTCATGAGCATCCAGGCGGCCATCCAGCCGGAGGCGATCAAGGCGGGGCTGCTGAAGCTGATCGAACAGCGCCTCGAAGGACGCGAACCCGGCCCGCCCCTGGCCGACCGGCCCGAGATCCGCAGCAAGCTGGAGACCGAGCGCGAGAAGCTCGAGATCACCGAAGAGAAGGAAATCGAGAAGCTCGAGGCCGATGGCTGGCTTGTCCATCGTCGGCCCGACGCCCGCCCTGAAATCATCCTGAACGAGGTCCGCGCATGAAGATCACCTGCCGCCAGAACAACCAATCGACGCCGGAAGTGAGTAAGCGAGCGGCGGTGGTGGCAAACCAGGTCGCAGCTGCCCACAATCTGAGCCCTCAGCACCAGTCGCTGTTCAAGGCGATGCTCGATGAGTTCCTGGAATCGTTCGCGCCGGCCATGGAGGCCGCGGCCCATTCCGAAGTGACGGCGCGGCTCAAGACCATCCTCGCCCTGCCCGAAGCGGAGCAGCGCCGGGAGACGGCCGAACGGCTGGCGCTCGACACCGACAGCAGCATCGAGCAAATCAAGTCGATCCTCGCAAGCGTGCCCGCCGCCAAGGAAGAGACTACGGACATGCTGGCTCTGGCGATGGCCGGAAAGACGCCCGGCATCAACGCCGATCCCGGAGGCCCGGGCGAAGACGTGGCCGAAGAGAGCGGCGGCGAACCCGGACTGGACGCCGACGCTGTCTTTGAGCGGCGGCGGCAGCAAATGAAATCTCACTCCCAACAGGAGCCCGAAGCATGAATACGGAAGAAGCCTATCAGGCCGCGCGGCTGGAAGAACGCCGGCGAATCCAGAGCATCATCGAATGTCCGGAAGCACAGAGTCGCCCTGCGAAGGCGCGGGAGCTGGCCCTTGATGAACGGGGACTGTCACTCGAACAGGCACAGCAGGGACTGGCTGGGCACCCGATCGAGGCCGGCGGTGCTGAACTCGATGCGGATTCGATCTACGCGAGCCGCCGACAGCAGATCGGTGACTAGATGCAGCCGATGGCTCATGACCCAGTGCAGGCATTGCCTGGCCCTCTTGGAGTCCTCCGGGCTAGGCGGACGGTCCGGTCCACCGTCGAGCGAAACGGACCACGGCCGGCCCGGTTGTCTGACGGTTCCCGGGCCGGCCATCTTTTCGAACGATCGGGTAGGTTCTTCCAGCGCCCGGCTCCGGTGCGGGTGCTGCGAGGCGCGGAAAAGCGCTATTCTCGAGAAATTTTTCAGGGCCGGTGGTGGTGGTGCTCCGGAGCCCAACAATGACAGGGGCTGCAGCGCCAGGCCTTTCCGGGCCGCCAGGGCCAAACCATCACCACTCGCCCGTTGACAAAAGATGGAGGTTGGGCCGATGAGCGAGCCAGACTGTGAAGGGCGCCGGATACTCGAGGAAGTGTTCGACGGCGACCTCGACGCATACGCCGACGCCTCGGCCGGGCCCAAACCGGAAGGCGTCGAGAAAGACCCGAATCATCCTTGGCACCAGCGCCGGCGCTTTGCCATTCTGACGATCGATCAGCCGGATGATGCCGTGCTTCCCAACGGCCTCGACGCGCTCTATACCCGCGCGGAGATCTGCGAGCTGATGAACATATCGGATTCCGGCTTCGGAAAGCACAAGATCCCGCCGCGGTGCAAGTCGGGAAACTACTCGTGCTACGCCCTGGCCGATGCCTTTGCTTACGCGGCCGCGCGGGCCTGGCGCCAGAGCTTCGAAAAAAGCGGAGGCCGACGACCATCGGAGTCAATCCACCAAACGGCCGCGCGACTCCGAGCCGAGCAGCAGAACGAAGACGGCCCGGCCAGAGTCTGGTATCCACCTGGAGACCTCAGCAAGCTGCAGGATGGGCCGTTCGCATGAGCAGGAAAACAGGCATCGCCACGCAGGCCCTTTTCAGCCAGGCGGCGAAGCACGCCCGGCTCGAAAAGTACATCGCCCAGGGCAGCCGCCGGGCGGTGCTCCGAAGCACGAAGGCCGCCCAGGATGCGAAGGCGCGCAAGGTGAAGAGCCACTACAACCTTGGCCGGACGCAGTTCCGGGGGATCAACGCGATCAAGCGGCGCTTCAGGACTGACCTGAAGGTGCGGGGATCCCAGGTTGATGCGACCGAGCGCCTGGTGGCGCCGGCCGGGATACCGCTTCGGGATTACGGCGCTCGCTTCACCAAGCGCGGTGTCACCTATTCGATCACCAAAGGGAAAAAGCATTTTCTCCCGATGGGGTTCCGCAGCGAGGCCTTGGGCGGCAGCCACGTATTCCGGCGCGAACGGGTCGCGGGGGGCAAGCTGGCTGGCCGGCTTCCAATCGAGAAGCGATTCGGCCCGGGCTTGCCGTACCTGATGATGAATCGAGAGGTCGCCCACCAGGGGCGCCAGCATTTCCAGCGCCGGGTCGCTGAGGAGATCCGGAAAGAAGAGGCACGAGCCTTTAAGCGAGCAGGCCTATGAATCGAGTAGTAGAAACCCTCTACCGGCTGCGCGACGGCACCACGCAGGTGCTCAAGCGCATCGGCCGGGCATACCGTGAAAACGCCAACACGGCCGAGACGACAAGCCAACGAGTCGAGGCCGCGAATCGGCGTCACTCGCGCTCGGTCTCCGGTGTCCTGGCCTCGATCGGAAGGCTCCGGTTCGCGTACTTCGCCGTCGCCGGTGCGGTGGTCGGGGCGGTGCAAGGGATCGGCCGGCTCGCCAAGGCCGCGAGCGACCAGGAAAACTCCGAACGCCGCCTCGAGGAAGTCATGCGCAACGTGGCGGGCGCCACTGACGAAGAGATCCAGGCGCTCAAGGAACTCGCCGCCGAGCGGCAGAAGGTCACTCGCTTCGGCGACGAGCAGACGATCAGCGCGCAGGCCATGCTCGGCACCTTCCAGCTCACGGCCGAGCAGATCGCCCAGCTGACCCCGCGCATGCAGGACCTGGCCGAAGGATCGCGGCGTCTCGGCAAGGAAAACGTCGACCTCGAGCAGTCGGCAATTATTGTCGGCAAGGCGCTGACCGGCAACGCCGGCGAGCTGAGCCGATACGGGATCGTCCTGAGCGAGGCGCAAAAGGAGGTGCTGCGCTTCGGTGACCAGCAGGAAAAGGTCGCCGCGCTCTCGGAGGCCCTCGACTCGAACTTTAAGGGGCTCTCCGAAAGCCTTTCGCCATATGAACAGGGCGTGCAGAGCGCGAAGAATGCGACCGGCGACCTGTGGGAAGCCCTCGGCGCCGGAATCACTCAATCACCGATCGTCGGCAAGGCGCTGCAAGACCTGACCGGCTGGATCGAAGGGCTCATCGAATCGGTCAAAGGGGCGATGCCGGCCATCCAGCGCTTCGTCGGCGGGACCGTGGCGGGCTTCCGAATCCTGAAGAACACGGCCGACATCATCTTCGACGCCATCCTGATCGGCGCGAACCGGCTGCAGCGAAAGCTACTCGAAACGGCGCGGAGCATCGTCAGCAACCTGGCCCGGTTCACATTCGGATCGACCCGCGAGACGCTGGACGGTTTCGTCGAGGATATCGACAAGCGTCTGGGCAAGCTCGAGCGATCTTCTGAAGACCGATTCCGCTCGATGGGCGACAACGTTGCCGAGTACCTGGAGGCCGGCAAGGATCTGACCGGGGCGCTGTTCGGCCAGGCCGAGGCCCAGGATGCGGCCACCGAGGCCGCGCGGGATGGAGCGGACGCCGCCGGCGAGCAAGCCGGGGCGGAAGAGGATCGAGCGGCGGCGCTGGAGCGAACGCAGAAGATCCTCGAGCGCTTGAACGTGGATACCCGGAAGGCGACGACCGGAATCGGGACCGCAGCCAAGCAAGCCGCCGACGACATCATATTCCTGGCCACTCAGGGCGACCAGGCCCTTGGGGTGCTCGAGGCGGCGGTGGAGAGCGCCCGCAAATCGTTCGACGCCAAGGAAGTCGAGTTCTTCCAGGAGCAGCTCAACGAGGCCTACGCGGCCGGGAAGATCGGCAAGGAAGAATTCATCGGCATGACCAATGCGCTCCGCGGCTTCAAGGAAGAGACGAAGGAAGCCGAGACCGACTTCAACCGGCTCAACAAGGCCATCGTCGAGGCCAATGGCCACGACCTGACCAACATCGCCAGCGAGGTCCGGAAACTCGGGGAGGCGGGCAAGCTCTCGGCCGAAGAGGTCGAGAAGCTCCGCGCGGCGATCGAGGCCAAGCGACAGGCGATCATCGACGACACCGGGGCGCAAAAGCAGAACAACAAAACGACCGACGACGGCACGAAGGCCCTGAACAAGTACGCGAAGGGCGCGGACGATGCCAAGGGCAGGGCAGTCCGCCTCGGCGGTGCCATCCACCTGACAGCAGAGGCTCAGGCCCTGTTCAACCGGCGACTGCAGGAGTGGCAGGGCGGTGGCACGGCCCAATACATCAACTTCTGGAAGCGATCGCTCGAAGAGGCCCTGGAGGTCAATCGAGAAATGCAGGCGGCCGAGGCGCGGTTGCAGCGGCTTCGGGAGCAGGGCGTCGAGGTCAACGAAGTCACCGAGGCCTCGAACCGGGAGCTGCGGCTCGAACTGATGCGGCTGCGCGGCGAGAAAGAGCGCATCGCGGAGATCGAGGAACGCGACCAGCGGCGAGCCCTGCAGGCGCAAATCGACTTGGCGGCCGCGGCCGGCGACCAGGAGAAGGTGCTTCTCCTGAGAGAGCGCCTACGGCTACTGGACGAGATTGCCGAGGAAGAGGAAAAGCAGGCCCGAGAGCGAGAGAGGGAGCGCCAGCGGGAGCAACAGCAGCGCCAGCGCGGCAGTGGCGGGTCAACCAGCGGCGGTGGCCAGGCCGGCAGCGACCCGGAACCGACGCCAGTCCGCGCGGGTGGTGCCCCGACGCGGCGCATCCAGATCGACCTGAATGCCACCGGCGGTGACGCCAACGCGCCGAGGATGAATCCCCAGGATCTGCGCGACCTTTCCCAGTTTGTGCTCCGGGAGATCGAACGCGACATGCAGCGGGCGGGGCCGTAGCCCGCGCGCGCGGGGTAGGTTCTTCCCAGCGCCCTGCAAGTGCGGGTACGGGTGAGGTGCAGTTTCTCGCTATTTATGACGCGACCCCCCGGGGGGTGGGTGGTGGTTGGTCGTTCCTCTGGAGGCCCTGCAATATGGGCATTCCTTGACCTTGATTCACCAACCTACCCACGAAAATGCCCGGCTCAGTGGCCGGGCTCCGATTTCCGCGCGTTGACAGAATTCGGCGGTTCAGGTCGACGCCGATGCAATCTCGGCACGGCCGTCGATACGCTGCTCTTCGATGTAGTCGAGGATCCGCCGGCGATCGCAGACAGCGGCCAAGTGGTCATCACGCCAGGGGCCGGCCGTCTGAATCTCGCCGTCGACAATCAGCCGCGCCTGGTGACGCATGCGCCTGGCGCGCGCCAGCTTGGCCCGGAACGCTGCGACCTCTTCGGCCGTCGCGACTCGGGATTCCTCTTGCGCGATCGCCTGGCTCATGACGCAGCCCGCTCTTTCGCCTGGCGACGGGCTTCGACCATTTCACCCCACTGGCGGTGAAGGGCATAGAGCTGTCGGTCCAATGCTTCAGCAGCGCCGATCAGTTCGTCATCTCCGCGATCGCCCAAGGCCGCGTAAATAGCCGCCGCCTGGCCCTTGGCCATCCTGATCGGTTCCTCGAAGTCGAGGATGCTGCCCTGGTCGGTTGGCGGTGGGGCGCTCTCGACGGCCTGCGGCCGGCGTGCCTGTTCGGCGCGCTCGCGGGTGTACTCGTTGAGGTGTTCAATGGCTTCCTCGAGCAGGCGCTGCTGACCCCAGGCGGCATCTTCGCCGCCGTCGGGCAGGTTGCCGAGGTCGCCGATCCCGGCATACATCATCTTGGCAATGCCGATCGCCTGGTCGATGCGCTCGTGCACCATATCAATGTGCCCAGGCCCGAGCGTGCGGCCGGTGTCGTCGGGGAGGGGCTTGCGGGGGGTGGTTTCGGTTGTGCGTGCTTCTGCGTCCATGCTGTCTTCCTCCAGTTTGCTTGTGAAACCGGCTGGAAGATATACGGAAGATTTTTCGGGGAGGATTCGAACTTGGGGCCGGGAGCGGCCCCTAAGTCCTTGATTCGGTGGTGGGCGATGCTGGGTTCGAACCAGCGACCCCTGCCGTGTGAAGGCAGTGCTCTCCCGCTGAGCTAATCGCCCGGAATAGCTTCCAATTCTACGGCGAGGAACCTTCTAGGTCAAATAAGAGCAAGCAGATAAGGATAATTATCTTAGTGGCGGATTCCCGTCTTGAAGTCCTAAAGCACTGGCTGGGCCGGGATCTGGGCTTAGTGGACTATCAGCTAGCACCCGCTTCAGGCGATGCCAGCTTTCGACGCTACTTCCGGGTATATGTTAGCGGCGGAAGCCTAATAGCTATGGATGCGCCGCTAGCGCAAGAGGATTGTCGGCCCTTTATCCGTATTGCCAGGGGATTTCACCGTTTAGGTCTCAATGTACCCGAGGTCCTTGAGCAGAATTTGGAGGAAGGTTTTCTGCTGCTGACCGACCTGGGAGAGCGCCAATACCTAAGCTGCTTAAATTCTCAGAATGCTACGGCGCTTTATGGCGATGCGCTGGCTGCCTTGTGGCGGCTACAAGGGGGTGAGGCTGATGCTCTCGGGCTACCTCTCTATACTGAGGATTTGCTGCTGAGAGAGATGGGGCTGTTCTGTGATTGGTACCTGGAACGGCACCTAGGAATTTCGGTAGGGACAGCCTTAGACAAAGTATTTGCCCTACTTACAAGTGCCGCCTTAGAGCAACCTCAGGTGCCGGTGCATCGGGATTACCACTCTCGTAACCTCATGCTTACTGCGAGGGCCAATCCAGGGATTCTAGATTTTCAAGATGCAGTCCGAGGACCTGTTACTTACGATTTAGTCTCCTTGCTACGGGACTGCTACATTGCTTGGCCCCAGGAAAGGGTACTTGCCTGGGTTGGCGATTATTATCGCAGGGCTGTTCGGGCGGGAAGGATCTTAGGAGCCAGCCAGCAGGAATTTCTGCGCTGGTTCGATTGGATGGGGGTGCAGCGCCACCTCAAGGCCAGCGGGGTTTTCTCCCGGCTCCATTACCGGGACGGAAAACCCGGCTATCTTAAAGATATTCCGCGTACCTTAAATTACATTC
>CAYUPK010000025.1:0-35489 GCA_964446675.1 uncultured Wenzhouxiangella sp.
TGCACCCTCCGTATTACCGCGGCTGCTGGCACGGAGTTAGCCGGTGCTTATTCATCAGGTACCGTCAGCTACCATGGGCTATTAACCCAGGTCATTTCTTTCCCGATAAAAGTGCTTTACAACCCGCAGGCCTTCTTCACACACGCGGCATTGCTGGATCAGGCTTTCGCCCATTGTCCAATATTCCCCACTGCTGCCTCCCGTAGGAGTCCGGGCCGTGTCTCAGTCCCGGTGTGGCTGATCATCCTCTCAGACCAGCTACCGATCGTCGCCTTGGTAGGCCTTTACCCCACCAACTAGCTAATCGGACGTAGGCTCATCTTGCAGTGTGAGCTTTCATGAAGAGGCCCACTTTCCTCCGTAGAGCGTATGCGGTATTGATCCGAGTTTCCCCGGGCTATCCCCCGCTGCAAGGCAGATTCCTACGTGTTACTCACCCGTCCGCCACTCGACAGCACCTGACGCACCCCGAAGGGATTGTCTGGCCTGTTTCCGTTCGACTTGCATGTGTTAGGCATGCCGCCAGCGTTCAATCTGAGCCAGGATCAAACTCTTCAGTTTAAAAGCAGAAGCTTTCGAACTTAGAGCAGACCAGGCCCTGGAATCAAACGTATTAACGTAATTCTAGGACAGGTCGCTCTCAATGGCATCGTGCCGATTGAGGGCGCCCACACAAATTACCTGCATCTGTTTTTAATGAACATTTCTGACTGGCCGCGTTTCGCTGACCAGGCCGGCCATTATACACCGGAATTCGCTGCGGTCAACACTTTGCAGAAATTAGTTTCCGCGACCACCGCGTTGCTTCGTCTCGAAGCGCTCGCCTGATGTCCAAGCGAGGCGCGCATTATAGACCAGCAAATCAGGACGTCAACAGCTTTGTGCAGAATTTCGCGAATTTATTTTCACCGGATCTGCAACTCCTTGATATGCAAGGATTACCAAGGCATGCGTAAGTACTGCTTCATCCAGAGCTGTGGGTGCTGTCTTGCGCACCTTGCCGACGACGCGGGACCCGGATCATCCCCCGGCGAGCGCCGCCAGCCGTGCGTGCAGGCGCTCCAGCAGCAGGTTGGCGCAGCCGCCCGGAGAAACGCGGGCCGCCAGGCTGGCCTCGGGCGTTCGCTCGGCCAGGCTGTCGAGCTCGGCGGCGGCCGCGCGATAGGCCTGACGAAAGGGCTGGCCCTGACTGACAAGCTCATTGGCGCGGTCGGTGGCGTGCAGGGCCGGGGAGACGGCTGCGCGCATGCGCGCTTCGTTCCACGCGACCGAGGCGAGCAGGCCCGGCACCAGCGCCAGCCCGGCCAGACCGCGTTTGAAGGCGCGAATCAACGGCGGCTTCGTATCCTGCAGGTCACGCTGATAGCCAGAGGGCAGGGCAAGCACCGAGTCGAGCTCGGCACGCGCGCCAACCACGGTGGCGTGCAGCGAACGCAGCAGCTCCACGGAGTCCGGGTTGTGCTTGTTGGGCATGATTGACGAGCCAGTGCAGTAGCCGCTGCCGATCTCCAGATAGCCAAACTCGTCGCTGGCATAGAGACTGAGGTCCCAGGCGAGCCGACGCAGGTCCCCGGTAGCGGCCGCCAGGGCATCGATGGCGCGCAGCTCGATCTTGCCCCGGGCATTCTGCGCGTACTGGGGATTGACCACCAGCCGCGGAAAGCCGAGCTCCTCGGCCACGCCATCGCGGTCCAGCGCCAGATTGACGCCGAAACCGGACGCTGTGCCCAACGGGCTGGCGTCGAGCCAGTCAGAAATGCGTCCCGCCAGCTCGACGTTATCGATAAACGCCTCCGCGTGGCCGGCCCACCACAGGCCCAGCGACGAGGGCATGGCCTGCTGCAGGTGGGTATGTCCGGGCAGCGGCACCATTGCCTCGGACCCGGCGCGATCGAGCGCGAGCTCTGCAATCGTCCGGCAGATCCGGCGCAAGCGGTCGAGCCGGTCACGCAGGTACAGCCGGATGGCAACGGCTACCTGGTCATTGCGGCTTCGGCCAGCGTGAATGCGCCCGCCGATTTCACCGAGATGATCGATCAGCCAGGCCTCGATGGCTGAATGGCCATCCTCGTAGCGCGCGTCCAGAACGAACTCGCCGGCGGCGAAGGCGCGCTGCAACTCGTTGAGGGCAGCGATCATTGCATCGGCCTGGTCAGCGCCGAGCACGCCGATGCGCGCCAGGCCGCGGGCATGCGCCTGGCTGGCGCGGATATCGAAGGGCAGAAGTTCGCTGTCGAGGATCACATCGTCGCCGGCAAGAAAGCGCATCACCCGTTCGTCGACTTCGCCGGTCGAGTCCTTTTTCCAGATGTAGTCAGTCATTGGGGGTTCCTTGTTTCGGGACCGGCCGGGCAAAATGGGGCGCCCTTGCTGAGGGCCGCGCCACGCGTCGAACCGAAGCAAGGGCGCCCCATTTTGCCCGGCCTCGCTGTTGTGTCGGGTTCACGGGGCGGCTATTCTGACGCCCGTCAATTCCTCCAGGCCGAGTGCCCGATTGATGTTCTGCATGGCCTGCCCGGCCGCGCCCTTGCCCAGGTTATCGAGCACGACCACGAAGCTGGCGCGCATCGAGTCGCGCGCGTCCACGGTAAAGCCGCCAATGCTCAGGTGCGGTGTACCGGCCACCTCGCGAATCTCGGGAATATCGCGGCCGACCCGGATCAGGGCCTCGCCGGCATATTGTTCGCTGACCATCGAGAAAAGCTCGTCGGCCGTCAACGGCTCGGTGAGCATGACGGAAATGGTGAGAGAAATCCCCCGGAAGAAAGGTGCGACGTGCGGATGAAAGCGTACCGGACGGCGCAGATGGGCCGATATTTCCTGCTCGTGAACATGCCCGCTCAGCGCATACGGAATCAGGTTGCCCTCGAGCCGCTCTGGATCGTTGCGCGGCGACGGCGTCTTGCCGGCGCCGCTGTAGCCCGACACGCCGAACAGAATCGGCGGCGCGGCAAGCGAGCGGCGAATGGGCCACAGCCCGAACAGCGCACCGGTGGCGTAGCAGCCGGGATTGGTGATGCGTTTCGCTGAATCGAGGGCGTCGCGATTGAGCTCGGTCAGACCGTAGACCCACTGCTCATCAAAGCGCCAGTCGGCGCCCAGATCCAGAACGATGGCGCCGGGATGAGCCTCGTCGATGGCCTCGACCCAGGGCGCGCTCTTGCCATTGGGCAGGGCCAGCACCCAGACATCGGCATCGACCCCGCTCACGGCACCCGGCTCGAGGGCCTCGAAGACCTGTTTCGGGTCAGGCCAGTCGGGCACGGACTCACCAATCGGCTGCCCAGCCTGGCTGTTGCTGGTCGCCAGCGCCAGCCTGAGATCCGGATGCCGGGCGATCAGCCCAAGCAGTTCCGAGCCGGTATGACCGCGGCCGCCGATCAGGGCCAGTCGATGCATGCTCATTCTCCTGTCTTCGTTTGTGCGCTCAAGCCGGCATTCTTGTCGGGCCGGGCAGATGAATCAAGCGGGCACCATCCCGAGTCGCGCTGGCGCGCATCGGCCGTCAGGCGACCGAGCAGCTCGAAATCCTCGACACCGATGGTGTAGACGATCCATTCACCCTGGCGGTAGCTGGTATGCGCCTGCTGAAAATACCAGCCGGCGATGGGATTGCCAGCGCGGGCCCGCCAGTACAAGGTCGGGAAGCGCTGGCGCAGGGCCAGCCACAGCGCCGCACCCAGGCCTTCGCCCTGGGCCTCGGGCGTGACAACGAACTTGTCGAGATAGGGCAGGCCGTCGACGCCGGCGGTCACCAGGGCAGCGGCCCGGCCGCTTTCGGCCCACAGCAGCCCCAGCAGCTCGCGCCGCTCGAGCCAGTCGGACCGAAGCTTGCGACCGAAGCTGGCCTCCAGCAGGATCTGCAGCCGCTCGCGCTGCCCCGGCGAGACCTCGTCGAACCAGTCGATGGCCTCACCGCGCCGGATCAGCGTGCCCGCTCCGGTGTGCGTGAAAAGCTCACGGGTGAGGTTTTGCGCCGAAGTGATCGACACCGAGGTCTCCGGCGGCAGGCGCTCGAGCGTTTCCTTGATCTGCTCGAGCTTCAGCTGCATGCCCGAGTGCACCCAGTCCTGGGCCAGCAGGTGGTCGTAGTCGGTGCGCAGGCTGATGGCCGAGATTACCCGCCCGCTGTGATCGAGCAGGCCACCGGTGCCGGTCAGAAAGATGACCTTGTGCGGCTCGACCGCCCAGACCAGTTCACGCGCAGCAATGTCGGCGTTGATGTTCATGACCTGGCCCGACGGCGACTCGCCCAGGCAGGCCACCACCGGCAGCGCGCCCGAGGCAATGGCGCTGCGCACCGCCTCGAGCTCGACGCGCTCGATCTCGCCAACCAGCCCGAGGCGCTCGCGGTCGGCCAGTCGCGCCTCGAAGACGCCGTGCAAAATCCCGCGGGCACGCACCCCGCGCGCCTCCAGGGCGTCGACCAGCGCGGCATTGGCCCGGTAGATGATTGGCCGGGCGACGGCCATCACGTCCTCTGTGGTCACGCGCAGGCCATCGCGCTTTTCGATCGGCACGCCGGCCGCCACCATCGCCTCGTCGAGCTGTGGGCCCGCCCCGTGCAGCACGATGGGCGTGAGCCCCAGGCGGTGCAGAAAGGCCAGCGCGGCGGCCAGCTCGTCGAGATGGTCACGCATGACTGCGCCGCCGGCCTTGACCACGGCAAAGCGCGACTCCTCGATGCGCGAGAACTGCTTGAGATACTGGCGCGCTTCCCGGCTCGAGCCAAGCTGGCCGAGCAGTTCGATGACGGTGCGGCGGACTTCAGCCATGGTCGACGATCCGTTGATAGATGTTGAGTGCCTGTTCGAGCTGATCCAGCGCCACCCATTCATCAGCGGTGTGCGCCTGCGCGATGTTGCCGGGTCCGAGCACCATGGCGGGCATGCCGGCGGCAGAGAAAAGCGAGGCCTCGGTCCAGAAATCGACCGGCTCACCGACGGAAATGCCGTGGCTTCGACAGAATGTCTCGACCGGCGCCTTGTTCTGGTCTGCCGCCGGCAGGGGCGGGCCGGAGAACGGCACGTGCCAGTTGGCGTGTTCCTCGGCGCCGCCGATCGAAGAAAGACGAGCGAGCAGCATTTCGTTGGACTGGCCCGGCCCCAGTCGGGCCGAATAATGCAGCCGGGCCTCGCCGGCAATCACGTTCGACTTGGTGCCGCCGGCGGCCAGGCCGACGTTGAAGCAGGTCGGCCGCCCGGCGGCCTTTTCGGTCTCGCAGTAGTCGAGCGCGGCATCGATCCAGCGCGCCATGCGATGAATCGCGCTGTCGGCCAGCGCCCGACCCTCCGAGGAATGCCCGGCAATGCCGTAAAAGCGCCCCTTGACCGACAGGTATCCGCGGTGCGCCAGCACCGCCTCGCACGCGGTGGGCTCGCAGACCACCACCTGCTCGAAGCCGATATTGGCCGGGTCAGCGAGAAAATTGCGCACGCAGCAGCCGCCGGCACCTTCCTCGTCGGAGGAAAAAAGGATCGCCATCGGCGCATCACCGGACTCGGCCACCGCCAGCAGCGCCGCGGCCGCGCCCTTGATATCGCAGGCTCCGCGGCCGAAGGCCTTGCCGTCTTCGATGGTGAGATCCAGCGGCGGCTTCGTCCAGCCCTCGCCAACGGGCACGGTGTCCAGGTGACAGTTGAACAGCACCGACGGACTGCCGCGCAGCGCGAACAGATTGACGTGCCCGTCGCCATAGTCGGTCATTGCCACCTCGAATCCCGCGCCGGCCAGCACGCTTCGAGCATGCACGAACATGCCGGCCGCCGGCGTGATCTCGCGCGGCGGATTCTGGCTGTCGCACTCGATCAGCCGGGCCAGGTGTTCCAGTAGTTCTAGTTGTTGAGACATCGGCCTTAAAACTTTTTCAACGCAAAGACGCGAAGATGCAAAGGGTGAAAAACAAAAAGACGGGGAAACGCGGAAGGCACGGAATTCACCGGAAGAGCGGGTTCACCAGCGAGACAGTCGCCGCCGTACCGGCCTGTGCTTTCAAGACGTTCAGTCTGTTCATCCTTGCTTCTACCCTTATCTTTCGTGTGTTCCGTGCTTTCCGTGGGTCCATTGTTTTCTTCGCGTCTTTGCGTCTTAGCGTTTTCAGGATTTTTTTCGAACCCGGGCCGCCAGAGTCGACGACTGGCCCAGCAGCTTGGCGAAGCCCTCCGCCTCCTCGGGCGTCCAGGCAGCCGACTGGGCGTAGACGGCGTCGGGATCCTTGAGCAGGTAGCGCGAGCCCAGCGCCACCGCCCGGACGCTGCCCCCGTCGCTGGCCAGGCGGACCACGCCGGTGACGTACTCGTTGGCCGATGCCAGATAGGCCTCGAGGTCGGCCTTGTGCGGCTCGAAGAAGAAGCCGGTATAGACCAGCTCGGCCCAGCGCTGGGCAACGGTGGCGTGGAACTGATTCTGCAGCCGCGTATTGACCGCCTCGCGCAGCGCGCGCTGGGCAACCATCAGCCCGTCGATGCCGGGGCATTCGAACACGATGCGTCCTTTCAGCCCGATGGAAACATCGCCGGTATAGATATGCCGACCCACGCCCCAGGCGCCCAGGCGGGCGTTGAGCTCGGCGAGCAACTGCGGGCCTTCGAGACGCTCATCGTTCAGGCTCACGGCACGCCCGGCCTGAAAGCCGATCGTCAGCTCCAGCTTTTCCGCCGGCCACTGCGCCCGCGGCTTGCACCACACGTGAGTATCTTCACCGGGCACGCCGAAGTGATCGATCTCCTGGCCCGAAAGCGTCACGCCCAGAAGGTTTTCGTTGATCGAGTAACGGCTGGCCGACTCGGGCACCTCGACGCCGGCCTCGGCCATCAATTCCAGCTCGTGGGCGCGCACGTTGCGGGTCTCGCGCTGCAGCTCGCGGATGGGCGCGTGGATGACATAGTCACCAAGCGAGCGCACCGACTGATCAAAGCGCAGCTGGTCGTTGCCCATGCCGGTGCAGCCGTGGGCGAAGTTCCTGGTTCCGAGTTCGTCGGCCAGGGCCAGGCACTGCTCGACGATGACGTAGCGGTCGGAACACAGCATCGGGTACTGCTCGAGCACGCGCGCACCGGAGAACAACAGCGGCACCACGAACTGATCCCACAAAGGCTGGGCGGCATCGAGCTCGTGGTGCCGGGCGGCGCCCAGCGCGCGGGCGCGCTCGCCGATCCAGGCCTTTTGCTCGGCGTCGACGCCGCCGGTGTCGACAAAGGCGGTGTGGACCTCGAAGCCCTGGCTCTTCAGCGCCAGCACGCAGTAGCTGGTGTCCAGCCCGCCGGAGAAGGCGAGTACGATGCGTTCGCTCATTGTTCGGTCATCCCGTGTTTTCTGTTTCCGGTTGTCGAACACAAAAAAACCCGGCAGGTTGGGCCGGGTTTCTCGTGTCAGTCTCGTCTGGTTGAAGCTTTGCTACGACTAACGCACACCCTGGCCCGAATGCGGGACACGAGGACGCGGGCGTCGCGGCAGGCGGCCGGGACGCGGGCTGTCGATCAGGGTCAGTGCGATGGCTTCGATCATCATGGCGCTAAACTGCCATAGGTTCGACGACAAAACAAGTGTTGCGCCGCGATGCCCTGTGGGGCGCATCGCGCGCGCTGGAGCCTAGGCGAGGCTGGTGCCACCGGACGCATTGGTGGCCTCGACAAGTCAAAGGCGTTCCGCCCGGCTTGCTTCGCAAGCTCTTTGGGCGGGTAACTTTTTTCCAGCGCGAAAAAAGGCACGAAAAAGCGCGCTTTCAAAGTCAACGTCCCACGCTCGATTGTTTCAGGACTGGTTGGCTGTGCGGGCTGGCCCCTTCGCGGCGCTGCCTTCGCGAGGATTCCGTCGGCGGATTCGGTGGCGTTCGCAATAATGGAACGAAGCCGGCAGGCCGGCGGCCCGCCTTCGATCGGCGGGTCCTGGCACGCGTTGCTTGCATTGGTGCCGATCCGGTACCTCGTCCGTCGCGGATGTAACCGCGACCTACCTAACCCTCCGACAAACCGCCCACGTAGGTCGGCGTTACATCGCCGACGGACGACCTGGACGATCGAAACACACATAGCTCATGTGTGAACAAGACCCCGAACGTCTTCCGTCGCGGATGTAACCGCAACCTACGGTCTGGGTCCGGGGCATCGAGGGGTTGTGACCTCGGCGGCGCTCCAGGCGACATTGCGGCCTGGCCGCCCGGCAAACGCGGGCCGATGCCGCACCAGCAGCTAACCGATCAACTCGGCCATCAGCGCCTTTTGCACGTGCAGACGGTTTTCGGCCTCGTCAAGCGCCACGCAATAGTCGGCGTCCATGACACCGTCGGTGGCCTTGATGTTTCGCCGCAGCGGCAGGCAGTGGCTGAAGCGGGCGTTGTCGGTGAGCGCCATCTTCTGCTCATCGACCATGAAGTGGCGATAGGGCGCGCGCAGCCGCGCTTCTTCTTCCGGCCGGCCGTAGAAGGGCAGCGCGCCCCAGCTCTTGGCGTAGACGAAGTCCGCGCCGGCGTAGGCGGCTTCGATGTCGGTGGTCACTTGCAGCGAGCCGCCCGATTCACCGGCCTGGCGCTCGGCGGCGTCCATGAACTGCGCGTCGAGCCGGTAGGCCTCGTCGGGAACGAGCATGCGGATATTCATGCCGAACTTGCTGGCGATCAGCAGCGCGGAGTTGGCGACCGCTGTGTTGAGCGGCCGCGGGTGCCAGGTCCAGGTGAGCACGAAGGTCTTGCCGTCGGGCGCGCCGATATGATCCTGGATGGTGCGCATCAGCGCCAGTTCCTGGCAGGGGTGGACGATGGTTTCCATGTTGATGGCCGGCACGCTCGAATACCGGGCCAGGGAACGAATCATCTTGTCCTGGCGATCTTCCTGCCAGTCCTTGAACAAGGGAAAGGCGCGCAGCGCGATGGCGTCGCAGTAGCGCGAGAGCACGCCGGCGACCTCGGCGATGTGTTCTTCGGCGTCGCCGTCCATGACCACGCCGGGCTCGAACTCGATGCCCCAGGCGCCGCGGCCGGGCTCGAGCACCACGGCGTGGGCGCCGAGCTCGTGGACGCCAACTTCGAACGACGCGCGCGTGCGCAGCGAGGGATTGAGAAACAGCAGCGCCACGCTCTTGCCGGTCAGCGGACGATCCGCCCGGCCTTCGCGCCACCGGCGGGCGCCATCGAGCAGCGCCTGGAGTTCGGCGCGCGAGAAGTCGACGGTGCTCAGGAAATGTCGCATGCCAGGGGTGTCTGTCTGGAAAACGAATCGACGATAGCAGGTTTCTCGCCTACCCGGGTGCTTCGGCGAGAACAATACGGTCGCGGCCGTCGCGCTTGGCGGCATAGAGGGCGCCATCGGCGCGCGCCAGCCAGTGCCGGACCGACTCGGCATCAGCCAGCTCGGCCACGCCCATGCTGGCGGTCACCGGGCTGCCGGGCCCGCTCAGCCCCCGGGCCATGCTGTCTCTGAGCTCGCCGGCCACTCGCTCGGCATCGCGCGCCCGGGTGTCGGGCAGCACGACGACGAACTCCTCGCCGCCGAGGCGAAAAAGCCCGTCGTGCTCGCGCAGGCGCGCCCCGATGATCTCGACCAGGCTGATGAGTATCCGATCGCCGGCGTCGTGTCCGTAAGCGTCGTTGATCGACTTGAAGTGATCGAGGTCGAGCAGAATCAGGCTCGCCGGCCGGGCGCGCCGGCTGTGCTGGCTTGCCGCCTCGTCGAGCGCAAGCCGCAGCGCCCGACGATTGCCGGCCAGGGTCAGGGGGTCGCGGCTGGCGATATCGGTCAACTGCCGCTGCTGCTGATCGGTTCGCGTCGCGAAGATCAGGCCGAAGATACTCACCAGCACGCCGGTCGTCACGAAGCTCCAGACTTCGACCATGGACGTGAAGTGTTCGGCAAGCAGGGTCGTGAGTATCAGCGTGCCCAGGGCGCTGGCCGATGCGAACAGCCGGTCGGCCAGCAGAAAGCCGGCGCCGAGGATGGGGAAGGCCCACATCACGCTGATATCGCCGACGGCCAGCAGCGCCAGGTAACCCAGGGTGGCCATCAGCGCCAGCCCGCGCGCGGCCAGGCGCGTTTGCCCGCTGACCCAGGCGTAGCCGACGAGCGCGGCGATAACGCACACCAGCACGAGATCCAGCGCGCCGGTTTGCCAGTGACCGACCATGAAGCGATAGACCGCCAGCGGCAGGATGGCGAGCATCGTGCAGCCGCCGAACAGGCTGATGATGGCCAGGCGAAAGTCGGCGTGCAGGCGATCGCGCCAGCGGTGGTGATACGACCGGGATCGCTGCGGGTCGAATCGACCGGGATGTCTGTCTGTCACGGCCTCTCTTTCATGCCTGATTCGATCGCGCGAAAAACTCTTGACGCCGGCGGCGGAAGCGCCGATGCTGGTCGGCAACCACAATAGCGTAACCGAGAGGGACACACCATGGGAATCGAAGTCACCGGGATTCTCAGCCTGATCTGGCTGATCATCATCATCTGGGCCATCGTCAAGACCGCCTCGAGCAGCGCCGGTACCGGGGCCAAGGTCCTGTGGATTCTGCTGCTGCTGTTCCTGCCGCTGCTCGGCCTGATCCTGTGGCTGCTGCTCGGGCCCAAGGGATGAGCGCGATGCCGCGATCGATTCGCTCGCCGGCCGGGTCGCCGCTCTCGAGCTGACGTGACCGGCGCCGTTACGCCCGGCGAGCTGCTCGAGTTCTGGTTCGGACCGACCCGCCACGCGCCTGAAAGAGCCGGCGAACGCATGGGGCTGTGGTTCAGCCCCGGAGCGCGCGAAGATCAGGCCGTGCGCGAGCACTTCGAGCCGACCATGCGGCAGGCCACCGTCGGGCTGCTGACCGACTGGCTGGGCTCAGCCGAGGGCCGCCTCGCTCTGGTTCTGGCCCTGGACCAGGCGCCGCGCGTCATCTTTCGCCGCCAGGCCGAAGCCTTTGCCTGCGACGGCCAGGCCCTGGCCCTGACGCTGGCCGGCATCGCCGCGGGAATTGACCGCCAGTACGGCCTGGTCGAACGCGCATTCTTCTACATGCCGCTCGAGCACAGCGAAGACCCGCTTGCGCAGCAGCTATCGGTAACACAGTTCGAAGAACTCGCGGCAGATTTTCCGGAACACGCCGAGGTCACCGGCAGCTTTCTGAAATACGCCCGCGATCACGCCGCCATCATCGAGCGTTTCGGTCGTTTCCCCCATCGAAACGACGCGCTCGGGCGTGCATCCACGGCCGCCGAAGCCAGGTTTCTCGAAAACGGGCCGCGCTACGGCCAGTAGCGTCCCGCCTCATCCGCCGACACAATTCGCTGGCACGGTCGCCGGCCGCATTTCGTGACCTACCCATAGAGGCCGTCTGCGCCGCCGCTTGCCGCTGGCGGCCTCGAATCCAATCCCGATTCAGACGATGGGCCGGCTTCGCGCCTCCGGCCGGAGCCGAACCGATCAGGAGGAACCAACATGCAGACATTCCGTTCCACGACGATCACCGCCCTGCTGCTGGTGCTGGCAGCAACGAACGAGCCGGCGAGCGCCGGACCCGATGCATCGGTCCGCGGCACCGTATTCACGGTCGACAGCCTGGCCGACACATCCGCCTCCAACGACGACAACCCCGGCGACGGTTCCTGCGACGACGGCACCGGCTCGTGCACTCTGCGCGCCGCCATCGAGGAGGCCAACGCCCTCGCCGGGGTGCAGACGATCACCTTCAGCGTGTCCGGCACGCTGCTGGTCGGCAACGACATCACCGGCGGTCCGCTGCCGGCGATCAGCGACCAGGTCAATATCGACGGCCCGACCTCGACCGTCGACGGCATCGAGCAACCGGATGTCGTGCTCGACGGCACGCAACTGGTCGGCGGCGGCAACGATCACGGACTGCGCCTGCTCAGCGGGGCGGACGGCTCGCACATCTTCTCGCTGGGAATCGTCAATTTCCCGAACAACGGCATCGACATCGGCAGCGCAGACGATCTGTGGGTCGACGGCTGTTTCATCGGGGTCGAGCCCGACGGGACCACCGCCGCCAATGGCGGGGACGGCATCTCCGGCCTGTCGAGCGACAGCGTGTTCGGCATCGATGTCAATCCCTTTGTGCTCGGCGACGGCAACGTGCTGTCGGGCAACGGAGAGTGGGGGCTGTTCCTGATCGGCAGCAACAACCTGGTCGCCGGCAACCTCATCGGATCCGAACCCGACGGCATCGGCAGCGCCGGCAACGCCGCCGGCGGTGCGGCCATCGCCGGGACCGGCAACCAGGTGGGGCTCGGCATCTACGATGCCGCCGGCAACGTGATCGCCGGGAATGATGGTATCGGTCTTGAATTCAGCGGGAATACCGGCGAAGTCGCCGGCAACCTTGTCGGAATAGGCGCCAACGGAAGCGCTCTGGGCAACAGCGGTATCGGCATCCAGGTCTACGGCGACGGCCACACGATCGGGACGGCCGAGGAGTTCGGCCGCAACGATATCGCAAACAACACCATCGGGATCGCCCTGGGCGGGTCGTCGACGCCGGCCGACGCAACGCTTGTCGAGAACAACTCGATCGGCTTCGGCTCCGGCGCGCTGGAGCAGGGCAATTCCGGCTCGGGCGTCAACCTGCTGTCGGGCGAAGACAACGAGATCGTCGGCAACCGCATCATCAACAACGGCCAGCACGGTATCCGCAACAACCCCGGTGGAATCGCCACGACGATCCGGGACAACGAGATCGGCTTCATCATTTCGGCCGTTAGCGGCCCGCTCAACCTGCGCAACAGCCTGTTCGGCATTCTCAACCAGGGCACCGCCGACATCCGGGGCAACGTCATCGGCTTCAACAACACGGGCATCGTGCTCGACGAGGGCCAGGCCTCCGTCGACGGCAACCATATCGGCCTGACGCCGGGCGACGATGCCATCGGCAACGTCTTTCACGGCATCCACATCCTGGCAGACAGCGCGTTCAATACCGTCAACGGCAATGCCATCGGCAACCAGGCCGAATACGGCGTCGTGATCGAAAGCAACGGCAACCAGATCACGGAAAACTGGATCGGCACGAGCGCATCACGAGCCAGCCACCGAAACAACCTTTCGGGGGTCCGGCTCAAGGGCAGCGCCCAGAATAATTTCGTTACCGACAACTGGATTGCCTTCAACGGCAGCAACGGCGTCGACGTCATCGACTCGGCGACCGGCAACAGCATCCTGACCAACCGGATGCATTCCAACGGCGCCCTCGGCATCGATCTGGCCGCAGACGGCTTGATCATCAACGATCCGGACGACGACGATTCGGGCCCGAATCTGCTGATGAACCATCCCGACGCCAGCATCGCCGACTGGAACGAATCGACCGGCCAGCTCGCCGTCGAGATCACGGTGGACACGGCCGCCGGCAACGCCAGCTATCCCCTGCGTCTGGACTTCTACTACCATGATCGGGACGAATCGAACCAGGGACGAATCTGGCTCGACAGCCGGAGCTACAGCACGCCGCAAGCCACCCAGACCTACGTTCTCGACTTTCCGCCCGGATTCACCGGCGGCACTCTGCGCACCACGGCAACGGACGATTCGGGAGGCGGCAGCACCTCGGAGCTGAGCCCCGAAATCATGTTCGGGCGATTCCGCGACATCCTGTTCCAGGATCGCTTCGAAGAGCCGTAGCCGCGGCAGTCAGCTACAGGCGGCTAACGAACCGAAAGCCGTGCGAAACGGCGCTTGCCGACCTGCAGCACGCCCGCGAAGCCGGGCTCGAGCTCGAGATTGCGGTCGACGACCTTTTCGCCGTCGATCCTGACCGCGCCCTGCTTGAGCATGCGAAAGGCCTCCGAGTTGGACGCCGTCAGGCCGCAGGCGGTCAGTGCGGCCGCCAGCCCGATCGGGCCGTCGAGTTCGTGTTCGTCGATGTCTTCGGGCAGCTGTCCGCCGCGAAAACGGGCGATGAACCGATCGCGCGCCCTCTCACCGGCGCCGGCGCCGTGGAAGCGGTCGACGATCTCCATCGCCAGGGCAAACTTGGCGTCTCTGGGATTGCCGCCTTCGGCCACCGCCCGACGCAGCGCTTCGATATCCTCGCCGGGGCGGAAGCTGAGCAACTCGAAGTAGCGCCACATCAACTCGTCGGAAATGCTCATGAGCTTGCCGAACATGTCGTCGGGCGGCTCGTCGATGGCGATGTAGTTGCCCAGCGACTTCGACATCTTCTGCACCCCGTCGGTACCTTCCAGCAGCGGCCAGGTGATGATGATCTGGGGCGCCTGGCCGGCCTGCTGCTGGAGCTGACGGCCAACCAGCAGGTTGAACTTCTGGTCGGTGCCGCCCATCTCGACGTCGGCTTTGAGCGCGACCGAGTCGCGGCCCTGCACCAGCGGATAGAGAAACTCGTGGATGGCGATCGCCTGGTTGGCGCGGTAGCGCTTTTCGAAATCGTCGCGCTCGAGCATGCGCGCAACCGTGTGCTGCGAGGCCAGGCGAATCATGTCGGCGGCGGTCATTTCGGAAAACCACTCCGAGTTGAAGCGGACCTCGGTGCGATCGCGGTCGAGAACCTTGAATACCTGCTCGCGATAGGTCTGGGCGTTGGCCCGCACGTCATCTTCGGTCAGCGGCTTGCGGGTGACGTTCTTGCCCGAAGGGTCGCCGATCATGCCGGTGAAGTCACCGATCAGGAAGATCACCTGATGCCCGGCATCCTGAAACCGGCGCATGGCATTGAGAATCACCGTATGGCCGAGATGAAGATCAGGCGCGGTCGGATCGAAGCCGACCTTGACGCGAAGCGGGCGGCCCTCGCCCAGGCGTTTCTCGAGTTCGTCGACCTGGATGACCTCGGCGGCGCCGCGGATAAGCTCGTTGATATCGGTCACTTGCAGATTGTCCGTGATGTTCGGGGCAGAAATTGCGGGCTGGCTGTCTATTGACTTGCCCGACCGTAAATCGGTAATGTTACCGGGTTTACAGCGCTGATTCGTCGTGCATGAGCAGAAATAACATGGCTACCCCCGGGCGTTCCCGCCCTGCGAAAACATTCCAGAACCTGGCAGGGTCGACGCTGGACATCGCCCGCGCGAGCGCCCG
Source organism: uncultured Wenzhouxiangella sp. (assembly GCA_964446675.1). Classification (GTDB taxonomy): domain Bacteria; phylum Pseudomonadota; class Gammaproteobacteria; order Xanthomonadales; family Wenzhouxiangellaceae; genus Wenzhouxiangella. The sequence continues at coordinate 15,016 of CAYUPK010000025.1, forward strand.
GCGCTGTGGCATTGCGCTGCGCGCGCGCCCGCACGTGAGCCTGGCCGCCGTTGGCCTGGTTGCACTGGGCGTGGTCATCTCGCTCATTCCCAGCGGCCCGCAGGGCTCTCCGGCGGCAAGCATGCGCCTCATCGAGCTGCCACAACAGGCCGCCTCCGGGCAGGGCTCGCACGAGCCGCAACTGCTGAGTGCATCAGCGGGCAGCCGCGCACAACCGGCTTTCGTTCCCGAACAAACGGCTGCGGCCTGGCAGATCGTCGAGATCAAGCCAGGCCAGACCCTCGAGCGCGTCTTTCGCGATCTCGGCCTGGACGCCAGCCTGCTCCACCAGATCGTGACCACCGCCAGGCAGACCCGGGATCTGGCGCGCATCCGCCCCGGCGACGAGTTCGCCTTCGATATCGACGCCGAGTCCGGCTTCAGGGCGCTTCGCACCGAACTCGACGAAGATGCCTGGCTGTATGTCGAGCGCGGCGAAGGCGGCCTGACAACCCGGACCGAACCGCGCGCGCTGGAGCGCCGGATCGTGGAAGCATCGGGCGTGATCGGCGACTCGCTCTACAACGACGCCCGCCAAGCCGGCCTGTCGGATGCCATGATCATGCGCCTGGCCGCCATCTTTGGCTGGGACATCGATTTTGCCCTCGACATTCGCGACGGCGATCGCTTCGCCCTGATCTACGAAGAGGTCTGGCGCGAAGGGGAGTTCCTGCGCGACGGCGACATTCTGGCCGCCCGTTTCGTCAACCGGGGCGAGGCGTTCGAGGCGGTTCGCTTCGACGCCGGCAACGGCCCGGAATACTTCGCGCCCGATGGCCGCCCGATGCGCAAGGCCTTCTTGCGCACCCCGCTGAACTTCGCGCGGGTATCGTCCAACTTCAATCCGCGCCGGCTGCACCCGGTGACCGGCCGGGTGCGCCCGCACAACGGCACCGACTACGCCGCCAGCGTGGGCACGCCGGTCTGGGCCGCAGGCGAAGGCAAGGTCATCGAGGCCGGCTACACCCGCGCCAACGGCAACTACATCTTCATCAAGCACGGCAACAACATCGTCACGCGCTACCTGCACCTGTCGAAAAAGCTGGTTGGCCGCGGTGATCGCGTGCGCCAGGGCCAGACCATCGGCCACGTCGGCGCCACCGGCCTGGCCACGGGCCCGCACCTGCACTACGAGTTTCTGGTCAACGGCGTCAACCGCAATCCACGCACCGTCGACCTGCCGCCGGCCGACCCCCTGCCGGCCGAGCACATGACCGACTTCAGCCGCCTGGGCAACAGCCTGCTGGCGCGCTTGGATACCCTGACACCGCCCGACGCACTGCTGGCCAGCCGCGACGGCAAGAGCTGCCGGGCGGCCGACAGCAACTGCTGAATGAACGCCCGCCCGCCCGGCGAGCGCTACGTCGGGCTGATCTCCGGCACCAGCATGGACGGCATCGACGCCGTCGTGGTGGATTTTGCCGGAGGTCGGCCGACGGTGCAGGCCGCCCTGACCCGTCCCTTCGATGAAGCACTGCGCCACACCCTCGACGCCGTACGCCGCGACCCGGACGGGTTTCCCGCCTCCCGTCTGGGCCGTCTGGACGCCGAACTGGGCGACTGGCTGGCCGACGCTGCGCTCGAAGTCATCGCCGCCGCCGGCTGCCGGCCTGCCGAGGTGCGCGCCATCGGCTCGCACGGCCAGACCGTAGTGCATCACCCCGAGGCCGATCCCCCCTTTACTCTGCAGATCGGAGACCCCTGGCGACTGGCGCGTCGCACCGGCATCACCACCGTCGCCGACTTCCGGCGCGCCGATCTGGCCGCCGGCGGCCAGGGTGCGCCGCTGGCACCGCTGCTGCACACCGCACTGTTTCGACACGATTCGGAGACGCGCGGCATCGCCAACCTCGGCGGCATCGCCAACATCACCCTGCTCGAACCCGGCCGGGATGTGTCGGGTTTCGACACCGGACCGGCCAACTGCCTGCTCGATCTGTGGTTCCGGCGCCATCACGCGCGAGGGCGCTACGACAGCGCCGGGCAGTGGGCGGCCTCGGGACGCGTGGACGCAAACTGGCTCGACGAACTGATGCGCGACCCCTACCTGTCGCTGCCGGCCCCGAAGAGCACCGGCATCGAGTACTACAGCCCGGCCTGGCTCGACGCCCGCCTGCCTGGGTCGGGCCGGCTGCGACCCGCCGACGTGCAGGCCACGCTGGTCGAGTTCACCGCCGCCAGTCTGGTCGAAGCGCTTGGCCAGCTCAACGCATCGCGACTGGATCGCCTGCTGGTGTGCGGCGGCGGCGTGCATAACGACGAGCTGCTCAAGCGCATCCGCCAGCGCCTGCCCGAAACGCCGGTTGAAAGCACCGCGGCCCACGGCCTGGACCCCGACCACGTCGAGGCCACCCTGTTCGCCTGGCTGGCACGGCGCAGGCTGGCCGGCGAGCGCATCGACACCCGCAGCATCACCGGGGCCCGCGAGCCCGTCCTGTCAGGCTACGTGATCGAAGTCTGAACGAGCCGTCGGCTCATTCACGCTGGGCAACCGCATCGTAGCGGCGATGCATCAGCCAGAGGATCAGCACGACCGCCGGGATGCCCAGCGCCGAGGCGTAGACGAAGAAGAACACGTAGCCCGAGTGGTCGACGATCCAGCCCGAGGGGCCGCCCAAAAGCTTGCCCGGCAGGGTCATGAAAGAGCTGAACAGCGCGTACTGGGTGGCCGTGTAGCGGCGGCTGACCAGCGAAGACAGCCAGGCAATGAACACCGTAGCCGAAAGCCCGTTGGCCAGGTTATCGGCCCCGATGGTCATGAACAGCGCCCACAGCTGCGCGCCGATGGTCGCCAGCCAGGCAAAAAGCAGGTTGGTGACCGCCACGACAACGGCCGAGACCAGCAGCATTCGCAACAGCCCGAAGCGCGCCACCAGCACGCCGCCCAGCAGCCCCCCGGCAATGGTCATGACAATGCCGAACACGTTGGTGACCGTGGCAATCTCGCTCAAGGTGAAACCCAGATCCAGGTAGAGCGGGTTGGCCATCGCCGCCATGGAAATGTCGGAGACCTTGAACAGGCCGATCAGGGCCAGCACCGGCACCGCCATCCAGCCGTTGCGGCGAAAGAAGTCCGCCAGCGGGGCGACCACGGCACCCGTCAGCCACGCACCAATATCCTGGCGGCGGCCGGTCAGGCGCGAACGCCTGCGATAGCCGGCGACCAGCGGGTCCTGCTCGATATCAAGGCGCTCGAGCGAGGTCGGCTCGGGCGAGATCAATACCGCCAGCATGCCCACGACCACCAGGGCGCTCATGCACAGGTAGGCCAGGGTCCAGCTCGCGAAGTCGGCAATGTAGAGCGCGCCGGCGCCGGTGGCCAGGATCGCCATCCGGTAGCCGAGCACGTAGGTGCCGGCCAGCGCCGCCTGGAACTCATCGCTGTCGGACTCGATGCGAAAGGCGTCGATGGTGATGTCCTGGGTGGCGGCCGAGAAAGCAACCACCAGCGCCAGCAGCGCCACCTGGCCGAGCTGCGTGACCGGGTCGGTCAGCGCCATGCCGGCCAGGCCGGCCATGATGCCGATCTGGGCGGCCAGCATCCAGCCGCGGCGCTGGCCGAGAAGCCGGGTGAGGATCGGCAGGCGCACCCGATCGACGATGGGCGACCAGAACACCTTGATCGAATAGGTGATGCCGATCCAGGCGAAAAAGCCGATGGCCGTGCGCGACACGCCCTCGTCACGCAGCCAGGCGGTCAAAGTCGAGAAGACCAGCATGAACGGCAGGCCGGCGGAAAAACCCAGCAGCAGCATGCGCAGGACCGTCGGTCGGGTATAGACCGCCCAGGCCCTGCGCCAGCGCCCGGCGCCGGCCGCCGCGCTCGTCATGGCCGCTCAGCCCGCATAGTCGATGATCAGCGGGGCGTGATCGGAGAAGTTCTCGGCGGTATAGATCTCGGCCGAGCTCGCGCGCTCGGCCAGGCCGGCGGTGACCACCTGGTAGTCGATGCGCCAACCCACGTTGTTCTCGCGGGCGCGCCCGCGCTGGGACCACCAGGTGAAACGGTCCGGATTGGGGTCGAGCCTGCGGAAGGCATCGACCATGCCGACCGGCCCGAACACCTCGTCGAGCCAGGCGCGTTCTTCGGGCAAAAAACCCGAGTTCTTCTGGTTGTTCTTCCAGTTCTTGAGGTCGATTTCTCTGTGGGCGATGTTCCAGTCGCCGCAGATGACGTATTCGCGATCGCCGCCGGCCAGCTCTTCCAGGTGCGGATGCAAACGCTCCATGCAGCGATACTTGAACTGCTGGCGCTCGTCTTTCGAGGTGCCCGAAGGCAGGTACAGCGACACCACGCTCAGGTTTTCGAAATCGGCCTGCAGCCAGCGGCCCTCGCGGTCGAACTCTTCCCAGCCCAGGCCGTAGACGACGCGAACCGGCTGGTGCTTCGAGTAGATCGCTACCCCGGAATAGCCCTTCTTCTCGGCGTCGTGGTAGTAGCAGTGATAGCCGATGGGAAAGAAGTCGCGGTCGGCCAGCTGCCAGTGCTGGGCCTTGGTTTCCTGGATGCAGACGAAGTCGGCGTCCTGCTTCTTGAGCCAGTCGAAGAAGCCCTTGCGGTGGGCGGCCCGGATACCGTTGGCGTTGAGCGAAATGATACGCATGAATTCTCGAATCATTGGGACAACCCCGTATGGTATGCCAATCACAATCGGAGGATGCCGAGCTTGCATGCCGCGTTGGCGGGCGATATTGTTGACGACCTCGTCATTGGAAATTTGCATTACGGAGACCGACAAGCATGTTCCCTCGCCAGATCCCGGCCATCGCCGTGGTAGCCATCATCTCACTTTTCGCCGGCCTGGCCGGTATCGCCCAGGCCCGTGAAGTCGCCTCGATCGATCAGTTCATGACCGCGCTGGACGAACTTCGCGGCAAGCTCGAGCAGGGCGATCCGCGTCAGCTCAGCGAACGTGAGTGGCGCAAGTTCGACAAACTGCACGGACGGTTCGACAAGCTGCTGACCGGCATCGACAGCGTCGAACAACTCACCGAAGATGACGAGATCGCACTCATCAACACTCAGGAGGAGCTCGATACGCTGCTGATGGGCGGTGACAACGACGAGCGCATCATCTGCCGCAAGGTGCGCAAGACCGGCAGCCGCATCGCGCGCCGCCGCTGCATCACCCAGCGCGAACTCAAGATCGAGCAGGAGCGAACACAGAACATGCTGCTCGACATCCGCTCGACCATGCGGGGCCCGGAAGGCGGCTGAGCCGGCTTCCCGGGTCGTGATTGTGCGGGATCAAGGCGCCCGGAGTCAGCCCGGCGCGCCAACGCTGCATGACCCTAGTAAAATACAGGCATGCTCAAGCCCTTCACGACCCGCTTCCTTCAGCTTGCGCTCGACCGCGAGGCGCTGCGCTTTGGCCGATTCACCCTGAAGTCCGGCCGGGAAAGCCCGTACTTCTTCAACGCCGGCGAGTTCAGTACCGGCTCGGCCATCGACACGCTTTCGCGCTGCTATGCTGATGCGATTGTCGATGCGAGCGTCAATGCCGGCCTGGCCTTCGACATGCTCTTCGGCCCCGCCTACAAGGGCATTCCCCTGGCCGCGGCGGTGGCGCTGAGCCTGGCGCGCGATCACGGCATCGACGTGCCGTTTGCCTACAACCGCAAGGAAGCCAAGGATCACGGCGAAGGCGGCATGCTGGTCGGTGCGCCGCTGGCCGGCCGGGTGCTGATCGTCGACGACGTGATTTCGGCCGGCACCTCGATCGGCCAGGCACTGGAGATCATTGCCGATGCCGGCGCGAGCGCGACCGGCGTGGCCATCGCGCTCGATCGCCAGGAACGCGGTGCCGAGGGCGAACGATCGGCGGTGCAGGCGGTCGAAGCACAAGGACTGCAGGTGGTAGCGATTGCCAGGCTGCAGGATCTCATCGACTGGCTGGCCTCCCACGACCGTCCGCCGGCCAGTCTTGATGCCGTGATAGGCTACAAACAACGCTACGGCGCCTGATTTCCACGATGCTACGCAAGATTCTGCTGCTGGTCCTGCCGCTTGCCCTGGCCGCGTCCGTGGCCCAGGCCCAGTCCGTTTATCGCTGGGTCGACGACCAGGGCGAAACCCACTACGGCCAGAGCGTCCCGCCCGAATTCAAGGACTACGGCTATGTCCGCCTGGGGCCCGACGGCATGGTGCGCGAACGCGTTGAACCGGCACTCAGCCCCGAACAGATCGCCGAGCGACGGCGTCAGCGCGCCGAACAGGCCAGACAGGAAGCCGCCGAACGCAGCCAGGAAGCGCGCGATCGCATGCTGCTGGCCACCTACAGCAGCGAGGAGGATCTGCGCAAGGCGCTCGATATGCAGTTGGCCGGCCTCGAAAGCCAGCGCACCTCGACCCACATGGCCCTGGATCTTGTCGAGAATCGTTTCGAAACACTGATCGGACGAGCGGCCGACCTCAGCCGCAAGGGGCAGGATGTACCCGAAAGGCTTCGGGCCGATATCGAGGCGACCCGCGCCGAGCTGCGAGGACTGCGCCGCGACCTGGGGCGACTGGAGGTCCGCAAGCAAAGGACCCGTGATCGGTTCGCCGCCAACCTCGAGCGCTATCGCGAGCTGACCGCGCCGCGCGACGCGGACGGCTGAGACCGCCACCGTGTACACGCGCTGTCCGGCCTGCCAGGCAGTCTACGAACTACGGGCCCGGCTGCTGGCCGAAGCCGCCGGCGTACTGCGCTGCGGCAACTGCGGAAAGACCTTCAACGGCCTGTCCGAATTATTCGAACACCACCCCGACGCATCCGACGAGCCGCTTCGCGGCAGCGGCATGCCGCCCATGCTCGAGCACCCTGACATGATCCAGGCCGAGCTGCCGGTGGAGTATTTCGACGAGCCCGGGGAAGAAGCCGCCGCCAGCGAGCCGCTGCCCGGCTTCGAGAGCGAAAGGTCACACAGCAAGGCTCGCCGCTGGCTGTGGCCGGCCGTCAGCGGCATCCTGCTGCTGATTCTCGTGCTTCAGTTGGGGACGCTGTGGCACACGCCGGTGGCGCACTGGCTCGGCGGCTCACACCCGCTCGATGCCGGCCTTGACCCCAACGAGGTCATCCAGATCGTTTCGCGCGACCTGCACCCGCACCCCGGCCTGAACGACGCGGTGGTCATCAGCGCGAGCCTGCGCAACCAGGCCGACGCATCGATTCCCTTCCCGATCGTGGAAGTCAGATTCTTCGACGCCAGCCAGCAGGTCCTGGGCGTTCGCCGCCTCACGCCCCGGGAATACGTGCGCGATCCCGAGGCGATCGCGCGCGGGCTGCCTTCGGGCGTGGTCATGCCGATCCTGCTGGAGTTCGTGGTCGGATCCGGCCAGCCGGCCGGCTTCCAGATGCGTTTTCACCCAGCCGGGGCCGAGTGACGCCGACCCGGGTGCAGCAGCCTTCGCGCCGGTCAATTGTGCTAAAGTTTACGGCTCACCGCGTGGCCGAACACCATCAAGCCTGTCGAGGGATTCGAAGCTTGTACGATAAGCAGCCAGATCAGGGTCCGTGCCTGCACGAATTCGTGCGCTGCGTTGTGCGCCAGTATCTGAACGACATGGGCAACACCCCGCCCGACAACCTGCACGGCCTGATCATGGGCGAGGCCGAGCGGGCGCTGGTCGAAACGGTTCTCGAACAAACCGGCGGCAACCAGTCGCGGGCGGCCGGTATGCTGGGCATTACCCGAACCACGCTGCGCAGCCGAATCCGCCGTTACGGCCTGGAGTAACCTCCTTTCATGAACGACTCGAATCGACGCTGGGCCCTGCTGAGCGTGTCCGACAAGGGCGGGCTGGTGGAACTGGCGCGCCGCCTCGACCAGGCCGGATTCGGGCTGCTGTCGACCGGCGGCACCGCTCAAACCCTGAAAGACGCAGGCCTGCCGGTCACCGAGGTGGGCGAGCTGACCGGCTTTCCCGAAATCATGGGCGGGCGCGTCAAGACGCTTCACCCGACAATCCACGGCGGCATTCTCGCCCGGCGTGATGCCGATGCCGAAGTCATGGCCGAGCACGGCATCGAGCGCATCGACGTGGTGGTGGTCAACCTCTACCCCTTTGCCGAGACCGTGGCGCGGCCCGACTGCAGCCTGGGCGTGGCCATCGAGAATATCGACATCGGAGGTCCGGCCATGCTGCGTGCCGCGGCCAAGAATCATCGCGATGTCTGCGTGCTGTGCGACCCCGGCGACTATCCGGGCTTCACCGCGTCGCTGCCCGCACTGCCCGATGAGCGCGGCCGTCGTGAACTGGCCACGAAGGCCTTCGCCCACACCTGCGCCTACGACGGTCAGATCAGCCAGTGGCTTTCAGCCCGCGACGCCGACAGCGAGCTGCCGCCGAAGATCAACCTGAGCCTCGACGCCATCCAGCCGCTGCGCTACGGCGAAAACCCGCACCAGGCAGCCGGCGTTTACCGGGTTCGCGGCCAGAGCGCGCAAGGCCTGACCGGCTGCCAGCCATTGCAGGGCAAGGCGCTGAGCTACAACAACCTGCTCGACGCCGACGCCGCCTGGGCCGGCTTGCGCAGCCTGGCGGACGCGCCGGCGTGCGTGATCGTCAAACACGGCAACCCCTGTGGTGCCGCCGTGGGCGGCGATGTCGCCGAAGCCTACGACAAGGCGCTGGCCTGCGACCCGACTTCGGCCTTCGGCGGCATCATCGCGGTCAACCGCGAGGTCGACGGCGAGCTCAGCACACGGCTGCTCAGGCAGTTCATGGAGGTGCTGATTGCCCCGTCAGCAAGCAGCGAGGCGCGCGAGATGCTGGCCGCCAGACCCAACGTTCGCGTGCTCACCCCCGGCGACGCCGCCCCGCAGCCACTGGAACTGCGCGCCATCGACGGCGGCTGGCTGGTGCAGGCCGGCGACGACTGGCAGACCCTGCCGCAGCTTGAGGTCGTCACTGAACGCTCACCTTCGGACGCCGAACTCGACGACCTGCGATTTGCCTGGGCGGTGGCGCGAATGGTGCGCTCCAACGCCATTGTCTACGCAAAAGACCGCGCCACGGTCGGCATCGGCGCCGGCCAGATGAGCCGCGTCGACTCCGCGCGCTTTGCCGCCCTCAAGGCCGAGGCCGCAGGCCTGAACCTGAACGGCGCCGTGATGGCCTCCGACGCCTTCTTCCCCTTCGCCGACAGCATCGAGGCGGCGGCAGAGCGCGGCATCCGCGCCGTCATCCAGCCCGGCGGCTCGAAGCGAGACCAGGAAGTCATCGATGCCTGTGACAAACACGGCCTCGCCATGGTTTTGACGGGGCGGAGGCACTTTCGGCATTGAAATTTGTTTGCTGCCTGGTGCTTGAAATTTGATCATTTCCCGAGCCTCCGGAAGCCCTTAACCCCCGGACAGCCGCTGTACAATATCCAAGGCACCCAGACATCGGATATCTCCCATGAAACTCCTCATCGTCGGTGGTGGCGGCCGCGAGCATGCGCTGGCCTGGAAGCTGGCACAGTCGGACAGGGTCAGTGAGGTCATCGTCGCGCCCGGCAATGCCGGCACGGCTGTCGAGCCGGGCGTGCGCAATGCCGATGTGGGCGCCGAAGATATCGACGGCCTGCTCGAGCTGGCCCGCTCCGAGGCGATCGCTCTGACCGTGGTCGGCCCCGAAGCGCCGCTGGCTGCCGGCATCGTCGATCGATTCGAAGCTGCCGGGCTGCAGTGCTTCGGCCCGCGCGCCGAAGCCGCGCGCCTGGAGTCGTCGAAGGCGTTTGCCAAGGACTTCATGTTCCGCCACGACATTCCCACCGCGGCATTTGGCGTCGTCGAAAGCGTCGAAGAGGGCATGGAGATGCTGCGCGGCATCGGCCTGCCGGTTGTACTCAAGGCCGACGGCCTGGCCGCCGGAAAGGGCGTGGTCATTGTCGAAACCGAGGAAGAGGCGCAGGCCACACTCGAAAACATGCTCTCCGGCAAGGGCTTCGGCCAGGCCGGCCGGCGAGTGGTCATCGAGGAGTTTCTCATCGGCGAGGAAGCAAGCTTCATCGTCGTCGCCAGCGGCCGGCAGTTCCTGCCCATGGCCTCGAGCCAGGATCACAAGCGGCGCGACAACGGCGACCGCGGCCCCAACACCGGCGGCATGGGCGCCTACTCTCCGGCTCCGGTCGTCGACGAGGCAGTGCACCGCCGTATCGTCGAAGAGATCATCGAGCCCACGCTCGAGGGCCTGGCCGACGAAGGGCTGCCGTTTACCGGTTTTCTCTACGCCGGCGTGATGCTGACCGCTGCGGGGCCGAAACTGCTGGAATTCAACGTGCGCTTCGGCGACCCCGAAACCCAACCGATCCTGCTGCGACTCGAATCCGATCTGGTCGAGATCATCGAACACGCGCTTGAGGGCAGGCTCGCTGAGATCGAGCCGGAATGGGACGAGCGCACGGCGCTGGCCGTGGTCATGGCCGCCGGGGGTTATCCCGAAAGTTACGAAAAGGGTCATCCAATCAGCGGCCTGCAGTCGAACTTCCCCGACCACGTCAAGGTTTTCCACGCCGGCACGGCTCTGGACGACCACCGCCAGGTGGTCACCAGCGGCGGCCGCGTCCTGGCCCTGTGCGCCCTGGGCGAGAATATCGCCGAAGCCCGGGACCGCGCCTACCACTGGGTCGCTCATATCGGCTTCGAAGACGCGTTCTACCGCTCGGATATCGGCTTCCGTGCCGTGGATCGGGCCGTGGAGGGCGGCTGAGTTATGGGGTTGCGATCAAGCGCTCGGGACTCGTTGAAAAGGCCGGGACTCGGGACTCGGGATTCGGGACTCGCTACTGGCAGGCTTGACGAGCGAGAGCCCCTGGAGGTTTCGCTCCTGTGCCCATCGAACCCGGTCACAGAGCCGAGACGCCCCTTCGAGTCCCGAGCCCCGAGTCCCGAGTCCCGGATTCTTACCGAGGCCCGATAGCAAGCCATGGACGTCAGCCACCTTCTCGACGAACTCAACGACGCCCAGCGCGAGGCCGTCACCGCCGAGGACGGCCACGTGCTCGTGCTCGCCGGCGCCGGCTCGGGCAAGACGCGCGTGCTGGTGCATCGGATCGCCTGGCTGATTCAGGTCCACCACGTCAGTCCGATGGGCCTGCTGGCGGTGACCTTCACCAACAAGGCCGCCGGCGAGATGCGCGCGCGCGTCGGCCAGCTTCTCGGCCTGCGCCCCGACGGGCTGTGGATCGGCACCTTCCACGGCATCTGCCACCGCATCCTGCGCATGCACGCCGCCGACGTCGGCCTGCCCGAGACCTTCCAGATCCTCGACAGCGAGGACCAGTACCGCCTGATCCGGCGGGTGATCCGCGACATGGAGCTCGACGAGGGCGAGTTTCCGGCCCGCCAGATGCAGGGCCTGATCAACCACCACAAGGACGACGGCCGGCGGCCCGAGCACATCGAGCCGTTCGACAATCCGCACGCGCTCACGCAGGTCTCCATCTACCGTCACTACCAGGACTACTGCGAACGCTCCGGCCTGGTCGACTTCGCCGAGCTTTTGCTGCGGACACTCGAGCTGCTGCGCAACAACCCCGCGCGCCAGCAGCAGTACCGCGACCGCTTCGCGCACATCCTGATCGACGAGTTTCAGGACACCAACAAGCTCCAGTACGCGCTGGTGCGCATCATTGCCGGCGACCGCGCCCGCCTGTTCGTGGTCGGCGACGACGACCAGTCGATCTACGGCTGGCGCGGCGCGCGGGTGGAGAACGTGTCCGACTTCGCCCGCGACTTCGACCCGGCCATGATTCGCCTGGAGCAGAACTATCGCTCGACCGCCACCATTCTCGAAGCCGCCAACCGCGTGATCGCCCACAACGACGAGCGCATGGGCAAGAACCTGTGGACCGAGGGCGAACAGGGCGAGCCCATCCGTATCTTCTCGGCCTTCAGCGCGGAGGAGGAGGCCGAGTTCATCGTCGCGCGCATTCGCGACTGGCTCGAGCAGGGCGGCTCGGCCTCCGAGGTGGCGGTGCTGTATCGCTCCAACGCCCAGTCGCGCCTGTTCGAGCACCAGCTTCTGGCCGAAGGCATTCCCTACCGTGTCTACGGCGGCCAGCGCTTCTTCGAGCGCGCCGAGGTCAAGGACGCCATGGGCTATCTGCGCCTGGTGCACAACCGCGACGACGACCCCGCCTTCGAGCGCGTGGTCAATGTGCCCGCGCGCGGCATCGGCGAGCGCACCGTGGCCGCCATCCGCGAGCATGCGCGCCTGGCTGGCACCTCGCTGTTCGCCGCCGCCACGGCCATGCGCGAGCGCGGTGCCTTCGCCGCGCGCGCGGGCAATGCCCTGGCCGGTTTTCTCGAAATCATCAACGATCTCGACCAGCGCACGCGCGAGGCCTCGCTGGGTGAGCTGATGTCGGCGGTGGTCGAAACCGCCGACCTGGCGCGCTGGTATCGCCAGCGCGAGGCGCCCGATCGCGCCGAATCGCGCGAGGAAAACCTCACCGAGCTCGTACGCGCCGCCGAAACCTTCGACCAGCCGCTGGAAGACGAGCAGGCGGGCCTGAGTCCGCTGGCCTCGTTTCTGGCCCAGGCCGCGCTCGAGGCCGGCGAGCACCAGGGCGAACAGTGGCAGGACTGCGTCCAGCTCATGACCCTGCACTCGGCCAAGGGCCTGGAGTTTCCGCTGGTGTTCATGTCAGGTATGGAAGAAGGCCTGTTCCCTCACCGCAAGTCGGCCGAGGAGCCCGGCCGCCTGTCCGAGGAGCGCCGGCTGTGCTACGTCGGAATGACCCGCGCCATGCAGCGCCTGTACCTGACCTACGCCGAGTCGCGCATGCTCCACGGCCAGACCTCGACTACGTATCCCTCGCGCTTTCTGGACGAATTGCCCGATGAGCTGGTCGAGCAGGTGCGCCCGCGCCAAGCGCGCTACGCCGGCCCGGGCCTGGGCAGCATCGCCGCCTCGCAGCCCGGCCCGGACCACGACTTTTCGCTCGGCTCGACCGTCAGCCACGAACGATTTGGCATTGGCACAGTGGTCAACGTCGAGGGCAGCGGGGCCGGCGCGCGCGTACAGATCAACTTCGAGACCGCCGGACAGAAGTGGCTGGTCCTGTCCTATGCCAACCTCGAGCGGCTGGACTGATGGTGCAGACTGATTCGATCGAACTGCTCGACGGCCGCATCCGGGGTCTGCGCTGGCGCCGGGGTGACGTGCCGGTGCTGGCCCTGCACGGCTGGCTCGACAACGCCCACTCGTTTCTGCCGCTGGCCGAACACCTCGACGGCCTCGATCTGGTGGCCATCGACTTTCCCGGCCACGGCCTGTCGGCGCCGCGCCCCGACGGCGCGCGCTATCACTTCGACGACTACAGCTTCGACGTGCTGGCCGCGCTCGACGCCCTGGGCTGGCCGCGGGCAAATCTGCTCGGCCACTCCCTCGGCGGGGCGGTTTCGACCCTGGTCGCGTCGGCCGCGCCCGAGCGCATCCGGTCCATGGTTCTGATCGAAGGCCTGGGCCCGTTGACCGCGCCGGCCGAGCGAACCGCCGAGGGCTGGAGAACGGCCGTGGCCCGCTCGAAACCACGGCAGCGGCGGGTTCATGCCCACAAGAGCGACGCCATCGCGGCCCGCCAGCAGGGCAACGACCTGAGCGATTCGGCGGCCCGACTGCTGGCCGAACGCGGCCTGATCGAGGTCGACGGCGGCTGGCAGTGGGGCCACGATCTGCGTCTGACCTGGCCGACCGCCCATCGCTACACCGAGCCGCAGGTCATCGACCTGCTCGCCCACATCGAAGCGCCGGTGCTCAACATCCATTCCGACCCACCCAGCGGGCTGCTGGCAAGCCGCGCTTTCGAGCGCCGCCTGGCCGCCCTCGAACACCATTGCGAACCGGTGAGCTGCCCCGGCGGCCACCATCTGCACATGGTCAATCCCGAGCGGATTGCCCCGAACATCCTGGAGCATTTTCATGAGCCTGCCTGACAACCGCCAGCACATTCCCGACAGGGAACGACTGATCTTCGCGCTCGACGTGCCCGACATCGATCGGGCCCGGCAGTTGATCCGCCAGCTCGGCGAGCACGTCCGGTTCTACAAGATCGGGCTGGAGTTTTTCCTGAGCGGGCACTATTTCGAGCTCGCCGATGAACTCAAGCAGCGCGGCAAGCGTGTGTTCGCCGATCTCAAGCTGTTCGACATTCCGCCCACGGTCGGCCGCGCCACCGCTCAGCTTGCCCGCCGCGACGTGGATTTTCTGACCGTGCACGGCAACGACGGCATGCTCGCCGAGGCTGTGGCCAACCGCGGCGAGATGGGCATTCTGGCCGTAACGGCCCTGACCAGCCTGGATCAGGGCGATCTCGATGATCTGGGCTTTGACTGTGACGTCGAGTCACTGGTGCTCTCGCGCGCCAGGCGCGCCTTCGAGATCGGCTGCAGCGGCGTGATTTCCTCGGGGCTGGAGGTTGCCGCGCTGCGCCGCGAGGTCGATGATCGCCTGATCGCGGTCTGCCCCGGCATCCGCCCCGTGGCCAACCGCGACGAACAAAAGCGCACGCTCAGCGCCGGCGAGGCGTTTGGCGCCGGCGCAGATTACATCGTGGTCGGCCGCCCGATTCGCGACGCTGCGGATCCAGCCGCTGCTGCCGCTGCCCTGCAGACCGAAATCGCACGTTATTTCAGTTAGTTACAGTGACCTCATGAAACGCTTGATTAAGTCTGCGGCGCTGGTATATCATCCCCTCTCGAGGGAGGTGAAGATCGAGTCTGACTCGCGCCCCCGCAAGTAACGACCAACAATCAGTTCAGTCCTTTCCGGTTCAAACCGGATTTACCGGGCCGCCCCAGGGCGCCCGGTTTTTCTTTGCCCGCCAGGCGTCGTCGGCCCCGATGGTAAACTTGCCCGTCCGAACCCCGGCCCTCTCATGCAGCGAACCAGCCCTTCAATCGGTTTGTCGGCCCGCCTCTACGGTGCCTGGCTGAACCTGCTCCGGCGCATCCTCCACTGGTGGGTGCGCACGATGGTGCTGCCCGAAGAACTTTCGGAGCTGGAGATCGACCCGGATCGCCCGGTGTTCTTCGTGCTCGATACCTATGCGCTCAGCTCGCTGCTGATTCTCGACGAGGTCTGCCGCAGGCTCGACTGGCCGCGGCCGGGAGAACCGTTTCGAGTGGGTAGTGCCTGGCTGCCGCGCTCGTATGGGGCTTCGCGGCGCTACGGCGGCTTCTTCATTCGCCGCCCGCAGCGCCGCCGCTACTCGCCGATCCTGCGCGAGCTGCTCGAGCACGCCGATGTCGCCGAGCTCGGCCGCGTGCAGATCGTGCCGGTCACGGTCCTCATCGGGCGTGCGCCCGACAAGGAGGACAGCATCTTCAAGATCCTGTTCTCCGAGGACTGGGACGTGGCCGGTCGCGTGCGCCGGCTGTTTTCGACCTTCATCAACGGTCGCGCCACGATGGTGCAGTTCGGCAAGCCGGTGGACGTGGGCGAAGTGCTGGCCGAGACCGAGGACAGCTCGCAGGCGCTCGGGCGCATCAGCCGGGTGCTGCGGGTCCACTTCAAGCGGGTGCGCACCTCTGCCATCGGCCCGGATCGCTCGCACCGCCGCACGCTCGTCGAGCGCATCATCCGCTCCGAGTCGGTCCAGCAGGCCATCGCGGCCAAGGCGCGGCGCGAGGAAATCAGCGAGCAAAAGGCCGAGCTGATGGCGCGCAAGTACGCCCGGGAAATCGCCGCTGACTATTCCTACGCCTTCGTCCGCATTGCCGACATGCTGCTGACCTGGTTCTGGAGCCGGATCTACCGCGGCGTGGCCGTTCACCACTTCAGCCAGTTTCGCGAAGCCCAGGCCGGCCATGAGATCGTCTACGTGCCGTGCCATCGCAGCCATATCGACTACATGCTGCTGTCGTATCTGCTCTATCACCGGGGCTTTGTTCCACCCCATATCGCGGCCGGGGTCAATCTCAACATGCCCATCGTCGGGCCGTTGCTCAGACGGGGAGGCGCCTTCTTTCTGCGGCGCTCGTTCCGGTCACAACCGCTCTACGCGGCGGTGTTCAATCAGTATGTGGCGCTGATCCTCGACCGGGGTGTGGCCCTGGAGTACTTCATCGAGGGCACGCGCTCGCGCACTGGCCGGCTTCTTCCACCGCGCTTGGGCATGCTCTCAATCACCGTGCGCGGCTTTCTGCGCAACCCCTCGCGTCCGGTGCTCTTTCAGCCTGTCTATATCGGCTACGAGCGCCTGGCCGAGGGCAACTCATATATCTCCGAGCTTTCCGGCCAGCAAAAAAAGCCCGAATCTCTTTCCGATTTTCGTAATGTGATCAACATATTGCGCAAGAACTACGGTGAGGTGGCAGTCAGTTTCGGAGAGCCGGTCAAGCTTGCGAATCTGCTCGACGCCCACAATCCCGACTGGCGGTCCGAGCGGCTGGAAAATGGCAGCAAGCCACCCTGGCTCAATCCCGTGATCGATGAGCTGGCCAACCGCATCATGGTCAACATCAATCGCTCGGCCGACGTCAATCCCGTCAATCTGCTTGCCACCGCCCTGCTGGCCAGCCGCAAGCACGCGCTCGACGAAGACGATCTGGAAAAGATGATTGGCGTGCTCAAGAACGTGGTGCGCCTGAGCAGCTATTCGGATCGCATCACGATCACGCGCATGACGCCGGGCCAGGTGATCGAATACGGCCTGGAGCTCGACATTGTCGAACGCCAGGAACACCGCCTGGGCAACATCATACGAACCGATGCCACGCGTGCGGTGCTGCTGACCTATTTCCGCAACAACACCGCACATCTGATGGCGATCAGCTCCTGGATTGCCTGCTGCTTCCTCAATGCCCAGCGCGTGCGCCGCTCGCGCCTGCGCGAGCTCAGCCGCACCGTCTATCCATTCCTGAGGCGGGAGCTGTTTCTGCCCTGGAGCGAGGACGAGCTCGACGGCGTGGTCGAGCGCTGCATCGACACGCTCATCGAGCTCGAGCTGCTGCGCGCCCACGGCGACGAGCTGCGGCGCGCGCCCGGCGGCAGCGACCAGAGCTACTACCTGCGCCTGCTTGGCGGCTCGCTGTTGCAGACCTTCGAACGCTACTTCATCACCATGGCCGTGCTGGTCAAGAACGGCTCGGGCCGGCTCAACCGCCGCCAGCTCGAGCAGCTTTGCATCCTGGCCGCCCAGCGCATTTCGCTGCTGCACGAGTTCGAGGCCCCGGAATTCTACGATCGCACGCTGTTCAGGCAGTTCATCGAGGCAATGTTCGAAAGTGGCTTTCTTGCCCGCGACGACGACAACTGTCTGGTTTTCGGCCGCAAGCTCCAGTCCTTCGCGCGCGACGCCAAGCTGGTGCTCAGCAAGGAAATCCGCCACACCATCATCCAGGTCACGCCAGAGCTGCTCGACTTGACCGGGGAAGACGGGTAGGGGGCGGCGGGGGCCGCTGCTAAGCATCCAGATCCGGGATCAAGCGACTCTCATACCACGCAATCTGGTCCCGCAGGCGCAGTTTGCGCTTCTTGAGACGACGCATCTGGAGCTGGTCGACGGCCGGGTTGTCGGCCATGCGCTCGATGGCCTGGTCGAGATCACGGTGCTCCTGGCGGAGTTCGCGCAGGCGGGCGGTGAGTTTGGCGAGGTCTTCGGTCACTGTGGCGCTAGTGTACCCTGCCGCTGACCGTCGACGAGAATCGGCCGAACGACGAGATGTAGCGCAGACAGCAATTTACCAGGACACTGGCGCGTCCTGGCCGGGTTGGGGCATCATTGTCCGGCTGCTGTCCATTCCGAAGGAGTCCAGGCCATGAAGCACGCTGCCCTTGTTCTGTTTGCCATCTTGCTGCTCGTTGGCTGCGGTTCGGTTGTGGGAGACTTTTCGCTGGCCGACGGTTCAGTCCACGACGACGACATCTCGGTCGTCAACGGTTCGATCAGTATCGGCAGTAACTGCCAGGTCAACGGCGAAGTCTCATCGGTGAATGGCTCGGTCGAGGTGGGATCGGATTCAGTCGTCGGCGAGATGAGCGCCGTAAATGGAAGCATCAGCCTGGCCGAGGCGGTCGTGGTCAACGGCAGCCTGGAAAACGTCAATGGCCGGGTGGGTGTCGGAGAGCGGAGTCGTGTGGCCGGATCGGTCAGCACGGTCAACGGCAGCATCAGCCTTGAATCCGGCGCGGTGGCCGACGGTACGGTGTCAACGGTGAACGGTCGTATCAGGCTGACCGGCGCGGAGGCCGCGGCCATCGGAACGACGAATGGGAACATCGAGATTCTCGATGGGAGCCACATCAAGGGTCGTCTCAAGGTGGCCAAGCCCAAGGTCATGTCGTTCGGCGAAAATAATCCCGTCCGGGTCATCATCGGCGCGAACAGCAAGGTCGACGGTCCGCTCGTTTTCGAGCGCCCGGTGGATCTCTTCGTTCACGACAGCGCCGAGATTGGCAACGTGGAAGGCGCCGAACCGCAGCGCTACAGCGGCGACGCGCCCTGACAGCGGCAGGTTCCGGGCGCCGGCCCACGCCGGACCCTGGCAATCCCGGAGACGCCGCCCCTAGTCGTAGGTCGTTCCGTCGTGGCGGATCCAGCCGCCCTGGCCGGGCTGCTCAGGATCGCGGTAGGTGTGGCCCAGGACGCCGCCGCGGCCGTTCCATTCATAACGCCCCTGAAACGCCACCGTGTCGCCCAGTGCGACGGGCACGCGTTCGGAGGCATCGAGCGAATGCCTGATGATCAGGCTCAGGCGTCCGTCGACGTCGGCGATCATGCGCTGATGAACCTGGCCGGCAATGGTTTCATCGCCGATCAGCTGCGCTACGGTACCGTGGCCACTGACCCAGACTCCCGTGCGCCCCTGTTCAAAAGCGTTCAGAAGACGCTCGTTATCGGGCAGGGCATCTCCGCCGCCGCAGCCCGCGACACCGATGGCGAGAACCATGATCATGAGCACACGGATGTGTGTTGCCATGGTGTTCTCCTTCCCTTTTTGGGACTTCAAGATACCAGATTTGCCCTGTCGACCATAGCCATGAACGGAAATGCCCCGGTCGGGCCGGGGCATTCGGTGTACAGATCAGCGCGGGTTCTGGTCAGCGCTTCAGGGTTCTTCTCAGGCGCTCGAGCGCGGCCAGCTGCGCCATGGCCTCGGCCAGTTGCGCCTGGGCCTGAGCCAGCTCCATGCCGGCCTGGCGATCGGACAGGGCTTTTTCGGCCTCTTCCTTGGCTTTGAGTGCCGCAGCCTCGTCGAGGTCGCTGGCCCTGGCCGCGGTATCCGAAAGCACCGTGACCACGTGCGGCTGCACCTCGAGCAGGCCACCGGAGATGTAGTAGAACTCCTCTTCGCCTTCAGGCAGCATGACCCGAACCTGACCGGGCTTGAGCCGGGTCAGCAGCGGGGCGTGCCGGGGCGCAATGCCGAGTTCGCCTTCTTCGCCGGTAACGACCACCATGGTGGCCTCGCCGGAGAAGATCTCGGATTCAGCGCTGACGATGTCGCAGTGAATAGTTGATGCCATTTCAGTTGCCTTGATCGGGAGGGGCGACAGCCTCAGGCTGCCTTCTCGGCCATCTTTTCACCCTTCTCGACGGCTTCTTCGATGGTGCCCACCATGTAGAAGGCCTGTTCGGGCAGATGGTCGTATTCGCCTTCGCAAATGCCCTTGAAGCCGCGAATCGTGTCCTGGAGCGAGACGTAGACGCCCGGCGAGCCGGTGAACACCTCGGCAACGAAGAACGGCTGCGAGAAGAAGCGCTCGACCTTGCGCGCGCGCGCCACGGTCAGCTTGTCCTCTTCGCTCAGTTCGTCCATGCCGAGAATGGCGATGATGTCCTTGAGCTCCTTGTAGCGCTGCAGGGTGTTCTGCACCGCGCGCGCGACATCGTAGTGTTCCTGACCGACGACCAGCGGGTCGAGCTGACGCGAGGTCGAGTCGAGCGGATCGACGGCCGGATAGATGCCCAGCTCGGCGATCTGGCGCGAGAGCACGACGGTGGCGTCGAGGTGGGCGAAGGTCGTGGCAGGCGACGGGTCGGTGAGGTCGTCGGCCGGCACGTAGACGGCCTGGATCGAGGTGATCGAGCCGGTCTTGGTCGAGGTAATGCGCTCCTGCAATACGCCCATTTCCTCGGCCAGGGTCGGCTGATAGCCCACGGCCGATGGCATGCGGCCCAGCAGCGCGGATACTTCGGTACCGGCCAGGGTGTAGCGGTAGATGTTGTCGATGAACATCAGCACGTCGCGACCTTCATCGCGGAAGTACTCGGCCATGGTCAGACCGGTCAGGGCCACTCGCAGGCGGTTGCCCGGCGGCTCGTTCATCTGGCCGTAGACCAGGGCCACCTTGTCGAGGACGTTGGAGTCCTTCATCTCGTGGTAGAAGTCGTTGCCCTCGCGGGTACGCTCGCCGACGCCGGCAAAGACCGAGTAGCCGGAGTGCTCGATGGCGATGTTGCGGATGAGCTCCATCATGTTGACGGTCTTGCCCACGCCGGCGCCGCCGAACAGGCCGA
>CAYUPK010000026.1:0-29769 GCA_964446675.1 uncultured Wenzhouxiangella sp.
CCGACCTCTACAATGCCATTGTAGCGCTCTCCCAGCTGAGCTATGGCCCCACAACAAGCCGGGCATTCTAGTCGACGACCCCGATTCTGTCAAACTTTTTCCGCCTGTTCTTCAGGTCGACGCCAGAACCAGATTGGAGAAGTCGATCAGGCCGGCCGGCTCGTCGATAATCCTGCGTGCCGCCAGCAATGCGCCGCGGGCGAATACGCGCCGGTCGCTGGCGCGGTGGCTCAGCTCCAGGCGCTCGCCGTCGGCCAGGAAATAGACGGTGTGCTCGCCGGCCACGTCGCCGCCACGTATGGCCTGGAAGCCGATCTCACCGCTCGTGCGCGGCTGGCGGCGCTGGCTGCGGTCGTGAACGGCCTGATCGGCCAGCTTCTGGTGGCGCGCGGCGGCGACAACCTCACCAAGCCACAGGGCCGTTCCCGATGGTGCATCCAGCTTGCGGCGGTGATGCGCTTCGAGGATTTCGATGTCGAAGTCCTCTCCCAGGGCGCGGGTGGCCTGCGCCGCCAGGCGCGCCAGCAGATTGACGCCAACGCTGAAATTGGCCGCCTGGCATACGGCAACGCGCTCGGCGGCGGCGTGAATTTCGCGCTGCAGCGGCTGGCCGATGCCGGTGGTGCCGGTCACCAGCGGAATCCGTCGCCTGGCGGCGAACTGAACCACCCGTCCAAGCAGTTCGGGGTGGGAAAAATCGACGATGACATCGGCCTCGACATCGGGCTCGAAGAACTCGCGGCTGGTCGCCTTGCCAGCCACGGCAAGGTGTGCATCGGACTCGATGACTTCGGTGATGATGCGGCCCACCGCGCCGGTGGCGCCGCTGACGAGAATCTGCAGGCTCATGACCCGCCAGTGTACCCTGCGCGGGGGACACTGGACCAACCATCAGGCGGTCGGATCAGAAGCCCATTCGATCGAAGAAGCTCTTGACCCGGTCGGTCCAGCCGGTCGACTGCGGGCTCTGTTCGGGCTGGTCATCCAGGCTTTCCTGCAGTTGCCTGAGCAGATCCTTCTGTTCGCGGCTGAGGCTGACCGGTGTTTCGACCTCGACGCGACACAGCAGATCGCCGGCCGAGCGCGAGCGCACCGACTGCACGCCCTTGCCGCGCAGCCGAAAGACCTTGCCGGACTGCGTTTCGGCCGGAATCTTGAGCATGACCGAGCCGTCGAGCGTGGGCACTTTCATCTGGCCGCCAAGCGCCGCGGTGGTGATGGTGATGGGCACATCACAGTACAGGTCGTCGCCGTCGCGCTGAAACAGCGGATGCGGACGAACCTGAACGTCGACATACAGATCTCCGGCGCCGCCGCCCTGGGCGCCCGCGCCGCCCTCGCCGCTGAGGCGGATGCGGTCGCCGGTATCCACGCCGGCGGGAATGCTGATCTGCAGGGTTCTGGTCTCGCGGATCTGGCCGGTTCCGCTGCAGTCACTGCAGGGATCGGTGATGGTGCGACCGCTGCCGCTGCAGGCCGGGCAGGTCTGCTGAACCGAAAAGAAACCCTGCTGCATGCGCACCTGGCCCTGCCCGCCGCAGGTCGAACACACGTGGAGCTGGCCGCCCTTGGAACCGCTGCCGCTGCAGGTCTCGCATTTGCCCATCATGGGCAGGCTGACTTCCTTTTCGACGCCGGCAACGGCTTCTTCGAGATCGAGCTCGAGCGTGTAGCGCAGATCCTGACCGCGGCGCGACTGGCTCTGACGCCGCCGCCCGCCGCCGAAGATATCGCCGAAGATGTCGCCGAAGATATCATTGATGTCGCCAAAGCCGCCCTGCGGCCCCGCACCCCCGCCCATGCCGCCGTTGACGCCGGCATGGCCGAAGCGGTCATAGGCCGCGCGCTTTTGCGGGTCTCTGAGCACGTCGTGGGCCTCGCGCACCTCCTTGAACCGATCTTCGGCGTCGGGGTCATCCGGATTGCGGTCCGGATGGTGCTTGCGCGCCATGCGCCGGTACGCCTTGCGGATCTCGTCGGCGGAGGCGTCGCGTGAAACGCCGAGAATGTCGTAATAATCAGCGGGCATGCCCAAAAAGTTCGCTCGTTGGCTGTCTTGCCTGTTTGCCGACCTCGGCCCTGGTAAACAATGGCCCCGGAAACCGCCTTGCGATCAGCCGGGACCTGTTGCCGCGCCGAGGATAGTCCCGAATCAGCGCGCTTGCGCCGTTCGGCTTCGTCTCTCAGTTTCGACCCCGTTGGGGGCAGTCCCGGATCAGCGCGGTGCGCTGTCCGGGATGACTTTCGCGATAATCGCGAAAGTCACTTCTTGTCGTCGTCGTCCACTTCGGTGAACTCGGCGTCGACCACCTCTTCGTCGCTGGAGGCCGCCTCACCGCCGGAGTCACCTGCCGGATCGCTGCCGCTCTCTTCGGCCTGCGCCTTCTCGGCGGCAGCCTTGTAGAGCTCGGCGCCGGCCTGCTGCAGTTCGTTGACGGCCGACTCGATGGCGTCCTTGTCATCGCCCTTCATGGCCTCGTCGACCTTGGCCAGCGCATCCTCGATCTTCCTCTTGACCGCGTCATCGATCTGGTCCCCGTGCTCTTCGAGGCTGCTGCGCGTGGCGTGCGCCACGCTGTCGGCGTTGTTGCGCGCCGAGACCAGCTCCTGGAACTTCTTGTCTTCCTCGCGGTGGGTCTCGGCATCGCGCACCATGTTCTCGATCTCTTCGTCCGAGAGACCGGAGCCGGCCTTGACCTCGATGCGCTGCTCCTTGCCGGTGGCCTTGTCCTTGGCCGAAACGTGCAGGATGCCGTTGGCGTCGATATCGAAGGTGACCTCGATCTGCGGCACGCCGCGCGGGGCGGCCGGAATACCAGCCAGATCAAACCGGGCCAGCGACTTGTTGGCCGAAGCCTGCTCGCGCTCACCCTGCAGCACGTGCACGGTCACCGCCGACTGATTGTCGTCGGCGGTCGAGAACACCTGCGAGGCGCGCGTGGGAATGGTGGTGTTCTTCTCGATCAGCTTGGTGAACACCCCGCCGAGGGTCTCGATGCCCAGCGACAGCGGCGTGACATCGAGCAACAGCACGTCCTTGACGTCGCCGGAGAGCACGCCGCCCTGAATGGCAGCGCCCACGGCCACGGCCTCGTCGGGGTTGACGTCCTTGCGCGGATCCTTGCCGAAGAAGTCCGCCACCGCCTTCTGAACGGCCGGCATGCGGGTCTGGCCACCGACCAGGATCACCTCGTCGATCTCGTCGACCTTCAGGCCGGCATCGTTGAGCGCGGTGCGGCACGGCTCGATGGAGCGCTTGATCAGCTCCTCGACCAGCGCCTCGAGCTTCGAGCGCGTGACCCTGATGTTGAGATGCTTCGGACCGGTCTGATCCGCCGTGATGTAAGGAAGATTGACCTCGGTCTGCTCGGTCGACGACAGCTCGATCTTGGCGCGCTCGGCGCCCTCGCGCAGGCGCTGCAGCGCCAGCGGATCGTTGTGCAGATCGAAGCCGTGCTCCTTCTTGAACTCGCCGGCAAGGTAGTCGATCAGGCGCAGGTCGAAGTCTTCACCACCCAGGAAGGTGTCGCCATTGGTGGCCAGCACCTCGAACTGCTTCTCGCCGTCGACATCGGCAATTTCGATGATCGAAATGTCGAACGTACAGCCGCCCAGATCGTAGACCGCGACCTTGCGATCGGCCTTGCCTTCCTTGTCCAGGCCATAGGCCAGCGAGGCGGCCGTCGGCTCGTTGATGATGCGGCGGACGTTGAGGCCGGCAATCTGGCCGGCGTCCTTGGTCGCTTGGCGCTGCGAGTCGTTGAAGTAGGCCGGCACGGTGATGACCGCCTCGGTGACTTCCTCACCCAGATAGTCCTCGGCCGTTTTCTTCATCTTCATCAGCGTGCGCGCCGAAATTTCCGGCGGCGCCATCTTCTTGTCACCCACCTGCACCCAGGCATCGCCGTTGTCGGCCTCGATGATCTTGTAGGGCACAAGCTTGATGTCCTTTTGCACGACATCTTCGCTGAACTTGCGGCCGATCAGGCGCTTGACCGCATACAGCGTGCGTTCCGGATTGGTAACCGCCTGGCGCTTGGCCGGCTGGCCGACCAGTACTTCGTCGTCCTTGGTGAAGGCAACGATCGACGGCGTCGTTCGATCGCCTTCGGCGTTCTCGATGACGCGTGCCTTGCCGCCCTCCATGACGGCGACGCAGGAATTGGTGGTTCCCAGGTCAACACCGATAATCTTGCTCATGGTCTTTTGATCCTGTTTCGGTTCGTCTTGAAAATCTGGTTGAATATGCGCTATTTGACGCTCTAGCCGTTTAGTGGGGCCCCGCGGTGCTCATTTCAATCACCGCAGCCCGAATCGGCAGCTTGCTCAGGGCGCGCTGGCAACGATGACCCGCGCGGCCCGCAGCAGGCGATCGTCCAGGCGATAGCCCTTCTGCACCACGACCATTACGGTATCCGGCTCGGCGTCCTCGTCGGGCTGCATGCTGATGGCCTCGTGCCACTGCGGGTCGAAGCGCTCGCCCTTCGGGTCAAGCTCTTCGAGCCCGTGATCGCGCAGCGCCTTGAGCAGCAGCTTGCGGGTCAGCTCGAGCCCCTCGCGCGCCGAATCACCCTCACTGGCGTTTTCCAACCCCTGCTCCAGGCCGTCGATGACCGGCAGCAGGTCGCGCATGATCGCCTCGTGTCGATAGCGCCGCGCCTTGTCCATCTCGCGTTCGGCACGCTTTTGCATGTTGTCCATGTCGGCGCGCGTGCGCAGCAACGCTTCGCGCAGCTTGTCCACTTCGCGCTGGAGCTCGTCGGAGCCGGCCGCCTGGCCGGTTTCTTCTTCAGCTTGCGGAGTGGCCTGAGCCTGGCCGGCCTGTTCGTCTGCCGGCATCTGGTCGGGGTTGGCTGATTCGTTGTTGTCACCCATGTCGATTCACCCTGATCGTGAACGTTTTGATCCTGCGCGCAAGAATGGGGGCCTTTTCGCGCCAATACAACCGGAGTTGTTAGATGGCGCTCTTGATGCTAGCTTGTTGGGCTTCTGGCCCGACCGGATCCAGCATGCTCCGCCACCTCGCGATTCGCCATTTCGCCATCGTCAGCGAAGTCGAGATTGACATCGACCCCGGATTCACCGCCATCACCGGCGAGACCGGGGCCGGCAAGTCCATCCTGGTCGACGCCCTGGGCCTGTTGCTCGGCGCGCGCGCTGAAGCCGGCCTGATCGCCGACGGCCACCGGCAGGCGGAGCTGGAGGCCGTATTTTTCCTGGAAAAATCCGATCCGGCCCGGCAATGGCTGATCGAGCAGGCGCTCGCCGAAGGCGACGAGCTGATCGTGCGGCGCATCCTGACCGCCCCCAGCGGGTCGCGCGCCTGGATCAACGGGCGCTCTGCCACTGTCGGGCAGCTGGCCGAACTCGGCGCCCTGCTGGTGGAGATTCACGGCCAGCACGAGCATCAGCAGCTCGAGCGGCCGAGCGTGCAGCGCCAACTACTGGATCGTCAGATTGCAGCCCGAACTCTCGACGCGGTTGTCGCCGCCTGCCAGCGCTGGCAGGCGGCGCGCGCGGCCCTCGACGATCTCGAGTCGAATATCGGCGATGCCGGCCAGCTCGACCTGCTGCGCTTCCAGGTTGGCGAGCTGTCCGACCTGGCCCTGGCCGAAGGCGAGTTCGAGTCGCTCGAACGCGAGCAGGAGCGCCTGGCACGCAGCGACGAGCTTCGCCTGGCCATTGCCCGCGCCGGCAACGCGCTCGACAGCGAGGACGACCCCGGCGCCCGGGGCCTGATTCACCAGGCCGCCCTGGCGCTCGAGCCGGTGCGCGAACTGCAGCCCGAGCTAGAGGAGGCCGCCAGAATGCTCGAGGAGGCGCGCATCAACATCGACGAGGTCATGGCCAGCCTGGAGCGGGTGAGCAGCCAGGATCAGGGCGATCCCGAACGACTTGCCGTGGTCAATCACCGGCTCGAGCAGGCTCTGGATCTGGCGCGCAAGCACCGGGTGAGGCCCGCCGGCCTGCCGGAGCTGAGCGCGCAGCTTGCCGAGCGCCTTGCCTCGCTGGAAAATCATGACGAGCGGCGCGCCCGGCTTGTCGAGCAACTCGACCAGGCCGCCGCCGACTGGCGCAAGGCCGCGACCGCACTGAGCCAGGCGCGAGCGGCGGCGGCCAGGAAACTGGCCGGACGTATCGGCGAGCGCCTCTCGGAGCTGGGCATGGATACGGCAAGAATCGAATTCGAAGTCGAGCCCGACCAGCAGGCGACGCCGTCAGCGCACGGCATGGATCGCGTTCGAATCGGATTCAGCGCCAATCCCGGACAACCGCTTCAGCCGCTGTCGAAAGTCGCCTCGGGCGGTGAACTGTCGCGCGTTGCGCTGGCGGTGATGATTGCCAGCGGCGGCCGTGATGGCCCCAAAACGCGAATCTTCGACGAAGTCGACGCCGGCGTGGGCGGCGAAACGGCCCACGCCGTCGGCCGCTTTCTGCGCGAGGCGGCCGGCGCCGGCCAGGCCATGTGCGTCACCCATCTCGCCCAGGTAGCCGCCCGCGCCGATCACCAGCTGCGCGTGCGCAAGGACACCAGCCGGGGCGCGACGGCGCTTGCCGTCGAAGCCCTCGAGGGCGAGGCACGACAGCGGGAAATCGCGCGCATGCTCGGCAGCGCCGAATCCGAAAAGAGCCTGGCGCACGCGGAGGAATTGCTGGGAAGAAGTGGTCAAGCCTGAAGCGTGAACCGCGATCACAGGCCACCGATAGCGGCAACCTGTTGTTTTCAGGCTTTTTTCTTTGGCCGCACGTACAGCACCATGGAGTGATCGATGATGTCGTAGCCGTGTTCGGCCGCGATCTGCTCCTGGCGCTGTTCGATCGCCTCATCGAAGAACTCCAGAACCTCACCCGTTTCAAGACAGACCATATGGTCGTGATGGTCGCCTTCGTCGAGTTCGTAGCAGGCCTGCTGAGTGCGCCCCTTGCCATCATCGAAGATATGCTTGCGTACCAGGTGAGCGGCCTCGAACTGGGCCAGTACGCGGTAGACGGTGGCCAGGCCAATCTCTTCTCCCTGATCGACCAGGGCCCGGTAGATGTCGTCGGCGGTCATGTGCTTCTGATCGGTCGTTTCCAGCAGGCGCAGGATCTGTCGGCGCGGATGGGTGACCTTGAGACCGGCTTTCTTGAGCTCTCTACTGTGTCCTGGCATGCTCCAGACCTGATCGGTTAGCCCTTCGAACGGGCTTGTATTGTATCATTGCGCCCATGTCGAAAGCCGCCGTCAAAATGAACCTCGCCCGATCTCTGATTCTGCCGATCGCCCTGCTCCTGACAGCCTGTGGAAGCCTGGTCTACAAACAGGATATCCAGCAAGGCAACGTGCTCGACGACGAAGCCGTAGCCGAGCTCGAAACCGGCATGACCAAACGCCAGGTACAGGTACTGCTGGGAACGCCCTCGATCAACAGCCCCTTTCACCAGAACCGCTGGGACTACATGAACACCTACGCGCGCCGCGGCGGAAAGGCCGAAAAGCGCGTCTTGACCCTGTACTTCGAAAACGGCGCCCTGGCTTCCATGGAAGGTAGTTATCTGGACGAAAAAAGCATGGCCGGGGAAGCCCTTGACCAGTTGCAGGATTCCGAAGAAGCACCCATTCAGGATCTGGAGTCGCTACGCCAGGAAGAGCGCGGCGGGCCCGGCACCTGAACTGACCGGCGCTCAGTCCCGTTTCTTGCCGGCGCGCGCCAGTTCGGCGAGCTGGCGCCTGACTTCCCTGGGGTCGGCAGTCAACGGCCGATACACCTCTACCCGATCACCCGCCTTCACCACTTCATCGGGCCGGCGGCGCTTGCCGAAGACGCCCAGGCGCTCCTCGTCGATCTCCAGCCCGGGCAGCCGGCCTGGCAGATCCGCCAGAGCCACGGCCTGCGCCACGGTTGTGCCATCCGGAACCGTCAACGGAATCACGACCTGACGATCCGGAGTCGCAGCCGCCACCTCGATGGCAATGCGTTCAGCCTTCATGAACCTGGTCGGCGCGGCGCGTGAAATCGTCAACCATGCGATCGGCCATGCGCGAGAAGTTGCGCTGGAACGGGCGCAGCAACAGGCCGCCGCTGACCTGGAAGCGAAGATCCAGGCTGACGCGACAGCCCGACCCGGCGGCAGCGAATTGCCAACTGCCGCCAAGATTGTCGAATGGGCCGCGATCGAGCTCCATGACCAGCTTTTCGCCAGGCACCAGCGTATTGCGGGTGGTGAAGCGCCGCACCAGCCCGGCAAGCTGCACCTCAAGGGTCGCGAGCTGCTGGTATTCGTCCTCGCGATGGACTTCAGCCGACCGCACCCAGGCCAGGAACTCCGGGTAGCGCTCGATATCACGCACAAGAGCGTACATCTGCGCGGGGGTATAGCGGACAATAGCTGAGCGGTGGATTTCGGGCATGGGACTGGCTGGTTCGCTGGTTCGCTGGTTCGCTGGTTCGCTGGTTCGCTGGTTCGCTGGTTGGCCAATGATAAACGCTGGGCTACCTGCTGGCGGCCCAATTGCCTGCGGCTTACCAAGACTTATGCATGTCTTGGTAAAAAGCCAACCGGCCAACCATACCGGTTATCATCTTGAACTCGCTTCAAACCGACACTCTCAACTCTCGTGGCCAGGAAACAGACCTCTTCCACCATCGCCGTCAACAAGCGCGCGCGCTTCGAGTACACGCTCGAGGAGCGGCTGGAGGCCGGTATTGCCCTGGAAGGCTGGGAAGTCAAGTCCCTGCGCGAGGGCAAGCTGCAGTTCGGCGACAGCTACGTGCTGCTCAAAGACGGCGAGGCCTTTCTGTTCGGCTGCCTGATCACGCCGCTGCCGTCGGTGTCGACCCATGTCCAGCCCGATCCCATGCGCACCCGCCGCCTGCTGCTGCACCGGCGTGAAATCGACCGCCTCATCGGCCTGGTCGAGCGCAAGGGACAAACCGTTGTTCCTACCGCCATGTACTGGAAGCAGGGCAAGGTCAAGGTCGAGATTGCCGTGGCTACCGGCAAGAAACAGCACGACAAGCGGCGCGCCGAAAAGGACAAGGACTGGCAGCGCAGGAAAGGCCGGATCCTCAAACAGAACTGACGGCACCTGGCCGTCACCACAAGATCAGGGCAAAACGCATGAACGACGATTCGGCCCGGACCATTGCGCGCTTGAGCGATCTCGACCTGATGCCCCGTCGCGTCTACCGTCTTAGAATGCTGGGCATGGGCCTGGCCACTCCGGCCCTTGCCGCGGTGCTTTACGAAAACGCCGCCGCCTGGCCGAGCTGGGCCATGATGATTTTCACCTGCGCGCTGTGGCCGCAGCTTGCTCTGGTCATCGCCCGCCGCAGCCGCTCGCCCTATCGCGCCGAACTGCGCAACCTGATGTTCGATTCGGCGCTGGTTGGCCTGTGGGTGTCGCTGATGCACTTCAATCTGCTGCCCAGCATCCTGCTGCTCACCCTGACCACCGCCGACAAGATCAGCACCGGCATCAGAGGTCTGTGGCTGTGGTCTCTGCCCGGTGTGTTGATCGCGCTTTTGGCCGGCGCTGCGGCAACCGGCTTTGCCTTTCAGCCGGAAACCAGCATGTTCGTTCTCCTGGCCTGCATGCCGCTGCTGCTGATCCATACCATTGCGGTGAGCCTGACAAACTACCATCTGGTCCGCCGGGTTCAGCGCCAGAACCGCCAGCTCGACGAACTCAACCGCCGCGATCTGCTCACCGGCCTGGCCAGCCGCGGCCACTGGCAGGCATATGCCGAAGAAATGCTGCAGGCCTGCCATCTGGACAACCAGCCGGCCAGCCTCATGCTGATCGATATCGATCAATTCAAGGCCATCAACGATCGCTTCGGGAGCGCCGCCGGCGACACCGTTCTGGAGCGCGTTGCCGAAGTCATCCGCGGCCACCTGGGCCGCAATGAACTGGCCGGGCGAATCGGCGGCGACGAGCTGGCCGTGGCACTCCATGCCAACGCCGAGCACGCCCGCGCGCTGGCCGAGCGCATCCGCCAGGAAGTGGCTGCGCTGGATCTGCAGCGGCTCAACGGCAGCCGCATCTCGGTCAGCATCGGCTTTGCCCAGGCGAACAAGGACGACCCGAATCTGCGGGATGATGGACGGCGCCGACCGCGCCCTCTATCGCGCCAAGGAAAGCGGTCGCAACCGGGTCGAAGGCCGCTCGCTTCGCCCGGCCTAGTGCACCCCGGGTTGCGGAACTTCCTCGTCTGCTGCTAGTCTATGTATACGACTTCGGGGGCGTTCCGGCTTCGACGCGGATTGGACGTACCCTGGGGCATGCCGAGGTCTCAGCTACCCTCGTAAAACCGGCTGAACCAAAGTTAGTTGCCAACGACGACAACTACGCACTGGCTGCCTAAAAACCAGCCTGCTCCCGACCGTTTGAGCCTGCGCTTTCGATTCGGGATCATTCAGCAGGATCGCTTCATGTCGCGTCTCGGGGCATCGAAGTTAAACCAAACCGGGACTGGTCGCTGCGTATGCCCTGCCCCTCGGGCGGCGTAACGACGAGAAAAAATCGAGCGGGCTAAGCATGTAGAACCAGGATCAGATGGTTCGCGGACGCGGGTTCGACTCCCGCCGCCTCCACCAAGATCCCCGACGAAAAAGCCGGCCTCGCGCCGGCTTTTTCGTGCCTGATGATTCAATACCGACCCGGGCGCCCTCTCTCCTGGGATCCATCCGGTTCAGCAATTACTTGTCCACTGCGGCGCGCATCTACTCCGACTCCTGTTCAGTAACGCGCACCACAAGCTTGCCGAAATTCCGTCCTTCGAGCAGGCCGATGAAAGCTTTCGGCGCGTTTTCGAGCCCGTCAACGATATCTTCGCGAAACTTGATCCGGCCCTGCTCGAGCCACTCTCTCATTTGCCGGTAGAACTCGTCGTAGTGGCTGTCATAATGATCAAAGATGATAAAGCCCTGCATTTTGATGCGCTTTGTCAGCAGCGTGCGAGTAAGCAGCGCGAGCCGATCCGGGCCGGGCGGCGGTTGGGTGTCGTTGTAGTGAGCAATCAGCCCGCACAGCGGAATGCGTGCGTGGGTATTGAGCAGCGGCAAGACGGCGTCGAACACCGCACCGCCGACGCTCTCGAAGTACACGTCGATGCCCTGGTCACAGGCTGCTTCAAGCTGGTCGGCAAAATCCGGAGCACGGTGGTCGATGCAGGAGTCGAAACCGAGCTCTTCCACCACGTAACGGCATTTTTCCTCGCCACCGGCAATACCCACCACGCGGCACCCCTTGATCTTCGCGATCTGCCCGACCACGGAACCCACCGCCCCGCTCGCCGCGGCCACCACCACGGTCTCGCCTTCTCTGGGTCGGCCGATTTCGAGCAGCCCCACCCAGGCCGTGAAACCCGGCATGCCGAGGACCCCGAGGGCCAGCGAAGGACGCGGCATCTGAGCATCGAGGCGGTTGAGGCCTCGACCGTCGGAAACGATGTAGTTCTGCCAGCCGCCATAGGCCAGCACGAGATCGCCCTCGGCATAGTCGGCGCGGCGCGACGACACCACCCGGGCCACGGTTCCGCCCCCCATGACCTCGCCGATCGCCACCGGCTCGGCATAGGATGGCGCATCGCTCATGCGGCTGCGCATGTAGGGATCCAGCGACAGGTAGAGGTTACGCAGCAGCACCTCGCCTTCGCCGGGTTCAGGGATCGCAGCCTCTACCAGCCTGAAATCATCAGGAGTCGGTGCGCCGATGGGGCGTGAGGCCAGCGTGATCTGTCGATGGACGGGAATTTTTCTGGACATGAAATCATCTTTCCTCGTTACATGGCATGACTTTGTTGCGCGCCGAACCCTGGCCAGCAGCGGGCTTTTCGGCCCAGCGCTTCACCGCTGGGTGATCCTGACGATCGGCTTGATCGTCTTGCCGCTGGCCGAATCTTCAAATGCCTGGTTGATCTGGTCAAAATCATAGAGCTTGACCAACTTGTCAAAAGGAAACTGCCCGGACTTGTAGTAGGCGACCAACTGCGGGATGAAAACCCGCGGCACAGCGTCGCCTTCGATGACACCGATCATGCTTTTACCCTCGGCCATCAGGTCGTTATGTACATCCAGGGTAACTTCGGGTGTCACCCCGACAATGGCGCAGACACCCAACGGCCTCAAGGCATTCAGGGATTGCCGCACCACTTGGGGTACGCCCGTGGTTTCAACCGCATAGTGACTGCCGCCGCCGGTGGTTTCCGTGACCTCTTCAACCACGTCAGCCGTCTTGCCGTTGAGAGCCAGGGTTGCGCCCAGATCTTTGGCCAGGGCAAGGCGATGGTCGTGGACGTCGACGGCAATGATGTGCTGGCAACCGATGATTCTGGCAGCCATGATTGCGCTCAGACCAACCGCACCAGCGCCATAAACGACAATGCTCGAGCCAAATGCCGGCCTGAGGCGATTGAGTACGGTGCCGGCACCAGTCTGGATGCCGCAGCCAAGCGGACCGAGAAGGGCGAGGTCAACGTCAGGATCGATCTTGACGGCATTGCTGGCTCGGGCAACGGCGTAGGACGCGAAGGAAGACTGCCCGAAGAAGGTAGCCAGCTCCTGTCCGCCCTGCGCGATACGGCGGCTGCCGTCGTCCATTGCACCGCCGAAATTGAGCTCATTGAAGGTGTCACAAACTGTGGGGTGGCCGGTCAGGCAGTGACCACAACTGCCGCAGTGAGCGAATGAAAGCACCACATGATCTCCGACTCTCAGATCGGTGACCGCGCTGCCCACGGCATCGACCACACCGGCACCCTCGTGACCCAGCACGATGGGAAACGGTGCGATGCCATGATCTCGTGCCACCGTATCAGTGTGGCAAACACCGGAAGCGACGACCTGCACCCGGATTTCGCCAGCTTTCGGTTCAGCAAGCTGGACCGTTTCAAGCTTGAAAGCCTGGCCCTGACCATGT
Organism: uncultured Wenzhouxiangella sp.; assembly: GCA_964446675.1. Classification (GTDB taxonomy): domain Bacteria; phylum Pseudomonadota; class Gammaproteobacteria; order Xanthomonadales; family Wenzhouxiangellaceae; genus Wenzhouxiangella. Next base: position 12,905 of record CAYUPK010000026.1, read on the forward strand.
GTTACTGCTGCCTTGATTTCTATTTTGCTCACCTCTTTGAATCCACTCCGGCGCTGTGAGAGGCGCCATTTGCATACTGCCACTGTACGCTCATCCGCTGCACGGAACAAAAATCCGCGGCGCCCGTTCGGCGCTCAAGCGCTCAGAGGCCTTCATCGACTAGGGTCAGTCTGGCTTTGAATGCAGTTGATCGCGGGGATTCGGGACAGCTTGGAGAGACTATCGGGTGGTGGCGCAGATGCGCCGGGAGTCGGCATTGCGGGTCAGGCGAGCGTGTAGACCGCGCGGTCCGCTGGTCTTGACCCAGGCGGCGTGCTTGAGCACCTGGCGTCGCGGCGTCGAGATCCTCGAGAGGCTGGCCGCGGCCCGCTCGGGCAAGCTCGAGACGCTGATCAACCACATCGGCAAGGAAAAGCTTGCCCGCGTGCCCGGCAGCGCGGTGTTCCTGACCGGCTACGTGGAGGACTGCCCGGCCACCCTGCGCCATCACGCGGCTCGCAACCAGGCCCTGCACGAGCAGGTGATCTTGCTGACGGCCATCAACAACGCCATGGATCCGACCGAGTATTACCAGCTACCCGCCGACCGCACCGTGGTGCTCGGTTTGCGCGTACGCATTTAATTCCGGCCCAAGGCTCCTGATAGACTCGCGCGATGCACATCGCAACCCTGATGCTGATAATTCTCGCCGCCGGGCTGGCAAGCCAGTGGCTGGCCTGGCAGCTGCGCGTGCCGGCGATCGTCATCCTGATTGCCGCCGGCCTGCTGCTGGGGCCGATCAGCGGGGTGGTCGACCTGACCCTGGCACCCGGCCAGGTCAACGAACTGATCGGCTTCGGGGTGGCCATCATCCTGTTCGAAGGCGGCATGGACCTCAAGCTCGGCGAGCTCAAGCGAGTCGGCCACGGCATCGCCCGGCTGACGACGCTCGGCCCGCTGCTGGCCTGGGGGCTGGGCACCCTGGCTGCTTTCCATGTCGCCGGCCTGGACTGGCCGGTGGCCGTGGTGATTGGCGCCATCCTGGTGGTCACCGGGCCGACGGTGGTCTCGCCGCTGCTGCGCCAGGCGCGGCTGAACAAGCAGTCGGCCTCGCTGCTGAAATGGGAGGGTATCGTCAACGACCCGATCGGGGTGCTGCTGGCCGTACTGGCCGTCCAGTACTTCACCATTTCACCGGCGGACTTGAGCGAGATCTTTGTCGGCCTGGGCAAGGCGGTCGGCGTTGCTGCCGTGCTTGGCGGCGCCGGCGGCTGGCTGACCGGCTGGTTCTATCGTCGCGGGGTGGTGCCGGCCCATCTCAAGCCGCCGGTGCTGATGGTGCTGGTGCTCATCGCCTTCTGGCTCAGCGACCAGGTACAGCACGAAGCCGGCCTGTTGACGGTCACGGTCATGGGCCTGGTGCTGGGCAACATGGATCTGGTCGAGCGCGAGCCGCTGCGGCATTTCAAGGAAAACCTCACCGTCGTACTGCTGTCGGTGCTGTTCATCGTCATTCCGGCCCAGCTCGATGTCTCGCAGCTCGAGTCGATCGGCATCTCTTCGCTGCTGTTCGTGGCCGCCATGCTATTCATCGTGCGCCCGGCAAGCGTGGCGGTGGCCACCCTGGGCGCGCCGATGCGCTGGCAGGACAAGCTGCTGCTGGCCTGGATTGCGCCGCGCGGCATTGTCGCTGCCGCCACCGCCGCACTGTTCGGCCCGGCGCTGGTCGCGGCAGGTCATCCGCAGGGCGAGATGCTCATGCCGCTGGTGTTTCTGGTGATTCTGGTCACCGTGGTCGTCCACGGCGCCACGCTGGGCCTGCTCGCTCGCCGGCTGGGCCTGGCCGCGGACGAGGCCAACGGGCTGCTGATTGCCGGCGCCAGCGACTGGAGCCGTGCGCTGGCCAATGCGCTCATGCGCCACGATGTCGAGGTCATCATCGCCGACGGCTCCTGGCATCGCCTCAAGGGCGCGCGAATGGACGGCATCCCGGTCTACTACGGTGAATTGCTCTCCGAGCACGCCGAGCACGAGCTCGAAATCGAGCATCTGAGCTATCTGCTGTGCGTCACCGACAACCCCTACTACAACGCCCTGGTGTGCAAGGCGCTGGGCGCGCGCTTTGGCCACCATCGCACCTTTCAGCTCGCCCCGGCGCGCGAATCGAGCGACGAGAAGCGGCGGCTGACGCTGCAGCAGCGCGGCTACTTCGCCTTCAAGCCGCCCATCGACGCCTGGTCACTTCATCAGCGCATGACCAGCGGCTGGACCATTCAGACCACGCGGCTGGGCGAGAACCTGAGCTTCAAGCAGTTCGAGGAAAAAATGGGCGAGCCGGGCGAGGACTGGCTGCTGCTGGGCAGCGTGTCGTCGGAAGGTCGATTCCGCCTCTATTCGCGCGCGCACCGCTTCGCACCCGACGAAGATGATCTGTTGCTCCATTTCTCTCCCGAAGACACACTGTCCGGCAGGCAGAATGAATCCTGAGCACCCGCAGGCTCCGTGGCCGGAATGAACGATCGTCTACAGTCGCTGATGAGTTGGGCCGCAGGCATTCGCGGCAGTGCGGTGGTGCGCTCGGGCTCGACCGCCGGCGTCATCAAGGGCGTCGGTCTGGTCATGGCCTTTCTGCTTCAAATGCTGCTGGCACGCCTCGTTGCTGACCCGGCTCAGTACGGCGCCTATGCCTGGGGCCAGAGCATGCTGTTTCTCCTCGGCAGCCTGTTTGCGCTTGGCATTCCCCTGGCCACCAGCCGTCTGGTGGCCATCCATGCCAGTCATGGCAATCATGCTTCGCTAGTCCAGGTCAGGCGCAGCGGCATGCGCTGGCTGGCCCTGTCCGCGCTGACGGGAACAACGCTTGCCGCAATCCTGGTCGTCAGCCTGCCGGCGAGCGCCTTCGAAGAACTTTCCCGACCGATTGCCCTGGCGGCAGCTTTCGCCTCGCCACTGGCAACCTTCACGCTGTTTCACCAGGCCATGGCCCGGGCACAGTCGCACCTGGTGTTCGCCTTTTTACCCACCCAGGTGCTTCGCCCGCTGCTTGTCGGCCTGCTTGCCGTGGCCTGGTTCCTGTGGGCACAACGCCGCCCCGGCGGCATCGAGATCCTTCTGGCCGTGTGCGCGAGCCTCGCCCTGGTGCTGGCCATCCAGATGAGCGTGGTTTATTGCCGCCGGCCGCATGGCGAAGGCAGATCGCAGGCCGGGAGGAAAGTGGCCGACGAGCGGTATGGGTCGGAGCAGATCATGCCTGTCGCACTGCCCATCTTCGCCACCCGGCTGTTCGATCTGCTGGCGCAGTACGGCAACGTCTTCATCCTCGGCATGCTCGCCGGGCCGCTGGCGGCAGCGGGTTTTTTCGTCGCCGAGAGACTGTCCCGGCTGGCATCGGTACCGCAATCGGTCATCGGCTCGGTGATTCAGCCCTGGCTGGCCAGCGCCCATGCTGACGGCAACGATCAGCGTCTCCAGCAGGTGGTCACGCACGCCGGCCACGCAACCCTGTGGCCCACCCTGGCAATCGCTGCGCTGGTGCTCGCGCTTGGGCAGTTCCTGCTCGGCCTGTTTGGCGTCGAGTACCGCTCGGCGCTTCCGATCCTGGCGGTGCTGGTGACTTCGCACGTATTCGGCGCCGCACTTGGCCCCACCACGCAGGTCCTGATGATGAGCGGGCAGCAAAAGGCCGTCATGCGGGTCATGGGGCTGGTCACCGTCTTTCACCTGATCGCGCTGGCTGTCCTGATTCCGCTTCTGGGCGCACTCGGAGCCGCCCTGGCAAGCCTGCTGAGCACGTCTGCCGCCCGGATCGGCTGCCTGCGTCTGGTTCGCAAGCGGCTGCGGCTCGAGCCCGCGGTGCTGCACCGAGTGAACCGGCCCGGATCGCGAGGAGATTCCCGGCGTGACGCAGACTGATTCCGGAACCAGGCGCCGCGGCGACCCCTTCGGTCGCATCAAACTCAAACTGCGGCGCAGGCTGCGGCGCTGGGAGATGCACATCAGAAAGCACCTCCGTCCAGGCGGGGTTCTGCCAGACATGCTGATCATCGGAGCGATGAAATGCGGAACCACCACGCTGTTCAGGATGCTGGAACAGCACCCGGGCTTCGTGTCACCCAGGGCCAAGGAAATCCAGTACTTCAATCAGCCCCGAAACCACGCCCGTGGAGCCGCCTGGTACCGCGCTCACTTTCCGGATGCCCGCCAGATGAAAGTGACCGGGCGGCGTCTCGGCTATCGCCCGATCACGGGCGAAGCTACTCCGGCGATGTCGGCGCCCATGTACGCGCCAAACGCCGCCGCGCTGGTGCCCGAAGCCCGACTGATCGTGACCCTACGCAATCCGGTCGACCGGGCCTGGTCGCACTACCAGCACTACCAGCGCCACCCCGAACCCGATCCGGCCGACTTTGCAAGCGCCATCGAGCGCGAACTGGACTGGATTGCCCGCGGCTACCGGCTGACCGAGGACAACTTTCTGGAACTGGCCCGGCAAATGCACCGCCTTGGCTATATCGTACGCGGCCAGTACGCGGAACAACTGGAAAACTGGTTCAGGCACTTTCGTCGCGATCAATTCCTGATTCTGAACTTCGAGCACTGGACGAAGAACCCGATTGCCACGGCGGCGCGCATTGCACAGCACGTGGGCCTGCCGCCCCATCGCTTCGAGGTAACCCGTGCCAACGCGGGCGGCTATGACCGTCACATGCCGCCGGCCTGCCGCGACCGGCTCACCGAACACTTCCGGCCGTGGAATCGCCGCCTGTTCGAACTGTTGGGAGAAGACTGGGGATGGCCGAGCTAGACCCTCCGAATCGATCCGGTTGCAGCATTTCGGTAGTCGTCAACAACTACAACTACGCCGACTACCTGGCCGAATCACTTGACTCGGCGCTGTCGCAATTGGGCGAAGGCGACGAAATCGTGGTTGTCGATGACGGCTCGACCGACGACTCCCATCAAATCCTCGAGGACTACCGGGGGAAGCCTGGCGTGCGGGTCTTCATCCAGCCGAACCAGAGGCAGTTGACCGCCGTGTTCAACGGCCTGGACCGCGCCGCGGGAGACCTGTGCGTGCTGCTCGACAGCGACGACTATCTCCTGCCAGGCTATCTGGACCGGCTGCGCCGACTCGCCGGGGAACACCCCGACATCGATCTGTTCTTTTCCGATCCCGAGCTCGGCGGAGCGTCGACCGATGGCATTCGTTCGATGCAACGGATTCTCGACGCGATGGCCCTGCCCGAAGGCCCCACAGGCACCACCCGCTGGGGCACCTGGGCGACCGGCGAATTCGTCGGCACGCCGACATCCGGGCTCGCCCTGCGCCGGGAGCTGGCCGATCGCTTTCTGGCAGTTCGCGACCGGCTGCCTGACTACATGCCCATCGGCCGGCGCGCAGCCTGGTTTCTCGGTGTTCCGGACGACAGCCATACCAGCTACCGACTGTCGGCCGACGGCATCATCATTCGCGGCAGCTCGATCATGGGCGCGAGCAAGTACCACTGCAGCGTGCCTGCATTCCACTATCGGATTCACGGCAAGAATGCCTTCGCCGGCCTTGGTCGCCTGGCCCGGCTTTACCTGCGCATGCAGCGCGGCCGGCAGATTTCCCTGCTCACGGCGCAGGTGATGGATGCGACCCGGCGCCCGCTCGTCAGCGAAGTGCTGGCCGAGATCGACCAGCGCAGCCGACCGCTGAGACTGCGGCGGAGAATGCGCCTGACGCTGAACTACCAGTACGCGGCCCTGTGCGCTCGGGATGCCTGGTGGCGTCGACTGGCCGCCCTGCCCCGGATCGCCTGGCGCATGCTACCCGCACCACGCGCGCAGTGACTTGCGCAGCGCAAGCGCGGGCCCAAGCAATGCCCACGGGGTGACCAGATAGCGATGCCACAATCGCCCGGGATCGTGCAGCAGGCGGTACAGCCAGGCCAGGCCCATGTGGCTGAGGCGATCTGGGGGGCGCGCCTGCAGCCCGGTGTAGTAATCGAGGGTACCGCCGGCCTGCAGAATCGCGCCCGCATTCAGCACGGAGCGGTTGTCGACAATCCAGCGCTCCTGCTGCGGCATGCCCATCCCCACCAGCAGCAGGTCCGGCTTGAATGCATTGATTCGCTCGACCACGCCGATCTCGCGTTCGACATAGCCGTGGCGCAGTGCCATCTCCAGCCCGGGCCAGTCCGTGCCCAGCCAGGCGCGGGCTCGCGCGACGGCCTCTTGCGAGCCACCGAGATAGAACACGCGCAGGCCCTTCTCGCGCGCCAGGTCGAGCAGGTCCGGAAAATGGTCCATCAGGCTGAATCGATGTGCCGAACGGATATCCACGCCGGCTGCGCGCAACAGCCACAGTGCGCCCATGCCGTCGATGTAGCAATCGTCGCACTGGCGATAGAAGCCGGCCACCTCGGGCTGCTTTCGATACAGATAGAGGCTGTGCAGATTGTGATGACCGACCACAAGCGATCGCTCGCCGGCCTGCAGGCGGCCGATCAGGCGAGCAAAAAACTGCGAAGCCGACAGCGGCGAGATCGGGCAGCCGGCAAACGCCTGCATTGGCTCGCCGCGAAACGCCTCGTCAATCATTGCCCAGCCAGTGACTCAGATCGCGCCCGCTCAGCACCATCAGCTCGCGAATTTCACCCTCGAACTCACGCGTCAGGCGCTCGCGCTGATCACGCGGGATGGGCGGAAAGCGCCGCATGTTGAGCGCATCGAGGCGGTTTTTCGCCCACGCGGTGAAGCGCAGCGGCAAAAGGCGCTTCATGGCGGTCTTGAAGCGCTGCGAGCGCAGCAGCCGATAGAGCAGGCGGCTTCGTGGCTGGCCCGAGCGGTTCTGGCGATGGGCAGCGGGGACGCGGGCATTCTTGTCAAGCGCAAGAAAGTCGCAGCAGCGTCGCCACAGGGCTTCGGGGTCATCGCGCAGATCTTCGTAGAACAGCACCAGCACGCGATTGCGCCCGAAAAGCTCGATATAGCGGCGCAACTGGCTGGCGTAGCGCCCCATTTCGCGATAGCGCAGCAGGTGCGACGCGTTGTCGCGCTGCGCTTCCATGTCGAGGGCCGCGGCAAACTCTTCGCACGGCTCTTCCTCGTCGCGCCGGGCGTGACACCAGGCCGAATAGGCCCGGTCGGCCGGGTGGCGAAAGATGGCGATGATTCGGGCATCGGGGCTGAAGGCGTGAATCCGCTCGGCCGCGCCTGGTTCCGACAGATACCAGGTGCTGGCATCGCCCAGCCAGCGCGCTCCGGGCGGGGCATCGCGGAACAGGCCCAGGTAGTCCGCCTGCGAATCGACTACCCAGCTTTGCGCACGCGCTGTCCGGCCGTGTCCATCCACGCCGGTATAGCCGCGCTCGCCAAAGGCCAGAAAGCCCGGCTCCTTGGGCGCGGACATGAACACCTCGGGATGGTTGGCAAGCATGACGGCAAGCGTCGTGGTTCCGCTCTTCTGGGCGCCGACGAGGAACAGATTCGGGCGACGGGGTTCAGTAGGCATTACGGTCGGTCCAGCCGAAAAACGCGGTTCTGGCCAGGATCCGGATATCGAGCCACAGCGACCAGTTTTCGATGTAGTGGAGATCGTACTCCAGTCTTTTCTGCATCTTGTCGAGGGTATCGGTTTCGCCGCGCAATCCGTTGACCTGCGCCAGGCCGGTGATTCCCGGCTTGACCCGGTGTCGCTGCATGTAGTCGGCCAGCCGGCCGCTGAATTCGCGGTTGAGCTCCAGCGGATGCGGTCTCGGCCCGACCAGTGACATCTCGCCGCGCAGGACATTGAGCAACTGCGGCAGCTCGTCGAGGCTGCTGCGCCTGAGCAGCGCACCCACCCGGGTCACGCGCGGGTCGTTGAGCCGGGCCTGGCGCGAATCGTCGTTTTCACCATGCGCCATGCTGCGGAACTTGAGTACCTTGATGATGCGCCCGCCGCCACCGTGGCGCGGCTGGCTGAACAGTACCGGGCCGGGCGAGTCCAGCCGGATGGCCAGCGCAATGAGCACCAGCAGGGGCGAGAGGATGAGCACAAGCAGCCCGGCCAGAAAGCGATCCATCACTGCCTTGATCAGCGCGTCCGGCCCGGCAAGCGGCGTGGCATTGAGCTCGATGACGGTCATGCCAGCCACCTCGCTGGCGCGCTGGCCGAGCAGGCGCAGCAGACGAAGATCGGGAACGTAGCGCAGCGGAAGACTGCTCATGCGCAACTGGCGAAGCAGCGATTCGTCGAACTCGTGCGGCGGCGAATCGCTGGCCAGCCAGAGCTCCGTTGCCGGCAGCGGCAATGAGACCAGCACCGCGTCGAGGCGATCGATTTCACCGAGCACCGGTTCGGCCACCGACTCGCTTTCGCCGGGCAGGCGCACGAAACCGATCACGCAATCATCGCCATGCACGGCCTTGAGCCTGTCCGCCACCTCGGCCGCCAGGCGCCCGCTACCCACCACCATGATCCGCGGCCGGTCGCGGCCTTCGAACAGACCCGCACACCATCGCCACAGGGCCATCGCAACCAGGGTCATGCCGACCCAGCCGGCCATCCAGAGCCGCGAGAACTCCGCAGTGGTCTTGGTCAGGGTCGCAATCAGCATCAGGCCAACGAACAGCGCGACCAGGCCCGGCGCCAGGGACACCAGGCCGCGCAGTGGGCGGTGCCAGTTGCCACCGCGATAGCTGCGCGTCGCCGGCAGCAGAACCAGTGCCAGCAAGAACCCGATCAACAGGGCCAGCAGGTAGTGATCCGCCGGAACAGGCCGCCAGAACCGCAGGCACCAGGCGGCATAACCGGCCGCAAACAGCGAGCAGGCGTCGAGCAAGGGCGCTGCCCTTGCCAGCCATTGTGCCGGCATGGCTGCCTTCATGGGCGCAGACCCCCGTCTCGCGGCGAGCGGGGGAACCAGGGAATGAGCTGCTGAAACGACGCAAACACGGCAAGCGGCGAAAGATACAGCACAACCCGGTTGAAAGTCACGCCGTTGACCGCCTGATCAAAGTAATGGGTAAAGCCGAAAACCGCCAGCACGAAGCCCAGCGCGGCCAGCAGGACAAGCAGGGCAACATCGCCCACCAGCGCGCGTCCCCTGGCGGCCAGGCCCAGGCCTGTGGCAAGCAGCACCAAAAGCCACAGCAGGTGCCAGTTGGCCTGGACGAACAGGCTGTCCCACAGATACGGCAGCAGGGGTGACGGACGAAGCTTCAGGGTTGGCAGCGCTGCAAACAGCTCCAGCTGCGCCCAGGCCCCTCCCCCACCTTCCGGGTCCGCCCACATTCCGGCGATCAGCCCGGCGGCCAGGCAGCAGGCTGTGACCGCAACGGCAGCGAAAAGAAGGCGTGTCGACGGGCGCCAGGCCACGATGATTGCCGCCGCCACCACAATCCCGGCAAACGCCAGTCCGGGCACCTTGAACAGCGCGCAGGCTGCGGCCATGGTCATGGCCAGCACGCCGTATCTGAAATCACCCCTCGATTGCCACTCGTCGAGCGCCATGGCGGCGAAACAGAAAGCGGCCGCCAGCCACAGATCGGCATAACCGGCCAGCGCCGCATGGATATTGGGCAGCGGCTGGCTGAGCCAGGCATAAACCGCCAGCGCCGCCAGCCACGGCGCGGCCGAGCGGCTGCGAAGATGCCCCCACATCGCTACTGCAAGACTGGCCGGCAGCAGCAGCCAGGGCAGGTAAAGCAGGCTGTGATCGGCCGTGCCGGCGCCAAGCATCACCCATGAAAGCACCAGCGGAATACCGGGCGGATACTCCGCCGCGCGCCAGTTGCCCAGGGTGTAGACCTCCGCACCGGGCGCGGCCTGCAGCCACTGCGCCGGCGAGACGAAGGGCGTGAGCTGGCCGTGCTCGAACCAGACCACGGCCCGCGGCACCCAGTTCATCCATGCGTCCCAGGCATACAGCGGTCGCAGCATCAGTTCCGAGGTCAGCACGCCGCCGCGCTCGAATACAAACCATGCCAGCGGCAGCAGCCACAGAAGATGCCACAGAGCATCCCGACCCGGAGACGGCAGACGGATGCCGGCCGAGTGACGCCACCAGACCACCGACGATGCCAGGGCGATCACGCCCAGGATGACGGCTACCGGCAGGAAAGACACGCCCGCACCGAGAGCATCCAGGGCGAGCAGAATCAGGATTACCAGCAACTGACCGACCATGTAGCCGTGGCCGAAAACGATCATCGTGCGCGCGTGCGGCATGAACGCGCCCAGCAAGGCCGCGCCGCCCAGCCACGGCAGCACGAGTGCGGCCACCAGCCCCGGCAGGTCGATGCCTTCGAGCAGCGGCACGTCTATCCACCCCCCTCGCCCGATCCGTCGCCGACAAGGCGATAGACCCGGCCATCGGAATGGCGATCGACTAGCTGCGCGCGCCGGTCAATTTCACCATCGGAGAGAACGCCGCGCTCGGCATCGAAGCGGATGTCGCTGATTTCTCCCAGCACCACAACGTGATCGCCCGAACGCATTTCGGGGAGCAATTCACTGCCGAAGTTGTAGATATTTCGCGGCAGCAGATGAAACTGCAGGCGCAGCCGCCAGAAATTGTGCCCGCGACTATCGTGCAGCAGAAAGATTCTGTGTCCGGGCTCAGGCGGCAGAATCCGCGCCAGGTGCGCCGCGTAGCGCTGGATTTCAGCGTCGATCTCGCGCTGATGCTTCTGCGCCTGGCTCAGGCCGCCGTAGCGCGCCTGCGTGGCTTCGAGCTGCTGCTCCAGTTGCGCCTGCCACAAACGGTCGAGCCCCAGCCAGGGCACGAACACCAGGATCAATACGGCGCCAGCCAGTGCCGACCGCTCGAACCGCATCCGCCAGGCGGCCAGCAGAAAGATCACGAGGGATATGGCCGACCAGGCGGCAAAGGCGGCCGCCGGATGCACGATCACATCTCCCCGTGCTCCGGCGTAGCTATTGATCGACGCCATCGTCCAGGGATCGAAACGGGTCCATTGAGACAGTGAACGATCGACCAGCGCGCGCCGCGAGGCAGCGTGGAAGGAAACGCCCGACAGGCTCATCGTCGCTCGCTGCCGGCCGGAGACGGACACCAAAGCGATGCCGGAAACGGTTCCGCTCCAGCCGGCGCGACCGGCCAGGGTGTGCCAGCTCTCGCCCCGGCTTGCGCCCCGAAGCTCGGCTGCGGCGACCGTCTGCGGGGTGCCTGCTTCTCGCCACAGCAGATACACGCTGGCGCCGGCCGGGAGCGACCTCAAATCAAGCGCCATCTGCCCAAACCGCTCGGCTTCGAATTCGGCCCCGGCCACCAGCAGAGTCTGGCGGCGATCAATTCCGGCAGGAAGGATTTCCGTGCTTGCCCCCGAAAGCCAGGCCGCAGCCATGACCGGCCTGAAGTCCTCTGTCCCCAAGCGCAGCGGCTCGCTAGCGGCTTTGCCATCCATGGCCTGGGGCCAGGCAAGCGGAAGCAACAGCCACAGCACGAACAGGCCCGCTGCCAAACTCGCCACGGCAGCGAGCGAGGCAAGCAGCCACGCTTGGCGGAGTGTGCGGACCTGCGTTGCGGGGCGCGTTTGCAAGTCGGTCAATCGGGGCTTGAAAAGGCTCACTGGAGCCAGTGTACCGCGCCGAATCGGCGGCGGCGGAGAGCTATCGGCACGATGGTCAGGCGTGGCGGATGAACCAGCATTGGTGGATGCGGCGATTGCGCTCGAAGTCCTTCGGGATCGACCAGCGCGTGCGATTGTCGACGGCGTAGCGTGTTTCGATCGCCGGATCCAGTTTGAAACTTCGCAGGTTGGTCGAGAAAACCAGCACGCCGGCCTTCGACAGGCACGACATGGCCTGATCGATCATCGCGGCGTGGTCGCGCTGCACATCCAGGCTGCCGTCCATGCGCTTCGAGTTGGAGAAACTGGGCGGGTCGAGAAAGATCAGGTCGAATTCCTGCCGGCAATCTGCCAGCCACTCGCGCGCATCGGCATGCACGCTGCGATGGCGCGGCGTATCGCAATCGTTCAGCGCCAGATTGCGGCGTAGCCAGGCAAGGTAGGTTTTCGACAGGTCGACGCTGACAGTCGACTCCGCACCGCCGACGGCGGCGTGAACCGTGGCCGCACCGGTGTAACAGAACAGGTTGAGCACCTGTTTGCCGCGCGAGCGCTCGCCCAGCCAGTGGCGCACCGGGCGGTGATCGAGAAACAGGCCGGTATCCAGGTAGTCGGTCAGATTGACCTCCAGACGGCACGGCCCCTCCCGAACCACCAGAGTGTGCGCCTGCTCGCTCATGCGCTGGTACTGCTCGCTGCCGCGCTGGCGGCGGCGTACCTTGAACACCATTCGCTCCGGCGGCACGCCGGTGGCCGCCGGAATGGCGCTCAAGGCCGCGCGCAGCCGTCCACGGGCCTTGACCGGATCGACGCTGGCAGGCGGCTCGTACTCCTGTACATGCAGCCACTGTCCCGATTCCCCGCCGTAGACGTCGACGGCCAGCGCATACTCCGGGATGTCGGCATCATACAGTCGGTAGCAGCTCACGCCCTCTCGCTTCAGCCATTTTCCAAGCTGGCGGGCGTTTTTCTGCAGGCGGTTGACCAGGTCTTCGGCCGGCACCGCTCGCGGTCCATCGCTTTCAGAAGCGATTTCGAAACGTTCGAGCCGGCACTCCAGCGGGCCGTTGAACATCCGCCAGCTCTTGTCGGGTTTGAGCCCGATCTCGCAGCCGGCGCCGTTGAGCACGATCGCGCGCCAGCCCGGGAAGCGGCTGCGCAGCGCCTCGCCCAGCCGCAGGTAGAGCGGCAGCAGCTCGTGCTGCTCGCCAACGCGCTCGCCGTAGGGTGGATTGGTGGCCACCAGGCCGTGATCGACACCGGCCGGCACGGAAACCGCCGAGACATCGGCGCGTTCGACGTGGATGCGCCCGCTCATTCCGGCGCGCTCGACGTTGGCCAGGGCGCGCCGCACGGCCTGCCGATCGTGGTCGCAGGCGGCAATCGGCGGCAGGCGCGCGAGGCCGGCCTCCTGGCGATCGAGCGCTTCGTCGACCAGCTCTTTCCAGACGGTATCGTCATGCCCGCGCCAGCGCTGGAAACCGAAGCGCGTGCGCAGCAGGCCGGGCGCGGTGTCCGAGGCCATCCAGGCGGCCTCGATGGCCAGCGTGCCCGAGCCGCACATCGGATCGACAAAGCCGCCGCCTTCGGCCGCGATTGCCGGCCAGTCGGCGCGATAGAGCATGGCCGCGGCCAGATTCTCCTTCAGCGGCGCGGCCACGCCCGTCTCGCGGTAGCCGCGCTTGTGCAGGCTCTCGCCCGACAGATCGATGGCCACCGTGACATCGCGGCGATGCATGTGCACGTTGATGCGAACATCGGGTTGGCGAATATCCACCGAAGGTCTCGATCCGTCGGACGCCCGCAACTGATCGACCACGGCGTCCTTGACGCGCTGGGCGGCGAAGCGGCTGTGCGATATCGCGGCCTTTATCCCGGTGAAACCGACGGCGAGGGTATCGCCCACCCCGAGATGCGCGGACCATTCGACAGCGCCGGCACCTCGATAGAGCGCCTCGTCGTCGTCGGCTTCGAACTGCGCGATCGGCAGCAGCACGCGATTGGCGATGCGCGACCACAGGCAGGCCCGGTAGGCGCCGGCCAGATCCGCTTCGAACGCCACGCCGCCGCGCTGCGGGTGAGCGCCGGCGAGACCGATCGACTCCAGCTCGGCGGCGAGCAAATCCTGCAGGCCGCGCGGTGCGGTCGCGAACAGGGCATGGTGTTTCGGCATCGGCAGGCAGGGTTCGGGGCATCGAAGGCCCGTGAGTTTAGAGACAAAGCAATTGAAGTCTACTCGAATCTGATCAGGAACTTTTCCTGAATGTTGACCGACCGGGTTTCTCCGGGCGATGCGGATAGCCACCAAGATGACGCCTGCCCTGCTTCAGCTCCGCTTGACCACCTCGGTAAATTGGAGCTATGTTGATCCTGCCCTGGCGCAATGTCAGGGGGGAGCGCGTGGGCGGCACTTGATTGATTGGCAATCTGTAGGAGGCAGTCATGTTAAACAGAATCAGCGTGCTACCCGCCATCGCCCTGCTGGCCGCCAGCGCCAACGCAGCCCCCCCCGCCCAACGGATCTGACAGGCAGGCCCGATCCCGCGGCCCAGACGTTCATGACCATCCAGGCGCCTGACTCCAGGCGCGCAAACGCCTTGCGCCACGACCTCGGCGACGAGGCCGTTCAATCCTGGAAAGTCGATCTGAGCTTTGATGCGCTCACCGCCATCGAGGCGCCCGACGGTATCCGCCTGGCCACCGCTCGAGGCATTCCCATCTCGGGCCTTCACCTGGACTTGCCGATTCCAGGCCGGAGTTCGGCGCTTCAACTCAATCTGGATACCGTCTACGAGGGTTACGGCGGCGTGATTACCTATGCCGGCGTCATCGACGGCGACGACGGCTCGCTGGTCGCCATCAGCGTGGACGGTGACGAGATTCTCGGCAAGATCCACCATTCCGAAGGTTTCACCTATCTGATCGAAAGCGCACTGGACGGTCCGGAATACACCCTGAGCGTGATCGATCAGACCGAGATGATGCAGCCCAAGAACGACCATGACGGTCACGACCGCGCTCTCGGAGACGGCGAGGCCGCCAGGCCCGGCACGGGCAAGGACGACCCGGTTCAGCCGATGTCTTCTGGCGGCGAAGTACGATTGTTAATCATGTACACCCCGGCCGCCGCGCAACAGACCAGCATTCAACTGCTGGCCAATAACATCGTCAGCAGCTTCAACCAGAGCCTTTCCTTGAGCGGCGTCAGCGGCACCAACTTCGTTACCCTGGCCGAATTGCGCGTACTCGGGACCAATTTCACTACTACAGGTGATCGGTGTAGAGACCACATTCTCGATCGCATGCAGCAGCGCACGGGTGCCTTCCAGCACCTCGACGCGTGGATGGAGGTGGCGTATGCCGACATCGGGTTGGCTATCGTAACCACTGAACCCGGCTATACGTCGGACTGCGGCTCGCTTGGCAGGATTGGCGGAAAGGCAACCTTTATCACACACTATCCCGATCACCAGCAACCGTTCGCCATGACCACCGACACCTATGCGCTGGGTGACCTGACGGCGGCGCACGAAATCGGGCATGTGCTCAATGGCGCACATAATGCCCACGCCCATTGCACGTACCAGGGCGGAACCATCCCAAACTTTGCTTGCGGTTACGCGCCCTCACACTGCGACTGGCAAACGATGATGGGCGGATATGTCAGTTGCAGTTTCGATCCTTTGGAACCCCCGTCGCAGCAACCCACCGTGCGAATCGCTCGCTGGTCAAACCCCAACGTGAACTACAATGGAGAACCCACCGGCGTAGGCGGCAGCTATCCCTACGCACGCAATATGGTGGCGGCATTGAATGTCAACATGCCGCATGCCGCCGGGTGGAAAGGGACGCAGGCCACGCCACCTTCGGCCCCGAACCCGATCAGCGCCCACACGTTCTACTGCTTCGGCCAGAATGCCGTCCAGTGGACCGCGCAAAGCGGCGCGGTCGAGTACCGGCTGTTTCAAAGTCATTCGCCGAGCTTTACCTCGCCGTTCCTGGTATATAGCGGCCCCGGAACGGGCACGCTGGTCAACGTAAACAGCACCGCCTATCTGCGCGCCCGGGCGTGCAACTCGGGCGGGTGCAGCCCCTACAGCCAGCAGGTCACCGCGCACTATCAATCTTGGTGCAGCTAAGCGCACTTCTGGCCGCCCGCCCTGGTGGCGGGCGGCTACCTGATATGGAGCCTACGATGAAACATGCTTTTCTTGCCCTTGCCCTGACTATACTTACAACTTCGGTCCTGGCCGACGACGATGGCCCGTTCGCGCCGCCCTGCCCGAACTGCCCGGAATACAACACCCGGCCGCCGTATCCTCACACCGGGCTCTGGTACAACCCCCAGCGCTCCGGCACCGGCATCAACATCGACGTGCAGAACGGCATCATGGCCGCGGTGTACTACGGCTACCGGGAGGACGGCGAGCCGATCTGGTACGTCTTCAGCGGCGAGCTGGAACGCTCGCAAGCCGAGGACGCCTATTGGGAGCTCGAGACGGATCTCTACAAGGCTTCAAATGGCGAGCCGATCAACGGCGAATACCGCTCACCCGACAGCGAGATAGCGGGCAGCATCCATGTCGAGGTCATGCAAAGGCATCTGCTGCGCTTCAGCATCGACGGTGGCCCCTATCGGCGCATGGCGCCGCAAGTCTTCGGCAGCCATATCTTCCAGCCCTTCAAGCCGGAAAGCGACGTGTGGGTGCCGGACTTCCGGGACGCCGGAATATTCGAGAACGAAGGCTGGGACCAAACTCCCTGGGTCATCGTGCAGATGAACCCGGATGGCCAAACCCGATATGGATTTGGCTATATGTCGTATACGACGCATTGGGGCAGGTCCAGTGAGGTACACAGCAGCGTACCATTTGTTTATACAATCCGCTTCAGTGAGTTTCCTGCGTTGCCAGAGAGCTATGATAGCGCTGTCATTGAATGCGGGCCTGCTGAAGATGTTGGCGGAGGCACCCATAATGCCCATATTTGGGGTGAGCGATTCAATGGCAGAACCGAACCGATCTGTATTGTATGGAGTTACGCGGGAAATCCTCCGGGCACTACTCAGGAAAATCTTCGACGATATGTGATGCCCGTCGGCAACATGGGCGACCGCCGTTTTTCCGCTGTGTCGGAGGACGGCTGGGTGATCGAAGGCTTCAGGCTGATGTACGACTGAGCAAATACTCTCGCACCCACGCTTGGCCCGCATGGGCCTACTATAGGCTCAATAGTGAATATCCCCCGGCAAAAGCCGGGGGTATTTACTATGGCTCTTCACTGATTCGTGTGGGTAGCGTTCATTTCCGGACCGCTTGCGGGTA
>CAYUPK010000027.1:0-29158 GCA_964446675.1 uncultured Wenzhouxiangella sp.
CTCACCGACAGCGCAAATGCGCCAAATCAGAGCCCTTCATGAATAGTCCGGGCTAGTGAAAGCGCAGGATTACCAAGACATGCATAAGTATTGCCTCACTCAGGGATTTGGACGCGTTCGCTCGCAAGGCGCAGCGGCGAAGGCATGGTTGCGCTACGTCGCGCCGGCGGGATGCAGCGAGCGGGCGCGTCGAAAGCTCCCTTCGGGCTTGTCTGTCGGCGCGCGTGGACTGCGTTGTCGGCGCTCGATACAGACCCGGCTACAGACTTCGCACCGACGCCTTGCCACGCGCGCCGTCAAACAAGCTGAATGTGGCAATACTTATGCATGTCTTGGTATGCTCTTGCCCGCTGATATCCACGGGTAGTTCGAATGACTCGGGCCTTCTACACCATCGGTCATTCGACCCGTTCGATTGCCGAGTTCGCCGCGCTGCTCGGCCAGGCCGGGGTCGAGCAGGTCATCGACGTGCGCAGCGTGCCGCGATCGCGCACCAACCCCGACTACAACCTCGAGGTCCTGCCCGAAAAACTGGCTCCCTGGGATATCGAGGCGATGCATATGCCGGCCCTCGGCGGCCTGCGCGGCAAGAGCCGGGAGGTCGACGAAGCGGTCAACGGCTACTGGCGCAACCGCAGTTTTCACAACTATGCCGACCATGCCCTGGGCGACGACTTTCAGGCCGCGCTCGAGGAACTCATCGACCCGGGATCACGCAAGACCTGCGCACTGATGTGCGCCGAGGCGGTGTGGTGGCGCTGCCACCGCCGCATCATCAGCGACCACCTGCTGGCCCGCGGCGAGCGCGTGTGCCACCTGATGGGCCGCGATCGCATCGAGCCGGCGAAGATGACTGACGGCGCCGTCGTTGCAAACGGCCGCGTCGTCTATCCGGCTTGCGCTGAGAAAGGCTGAAGGTCGCTGATCAACCCCCGCCAAGCGCCTGCATCTGCAGCGTCTCGGCACGAGCCATCGCTTTTTGCAGGCCTTTCCAGTTGCGGTTGTAGCGCGCCACGAGATCTGCAAGGCCATCACCCTCGGCCCCGGCCATCTCCAGCGCCAGCTCGCGCGCGGTGTCCAGGCCGGCCTTGAACTGCTGGTCGAGTTCGGCCGCCTCGCTTTTCATTGCATCGCTGCCCTTGTCCTCGATCAGGCCGATGTAGACCGACATCTTGCCCTTCGCTCTGGCCATGGAGGTGTGGGCCTCGCGCATCAATGAGGCTCCGGGCTGTGCTCCGGACGGGTCAGCCGGGACTTCGAGCAGGCCGGGGACTTCCCCGCCTGACGAAGGGTCGGGTTCCTGCGCGTTGCCGCAACCGGCCATGGCCACAGCGGCGGCCAGAGTGAGAATGAGTGCGGTGGTCAATGGATGCGTCATCGACAAGCTCCCGATCGTTGGCGGCGGGCCAGGAGCCCACCGGTGGATGAGGTCTCAAACATCCTACTGCAACCGAAGCCCGGACGCACGGTGCATCCCGGGCCGACAGCCGCCCTTTGCTCGGTACTGATTGACGGCGGACGTGCGCAGCATCTGTGATAAGAGTCACGCTGGTCAGGCTGCCCGGCCTTTGCCGGAACGAATCGTCTGTGCTACGGTCAATCCGACTATACGCATATAAGGATACGGCGGCGTGGCGGCCGGCAGACGGGCTTTGCCCGAAAGGATGGTTGATCATGACCAAGCATATTCTGGTTGTCGGCGGCGGCATCGGTGGCACGATGACGGCCAACAACCTGGTCGCAAAACTCTATCCGGAAATATCGCGCGGAGATGTGAACGTGTCGATGATTTCCGATTCTCCCTGGCACTACTACAAGCCGGCGTTCATGTACGTTGCCTTCGACATGACCTTCAAGGACGAACTGCGGCGCAAGCAGCGCACCCTGCTGCGCCCGGAAGTCGATTTCACTCTCGACAAGGTGACCGAGTTCGACTTCAAGGGCTCGCGCGTGAAGACCGAATCCGGCAAGACGGTGGGCTACGATTACATCGTCGTGTCAACCGGCTGCATCCCCTCGCCCGAGCGCATCGAGGGCCTGAAAGAGGCCGGCGATCACTTCTACCAGCACGATCCGGCGCGCCAGCTCGCCAACAAGCTGCGCGGCTTCGAGAAGGGCCGCATCTTCATCACGGTCAACTTCCCGACCACGCCCAACGTACCCCATCAGTGCGGCATCGCGCCGATGGAGACGACCTTCATGGTCGATGAATACATGCGCCGCAAGGGCGTGCGC
Organism: uncultured Wenzhouxiangella sp.; assembly: GCA_964446675.1. Classification (GTDB taxonomy): domain Bacteria; phylum Pseudomonadota; class Gammaproteobacteria; order Xanthomonadales; family Wenzhouxiangellaceae; genus Wenzhouxiangella. Next base: position 2,236 of record CAYUPK010000027.1, read on the forward strand.
GATCAGGTCGAGATTGTCTACACCTATCCGACCATCGCCCAGCTGGTGCGCAACTGCCTGTTTCTGCAGGAGCCTACCGGCAATGTCCTGCCCGACATCTTCGACTCCAAGGACATCCGCTACAAGCGCGGCTTCACCCTGGCCAGGGTCGATCCCGAGCGCAAGGTGGCGATCTCCGAGGAAGGCGAAGAGGAAAACTTCGACATCCTCATGGCCACACCCCCGATCCGCGCCGTCGACGCGGTGCTCGACAGCGGCATTTCCGAAGCGCCCAACAACGAAGGCTGGCTGCCAACCAACCGCGAGACCATGCAGCTCGAGGGCTTCGACAACGCCTACGTGATGGGCGACACCGTCGATCTGCCGATCAGCAAGGCCGGCGGCTCCTGTCACAACCAGAGCCCGGTGGTGGTCAACAACATCGCCGGCGACATGCGCTACGGGCGCACCATCGCCAGCTACGACGGCCGCGTGCAGGCCATCGCCCAGATGGGGCTCGAGGCCGGCATGCCGCTGTGGTACGACTACGACATCGACGTCCAGCCCACTCCGCCGACCAAGCTTGGCGGGCTGTCACGCAAGGGCTTCAACCGTGGCGTCTACTGGGCCGTGGCCCGAGGGATGGTGTAATGAACGACAAGAGCGATATTGAACAGCGCCCGGACGCCGGGCAGGATACGGCCGCAGGCAGCGGACAGGCACAAATGCCCGAGCTAGACGCTGCTACCCAGGAGGGCTTGAACGAGCTTGTCGAAAAGCTCGCCCCGCTGCTCCAGGGCCGGCGCCTGCACAACGTGGTCGACCTGCTTTCGTGGACCTCGGACATGGTCGACCTGGCCGACGAGCAGATGGTCAACAAGCTGGCGGCCAACTACGAGAACCTCATCAGCGGGCTGTGGGCCACCGGCAACGCCGCGCGCTACGCGGCCAACGAGGTTTCGCAAGTTGAGCCGCCCTCGCGCCTGGGCCTGCTGCGTGCGGCAAAGGATGAGGACGTGCGGCGCGGGCTGCACTTTCTGCTGCGCTTTGCGGCCGTTTTCGGCCGCCAGATGCGGCCGGACTGAGCCGCCGACAAAGCCATGGCGACCGACGAGGAAGTTGCCGCGCTCTATCAGCAAGAGATCCGCAAGCTGTCGGCGCGGGTGCGCGCCGACCGCCGCCTCGATGCACCGCAGGCCAGCGTGACCCGCCGCAGCAAGATCTGCGGCAGCATGGTCACGCTCGACTTCGACTTCGACGGCGAGCGCATCGAGCGCGTCGGCCATCGCGCCCGCGCCTGCAGCCTGGGCATGGCGGCGACCGCCATCCTCGTCGACGCCGGCCCCGGCCAGAACGCCGATCAGGTAGCCCGGGCGCACGCCGCCCTGGCCAACCTGCTCGCCGGCGAGCCAGCCGAGTTCGACGAGCCCTGGCAGGAGCTGGAAATCCTCGCCGCGGCCATCCCCTTCCCGGCTCGCCACAACTCCGTGCTGCTGCCGTTCGAAACCGCTGCCGAAGCCTTCAGGGAGCGGGCCGGCAACAGCTTCGGTCAGGATCAGGCCACCGGCTGACGACAACCGGCGCGAAGAAAGCCCCCGCGGGCGCGAGGGCTTGCATTGCACCAGATCAACTCTTTTCGTGCTGCACGTGCCAGAGATAATCGGCATGAGACGTGCAGATATTGCTGTACTCGTCCGCCTCGGCTCGAGCTGCCTTTTCACCGTCGCCGTAGAGGGTTTCGAGGATTTCCGCGCGTGCCTTCAGCAAGGTCGGATAATCCTTCGCCGTCATTGTCTGCAGAACGCGGTATTTGCCGCCCAGCCAGTGCGAGTTCCAGCCCCAGGAGCTCAGCTTGCCGTCGGCTACGGCCTGGTCGAGCACCGGCGCAAAAACGGTCTTGACGATTTCCTTTGCGCGCTGTTCGCCGTTGAAGCTGCACACTTCATAGACCGACAGCGCCGCCGGGCCGCGTTCGCCCTTCCGCGCGCTGCCGGCCTCTCTTTTCCAGATGTAGTCGTCGTGGGCATTGCAGATCTTGACGAAACCGTCATTGGCCTGGCCGGCCTCCTCGACGCGCTTGCCAATGGTCTCCAGCGCTGCCAGCAGGTCCGCGACCGTATTCGCGGTGTGGTACTGAACACGCCGCCACTGCCCGCCGGTATGGTGGCCGAGCTAGCCCCAGCCGGTGATGGTGCCGTCGGCCACAGCGGCGTCATAGATGGGCCCGGTGTTCGCTTCCACGAGCTTGTCGGCCTCTTCCTGCCGCGCCGCATCACAATAAAAATAGGTCGCGTAGATGTAGGTTTCGGCTTGGTCCGGCTCTTCCTGGGCCGCCAGGCCGGGGGATACCGCCAGGGCCAGGATGGACATCATGATTGCTGCTTTCATTTCGTTGCTCTCCTCGATCAATTGCCAATAGGTCGCATTCCGATCGGTGGAGCCGATGGTTCTGTTCCGGTGATTGCCGGGCAGCCACCTGCAACCGGAATGTCGCGTGCCGCGCAACCACGACGCGACCGTCAGTCACCTTAAGCAAGCGCCACTCGCAAGTCCTGACGATTGGATGATTTTTTTATGATGCCCAATGCGATTGTGTGCTAATTTTTAACCCTGAAGAATGATGGCCATCCGGTTGAATCGCGAAAGCACGCGGCCTTCTACATGAACGGCGTGCTGGTCGAGCCTGACGCCTTGCGGCTCAGCGGCAGCAAGACCACCTGCCGGGTCGAGCCGAAGGTGATGTCACTGCTGGTTGCGCTTTCCGAACGACCGGGCCAACTGCGGACCCGGAACGAACTGCTGGATCGACTCTGGACCGGCGAGGCCGGCAGCGACGAGACCCTCACACGCGTCGTCTACCTGCTGCGCCGGGCGCTCAAGGCTGTGGCCGCTGCTGCCGAAGCGGTGCGGACCATTCCGAAACACGGCTATCGACTGGATGCAGAAGTGTGGGCTGCCAACCAGCGAGGCGATGCCCAGCGATCGAGAACGGCTTTCTGGCCCGCTTTTTCCGTCGCGGTCCTGCCGGTCGCGGATGTGTCCGAGAGCGGTAACGGACGGCTGCTGGCCGACGGTCTGACCCGCGATCTGACCATGTTGCTGGCCCGGACACCGCAATTCCGGGTTGCACCGCACAGCTCCGCCGCGCGCTTTGCCGTCAATGCACCCGACATGGCGACCATGGGCCAAGCCCTGCATTCGCGCTATCTCGTATCAGCGACGCTGGCGTGCTTCGAAGACAAGGTTGGCATTCGCGTCGACTTGATCGACGCCGCCGAGGGCGTGCTGTTGTGGGCAGAAAAGTACCAGACTGCCGTCGACAGCTTCTTCGAGATTCAGGAAGAGGTTGTGTGCAGCATCACGACGGCCATCGCCGCGAAGGTAAATGTTACCCAGCCCGTGCGAATGCGGCGCACCGGCCGCTTCAATCTTTGCGCCTACGAGCGCGTCCAGGCAACCGAGGCGCTGCGGTCGAACTACGGACGCGAAAGCGCAGACCAGATCATCGCCATGCTGAACCAGGCACTGGCGATCGAACCCGATGACCCGCTCACCCGCGCTGCCCTTGCAGTACAGCTCAGCCAGAACGTCGTCAGCCAGTGGGTCGAGAATCCGGCAGTCACGATCGCGCGGGCCGATGAGCTGATCGCGCAGTCACTGGCCGCCGCGCCCACCGACCCCGAAGTGCGCGCAGCAGCGGGCGTTGTAGCGACAATGTTCCATCGGCCCGACGAGGCGATTGCCCATCTGGAGATCGCCACCGCGCGTAATCCCAACGATGCCAACGCGCTGGCCGTGCTCGGCTGGCAACTGTGCCTGCGCCATTGTGATCCCGGCGGCATCGGCCTGATCGAAACGGCCGAGGCGCGCGCCCCGCACCATCCCCGGTTCGGCCTGTGGGCCAGCTATCGTGCTACCAGCCACCTGTTCATGCTGAACTACGCCGATGGATTACGCGGCGCAAAACAGGCCATCGAGCGCACCCCCAGCTACTACCAGCCGCACCTGACCTGCGCCTGGGCGCACGTCGGTCTGGGTGACAGACGATCGGCGATGCGCGAGATCGCGCTCGCTCGGGATCTCGAATCGGAAGACATTCTCGAAAGATTCGTCGCGGAAATGCGCAAGTGGGTAATCAACACGCCGCACAAGACCCAGTGCCTGAAAGTTCTGGAGGCGCTCCGCGCGGTCTGATCCACCCTGGAGAATGCGTTGAGTGCAAAACCCTGCACGCAGGCGCAGCAAACCGGAAACCCGGAATACGGCTGCCGGACGAACAGCGGGCCGACCGTCTCCGGCGCCTACTCCACAAGCGCCTGAAACGCCGGATCGGACCGGATCGGATCCCAGACCGGGTCGATCGTCAGCAAGGGCACGGTCACCGGGTCGGTTGTGGTGATGGAAAGCAGATGGCGAACCAGCGGCACGGCGCGCTCGGCGTCTCCGCTCAGCGCCAGAATGCGGGCCAGATAGCGCTGCCAGGCGAAGCCATCGAGGGCGTCGGCCGACGGCGGCATCAACGCAACCGCCCGCTCACCGTGACGGCGCGCCACGGCGGCTTCTCCCAGGCCGGCCGCAGCCAGGCCGATGACAATATTCTGCGCCGCCTCGGTATTGAGATTGTCGGCCCCGGCAGCGAGGCGGGACTCGGCATTGGATCTGACCTCGTGATAGATCGCAGTGGCCACTTCCTCGCGCCCCGCGCGCTGCTCGCTCAGCGCCAGGCCCAACTGGAAAACGACGCGAATGGAAATGTAGTCCTTGTAGTTGTCGGGTTGCTGCTCATTGTCGAGGATGGCCAGGGTTTTGCGGTAGAGGCTGCTGGCCCGGTCGTAGCTGCGCTGAAACAGCGCCGTGCGGGCCCGGGCTGCGAGGATGACCATGGTCTCGGGCTGCTCGGCCAGGCGCTGCGCAACCAGGCCGAGATCCGGCTCGGTATTCCACAGGCAGATCGCCAGCATATCCCGCAGATAGGGGTCATCGGGCTTGAGCGCCAGCCCCGCGCTGATGGCGCTTTCCGCCTGCCGGCAATTGCGGGTCGCCATCAGGGTTTCGGCCAGCACGGCCAGCGCTTCAATATTGTTCGGGCTCAGGATGCGGGCCTGCCGGCTGTCTTCGATACTCGCCTGCCACTGGCCCATGCGGCGCTCCACCAGGGCCGCGCCGATGAAGGCCTGGTCATTATTGGGCATGTCGCGCTGGGCACGGCGAAAGGCATTGAGTGCCTGTTCGAATTGACGCTCGCCGTAATACAGGTACCAGCCGCGCGCCATCGCCGTCTGCGGCAGGTCGGGCGTCAGTGCGCTGGCCTGCTCGAGCGCCTGCCGGGCTCTGGCCAGCGCCTGTCCGTCCTCGTCATAGCCTTCCCAATGACTGTAAACGTAGAGCTTGACCAGCTCCGCCCAGGCCAGGCCGAAAGACGGATCGAGCGCAACCACCCGGCGATAAATGGCGAGCAGGGTTTCGATATTGTCGCGGTCCCAGGATGACTGGTCGCTCAGTGCCCGCGCTTTCAGCCACTCGGCATGGGCCTGAAGATTATCGGTCGGTTCCAGCTCGATGGCGGCCTGCTCTTCTCCCGACAGGCTCGCGTGCAGGCTGTCGGCGATACGCAGCGCGATTTCGGATTCGACGGCAAATACGTCCTTGAGATCACGATCCCAGGTGCGTGCCCAGACCTGGTCCTGACTGCGTCCGTCGATCATCTGGACACTGACCCGCACCCGCCCGCCGGCTTTCTGAACGCTGCCGGTCAGCAAGTAGGCGACACCGAGCTGGCGGGCCACTTCGCGGACATCGACCGACAGACCGGCGTATTGCGCCGTCGAACTGCGCGCGATAAGCCTCAGGTCACCGACACGGGCCAGGCGGGTCATGATCTCATCCTGGATTCCGCCGGCGAAAAAGGCATTGTCGGGATCGGAACTCAGGCTCTGGAACGGCAGCACCGCGATGCTCTTGTCATCGATTGTGGCTTGTGACTCGCCATTTTTCACCGGCGCTACAACCCGCACAGAAACCGTCAGCTCACGTGCCAGCAGTATTGTCACCGCCAGCCCCAAAACAGCGATGGTAAAGCCGTTGAGATAGCGCCTGACCCGATAATGGTCTTCGGCCGAGCGGGCCGCCGGTGACTGCAAAGGCTCGGTGCGACGAATGCCATCGGGCGTGACTTCATACAGCCATGCCAGCACCATCGCCACCGGAAAGCCGGCGATCAACAAGATGACGATCAAGCGTCCGGACCAGGCCGGGATATCCAGCAGCGGGAAAATCCAGGTGGTCACGGCCGCCAGCAGCAGGCCCATGGCAACATAAGCGACCCCCACACGCAGAACGTGGCGCCGCCCAAGCTCTTGCCACAGTGCATTCTTCATCGGGAACCGGGCTCCTGCGGGGCGGCGAACCGGTCGGCGATGCGATCCCAGGCCGGGTCGATCTGAACGAAGGCCAATGTCAGCGGATGGAGATAGGATTTCTCCAGCAGCTCGCGGACGACCGACTCGGCCTGATCGAGCTGACCGGTTTGCATGTATACCCGGGCCAGATACTCCAGCCACACAGGGCCTTCGGCGGCATCCGCGCTTGCCGGAACCATGGCCACCGCCCGGCGCGCCTCGGTCAACGCTTCGCTGGCCTGACCCTGACCCGCCAGCGCCATGGCCAGTGCAGCGTGCAGCGCGGCGCGCACATTGGCGCTGCCGGGCTCGCGCGCCAGTCCGGCGCGCGCCAGCGTGGCCACTTCGCCAAAATTGACCAGCGCGGCCTGACGCCGGCCGCTGCGATCATCGCTCAAGGCTTGCTTCAGGCGCAGATCCAGGGCAGCCGGAACATAGCCGCTGAAACTGGCCGGCATATGACGCTCACCGGCCAGATCGATGGCGCTCGATAACGCCTGGCTGGCGGTCTCGAAGCGGCGCTGGTACAAAGCCCGGTGCGCGCGAGCAACGGCGCCGGTCAGGCTGTCTTCCGGCAGGCCTTCGACCACGTGGTCGGCCTCGTCGCCCCGACCCAGATTCCGCAGGCAATAGATTCTCAATGCAAGCAGTGTGGCGTTGTCTGCCTTGAGTTCCAGACCGAGTTCGGCGGTTGCCAAAGCGCCGTCAAAATCGCGGATTGCCGACTGGGTGATGGCATGATTGGCGATCAGCGACAGATCGTTGGGATTGAGCTCACGGGCACGCTCGAAGTCTTTCAGAGCCGCCTGCCAATCGCCCAGACGGCGTTCGACCAGGGCCGATGCATGCCACGCCCAGGCGTTGTTCGGTATGCCCGAGCGCGCCTTCTTCAGTTTTCCCAAAGCCGCCTGGAAATTGCGCTTGCCGTAGTAGTCGAATATGCCCTGGGCAAGCTGGACTTCAGGCTGCGACGGCGCCAGTTGCCGGGCACGCCGCAGGGCCCACGACGCCTGCTCGAGCCGCGCATCTGTCGGATCGAATCCTTCCCAGTACATCCAGACATGCTGCTCGGCCAGCGCCGCCCAGGCCAGGGCGAATCCATCATCGAGCAAGACCGCCTGCTCGAGGGCGTCGATGATGGCTTCGATGTTGTCACGCTCGAAAACGGAGCGCGCCATCAACGCGCGTGCCTTCAGATAGCTTGCGTAGGCGTCACGGTTGCGCGTTGGCACCCTTTCGATCGCACGCTGCTCAGCGCTGCTCAAAGAAGCGTGCAGGGCCTCGGCAATCCGCTGGGCCACTTCGCTTTGCACCGCGAAAATGTCGCCGAGATTGCGGTCATAGGTTTCGGCCCAGACCGTGTCGCCACTTGTCGCTGCGGTCAACTGCACGCTGATGCGCACCCTGGAACCCGATTTCCGGACGCGCCCGCTGAGGATGTTGGTTACGCCAAGCTGGCGGCCGATTTCACCGGCGTTTTCCGGAGCGCTCGAATACTGGTTCGTCGAGACAGGCGACAAGACCTTGATCTGGCCGATGCGGGAGAGGCCTGACAGGATCTCATCGCGGATGCCGTCGGCAAAATAGGCGTTATCGCTGTCCGTGCTCAGATTTTCGAACGGCAGCACCGCCACTGATCCGACCATGGCGCGCGACACTACCTCTTCAGCTTGAATGTCTGCGCTGGGCGCGCCCGTTTCACGCAGCGCCGGCAGCACGAACTGGCGGACTACCAGAACAGCCAGCATCAGCAGCAGGATCACGATGATGAGATGGTTGAGCTGCCGCCGGGCCTTCTCGGCATCTTCGGGCGCGCGCATTGCAGAGGAGCCGAACGGTTCGGTCCGGCGAATGCCAGCCGGCGTGATCTCCAGTGCCCAGGCCAGCACCAGGACCAGGGGAAAGCCCGTCAGCAGCAGCACGATCAGCAGCCGGACCGTCCAGTCGGGAATACCGAATACCGGAAAAACCTGAGATGTGATTTCGACGATCAGCCAACTGCCTACCCCATAGGCAACGGCCACCCGATACACATGCCGGCGCTTGAGTTCATGCCAGAGTGACGGCTTGCTCACGGCAGAAATCCGGCTGCCGATAGGCGGCGCCTGTCCATCATGGCAAAGCACTTCACCCGGGCTTCCATCTGGCAGTTCCGCCAGCCAGCCCGCGCAGGCCATGCACACTTACCAAGACATGCATAACCATGAAACCAACTTGCGCCATTCATCCGCTGGCGCGCCAGAAAACCTGCCAAAGCCTATCGTCACTTTGCCCCGACAACCGTGCGCTTGCGCACGTTGTTGTTAGCTCGATACATGACAAATTCAGGTTCTGCACTTTGCACGAGCAATAGATTCATGTAGTATGCATCTATCAAGGGCCACCATGAATGGCCTTTGACGTTTCATCCGCAACGGGAGGTCAGGTTGATGAACAAGGGAATGTGGGTCATGACGGCGCTTATCGTGATTGGCGGTGCGCTGCTTTCCTGGCCGTTCTGGGTCGATTTCAGCTTCTGGGCCGAGTCGCGCGCCATGTGGGCGGTTCATGTTTCGCTCGCCTGCCTGCTGGGCGTGTTCGTGGCCGCGGTATTCGTGCGCGCTCTGGCCATTCTGATCTATAGCGAAGCGGAGTGCTGCAAGCCGGTCGAGGAGCGGCGCAAACCCATTCTCGAAGAATAAGACGCAGGGGAGACAGCATGGACGAGCCGGGTTCACCACTTCGGCGCAGCGTGATCTGGGTGATGGGCGTGATGCTCGTCGTCTGGATCGCCCTGTACTTCTTTTCTTTCAGCGACGACCGGGGCCAGGCCGACCCGGCTGACTTCAGCTTCATGCAGAGCAGCTCGAGCGAGGGCAAGAAGGTGTTTCAGGCCTACAACTGCATGGGCTGCCATACCATCGTCGGCAACGGCGCCTATTTTGCCCCGGATTTGACCGATACCTATGCCACCGTCGGGCCAGCCTGGCTGGCGGCCTACCTACCTTCGGCCGGCACCTGGCCGAGCGACGCGGTGGTCGCCATACGAATCCGGCAAATGGCCGAGGCCGGCCTGATCGAAGCCGACACGCCGGCGGCCTACTACGCGGCTTATCCAGGCGCCGAAGAACGTGTGCGCCGGCGCGGCGGGCAGGCCGCCAACATGCCCGATCTGAACTTCGATCAGGATGAGATCAACGCTCTGATCGCGTTCCTGCACTACACATCTTCGATGCACACCGAAGGCTGGCCACCGGAGATTCGCGCGCGCACCAACATCGTCGAGCGCCGGCGCAATGCCCTGCACGAGCGCGCCGGCGTGCTGCCACTCATGACCCCGACTGCACAGGCAAGCGTGGCAAGCGCGGGGGCATCGATCACTACAGCCGACGCCGCCGCCCCGACCGATCCGGCCGCCCAGGGCGAGGTGCTGGCCGACTCGCTGGGCTGCCTGGCCTGTCATTCGACCGGCAGCGAACGCCGCGTCGGCCCCGGCTGGGGCGGGCTCTACGGCAGCCGCCAGAAGCTTGTCGACGGCAGCACCGTGGAGGTCGACGACGCCTATCTGGCCGCCGCCATTTCTCACCCCGAGGAAGCCATTCCGGAAGGCTATCCGGCCGGGGTCATGCCGGCCTACGGCGAACAGATCGAGTCCGGGCAGATTGACGCCCTGGTGGCCTACATCAAAAGCCTGGCGGCAGGAGGCGAGTGATGATCCGAATCGAATACGAGACCCAGCGCCTGGCGCTGCCGTTTTTCATGTTGATGGGTACGCTGTTTTTCATTCAGGCCTTCTTCGGCATGATCCTGGCATTGCAGCACTACGATCCCGGGCTGCTCCAGGGCCTGCTCAACTTCAACATCGCGCGCGCCGAGCATCTCAACCTGGCCGTGCTGTGGATCGTCTCGGGCTTTATCGGCACCCTGATCTGGGTGCTGCCGATGCTCAGCGAGCGCGAAATCGGCAGCCCCAAAATCGCGCGCGTGCTGCTCATCGCGCTGGTGATCGTGACCGTCTGGAACATGGGCACGCTGTGGCTGGCCCAGGACGGCAACTCGGGCTGGTGGGGCAACGTGCCGCTGTTCCAGGAAGGCCTGGAATACATCGAGGGCGGGCGCATCACCGACGTGCTGGTGCTGGCCGGCTTTGCGATGCTGGCCTGGATCGTCTATCGCACGCTGCCGCCCAGGCGCGACTGGAACGAGTTCCACTGGGGCGTGGCTCTGGGCGTGACCGGGCTGCTGCTGGTGTGGATGTTCGGTTTCCTGTTCTTTCCCGAAGTCGACAAGCAGGAGTACTTCCGCTGGTACGTTGTCCACTTCTGGGTCGAGGCGGTCTGGGAGGTCATCCACATCACCCTGATCGGCTTCTTGCTGATGAAGATCTTCGGCGCCAACCCGAAAGTGGCCGGCTTTGCCGTCTTCTGGGGCGTGTCGCTGGTGTGGCTGTCGGGCCTGATCGGCAACGGCCATCACTATTTCTGGATCGGCACGCCGGAGTTCTGGCAGTTCTGGGGCTCGTTCTTCTCGGCCCTGGAGCCACTGCCAATCATCCTGTGTTTCTGGCATATCTATCTCGACTCCCATCATGATTCGAAGCCGGTGGCCAACATGCCGGCCTTCCTGTTCTTGCTCGGATCGGCCGCCTTCGAGCTGGTCGGCGCCGGCATTCTCGGCTTCACCCAGACCTTCGCGCTGACCAATGTCTGGGAGCACGGCACCTGGGTGACCGGAGCACATGCCCACCTGGCCCTGTTCGGCACCTTCGGCATGCTCGTCATCGGCGCCGCCTATCTGGCCATCCCCGGCGTGCGCCGGGTCGCCGTGTTCAACCAGCGTCTGGGCGTGCTCAGCTTCTGGCTGATGTTTGTCGGCATCATCGGCATTGCCACCGCCTTTGCTTTCGGCGGCACCGTCCAGGTCTATGTCTACCGCGTGCTTGGGCTCGACTGGTTCGGCGCCGAAGTCCACACCGCGATGCTGATCTGGAAGACCATGCTGCCGATCTTCGCTCTCGTCTTTCTTACCGGCGCGGCGCTGTGCCTGTATGACCTGGCCACCATCGGCCACCGCGGCTCGATCTTCCTCGACCACGACGACGCCATCGACAGCGCCGAGCATGCCGAGCGCGCGGCCGCGCCGGTATCGCCGTGGCGGCGGCGCATGCGCCTGTTCTCGCTTGGCGGCTGGCTGGGCGGCATGTGGCTGTTCGGCGGCATCATTACTGCTGGCCTGTTGAGCTTCAATCTCGACGTGGTACGCGCCGGCGACCCGACCCTGCCCTACATGTTTGCCGCCGTCGGCTACAGCGGGCTGTGGATCATCACCGCCGCCTTCGTCGCCCGCTTTCAGATGTCGATGTCGGCACGGCGCTGGCAGCAAGATGAACAGGAGCCGCCCGCGGCCACTGCTGCCGAACCGGCCTGAGTGCTGCCTCGAGGCGCCTGGCTGGCTCAATCAGCGCACAGCTTCCTCGAAGCGGTCGTCGAACAGCCACGGCGGTCGCTCGCGGAAGGCGGCGACGATGGCTTTGGTGTTGCTCAACGCCATCACGTTGTAGTTTCTGTTTTCCGTGCCCATGGGCTCGCCCCATTGCTCGCTGCGAGGTGACGAGAAGCCCCAGAAGCGCGTGCACGGCAGGCCTTCGCACACCGACCGGTAGGCCATGATGGAGCGCGCTGCGCGGTTTTCATTCTTTTGAACGAATCCGTAGCCAAATGCATATGGATAGGAGGCCACGGATGGATCAGGGCCGTTGTCCGGGTCATGTTGCAGGCCCATATTGTGTCCGCTTTCGTGCGCGAAGGTGCTTGGCGAACACTGCGACAGCGTGATGCCGTAGGCCCATTCGGCAAAGTTCGGTCCGGGATGCTGCATTACATAGGCGATGCCACAGATCGACGGAGCCTGCTGGTAGGCGTACAGCGCCATGAGATCGGCGCCGTATTGATCGCGCAGGCTTCTGGCCTGCGGATCATTCCTGAACTGGTCGAGCAAGGCACCCCAGCCACCATTGTCCGGCTCATGAAGAAGCAGCGGCTTGACTGCCACCAGATTGAACTCGAGCGCAAGCCCGCCGTTGACAAACGCCTGGTTGGCCCACTCGACGTTGGCCCGGGCCAGTGCCGCCAGCCCCGCCGCGCCACCATGCTGCGCGGCTGCCGCCGGCGTGTAGGCGGCCAGCACGTCAATCTGCACCTCATCCGTGCGCGCTGTCGGCACCACGTGACTGCCGAGCGGCTTTCCCTCGGAGTCGCTCCCTGTTCGCTCGCCGGACGCAAGCTCGGGCATCAACGGCGCAGCCTCGGGCGGCAGGCGCTCCGGATCGATGATGACAAAGGCGCTGCCACCATCGCGCAGCGGCGTGATCGACAGATCGGGCCGTCCCGCACAAGGCTGCACGTAACCGGCCAGGCGCCCGTGCTCGAGGACGAACTGGGCCCAGCCGCAGCCACCATCGACCGGGCCCTGCCAGGTCCAGCCGGTCGCGCGTTCATCAACTCGTTCACGCTCCATGTGCATTGACTGCCCAAACACGGTCAACTCCAATCGACTCGCGACCCGAATCGCTGGAATGCTCGCATCAACGATACGTGCAGCCTGCTCCACTTCGGCGCGGCCTGCGACTGAAACGACCGGCCCGAGCTCAACCTCGACAACCAGCGTGCGGCCAGAGGAGCCGGCCTGAAGACCGGCAGAAACAGCAAGCAGCAGCGCCACCAGGCCAGCGGCCGCAAGAATTCGCATGTTCATGATCAAGAAAACCTCTTTTCGGTCGGAAAACTGCCGTCGGCAGCGCCCTGCCCACAGTCAGCGCACGGGCGACGAGGTAACCCAAGGCGATGGCAACATCGCTCAACTTCCCTGTCTATACGTGATTGGGCCAGCCAGTGCGCCATCGGCCGGACAAAAGAGCAGACAGCCAAGAACGCCAGCGCCTGTGCAAGCGCTGCATTTACTAACGGTCTCGATATTGAGCGGACACTCAGAGCTACGGACGCGTTTGCCGGCAAGGCGCGCGAGTGCAGGCATAGTGGGCCTATGTCAAATGAGCGCAACGCAGCGGGCAAACGCGTCCGTAGCTCTGAGTGTCTGCTCGATAATGAGACCGTTAGTATCGTAAGCTCCCCAAGCGACGGAGGCTGCGGCAGTCTTCAAGCCCCGTCTACTTTAATGGCAAGCCTATCGGGATCGGAAATGCTGGAAAAGATACTTGTGTTCTGGTTCGACGAAATCGACCCAAATCAGTGGAGATGTTTTGATCCGTCGTTCGATGACTTGCTCAGGAGGCGCTTTCTGGGCCTGCTGCAACAAGCCGCCGCCGGCGAATTGTTCACCTGGCGCGAAACAGCCAGAGGGCGTCTGGCCGAGATTATCGTCCTGGATCAGCTTTCACGAAATATCCATCGAAATACGCCGCTGGCTTTTGCCCAGGATGCAGCGGCGCTGGTGCTGGCCCAGGAAGCCGTATCCGCAGGCGTAATGTCCAAGCTCGGCGAGGAGGAGCGCAGTTTTCTCCTTATGCCATATATGCACAGCGAGTCTCGGACTATTCATGTACAGGCGGAGGCTCTATTCAAGCGATACGCGCCATCTCGATACGAACCTGAACTGAGACACAAGGCCATCATTGATCGATTCAGCCGCTACCCGCATCGAAACGAGATACTGAATCGTGTTTCCACGAGCGAGGAAATTGAATTTCTGAAGTTACCGGGCTCGCGTTTCTAGTGTATCCCGTCAAACACTCTTTAACTTATTGAGGGTCTACTAGCGGTTCTTGCGGTTGAAGGTCGGCAGCACCCATTCGCGCCGCAGCGAAAGCCAGCGAAAGCCAAAGCCGGCGACAATCGGCAGCCAGGTGCTCCACAAGGCCGGCCAGCCCAGGTACTCGCCCGCCACGGCCAGGCTGGCTGTCAGGAAGGCAACGGTGGCATACAGCTCTTCCTGCTGCAGAACCAGCGACACCCGGTTGAGCAGGACATCGCGCAGCATGCCACCGCCTATGGCTGTAACCATGCCGACAATGATGGCGACCTCCGCGTTGTGCCCCAACAGCAGGGCCTTGTGGGCACCGTAAACGGCAAACAGCGCCAGGCCCATGGCGTCGAACAGACGCACCGGGTTGGTCAGCTTTTCCACCCGCTTGTAAGCGACGATGGTGATGACCGCGGCAATCATGGCAGTGGCCAGATAGCGCCACTCCATCAGACCGGCCGGCGGCACGGCGCCGATCAGCACGTCGCGAATGATGCCGCCGCCGCACGCGGTGACATAGGCAACGGCCAGAATCCCGAACAAGTCAAGATTCTTGCGCTGCGCGGCCAGTGCGCCACTGATTGCAAACGCGAAGGTACCGGCCAGGTCAATAAGATGGAACAGAAACTGATCGGGCATTCAAAACGCGCGGTGGGGATTCCAGGGCGCCATTATGCCGCAGTAGCGCGGTCTGAAACCCGGCTAGTTGCCCTCGAGACCCGCGCCGGGCATCATGAGCGCTCGTATTTCTACGCGAGACTGCAAAATGAGAATTGCCGCCTTGATTGCCGCTATTGGCATCAGCGGCGCGGCCCTGGCCGCGCCGAAACCGTTTGATGCAATGGATCTGGTCAAGCTGGACCGAGTCGGTGCGCCTGTGCTGTCACCGGACGGTCAGACGCTCGCCTTTACCGTCCGCTCGACTGACTACGAGGCCAACAAGGCCGAGACCTCCGTATGGATGCTCTCTTTGGCAGAAGGATCCCCGGCAAAGCGCGTCAGCAAGAACATTGGCGCTTCCAATATCCAATGGCAACCCGACGGTGCCGGCATTTACTTTCTGGCCGGCCACCAAGGCGTCAGCCAGCTCTGGCACCTGCCGGTCGACGGCGGCTCGGCAAGCGCACTCAGCAGCCTGCCGCTCGATATCAACAGCTTCAGGCTTTCTCCGGACGGGCAGCGAGTGCTGTTGTCCATCGACATATTCACCGATTGCGAAAAGGAGCAGGCTCTGGCCTGCACTCATGAGCGGCTCGAGCAGCGCGAGGTCGACCCTGCTACCGGCATGCTCTACGATCAGATGTTCGTGCGGCACTGGAGCCAATGGAGCGACGGCCGGCGCTCGCAGTTGTTCATCGCCGACCTTGGCAATGACGGCAGGGTGGGCCAGCCGCGCTGGCTGACGTCGGGCCTGGATGGCGACATTCCGTCGAAACCGTTTGGCAGTAGCGCCGAGTTTGTCTTTGGGCCCGATGGTGAAAGCATCTACTTCAACCTCAAGCTGGCGGGTGCCTCCGAACCCTGGTCGACCGACTTCGATATCTACCGCCTGTCGCTGGACGGCTCTTCCGATGCGCAGAATCTGACCGGCGACAACGATGCCTGGGATGCCTTTCCCCTGCCCTCGCCGGATGGCCGGACCCTGTACTACCTGGCGATGTCGGTGCCGGGCTTTGAGTCCGATCGCTTTGCCATCATGGCGCTGGATCTGAGCACCGGGGAAAGCCGCGAAGTCGCCCCGGACTGGGATCGGTCAGCCGGACCCATGCGCATCTCACACGATGGCAAAGCCCTCTACACCAGCGCCAACGATGAGGGCAATCATCCCCTGTTTGCCGTCGATATCGCCAGCGGCAGCGTCGAGACCCTGCTCGGCAAAGGCAAGGTGACCGGCTTTGACGTCGAGGGAGACACCATCGTCGCCGGTCACCAGGATCTGCAGCACCCGACCGATCTCTATCTTGTTGGCGCAGAAGCACCAGAGCAACTGACGCATTTCAACCGGGAAGCTCTCGAGAACGTGGAGTTCGGGGAGCCGGACTGGTTCTGGTTCAAGGGCTGGAACGGCAAATCGGTGCAGGGATTCGTCGTCAAGCCGGCCGGCTACGAGGAAGGCAGGCAGTACCCGGTTGCCTTCCTGATTCACGGCGGCCCGCAGGGCGCCTGGACTAACGACTTCCACTACCGCTGGAACCCCCAGACCTACGCCGGCCAGGGATTTGCCGTGGTGGGCATCAACTTCCACGGCTCTACCGGCTACGGCCAGAACTTCACCGATTCCATCAGCCAGCACTGGGGCGATCGACCGCTGGAAGACCTGCAAAAGGGCTGGGCCGCGGCGCTGCAGAAATACCCATTCCTGGATGAAGATCGCGCCTGCGCTCTGGGCGCCAGCTATGGTGGCTACATGGTCAACTGGATCGCCAGCCAGTGGAACGAGCCGTGGCGCTGCATGATCAACCACAACGGCATCTTCGACACGCGCAACATGTACTACGCCACCGAAGAACTGTGGTTCATGGAGCACGAGCACGGCGGCACGCAGTATGAACATCCCGCCGCTTACGAAAAATTCAATCCTATCAATCACGTCGCTGACTGGAATGTGCCGATGCTGGTCATTCACTCCGACCACGACTACCGCATTCCTCTGTCTGAAGGCCTGGCGACGTTCACTGCCCTGCAGCGTCAGGGCATTCCCAGTCAGTTTCTGCGCTTTCCCGATGAAACGCACTGGGTAGCCAAGCCACACAACAGCGTGCAGTGGCACAACACGGTCAATGACTGGCTGAAGCGTTGGACGGAAGCCGATCGCCCGGGTGACTGAGACAGCAGCAGATCTACCGCCAGAAGCCAGGAAAGAAAATGCGGATCAGTGTATCGGCCAGCAGGGCAATGACAAACCAGTTGCTGAACGCCTTGTCGTGCACGAAGCAGACGGTGGAGTACCAGCGAGGCCATACGGCGGCCGGATAGTCAGCCGGCTTTTCCACAGGCCGTGGCCGCGACAGCCGCCGCATCGCCGGCACGGCGGACTTGATGGCCAGCAGCGTCAGCAGCATGACCGGGGTGAAGAACGGCAGGCCGAAGATCATGAAAACGACAATGACATAGGCCAGCACGATCATGGTCATGGTGAGATAACGTGAAGCCGTCTCGCCAATGACCACCGGCAAGGTGCGCATGCCTCTTTCAACGTCGTCGCTGCGCTTGTCGGTGTGCTTGCCGACATTGACCGCCGCCACCACCAGGCCCATGGGCAGGCTGGCCAGAATCACCAGCCAGCTCCAGTGCGCGGTCAGCACGTAGTACACGCCGCCAATCATCAGCGGCCCCCAGATGAGGAATATGGAAAACTCGCCCAGGGCCAGATTCTTGAGCGGGTAGGTATAGAACAGCAGCACCAGCGCGCCGAATCCGAACAGCCACCACACCGGAGCCGAAAAGTCGGTGTAGAACAGCGCATAGACGCCCGCCAGAGCGGCGACCAGCCCGGTCGACCAGAACCAGATCAACTGCGTGCGTCGGCTCCAGAACCCCTGCGCCAGCGGATGAGTGGCGTACTGGGTGCGAAAATAATTGTCGTCGTCGATGCCGCGCGTGTAGTCGGTGTAGTCGTTGAGAAGGTTGTTGGCACCGTGGGCGACGAACAGGCCCAGAGTAACGATCACCCAGGCCCCAAGGCTCATGAGTACCCCGGCCGTGCTGGCGACTTCGTGCAGATGGCGCCAGGCCAGCAGTCCGCCGACCGCACAGGAGTAGAAGGTGATCATGGTGACTGCCGATCGGGTTGCAATCAGCCAACGGGAAAGAAAGTCGAGACTGTCCCACTGCGCCTTGTTATCGGTCATGATCAACTGCGAAAGCGACTTCTTCCACATTGCGATCGTTTTATTCATGGTTGTCATCAGATACTTCCTTCAAGAAAACCGCCTTCATTCCGAGCGTTGAAGGCCAGCGTTGTCTGCCTGCCGTTAGTATGTCATGCAGCGCGAATGAACAATGAGAATTGCAGACTTGATTGTCGCGGTGGCCCCCAACGAAGCGCTGAGCCGTGCCCTTGCAGCAGCACTACGCGGGTAGCAGCGGGGTCGCTGACCGCCGCGGACGCGAGTATCAGACTCAGGCTTCTCAACAGGGTCAGCGGCCACTCGAACTGTCAAATAATGCTGTCGTGGCTGCCCTGGCGCCGGCCAATCCGGGATGCGGACTCGGCTTCGTTGTGAAAGCGTCGAAAGCTGGAGTAACATGCATGAATGAGTGCTGTGGGAGTCTGTGTAGTCGAAATACAGGAGGCTGAAGAGGGTCAGCCCTGTCAGCATGTTCTCAGTCCCGGCACCTACACCGTCGGGAGCGCATCCGACTGCGATTTGCCGGCCCGGGCTTCCGGGGTGTCGAGGCGTCACCTCGAGCTGGAAGTTCTGCCCGACGGCGGGGTGCTGCTGCATGATCTGGGCTCGCGCAACGGCACTTTCTTCGGCAAGCGCAAGATCTCGCGCCTGGCGCTGAGCGAGCCGCTGCGTTTTCGCCTGGGCCGTGCCTGCATCACCGTCCACCCGAATACCGATGCCATTCATGTGGTGCCACTGCCGGGCGTCGAAGCCAGCGCGTTTCCTGAGCCGATGTCGCTGACGGCCAGTCAGCTCACCGATTTGCCGGGTACCACCTGGCAACTGCTCAACGATACCGAATCCATCCTTGCTGCGGGAGGGATATTGGCCGACAGCATGCCGCGCCTTCTGGGGCAGTGGTGCGCACGGCTCGATGTCGACGCGCTGATTCTTCGCCGCGCTGCAGGAGCCGAAATCCTTTGGGCGGCGGGCCTGCCCGATACCCCGGCAGCTACGTCGCACGACACCATCGATATACCTGGCTTGTGTCTGGAACTGCAGCAGCAGGGCAGCGCCAGACCGATCACTCCGGAGCAGCGCGTGGCCCTGCGCATCAGCCTGGCGGCCGTTGCCGGGCAACTCGATCGGACACCACACAAGCCGCAAGCCAGCGTCAGCCCGGCAACAGCCGACGACCTGTCCCGCGCTTGTGTGACGCCCGGCATGCGTTCGCTCTATGAACTGGCTGATCGTTTGTCGCGGGGTGATATTGCGGTGCTGATTCGCGGCGAATCCGGGGTTGGCAAGGAATTGCTGGCGCGCTGGATTCACCAGCGCTCGGCGCGCAGCGCGGGGTCTTTTCTGGCGATCAACTGCGCGGCCTTGCCCGCCGATCTGCTCGAGACCGAGATTTTTGGCATCGAACGCGGTGTGGCGACCGGCGTGGAGGCGCGCGAGGGCCTTCTGGAGCGCGCCCGCGGCGGCACCCTGTTTCTCGACGAAATTGGGGACATGGCGCCCGCCACTCAGGCCAAAATGCTGCGAGCGCTCGAGTCGAACACCATCTACCGCGTGGGCGGCAGCCGCCCGGTGCCGCTCGATGTGCGCTTTGTTGCCGCAACGCACCAGGATCTGCCGCAAAGGATTGCAGCCGGCGAGTTCCGCCTCGATCTGTACCATCGGGTCGCCGCCGTCGAGCTGACGGTGCCGCCCCTGCGCGAACGGCGCGAGGACATTGCGCAACTGGCCACCCGGTTTCTGGCCGAGGAGCTGGCACGGCTGGACCGGCCGATCGCCGGTATCACCGATGCGGCGCTGGCGGCGCTTTGCGAACACGACTGGCCCGGCAACGTCCGCGAGCTGCGCAACGAAATGGTGCGGGCAGCACTACTGCTGCGCCCCCACCAGGCGCTTCAGGTCGCGGCGCTCTCGCCCGACCTGGTGCCAACCGCCGATGCCGCTGATCTGAGCCTTGCCTCGACCCTCAAGCGCGCCGAGCAGCGCGCCTTTGCCGTAGCCCAGGCAGCGGCCGGGGGCGATCATGCCGTGGCAATGCGCTTGCTCAAGCTGCCGCGAAGCAGCTATTTCCGGCGGCTGCGCCAACTGCGCGACGACGACAAGCAAGGCGGGGCCTCCTGAGGGCTGCCGGCCGCACGACCCGAATACCAGCATTTCTGCCTGGGCGACAGGCGCCGGAAAAATTGCCGGCCCCGATCGGGGCCGGCGACCCGGTCTTTTTCGTTCGGCAATCAGGGCTGCTCGAAACGATCGCTGAAGAGGCTGTCCTGGGCGTTGCCGCGCGTGTAGGTAACGGTCAGGCTGTTGTCCTTATTCGGACTCGCGATATCGCAACTGGCCGACATGGTGCCGTTGCCGGTAACGACCATGCCTTGCGCCGCGTCGGTGCAGCCGCTGATGGTGATCGTGCTGTCGGTGCTGTTGACCTCGAATCGCAGCGCGCCGGCGTTTTCCGGATAGCGTGCCGAATAGTGCGTCGACCAGTTCGGGAAGACGGTGGACATGCCACGGTAGACGTCGGTGAAAGCGCCGCTTCCGTTGCCCTGGAGCGTAACGTCGATATTGTAGGCAGTGATGAACTCGGCGGTGCACGAGCGGTTGTTGTCCATCTTCACGGTGGCATCGCCATTGCCTGCCGGGCAATCCCCGCCCCAGCCGACGAACAGCGAATGCCCGTCGGGGACCGCGGTCAGCTTTACGTCCGATTCAAACGCGAAGGTGCTGCTGCAGGTCGGGCCGCAATCGATACCGGTCGGCACCGAGGTGACGGTTCCGTTCCCGGAGCCCGTCCTGGAAATGCTCAGCGTTCGACCCGGGAACAGGACGACTCCGTAATCCAGCTTTACCGAAATCACATAGTCCTGCTGAATATCCTGGAGCGTACACGTCGCCGTGCCCGTGTACTGCCCGGTGACCACCCCGCCGAGAGATCCACAGGTTTCGAAAAATACATGGTCTTGCATGGGATCGTTGACGCTGGCCGTGATGGTGACATCCGCGCCGGGGACAATGTCGTCGACCACCCGCTGCGTGCCCCCAAGCGGATAGCTCCAGTTGAGCGGCGGCCCGTAGTCGGATGAAATGCTGCCAAGGCCGCTACCGCTGGCATTGATCACGATCCGGTGGCGACGGAGCTGGAATTCGGCGGTGCATGTTTTCTGTCCGTCTACGACAATTTGCGTGCCGGGTGCCGTTCCCGAGCAGTCGCCGCCCCAGCCTGCAAAGGTCGAGTCGGCACTCGCTGCAGCCATGAAACCGATGGTACTGCCGTGGTCGAAATAAGCGCTGTTGCTGGCACAACCCACGCCGCAGGCCAGTCCCGACGGCATGGTGCTGACCGAGCCCGTGCCGTTGCCAAGCTTGTTGAGCGTGACCTGGCGCCTGGCAACCCCTGAAAATTCGTCCGCGCCGATATCGATACCGGCGCCCTGCACACGGGCCTGTCCGTCGAAGTCCACCGGCGGCAGATATGATGGAGACGTGCTGCCGGCATCGATCAGGTCCGAATTCGGCGCGAGGTGGTAATTGTCGCCAGCGGCATCGACGAAGCCCGGTGCGGTGCAAATGTTGTTGCTGACGCTGGCATTATAGGTGACGCCAACGCAGTAGTCGTTGTAGCGAACGGTCGTGCTACCGTTGACATGGCCGTTGACATACAGATCGCTGTCTGCGAACGGCTGGACCGTTGTTGGATTGCCCCAGATGATGTTGTTGGCTACCTCGATGACGGTGCCATGGTCAAATCCCAGGATATGCACCGCTCCGCTGTTAATATAGGCGAGCGAGTTGTTCGTTATCGTATTGCCCAGAAAATACAGGTCGCTGTCGCCACGAATGGTTGCATGCATTGCCGGGCCCGCAAGCCAGCCAGTACCCGCGTCATCGACGGCTTCATTGTCGTACATCACGTTGTTTCGCACCAGAAAACGCGACTTGCGGGCTGCATTTATTGCGATGCCCCCGCCTCCAGCGTTCATGATGCTGTTTCGCGCGAACTGATTGTTGTCGATTTCGATACGCGATATGAAGTCGGGAATGGGATCCCGATCGACCAGCAGACCACCGGCGCACTTCCAGCCGTCGTTGTTGAGGAACTGGTTGTCGGCTACCCGGGAATTGACTATCCCATTGACCGGAATATCTCTGGCCAACCGCACAGACAGACCTCCAGCGTAACGCAGCTCGGTGCACCGGTTTCCGGAAAAATTATTGTGTTCTACAGCGACGGTCTCGGCTTCCAGATAGACCGCGCCCTGCGCAGGGATGCCCTGGCTGGCGCTGCGATTGGACAGGAAGTCGTTGTTGTCAAGCTTCACGTGCGCGGCCGTTGCGCGAAGGGCTCCGGGGTTGTTGCCCACAAAGAGGCTGTTGCTGACGTCAAGTCTGCCGCCATCGGTACGGGCATGAACCCCTGCGGCGCCAGGATGGATGTCGCCACCTGCATAAACTTTTCGATTGATCAGCCAAATGCTGACATCATCGATGCCGATGTCGCCGTCGCCCGAGACATCGAAGCTCAACGCGCTGTTCCAGGCAGGTTCACCCGGATTCCAACTGTTTTCCTGGTAGGCCGTGGTTGAGTTGACGATCTCGATACCCTGCACGCTCAGGTTGCCATTGCGGGACTTCATTGCCAGCACCAGTTCCCCGCCGTTGCCGTCGAACAGGCCAGCGCCACCGGCCACCGTGATTTTGAAGTCGCGATCCAGGTCGGATGCGGCCGGATTGTAGAAGTACTGTCGGGCGCCGACGAATGTCGACGGCCCAGCCAGAATCACTTCGTCATTTCGCCCGTTGGTCGCGGCCAACTGGAATGCGCGGTCGATGTGGCACGGCGATGCCAGGGTACAGACAGTTTGTCCGGGATCGTAGGCAGCGTTGCTGGTCACATACATGGACGCAGCGAAGGCTGACGGCAAAAACAGGCTGGCAGCCAGCGCCGCGCCCAGCGCAGGCAGGCAGTAGTTGCGGTAATGCATGATCGAGCTCCTCGTGATGGTTTGGCAAACTTCATCACCGCTGATGCGGCGGCATGACTGCATAACACGCAACATTCATGCCGAGCTCGAAAATCAATATAAAAACAATGGGTTGCGCCGCCCTGCTCAACTCGAGGCCTGACTGCGCCCCTGCCACGAGCCATTTCCGGTACCTGAATGCACTACTTGAGGGGGCTCGAGTCCCACATCTGGCACCTCGTGGCGGCGCGGCTGTGGTCTACAGACTCGTCTGCTCTTCCAGGCTGGCCATGACCTGGTCCACAGACGCCTGTCCCGATTCCTTCCAGCCGCCAACTTCGGGCAGCAGCGACTGCGCCTTGAGCAGGTCGGCGCGCGCCTCGGCGGGGCGCGAAAGTGCTGCCAGAATGCGCGCCCGCACAACCCAGGTGCCGACCTGCTGGCGAGCGGGCATTTGAGACACCGGGCACAGCGCAATGGCCGAATCGAGCGTGGCCAGGGCCTGCGAAGGGCGCCCGAGAATACCCTGTGCGCGGGCCGCCAGGGTTGCCGCAACCAGGCCCCAGGGGTGGCCCTCGTCCAGACTTTCAGAAAAAATGCGGCCGGCCGACAGGGCCTCCTGCAGCGCCTGTTCGGGGCGATCTGCATTCAGCAGGCTTTCTGCCAGCGCGATGCGGATGACACCGACTTCGGAGCTATCAGGGCCGAGATTGGCCACGGAAATCTCCAGCGCCTCCCTTTCCAGCTTCAGGGCTTGAGCACCGCGGCCGGTTTCCTTGTAGGCGACGGCCAGGCTGCCGAGCATCGAGGCCAGATTGGAGTGCTGGTCACCCAGGGCCGAGCGCAGGTCGGGGATCAGCTCTTCGAGCTTTCTGGCGCCTTCTTCCATGCGCCCCTGCATCAGCACAACATTGGCGTAGTTGCCCCGCGCGCGCAGGGTGGGTATGGCCTGCGAGCCCAGCTCGGCGTCGAGCGCCTGCACCGCGCGCAGCAGGAGCGCTTCGGCGGCTTCGAATTCGCCCACCGGCTCCAGTGCCAGGCCATGCTCGAGGTCGAGCAGCGCGGCCAGTTGTCGATCGTGCGCGAACCAGGGCGCCAGGCTCTGCTTCCATTCGATCCACTGCTGGGCGCGCGCCTGGTCAAACTGGCGCGAGCTGGCAATGAACATCAGGCGCGCGAGCGATTTTGCCGCCAGCGCATCATCGCCAAGCGCTATGGCGCCACGAAATGCGCGTTTCAGCTCCCGCTCGGCCAGGTCGAATTCATCGAACGGCTCGCGCGCCTTGCCGACGGCGTAATGGGCCCGCGCAACCTGCCAGGGATGATTGAGCGCCCGGGCCTCGTCGAGCCCGCGCTGCGCAATTTCAAATGCCGATGCGTAGCGACCGGCCTCGAATTGCGCGCCGGCCTGGGCCAGCAGCGTGTCGATTCTGGCGAAGTCCTCACGATGCGACTCCTCGACAGGATCGATGCGCAGCGAGTTCAACGATTCAAGATCGTTGCAGCGTGCCACGGGCTCGATGGCGGAAAGAATATCGCCGGTTTCGGCAACCGTCCCGGCATCTGCCGTGTACAACAGATCAAGCACGGCATTGCGTTCGCGCAAGCGACGATCGAAGCACAGCATGCGCCGGTCCAGCATCGACCGCGATTGCTCATGGCGAACCTCGGTGGCCCGACAGGCCTCGGTTCGGGATTGCGTCCAGTCGGCGGCAAATGCATTCATCGTTTGCTCGACCAGAGCGAAGCTCTGCCCGGCCACGGGCGAACCGGTGGCACTGTACACGCCGCGCAGCGCATCCGCGACCCCGGCATTCCACTCGCCGCCGACCAGCGCTTCGCTGCCCGTGCACGGCGGTTCCGCCCAGCCCTGATGCCATAACGTGGCGGCCAGCGCCGCAACCACGGCAACGGCGGCCAGGGCGCCGACGCGAACGACGGAGCGCTGCCGGGCTCTAAGGGCATCGAGCAGATCCTGAAGGGTAGCGTAGCGGTCATCGGGGTTGGTCGACAGGCCACGGCGCAGGGCAGCGCGCACGTGCTTGTCCACGGGCAGACCGCCGATGAGTTCAGGGTCTTTCCGGACCGCGTCAACGTCGCCGCCCAGGCAGTACACCAAGGTCAGGCAGAACGCAAACTGGTCCGATGCCGCCGTGGCCACGGCCCCTTCGCGCTGCTCCGGCGCCATGTAGCGGGGCGTGCCGTGCCCGTCACTTGCATCCGAACCGGTATGGCCGCGCAAGGCCAGACCAAAATCCATGACCCGGACCCGGCCATCGCGCCCCATCATCACGTTGTCGGGCTTGAAGTCCCGATGCACGATCAGGGCATCGTGGGCGGCAACCAGCCCTTTGCCGGCGCGGCGCAGCGCGGCAACCACTTCGTTCGGCTCGGGTGTTTGCTGGCGAACCCACTCGGTCAAAGTCCAGCCATCGACGAATTCGGTGACCAGATAGACCTGATCCTCGAATTCGCCAACATCGTAAATCGGCAGGATGGCAGGGTGCGAAACATGCGCCAGCGCCCGCGCCTCTTCGAGCAACAGCCGATTGCCGCCATCGCTTCCGCCGTCACGACCGTGCGATTTGAGAAACTTGAGGCAGACGCGCCGATCCAGTATCGAGTCGAAAGCGCTGTAGACCTTGCCCATGCCGCCTTCGCCAATCGAGCCGAGCACGACGAGTCGCCCGACCCGGGTGCCGCTGGCCAGCGTGCCGTCTTCGCCGGCTGCCTGCTCGACCCCCTCGGTCAGCAGGAACGTGGTGTCCTCGCCCATCACATCACTCCCTCACGGAACTGGGAGACTTCACTGCAACCCCCCTGCCCGGCAACATGGGACAAGGTATTACTTTACCCCAACCCCCCCTGCCGGGAAACACCGGAATAGCCATGCTTTCATCGTTGTCAACGGCCGGCAGTCAGCGGTCAGGCAGAGCGCCGAGCATCGGCTGGCGCCTACTCGGGAAGCCGCCCATCGCGCGCCAGCCTCCGCCGCACCCAGCGATCGTAGAGCCGGCGCAGTACGCTTTTCAGGCCCGGCAGGTTGATCAGCCAAGCCAGCGGCCGCAGCCGCGGGACGCGGCGCATCAGCAGTACGTAGGCTTCGATACCGTCGACGATACGCCCCAACGCCTCCTCTTCGACGTGCAGCGACAGCAGCGCAGCCTGCGGGTCAATGCCCTTCGCGCGCAGGGTCTCGGCGTAGCGAGTCGCATCGCGCCAGACCACTGCCTCGCTGGCCGCTCCTGCCCAGCGCTCGTAGCGCGCCCGGTCGCGGCGGCACACCGGGCACTGAGCGTCGTAATACACCGCAAGTTTTGCAGATCGAGTCATTGGCTCCCGCTCCAGCGGCGGCGCCGGGCTGGCGGCACCGCCGGATGAGGAAAACCGGGCATCAATCGCGCTGGTAGGTCCCGACCAGACGATTCATGCCCAGCAGGTGCGGCTCGACGTGCTCGAGCAGCTCGGCCATGGACAGCCCCGCGGGCAGGTCGGTGGCCTCATCGAGCGCCAGCACCCAGAAATAGTAGCGGTGCACGCCGTGCCCTTCCGGCGGCATCGGGCCGCCGTAGCCCGACTTTTCGAGATCGTTGATCCCCGCAGTACCCTCGCTGCTGTTTTCGTCCAGCGAGGTCGTGGACGCCGGCAGGTTGTAGAGCACCCAGTGCACGAAGCCGTAGCTGCCGTTCTGAACCAGTGGCGCATCCGGATCGTGACAGATCACGGCAAAACCTTTCGTACCCTCCGGGGCGTCCTGCCATGAAAGCGCCGGCGAGACGTCCTCGCCCTCGCCGGTATGACGACTGGGGATGGCACCGCCATCCTCGAAGGCCTCGCTGGTGACGCGCATGCTCGAAGGTGCAAAAGCCATGGTAAACCTCCTTGGTGATCTGTTCGTATGATGGTAGTCGTGCCGCCCGGATATCGACTGCATGTCCTTTGGGCAGCTTAGCCCAGCTTATTCATCAGACTGCCTCTTTCACGCTGAGTCAAGCCGGCTTTG
>CAYUPK010000028.1:0-28550 GCA_964446675.1 uncultured Wenzhouxiangella sp.
GCTAACCAGCTAACCAGCTAACCAGCTAACCAGCTAACCAGCTAACCAGCTAACCTGTCGACAAATCCTCGAAAATACCCCCTATGAGCGAGATTCCGACGTTCGATCCCGATGCGGTCATGCAGCGCGATATCGGTTGGCTCAAGCGCCGGCACCGGCAGCTTGCGCGTTTTCGCGGGCCGGCCGACAAGCGCCAGCGCCTGTTGAGCGAATTCGAAAAGCGGCTGCGGGATTCTGCCGCCGAGCGTGAGCTGCGGGTTCAGGCGTGCCCGGATACCGGCGCGGCGCCGGATCTGCCGATTTCCGCCCACGCCGATCGGATCGTGGAGACCATCCGCGACCATCAGGTGGTGATCGTCGCCGGCGAGACCGGCTCGGGCAAGTCCACCCAGTTGCCGAAGCTGTGCCTGCAAGCGGGCCGCGGCGTGCGCGGGCTGATCGGTTGCACCCAGCCCAGGCGCATCGCTGCCCGCTCGGTGGCGCGCCGCGTGGCCGAGGAGCTGGGCACCGAGCTCGGTGGGGCGGTCGGTTTCCAGGTGCGCTTCACCGATCGGGTTTCCGAGAAAAGCTTCGTCAAGTTCATGACCGACGGCATCCTGCTCGCCGAGATTCACCGCGATCGCCTGCTTGACGCCTACGACACCCTGATCATCGACGAGGCCCACGAGCGCAGCCTCAACGTCGACTTCCTGCTCGGCTATCTCAAGCGCCTGACGCGGCGGCGGCCCGACCTGAAGATCATCATCACCTCGGCGACCATCGACACCGAGCGCTTCTCCGAGCACTTCGACGATGCGCCGGTGATCACGGTCGAAGGCCGCGGCTATCCGGTCGATATCCAGTACCAGGCCCCGAACGAGGGCGAAGATCTGGCGCAGCAGGTGCGCCGCGCGGTCGAGACGGTCAGCCGCATCGACTCGCGCGGCGATGTTCTGGTGTTTCTCCCCGGCGAGCGCGAAATCTTTCAGGTCTCGCGCGTCCTCAAGCGCGCCAACCTCTCGCACACCGAGGTGCTGCCGCTGTACGCGCGCCTGCCGGCCGGCCAGCAGGACCGCATCTTCAAGTCCGGCATCGGGCGGCGCATCGTGCTGGCCACCAACGTGGCCGAAACCTCGCTGACGGTTCCCGGCATCCGTTTCGTGATCGATTCGGGCCTGGCGCGCATCTCGCGCTATGCGGCCCACTCCAGAGTGCTTCGCCTGCCCGTCGAGCCCGTCTCCCAGGCCTCCTGCAACCAGCGCGCCGGGCGCTGCGGCCGCGTCGGGCCGGGCACCTGCATCCGCTTGTTCGACGAGGCCGATTTCCTCGCCCGCCCGGAGTTCACCGAGCCGGAAATCCAGCGCGCCGGCCTGGTCGGCGTGGTGCTGGAGATGCTCGCGCTCGGCCTGGGCGATCCCGAAGATTTTCCGTTCATCGATGCGCCACCCAAACGCCTGATCGGCGAGGCCCGCCAGAGCCTGTTCGAGCTCGGGGCGACGGACGCCGAGCGCCGCCTGACCAAACGCGGACGAACCCTGGCCCGCCTGCCGGTCGATGCCCGTCACGGCCGCATGCTGATGGAGGCCGTCGAGCGCGGCGCGCTGGCCGAGGCTCTGGTGCTGGTCGCCGGCCTTTCCATCGCCGACGTGCGCGATCGTCCGCTCGACCAGCAGCAGGCCGCCGATCAGGCGCATCAGCAGTTTGTGGTGCAGGACTCGGACTTTCTCACCCTGCTGAAACTCTGGCAGTGGTGGCAGGCGATACGCTCGCAAAATTCGCGCAGCCAGGCCGACAAGCTGGCCAGAAAGCACTTTCTGGCGCCGCAGCGCCTGCACGAGTGGGGGCAGCTCCACGGCCAGCTCAAGCAGATTGCGCGTGAGGAGCGCTGGCAGCCGGGCAGGATCGGCAAGGCCGAGCCCGAAGCAGTGCACCGCAGCCTGCTGGCCGGGCTGCTGGGGATGGTCGGCCAGCACCAGGAAGCCGGCGAATACCAGGGCGCGCGCGGCCACAAGTTCCGCATCTTTCCCGGCTCGGTGCTGGCGCGCCGCAATCCCGGCTGGATCATGGCCGCCGAACTGGTCGAGACCGCCCGCCCGTATGCCCGCATGGTCGCGCCGGTCAAGCCCGGCTGGCTCGAGGAGCAGGGTGCGCACCTGCTCAAGCGGCGCGTGTTCGACCCGTACTGGGACAGGCGCTCGGGCCGGGTCATGGGCTTCGAGCAGGTCAGCCTGCACGGCCTGATCCTGGTCGAGAAGCGCCGCACCCACTTTGGCCCGCAGGATCCGGAAACGGCGCGGTCGATTTTCATCCGCCACGCCCTGGTTCGTGGCGAAATCCATTCGAAGGCGGAGTTCCTCGAGCGCAACGCCGAGCTCAGACGCGAGCTGGTCGAGCACGAGCACAAGCGCCGCCGGCGTGACGTGCTGGCGGCCGAAGCCGAGCTCGAAGCCTTCTTCGCCGAGCGCCTGCCGGCAGATATCTGCACCACCGGGGCCTTTTCGCGCTGGTATGAAAGGCTCGATGAGGGCGAGCGCTCGAAGCTGCTGTTCGACCGCGCCACCCTGCTGCGTGACGAGGCGCCGCTGGCCGGGCGCGAGGCCTTCCCCGAAAGCCTGGCCATCGGGCCGGCGCATTTTCGCCTGCACTATCACTTCGACCCGGCCAGCGAGCGCGACGGCATCGTCCTGGAGTGTCCGCTGCACCTGCTCAATCGCCTCGACGCCGGGCGGCTGCAGTGGCTGGTGCCCGGCCTGCTCGAGGAAAAGGTCACGGCCCTGATCGCCAGCCTGCCCAAGTCGAAGCGGCGCTCGCTGGTGCCGGCCGCAGACTATGCCCGCGCCGCCATCGAATCCATCACGGCCGACGAGGGCGGGCTGCACGAACGCCTGGCCGCGGAGCTCACACGGATGTCGGGCATGGACGTCGGGCCCGCCGACTTCAAGCCCGACAAGCTGCCGCGCTACCTGCACTTTCTCATCCGGGTACGCGACGAGGACGGCCGAATCCTGGGCGAGAGTCGCCGGGTCGAGGAGCTCGTCGAGCGATTCAGCGAGCGCGCCCGGCGTGAATTCATGGATCGCCAGGCCGGGCGGTGGCAGCGCGACGGCCTGGGGCCCGATGACTTTCCCGAGCTGCCCGAAGAGATCACCACCCGGGGCGGCCATCGCGCCTGGCCGGGGCTGGTGGCGCAGGGCGATCGCGCCGGCATTCGCCTGTTCGACAGCCCTGAACAGGCGCGTGAGGCTCATCGGGTTGGGCTTTTGGTGCTTTTTCGCGAGGCGTTGCGCGACAAGTGCAAGTACCTGAAGAAGAACCACGGGCTCTCGCGCGAGGCGCAGTTGGCCTGGACGCGAGTGGAGGATGTTTCCGTGTTTGCCGGGGCGCTGCGCAACCTGGCGCTGAGAAGCTTTCTCGATTCGGCCTGGTCGATTCGCGATCCCGAGGCCTTCAATCGGCTGCTGTCGGCCGCTCGTCCGGAACTGCTTGGAAAATACAGCGAGCTGGCAAAAACTGCCGACCAGTGCCTGATGGCCTGGCATCGACTCTCGATGTGGCTCGACAGCCTGTCCCAGGCGGTGCCGAGAGCGGTCGAAGATATGCGCAGCCAGCTCGATGACCTGATGTACGCCGGATTTCCCGACGACATCGAGGCCGATCGGCTTGGACATTACCCGCGCTATCTCGAGGCGATGCGCCAGAGACTGGAAGCGCTGGAACTCGATCCCGTTCGAGATGGTCAACGTATGCAGGAAGTCGCGCCTTGGTGGCAGCGCTATCTGGAGCGTCTGGCCGAGGGCTGGTACACGCCCGAACTGGACCGCTATCGCTGGCTGGTCGAGGAGTTCAGGGTGCAGGTTTTTGCCCAGAAACTCGGAACGGCAGAAAAGACCTCGCGCAAGCGTCTGGCCGATGCCTGGTCGAAATGCGAGGTGGAGGCGGGATAGAATGCGTGATACATTTCTCAAATAATGACGGAAAGGCCTGAATTAACGGAACTTTTATGCTCTCGGGATGGTCATTTTGCACTTGATGTCGCTACAATGGCGGCGCACTTGTGCTTAACAGCAGGAAGAATCGGATTGTGACAGCTATAAAACCACGAAATTTTGCGACCAAGGCAGTCGCGATCGTTGCCCTGGCGGCCAGCGCTGGTGCGCTGGCGCAGATAGGTCCGCGCGTGCCCGGCGACGTTTCTCTGGTCGTCGACGGCGGCCAGCAGCAGCTTGCCATCACGCCGCTCATCAGCGAGACCGTCCCGAGCGACTTGATGACCTATGATTTCCTGGTCGACAAGGTGCAGTTCTCGGCGGGCAAGCTGGCCTCGGCAGAATACGATGACCCGCTGTTCTGCTTCGACCTGGGCGGCCCGCAGTCGGCGGTAACCATCCAGGCAAAAGACCCCAATGGTCACGTGATCATCGACAACTTCGATCTCGACGTGTCCCTGGACTACCTGCTGTCGACATCGATTCTCAAACTGCAGCCCGGCATCGATCAGCACTGCTTTTTCCTCTCCGGCACCACCTTCGGTCTGTTCGGCATGGAGACCCCGACCGCTCCGACGCCCGACCCCGATGCCTTCCACCAGGACCGCTTCGAACCCGATCTTTCCTTGGGCCTGAAGTTCCAGGGTGTGCCCGGCTTCGTGACGCCCGGCCAGAGCGTCAACTACGATCTCGTGGTGACCAACAAGGGCACCGGCAGTTTGCAGCGGGTTGCCCTGCAGGAGCTGTTTCCCGAAAACATGAGCGTCTACGACGCCGGTCTGAGCGCTGGCACGTGGACATGCTCGGCAGAGAATGACGCTGTTTGCCCGATTTCCGGCACGGGCTCGCTGCGCGTCGAGGAGATGAACTCCGGCGGCATCGACATGCCGCCCGGCGGCGAGCTGACTTTCAACATCCAGCGCACGGTCGATGCCGCATCGCAGATTGGCGAAGTGATCAAGCTGCACGCCGGTACGGTCTCCAATTCGTTCCTGTCCGACGTGCCGTTTGCCGCCGACACCGCCGAGATGACCGTGATCGGCCAGTCAGCGGGGCTGAGTGTGTCGAACGCTTCAGCGAGTGCCGATTCCTTCGCCACGACGGGCGTGACTTCCGACGATGCGCAAGTCACGGTGACCGTTCTCGATTCCGTCGGTAACCCGGTACCCAACGAGTTGGTTTCACTCGACAACGCGGGTGGCTTGACGGTCACGTCGGCCACCTCTGGAACCAGTGACCCGAACGGAGAAGTGAACTTTACCGCGACTGCCAAGTACACAGGTGATTACACGATTTCGTTCACTTCCGGTAGTTACAGTGCTAGCGGCACTGTTACTATTCTCCCTGGCGATCCAGATACTTTTTACCTTCACGAGGCTATTTCATCCGCAGAGGCTAATGGAGACGCCGAGATTGAGGTTCAGATTCTGGTTCAGGACCAGTATGAAAACCCTGTCGATTCAACTCTGGTTGAAGTCAGCGACGATGACGGCCTGACAGATCTCCCGCCCAGTGAGCTCACCAATATTGACGGCAAGGCGATCTTCAAGGCGTCGTCTGGCGTAGTAGGTGTTTTCGAGCCGACCTTCTCCGTTGCTGGACTTGGCACACGCACGGCTACGGTCGAATTCGAGGCCGGTGATCCCGCCGGTCTGGATTTCACTACCGGCCCTCCGTCCACCGTTACTGCCGGTGTCGATTTTGACGTTGTGTTGCAAGTCATGGACGTTAGCGGGAATCCGGTCACTGACGATCAGCTGACATTCGTTAGCCTGAGCCTGTTGCCGAGTGGGGAACAACCGGTAACGATTGGCAGCGCCGGCGTGGCAAACGGGCAAGTCACTTTCACGGTGAATCTTGGAGCATCTGAGATCGGCTCCGGTTACCGCCTGCAGGCAGTCGGTTCCGTAACCGGATTTTTCGGGACAACCAGCGACCTATTCGATGTAGAGGCGCCATGACGATGATCATTGCATAGCCCATTTGGAGCGGATCGGTTCGGGCCTTTAAGTCAAAAAAGGGGCACAGCAAGGTAAAAGGGGAAAGCAGGCAGAATTCGGGGTAGCCCCCTGATTGGCTTGAGTCTGCGCATCAGCTCGACTCAGTCCGGCTATCCTTGTCTCAGGAATCCAAAGAGGCCAATCCCCAGTGAACGGCACCGCATCCGTTCAACGACATCGTCTTGACCGCTGGATCGACGATCGTGCTGCGTCGGCAGGCTGGACGCCGGATCGCCTGCACGGACTGATCGATCACCTCGTCGAAGCATCCGCCGGCAGCCGCGATCGAGGGTTGCCGGTCGTCTACCGCGCCCTGCAGGCGCTGGAGCGCATCGCTCCCGAACAGGCCGTGGTCGAGGCCACGATTCTGCTGCCGCTGGTGCTCGACACCGACGATGAGGATGGCCGGCTCCCGGCCGATTGCCCTGACGAGGTCTCCGGTCTCCTCGACCAGCTCCGCACGCTGACCTTCTTCGGCCGGACCTATCTGCCCGACGATCAGGCGCGTGCCGAGGGCCTGCGCCAGCTTCTGATGGCGCTGATTGCCGACGTTCGCGTGGTGCTGATCGCGCTGGCCTGGCAGATCGCCCGCCTGCATGCCGCACGCGACGCCGACGAGGCCACGCAGCGGCAAATCGCGCACGAAACGCAGATGATCCACGCGCCGCTGGCCAATCGCTTAGGGATATGGCAGCTCAAATGGGAGCTCGAAGACCTGGCGCTGCGCTATATTGAGCCGGAGACCTATCGCAGCATCAGCCGGCTGGTGGCCGAGAAGCACGCCGACCGTCAGGCCTTCATCGAAGAGTTCATCGGCCGCCTGCGCGCGCTGCTGGCCGAGTCGGACATCCCGGCCGAGGTGTCCGGCCGCGCCAAGCACATCTACTCGATCTGGCGCAAGATGCAGCGCAAGGGGCTCGATTTCCATGAGCTGTTCGACGTGCGCGCCGTGCGCGTGCTGGTCGACACCGTCGAGCAGTGCTACGCCGTGCTCGGCCTGGTTCACACCCGCTGGCAGCCCGTGCCCGCCGAGTTCGACGACTACATCACCAACCCCAAGGCCAATCTCTATCAGTCGCTGCATACGGCGGTCAGCACCAGCAGCGGCCGGGTGGTGGAGGTGCAGATCCGAACGCATGAAATGCATCGCCACGCCGAACTGGGCGTGGCCGCGCACTGGCGCTACAAGGAAGGCGGCGCGCGCGACGAAGCGATGGAAAAGCGCATCGGCGCGATGCGTCAGTTACTCGAAGGCCAGGACAGCGATGCCGACGACGAGTCGCTGCTGGAAGGCTTCAGCAATCTCACCACCGAGGATCGCGTCTACGTTCTCACCCCGCGCGGGGAGGTGCGCGATCTTGCCGCCGGCGCCACGCCGCTGGACTTCGCCTACCTGATTCACACCGAAGTCGGCCATCGCTGCCGCGGCGCGAGGGTCAACGGCCGCATCGTGCCCCTGACCTACCAGCTCAAGAACGGCGAACGCGTCGAGATCCTGACGGCAAAAGAGCCTCGCCCCTCGCGCGACTGGCTGATTCCTCGCCTGGGCTATATCCACACCGCCCGGGCGCGCGCCAAGGTGCGCCAGTGGTTTCGTCAGGCCAATCAGGAAGACAACCAGGCCGCCGGCCGGCAGGCCGTGGAAGCGGAATTTCGGCGGCTGGATCTGCCGCCCGAGGAAATCCGGCGCGTGCTCGAGAAGTTCAACGCCACCCGCGTCAGCGAGCTTTATACCAGCGTCGGCGCCGGGGATGTCACCGCGACCCAGATTGCCCAGGCCGTCGAGCGCCTGCACGCGCGCGAGCGCAAGCAAAGCGAGGGCATCGCCGTACAGCACCCGCCCGTGGACAAGGTCCCTGGCGATGACGATGTGCGCATCGAAGGCGTTGGCAGCCTGATCCACCAGATGGCGCGCTGCTGCCAGCCGGTCCCGGGCGATTCGATTGCCGGCTACATCACGCAGGGACGTGGCGTGAGCATTCACCGCCAGGACTGCCGGCAGTTTGTCGACCTGCAGCGCCGCCAGCCCGAGCGCGTGCTCGAGGTGCAGTGGGCCAGCGGCGCGAGCAGCCGCTATCCGACCCGCATTGTCGTCCACGCCTGGGACCGCCGCGAATTGATCAAGGACATCGGCACCCTGCTGGCCGCCGAGAAGGTCAACGTCACTGCCATGAACGCCCGGCACGCTGAAACGGGTGGTGAGGTGAACATCGAGCTGACCGTCCAGGTCGCCGACTTCGACCAGCTCTCCACGCTGCTCAATCGCCTGCAGACCCTCCCCAGCGTGACCGACGCCCGCCGGCTGCGCTAAGCGAAAAAATCCTGTAAACGCAAAGACGCGAAGACGCAAAGAAAAGCGAGAAGATAGAGAATAGAAAATCGACAACCATGTAAGACGTGGAAATGCACGAGTAACAGAAAAGTGTCAAAGGCAACTTCAAAGAAGTTCCGGGTTAATAAAGGCTCGTTGTTCTTGAAACCGCAGATTGCCCAGACTGGAACAGATTATCGGTTTTTCGGGTTCTCCGAGCAATCAATTCGTTGGGCTCTTCATCGGTTTGTGGTACTTCTTGTCGACCAACGGGTTATGTCCGTGCATTTCGGGTCTTGAGTGGTTCACGTTTGTTATTTATTAGCTTTTCCTTCGTTTTTCTTTGCGTCTTCGCCTCTTTGCGTTTCAAAGGTTTTTCGGACCCCCGGCACCCGTCAACCCGACGATTGCCCGCCTGGCCGCGTCGAAGCTGAAGTGCTTTTCGACGTTGGCCAGGCCGCCGTCGGAAAGCTTCATCCACAGCGCCTCGTCGCTGTAGGCGCGCACCACGGCTTCGGCGAAGGCTTCGGTGGTGTCGGCAACGAGCACGTCTTCGCCGTCTTGCAGATACATGCCCTCGGCGGCGCAGGCGGTGGCCACCACCGGCAGGCCCCAGGCCATGGCCTGGTTGACCTTGCCTTTCACACCGGCGCCGTAGCGAAGCGGCGCGACTGACAGCCGGCAGGTCTCCAGATAGGGCGTGAGGTCGGCCACGTAGCCGTGCATGACCACGCCGTCGCTCTTGCGCTCGCGCAGGCCCTCGGGCATGCGACTGCCGATGATGTGCAGCCGCGCCTCGGGAATGCTGCGCCGCACCAGGGGCATGATCTCGCTGATCAGCCACTCGGCGGCGTCCAGGTTGGGTGGATGCTGGAAGCCGCCCACGAAGACCAGATCGCGCCGCCGGGCCCAGCCACGGCGGCGGCCGTGAATGCGGTGAATGTTCGACAGCACCCGGATGCGCGCACCGGGCGCCAGCTCCTGGAGCAGGGCCTGCTCGACCGGGCTGACCACCAGCGTGGCGTCGGCCTTTTTGATCAGCGCCAGTTCGGCCTGGCGAGTCCTGCGCGCCGTGCGCGCGGCCTTGTCGTCGCCGGCGATTTCGGCCATCCGCTCCTCGCGCAGAAAGTGCAGGTCGACCGTGTCGAACACCAGCGCGGCGTTTGGGCAGTGGCGCCGAAGGATCGGCAGCAGGGGAGCGAGGACGTAATGCCGGCTGACCAGAACATGATCCAGGCGTGCGCCGTGCTCGGCCAGCCAGTCTTCAATGCCGCCAACCCAGGGATGGTGCAGCACTTCGATGCCGATCATCTGCAGCTCGCGGGTGTAGCGCGCCACCCAGGCGAGGTTTTCCGGCATGAAGCTGACCCGGTAGCCCAGGTCGCGCAGGATGGTGAGCATGGCCACCATGCGCATCGACCCGGAGTCCTTGTCGGGCTCGGGCGTGGTCGCGTCGATGACCAGAACGTGGCCGCGGCTGCGGTGGTGGCGTGCCCGATCGACGGCATCGGGCCCGGGAACCGGCGCGGGCTGTCTTGCGAGCTGCTCTCGCCAGCGTTCGCGGAATTTCTTGCGATTGATCGCCTGGTAGCGCTTGGTGCCGGACGATTCGTCGGTGCCCGAGCTGACGCCTTCGTGGTGGACGATGGTGCAGGCGGGCTGGTAGATGACCCTCAGGCCCGCCTCGCGCACGCGAAAGCACAGGTCGGTGTCCTCGTAGTAGGCGGGTGCGTAGTGTCTGTCGAAGCCGCCCAGCCGCTCGAACAGTTCGCGCTCGATGCCCAGGCAGGCGCCAGAGACATAGTCGGCTTCGCTGGCGAAGTTGTATTCGGGGCGTTCGGGATCATCGCCGCGGCCGTAGTTCCAGCCCGATGCATCCTTGAAGACGATGCCGCCGGCTTCCTGCAGGCGCCCGTCGGGGTAGACCAGGCGCGCGCCGACAATGCCGGCGCCGGGAAATGCCGAAAAGGTGTCTACCAGGGCGTCGAGCCAGCCGGCGGTAACCGTCGTGTCGTTGTTGAGAAACACCAGGTAGCGGCCGCGGGCGGCGGCCGCGCCGGCGTTGCAGCTGGCGATGAAGCCGCTGTTGACGGCGTTTCGAATGACTGTCACGCCGCTGCAGTCGGACAGGTATTCCCGGGTCTCGTCATCCGAACAGTCGTCGACCACGATGATTTCGAAGGCCGTGCGTCCGGCGTGTTCGACCACCGAGTTTAGGCAGGCCGAGGTGTAGTGCGCCTTGTTGAAAACCGGTACCACGATGCTGGCAATCGGCAGCCGTTCGTCTTCGAGGGCAATCGGCCGGAGTGTCTCCTCCGGTGGCTCGATGGAGGCGACGCTGGCCGGCGCCTCGGTTTGACCATGAGCGCCTTGCTGCATTAGTTCCAGCGTGGTGCGCGCGCCGTGCAGTCGCAGGTGAAGGTGAAGACGTTTGAACAGAAACGGCCAGCGCAGCGGGTTGTAGACGCGTCGGCGCACAGCATTGGCGGCGACTCGATTGGCTACGCGCAGCGGCCGGGTGATGCGCCAGGAGCGGCTGGCGAAGATGGTCTTGAGCTCTTCATCCAGGTGATCGGCCCGTGCTCGCTGGGCCTCGGTATCGCTGCGGGCAAGCTGCAGTTCGGTTTCGGTGTTGTGCAGGCGCTCGAGCGTTTCGGCGACCTGCTGCTTGTGCGCCTCAACCTCGCCCTCGAGCGTTTTGGCCCAGCGCGTGCGCTCGTTGGCCAGCCGCTCCTGCTTGCGTGCCCATTCGGTTCGGCTTTCCAGGTCGTTTTGCAGCGACTCGACCGTGGCGCGTACCGTCCTGGCTTCCTGTCGCGCGTCAGCGAGCGCGGCGGAATGAAAGGCCGCCTGCAGCTCGATGCCGGAGCCGGCTGCCGCGGCTGCCGGGGCCGCCTCGCGCCGGGGTGCAAGTCGGTCGATCGATCCCAGCGCAGCGCTTACCGGCGGCTCCTGGGGGAGCGCCTTGCGCAGAGTGGCCAGCTGCGCGGCGTTTTCATGCAGTGATCGAACGGTTTGTACCAGCGCGCGTGCATCCGGCTCGAACAGTAAACCGTCGACATCATGCTCGATCCGCTCGGTGAAACTGCCGGTGCGCGTGGCCAGCGGCACCAGGCCCAGGGCGCGGGTCTCGCTGAGCGCGTAGTTCCAGGTTTCGGCCACCGTGGACAGGAAAAGCGCGGCCTGGGCGCCGATGCGCGCCAGGTGAGCGGGCAGGTCGGCGTGGCGATAATCGAGCACGATGTCGACATCGGGCCGGCCGAAAAAGCGCATGCCGTGGCGGCCGCAGCCCAGCAGCGTGATGCGGGCGTGGTCGCGCAGCTCTTCGAGCGCCGCCTCGAGCAGGCCCAGCCCCTTGCCGGGCGACAGGCGCCCGACGACGACCAGGTTGAGCCGGCCGTCGGGCAGTGCCCGCGGTTCGACAGCGGGCGTGTCGGCCGGCCAGCCGGCGAAGCCGTGGGGAATGATTTGCGCCTTCGCCAGCGGATCGTCCACCAGGCGGCGCCAGCGCTCGAGCACCTGTTCGGTCGGAGCCGCCAGGGCCACATCGTTTTTCGCCACGGCTTCCAGCCAGGCGGTGGTCAGATCCTGCCAGGGGGCGACGCGCCGTTCGGCAAACAGAAAGCCATCGCCGGAAGCGGCAATCGCCGCTTCGAGATCAATGGCACCGTCGGCGGTGATCCAGGCGAAGGGATCGTGATCGAGCGCCGGCCATGCGGGATAGTAGTCGTGCAGCATCGCGATGGTCGGCAGCCCGGTGGCCAGCGCATCGAGGCTGTGGCCGATCAGCGAGGAGACGATCACGCGCGCCACGCCGTAACGCCGGATGACGCCGCGGAGTATCTCGCTGTAGTGCGGGTGCTCGAGATCCGTACCGGCGATGGCGGGCGCCAGGATCCACTGCCGGATGCAGCCGCGGCCGGGGCCGGCCGCGTAGAGCTTGAGCCATTGGCCGTGGATGCTGCCGTCGCTTCGCCCGCCGGCTGACAGCACCAGGTGGTTGCACGCCTCGTCAGCGGCGACGAGATCGCCGATCCAGCGCGCCACGCCGCCGCCCCAGTCGTGACTGATGTGCAGCACGACCGGGCGCTGATCGAATCCGAACAGGGGCATGGAGCCGAGGCTTTTCTCCTGACCGAGCCGCTCCATGGCGGCGTATTGATGGCCGAGCGCCGCGCGTCGATCCGGTGCCTGAAGGCGGCCCGCATCGGCGGCGTCGGGGTCTTTGATCCACAGGCCGTCATACACCCAGCAACGGCCTTGATCGGCCAGCCGCCGGGCCTCGGTGACCTGTCCAGGCGCAATGACGGCCAGCCGTTCG
Source organism: uncultured Wenzhouxiangella sp. (assembly GCA_964446675.1). Lineage (GTDB taxonomy): Bacteria > Pseudomonadota > Gammaproteobacteria > Xanthomonadales > Wenzhouxiangellaceae > Wenzhouxiangella. The sequence goes on from CAYUPK010000028.1 coordinate 12,598, forward strand.
GGCTGGCAGCGCAGGGGCGAAAATCGCAGTTCGGCCGTGGCGTTGACTACGGCGTCGATGTCGTTTCCGGCCGGATCCATCACGCCGGCTGCCGGATCGAGGCCGGCCTCGTGATTGCCCGGCAGGGCAAGAAGCGGCGGGCAGTCGGGCGCGGCCAGAGCATGATCCAGGCGCCTGGCGAAGCGCCGGGGCAGCACGAGGCCCGGGGCAAGAAGGAGAACGCCGTTCTCCACGCGCCCGGCTTCCAGGTCGTCGAGCCAGCGCCACCACGGGCCGCGGCTGTCGGGCAGAACGGCCAGCCCGCTGGGGACCGGTCCGCCTTCGCTGGCGACGATCTGGCCGGCAAATCGTCGCCGCAGGTCATCGAGCCAGGCCGGCTCGATCATCCTGCCCGCTTCGGCCAGAACGATGATCAGGGCGGAATCGCTGAATTGGCTGTCGGAGTCAGACACCGGACTGGGCTGCCATGAGAACGTTTTCCAGAAGGATAACCGGACGGTATACTGCCCGGGCTGTTTGAGCCGGTCGGTTCCGTCGCCACAAACGGTCAATTATCGTTCAATCATGGACTTCTGTCATCTCGCGTATGGCCGGCAAGCCACGGCGCAGCCGTAAAGCACGTTCCCGAAAGCGAAAACCCGGTGCGCGGCGCTGGCCGCGCTGGCTTGTGCGCCCGATGCTGTTCGGCCTGGGCCTGACGCTTGGCCTGCTCGGGCCGTGGGTGTGGTGGCTCGACCGCGAGGTGTCGCTGCGCTTTGCCGACCGCCACCTGACCGAGGCAAGCCGCGTCTACGCCCGCCCGCTGGAGCTGCACGACGGCCTGGCCATCTCGCGCCGGGATCTGCTCATCGAGCTGGAAGCGGCCGGGCTGCGCTCCGGTGCGACCGGCCGGTCGGGGCGCTTCAGGATCGAAGGCGAGCGCATCGAGCTGCACCTGCCGCCCTTCGACTTTCCCGACGGGCGCCAGGCCGCGCAGCAGGCCACGCTGCGGCTGCGTGGCGGACGCGTCGATCTCCTCGGCGAGACGGCGATCCTGCGGCTGCCGCCGGCCGAGCTGGGGCGCATCCTGCCGCTTGACGACCGCGTTCGCACGCCGCTGGCCATCGAAGAGTACCCGCCGCTGCTGGTTGCCGGCGCGCAGGCGGTCGAGGACCGCCGCTTCAAGCATCACTTCGGTATCGATCCCTGGGGCCTGACGCGCGCGCTGTGGGCCAATTTCCGCGCCGGCAAGGTGGTGCAGGGCGGCAGCACGATCACCCAGCAGCTGGTCAAGAACCTGTTCCTCACCCCCGAGCGCAACCTGCTGCGCAAGTTCAACGAGGCGATCATGGCCGTCAGCCTCGAGCTGCGCTTTTCCAAGGCCGAGATCCTCGAGGCCTGGCTCAACGAGGTCTACATGGGCCAGGACGGGCGCCGGGCCATTCACGGTTTCGGCCGCGCGGCCGAGTACTACTTCGGCCAGCCGGTCGAGGCCCTCGACGCCGGGCAGATCGCCCTGCTGGTGGGCATGGCCCGCGGTGCCTCCTGGTACCACCCGCTGCGCAATCCCGAGCGCGCCCGGGCCCGCCGCGATCTCGTGCTGGCCATGTTCCACGAAACCGGTCTGATCGACGAGAATGCCCTGCGCCGTCAGCAGCAGGCTGGCCTCGGGCTGCGTCCCTCGCTGCGCTCCGGGGCCAGTCAATACGGTGCTTTCATGGATCTGGTCGGGCGGCAGCTGCGGGCCGACTATCGCGAGCGCGACCTGCGTGGCAAGGGCCTGCGGGTGTTCACCACGCTCTCGCCCTCGGCGCAGCGCCGGGCGGAGGCGGCCCTGTCCGACGGACTGACCAGGGTCGAGCGCGAGCCCGATTCGCTGCAGGGCGCGATCGTTCTGATCGAGCCTGGCGACGGCGAGCTGCGCGCACTGGTCGGCGATCGCATAAGCGGGCGGCGCGGCTTCAACCGGGCGCTGGATGCGCGCCGGCCGGTGGGCTCGGTCATCAAGCCCCTGACTTACCTGCTGGCCCTGGCCCGGCCGGATACCTTCACACTGATCACGCCGGTCGAAGACGAGCCATTGACGCTCGATATTCCCGGTTCCGGGGCCTGGCGGCCGGTCAATCACGATCACGTCAGTCACGGCACCGTGCCGCTGCTCAAGGCGCTGGCGCGCTCCTACAATCAGGCCAGCGTGCGGGTCGGCCTGGCGGTGGGCGTCGATGCCCTGTTTGACCTGATGCGCCAGCTTGGCGTCGCGCCCGGACGCGAGCAGCATCCGGCCGCGTTTCTCGGTGCCGTGAGCCTGACCCCGATGCAGGTCGCCCAGCTCTACCAGCCGATCGCGGCCGAAGGCTACAGCGCGCCGATCCGGGCCGTGCGCGAGGTGGTCGACAGCGACGGCGAGACCATCGCCCGCTATCCGCTCCGGCTCAAGCCGCTGCCGCAGCGCGAGGCCCTGGCCCTGCTCGACTTTGCCCTGCGGCGGGTGGTCACGCACGGAACCGGGCGTTCGCTCTCGCGCCTGCTGACAAACGACCCGGGCGTGCGCGGCAAGACCGGCACCACCAACGATCAGCGCGACGCCTGGTTCGTGGGCTATACCAGCGACTGGCTGGGCGTGGTCTGGGTCGGCCGCGACGACAACCAGCCCGCCGGCGTCGGCGGTGCGAGCACCGCCCTGCCGGTCTGGGCTGCATTGTTCGACAAGCTGCCCACGCGCGAGGTGCGTCCGGGCCGGCCCGACAGCATCGAATGGTTCTGGATCGACTGGCCCGACGCCCGCCTGGCCGCCGAGCACTGCGAGGGAGCGGTGGCGATCCCGTTCATTGCCGGCAGTCAGCCGACAGCACTTTCCGATTGCGTGGAGAAGCGCGGACGCTGGCCGTTCGGGCGCTGACGCGGGTTTGCGGTTCAGAGCCCGGGCGATTCCCTGTACCATTGGTGCGGTGCCCACACGATGCTTGCCACAAGCCGATGACCGCGACAGCACCCCGTTTTTCGATTCACGTTGTATCAGCGCCCGGGCTGGTTCTCCTCTCGGCCCTGATTCTGGCCTCCTGTGCGCCCTGGCAGCCGACCCTGGACGACCCGGAAGTGGCCGAGCAGGTGCGCGCGCCCGCCGGCGGCGAAGAACCGCAGGGCCTGCAGGTCTACCCGCTGCGCAACCCGGCCGTGCGCGAGCTCGAGCAGGCGGCCGAAGCCGCGCGTTCGGAAGGCGATTTCGACCGTGCCGAGTCGCTGCTCGAGCGCGCTTTGCGCATCGAGGATCGCGACCCCGAGCTGCTGCAGCGCATGGCCGAGCTGCAGCTCTCGCGCGGCGACTGGGAACAGGCGGAAAATTACGCCACCCGCTCCTGGGAGCTGGGGCCGCAGGTGGGTGATATCTGCCGGCGCAACTGGCGCACCATGGCCCTGGCGCGCGAGCGCAGCGGCGCGATGGTCGCGGCCGCCGAAGCCCGCAAGCGCGTCGAGATCTGCCCCCTCGAACCGCCCGAGCGCTTCTGAGCGTGGTGCAGGCCGCGACGATGAGCCAGTGAGCGAATCCCTTGCGACCCTGTTTGGCGCCGATGGTGCCCTGGCCGGAGCGCTGCCGGCGTTTCGTCCGCGTGCGGGGCAGCTCGGCCTGGCCGAGACCATCGATCGCTGCCTTGACAGCGGCCGGGACCTGGTCGCCGAGGCCGCCACCGGCACCGGCAAGACCCTGGCCTATCTGGTGCCCGTGCTGCTGCGCGGGGAGCGCACCATCATTTCCACCGGCACGCTCAACCTGCAGGACCAGCTCTTTCGGCGTGATCTGCCACTGGCCCTCAAGGCGCTCGGCGTGGAGCGCAAGATCGCGCTGCTCAAGGGGCGGGCAAACTACCTGTGCCTGCATCGCCTCGAGCGTCATGTCGCTGAGCCGGAGTTGTTCGAGGATGTCATGCCCGAGCTGCGTGCCGTGCAGCGCTGGGCCGGCTACACCAACAGCGGCGAGATCAGCGAGATCGACGATATTCCAGCGTCCTCGCGAGTGTGGCCGCTGGTGACCTCGACTCAAGACAACTGCCTGGGCAGCGACTGCCCCTTTCTCTCCGATTGTCATCTGGTTCACGCCCGGCGCCGGGCGCAGGAGGCCGACGTCGTGGTGGTCAACCATCACCTGCTGTTCGCCGATATGGCGCTCAAGCAGACCGGCTTCGGCGAGGTGCTGCCCGGCGCCGAGACGGTCGTGATCGACGAAGCCCACCAGGTGCCGGACACCGCCATGCGCTTTTTCTCGCGCGGCCTGAGCGCCTGGCAGGTGCGTGAGCTCACCCGCGACACCCTGGCGGCCAGCGCCGGCGCCGCGGGCAGCCTGAAGCTGCTGCAGGCGCCCGTGGCCAACTTGCGCGCAGCGCTCGAGCAGGCCGTGAGCGCCAGCGTCGACCTGCCGGCCCGCGGCGAGTACTCGGCCCTGCGCCAGTGCCTGGGCGAATTTCACGCGCTCTTGAAAGCCCTCAACGACCTGGCGCGCGCTCTCGACCCGCTGGCCGAGCGCACGCGCGACCTGGCCAACTGCGCCGAGCGCGCTCTGGCCATGCAGGATGGTCTGCACGCCTTTCTGGAAGGCAAGGAAGGCTACGTGCGCTGGTTCAGCTCGCGCCGCGGCCGCTTCCAGCTCAACCTCACGCCGCTGGACGTGGCCGCGCCGCTGACCGAGCTGCGCGAGCGCGTGCCCGCGACCTGGGTGATGACCTCGGCCACCCTGGCGGTCAACGGTCGCTTCGAGCATTTCACCCGCCGGCTCGGTCTCGAGTCGGCCGAGGAACTGGTCGTCGACAGTCCCTTCGACTACCCGAACCAGACGCGGCTGTGGATTCCCGAAAACCTGCCCGAGCCGCGCGATCCGGCCCATACCGAGCGGCTGCTCGAAGCCGTCATGCCGCTGCTGCGCGCGGCGCAGGGCCGGGGTTTTCTGCTGTTTACCGCGCACCGCGCCCTCAGGCGCGCCGCGCAGTGGCTGCGCGCGCACAGCGACTTCAACCTGCTGATCCAGGAAGACGCGCCGCGGCACGTCCTGCTCGAGCGTTTTCGCACCACGCCCAATAGCCTGTTGCTGGGCGCGGCCAGCTTCTGGGAGGGCGTGGACGTTCCGGGCCAGGCACTGAGCATCGTGGTGATCGACAAGCTGCCCTTCGCCGCCCCCGACGATCCGGTACTCGAAGCCACGCTCAAGGCCGTGCGCGAGGGCGGCGAGAATCCGTTCACCACCGTGCAGCTGCCGCAGGCAGTGCTGGCGCTCAAGCAGGGCGCCGGGCGGCTGATTCGCCAGTGGAACGATTTCGGCGCGCTGGTGCTGGGCGATCCGCGCATCACGCAGAAACCCTACGGGCGGCTGTTCCTCAAGAGCCTGCCGCCGATGACCCGGGCCCACAGCGCCGCCGAGGCGGCCGAGTTCCTGCGCGAGAGGTTGGCGGCGTGATCCGGCTGGGGATCGAGACGGCAACCGATTTCTGCTCCGTGGCCCTGGAAGTCCACGGCGAGACCAGCGTGCGCCAGGAACTGGCGCCGCGCCGCCACGCCGAGCTTCTGATCCCCTGGATTCGCGAGCTGCTCGCCGAGGGCGGCCTTGCTTTCCCTGATCTCGACGCGCTCGCGGTCTCGCGCGGGCCGGGCGGCTTTACCAGCCTGCGCATCGGCCTGGGCGTGGTCCAGGGCATTGCGCTGGCGCATGATCTGCCCATCCATGCCGTCTCCACCCTGGCCACGCTGGCGCGCGCGGCCGATCCGCAAGTGCAGGCCGGCCACGTCCTGACCGTGCTCGACGCACGCATGTCGGAAGTCTACGCCGGATTCTTCGAAGGACGAAACGGGGGGCACGGCCCGGTCGGCCCGGAAGTGGTCGTGGCGCCGGCGGGGCTGAAGCTGCCCCACGACGGACCGTGGCTGGCAGCCGGCTCGGGTCTGTCGAGTTACGCCGATGAGCTCGAGCCGGTGCTGGCCGGAAAGACCGTGGAAAAACAACCGCAGACCTGGCCCGACGCCCGCAGCGTGTTGGCCCTGGCCGACTCGGTTGAGCCGGTTCCCGCCTGGGAGCTGGAACCGAAGTACGTGCGCGATGAAGTGACGGGGTGAGTCAGTTTTCAGCACGCGTGGTCAGACCCGTTGACGTCGTCCGTCGGCGATGTAACGCCGACCTACGCCGCTCGTTCGCGTGCGGTTTGACGTGGACCGCTGAAGTGGGTCGCGGTTACATCCGCGACGGACGACATTTCAACCTTGAACACACGTAGCGCATGCGTGGTCAGGCCCGCTGACGTTGTCCGTCGGCGATGTAACGCCGACCTACGCTTCGTTCGCCGGCGGTTTGACGTTGACTGCTGAAGTGGGTCGCGGTTACATCCGCGACGGACGACATTTCAACCTTGAATACACGTGGCGCACGCGTGGTCAGGCCCGCTGATGTCGTCCGTCGGCGATGTAACGCCGACCTACGCCGCTCGTTCGCGTGCGGTTTGACGTGGACCGCTGAAGTGGGTCGCGGTTACATCCGCGACGGACGACCTTCGCCGTGGTCGGAGCGCTCAATTCGCCAGCTTGCGGAACAGCCGGTCGTAGCGCCCGGCGATCTCCTGCCAGCTCAGCGAGCGCGCCATTTCATGGCCCGACTGACCCAGGGCGCGGCGGCGGTCGGCGTTTTCCAGCAGATCGGCCACAGCCCGGGCAAAATCGTCCCAGCCGTCGCGAATCAGCAGCTGCTCGCCATCGGTGACGGGCAGGCCCTCGCAGCCCTTGCTGGTGCTGACCACGGCCAGGCCGGCGGCGAAGTAGTCGAGGATCTTCATGCGCGTGCCGCCGCCGGAACTCAGCGGCACCACGGCGATATCGCAGGCCTTGAGGGGCGCGGGCAGTTCGTCGAGGCTGCCGGGCAGACACAGGTCCGGATGCTCGATACTCGGCGGTGCGTCGCGGCCGATGCCGAGTACCTGAACGCGGTGCCCCAGCCGCTCGAGCCGCGGCAGCAGCTCTTCGGCGAGCGTCGTCAGCGCCTGGCGGTTGGGCGGGTAGGAAAAGGTGCCGTGATAGACCAGCACGGGTCGAGTCGGATCAAGGCCGAATCCGGCGGCGAGATCGGCGGGTTGCGCAGTATCGAAAGCAGGCAGGTCGACGCCGTGGGGGATGGTCATCTGTCGCCCCCGGCACAGGCCGCCGGCGATCAGTCGGGCACGGTCGCGGTCGGAGACGCAGATGACCGCGTCCATGCTGTTGGCCAGCTTCACTTCGCTCGCTTTGAGGGTTTCGACGGCGCGCGCCGACAGGTCGGGCAGCTGCTCGGCCAGGCGCTGATACTCCACGTTGTGTTCGGCCAGCACCGCCTGACCGCCGTTGAGCAGGCGGCAGATGCGGGCCGACTGGGCATAGCCGGGGAACTCGGCCAGCGCCACCGAGGCACCAATATGGCGGCCCACCCAGGCGGCGCGCAGGCCGTAGCCGGGATCGTAGAGCGGCCAGTAGAGAAAGGCGTTGCTGGACGGCAGGCCGCGCAGGCGGTGGATGGCGTGGCTGAGAATTTTGGGCATGGCCAGCGCGCGCAGCCACCAGGGCAGGGGGCGGGCGGTGATGGCATCCGGCGTCACCTGCCAGTAGCGGCCGCGGTCGGCGGTGACGATGGCGACCGACCGCCCCAGGCGGGCCAGTCCACGGGCGGTTTCGATGATCTTGACTGCGGCGCCGTGGTCGGTCGGGAACAGGTCCGGGCGGGTGATCACGACCACGCCGTCGCCTTCCACCATCCGGCGAACGGGGCGTAGCAGTCGCCTTGCGATCAGGCCGGCACGCCCGGGCGCTGGTCGCGATACTATCGGGCCTGCACCAGCCGCCGGACTGAAGCGCCTCGGCTGACCGCCGGGTGTTTCGAGCCAGTCGAGGAGCGGACGGCTGCAGGCGCCCGGGCTGAAACGTTCGCGGGCCAGGCGATGGGCGCCGCGGGCCTTGTCGTGCCAGGTCTCGGGGTGCGCCAGCGCCTCGATGACGGCCTCCCGGGCGCCCCGGCGCGAGTCGACCACCCAGCCGGCGTTGTATTCGCGCACCAGCGCGGCGATCGGCAGGTAGTCGTTGATCAGCAGCGGCAAGCCGGCCTGCAGGAACGAGGCGATTCGAAAGGGCTGCGCCAGCTCGCGCTCGAAGTTGGTCTCGGCCAGCTCGACGCCGATATGCGCCCGCGTGTCGAGAAAGTTCTGCCATTGTCGCCATGAACGCATGCCGTGCCCAATCGCTTCAATGCCAGTCTCAACGCTTCCGAAATGATGCAGCTCGAGCTCGCCGGGCGCCTGCGCCGCTGCCAGGTCAGCCAGCCAGGCCGAGCCGTCGCGCCAGGGCCAGTCCTGGCCGCCGGCGACCAGCCGCAGCGGCTTGTGGCGATACTCTCGTGCGTTTGGCCGTGCCTTGACGGCCAGCGGCACTTCGATGATCGGTACATGTCCGCGCAGATCCTCGCCAGCAGCCAGCAGCCAGCCGGCCAGCAAGATGCGCTGGCGGGCGTTGCCGACCATCAGCACGCTGGCCCGTGACAGCGCGTCGGTATAGCGGCGGATCGCGATTGGCGTGGTCATGGGATCGACAAAGTGCTCTTCCAGCGGACGCGGCGCGATGCAGTCGATCACGACCGCCTGGTCGAGTTTGTCGGGCAGGCGCTCGGCGAGCTGCCAGTAACCGAGCACAAGCACGTCCGGACGTATCTTGTGAATGCACCTTCCGAGGGCCGAGTGTGTCCATTCCGGGTTGTGTCGCTGGATGATCTCGTGGCCGGCGGCGGAAAGCGTTTCGCTGAGCATTGCCGCGCGCAGCTGGTTGCCAGTCGCTACGTGGTCGGGATCCAGCGGCGGCTCCAGGGTCAGGTAGAGAACGCGCATGAAGTCTTATCGAGCCCCGCCGGAATGCCAGAGTGTTTCAAGCAACTCCGCGCCGCGCTGGCTGCCGTCGGCGAGAAAGCGCTCGACGATCTGTTCGCAGCGATCCGCGCTGGCCTCGATCAGGCTTTTCTTGACCGCGGCCACGCGCGCCGGCGGCATGCTGAAGTTGGTCACGCCCAGCCCCAGCAGCAACCGGGCGGCGCGCTCGTCGCCGGCCAGCTCGCCGCAGACGGTCACTTCCAGATCGTACCGTCGGCCGGCTTCGACAATCCGGCCGATCAGCTCGATCAGGGCGGGGTGGGCCGGGTCGTAGAGATAGCTGACCAGCTCGTCCTGGCGGTCGATGGCCAGCACGTACTGGATCAGGTCGTTGGTGCCGATCGACAGGAAATCCAGCTCGGTGGCCATGGCGTCGACGTTGAGCGCGGCCGCCGGGGTTTCGATCATGCCGCCGACCGGCAGCTCCGGGTCGATGGCCAGGCCTTCGGCGCGCAGGGCTTCGCGACATTCGGCGATGAGCTGGCGGGCCTGGACGATCTCGTCGGCGTTGGTCAGCATCGGCAGCAGAATGCGCACCGGTGAGCCCTCGGCCGAGGCGCGCAGAATGGCGCGCAATTGCTCCCGGAACAGGTCAGTGACCGACAGCGACAGACGCAGGCCGCGCAGGCCCAGGGCAGGATTGGCGCCCTGGGTGAGCGCCAGCGCATCGGGCAGCTTGTCGCCGCCGGCATCCAGGGTGCGGATGGTCACTGGCTTGCCGCCCATCGCGCGGATGGCTTTTCGGTAGGCGTGGTACTGCGCTTCCTCGTCGGGGATGTGCTCGTCGAGGAACAGGTACTCGGTTCGCATCAGGCCGACGCCGGCCACGCCGGCCTGCATGCAGCGCTCGAATTCCAGGGGCAGTTCGGCGTTGCCGTAAACCCGGAAGCTCTTGCCGTCGGCAGTCAGCGAGGGGCGCGTGATGAAGCGTTCAATTTCGCGGCGGTGGCGCTCGCTGCTTGACTGTTTTTCGGCGTAATGGCGCTGCAGGCCGTCGTCGGGATTGACCAGCACCGCGCCGTAATGGCCATCCAGCACTAGTGGCTCGCCTTCGTCGATCAGCTCCAGGGCATGGTGTACGCCCACAATCATGGGAATTTCGAGACTGCGAGCAAGAATGGCGGTATGCGACCAGGGGCCGCCGTGTTCGGTTACCAGGCCAGCCACCCGGCGCTGGCTCAGGATGGTCAGGTCGGCGGGCGTGAGCTCGGCCGAGATGAGAATGGTGTCGTTGAGGTGGTGCGGCACCTGGCTGTCGAGCAGGGCCGGGGGCTGCTCGGCCAGTTCGCGCTGGATCAGGCTGACGACCTGTTCGAGGTCTTCGCGACGCAGCGCCAGGTATTCGTCGTCGAGGCGCCGGAACTGCTCCTGCAGCTTGTCGGCCTGGCGCGCCAGCGCCCATTCGGCATTGACGCGCCTGGTGCGGATGCGCTCGCAGGCGGCATCGACCAGCATGGGATCCTGCAGAATCAGGCGGTGGGCCTCGAGCAGCTCGCGCGCGGTCTCGCCGCTCGATTCCCCAACGCGCTCGAGCACGCCCGCGAGAAAGTCGTCGCCGCGCTGGACGGCGCGGTGCAGGCGCTCGATTTCCGCCTGTACGGCATCGGCCTCGAGGTGGTACTCGGGCAGGGCCAGTTCACCCGGGGTGAGGCGGTGGACCTTCCCCAGCGCGATACCCGCCGTCACCCCGATGCCGGTGAGCGTCAGGCTCATTCATCTTCTCCGAAACGCCCGCCGACAAGCTGGGTGATGGCCTTTGCGGCATCATCCTCGTCGCTGCCGTCCACCTCGAGCGTCAGCCGGCTGCCGCAGGGTGCGGCCAGCAGCAGCACGCCCATGATGGACTTGGCGTTGACGCGCTTGCCGCGGTGACTCAGCCAGATCTGGCTGTCGAATCCGGAGGCAAGCTGCACCAGCTTGCTGGCAGCGCGGGCGTGCAGTCCGAGTCGGTTGATCAGCTCGAGTTCCTGCGTTTTCATGCCCGGACGATCCCCTGGGCGCCGCCGCTGGCCGCCAGTGAGGCGAGCCTGGCCGGCGGCTTTTCGGCATGGTTGATCACTTTCAGCAGCATCGGCAGGTTGAGGCCCGAAACGACGGGGATGCCACGCTCGGCGGCGGCCTGGCTGGCCAGATTATGCGGCGTCGCACCCGGCAGGTCGGTCAGCACGAGCGCGCCTTGCGCGTCGCCGCCGCGGACGAGGGCCCGGCGCAGGGTATCCAGGGTTTGCTCGACTTCGGCGCGGTAGCTCACGGCCACGGTAGTGATAGTCACCGCCTGATCGAGAATGTTTTCGGCTTCACGCTGCAGGGCCTCGCCGAGAGCGTCGTGCGTGACCAGGATGATGCCGGTCATTGCTTCAGCTCCCGGTGGCTGACGAGCACCCGCAGGCCGTCCTTGCGCAGTTGGCGCGCAATGCGGTCGACGATGTAGACCGAGCGGTGCTGGCCGCCGGTGCAGCCGATGGCCACGGTGACCAGGCTGCGCTGGTCTTCGGCCAGGGCCGGCAGCCAGCGCCGCACGAAGGTCAGGATATCGCTGCAGAACTCGTCGACGATCGGATACGATTCGAGGTATTCGCGCACCTGGGCTTCCAGGCCGGTGTGCGCACGCAGACCCGGCTGCCAGTGCGGATTGGGCAGACAGCGTGCATCGAAGACCATGTCGACGTCGCGTGGCACCCCCTCCTTGAATCCGAAGGATTCGAGTACGAGCGACTGCACCGATTCATTTTCGGTCACGCCAATGGCGCGCCAGACCTGCCGCCTGAGCTGGTGGATGTTGCTCTCGGAGGTGTCGATCACCCAGTCGGCCTTTGTGCGGATGGGCTCGAGCAGCTTGCGCTCGGCATGGATGGCCGTTTCCACGCCGCCGAGGTCGCTGAGCGGATGGCGTCGGCGCGTCTCGCTGAAGCGGCGCACCAGCACTTTCTCGTCCGTGTCCAGGTACAGCAGCTTGAACGGGCGATCGCCGGGCAGCGAGTCGAGCAGATCGGGCAGCCGTTCGAGGCCTTCGGGCCCGCTGCGCGCATCGATTCCTATGCCGACCCGGGGATAGCGCTCGGGCTGGCTGCGCACCTCGCGGGCCAGCGCCGGCAGCAGCGTGCCGGGCAGGTTGTCGACGCAGTAGTAGCCTAGATCCTCGAGTGCGTGCAGGGCAACGGTCTTGCCGCTGCCTGACAGGCCGGAAATGACGATCAGCGGGTTGACGGGTGAATGGGGCCGGCTGTTCATTTCATTGCTTGTCGCTGAGCAATCTGCCGTGCCGCTCGACGAATTCGGCCGCGGCGTCGAAGCCCTTCATTCGCAGCATGAAATCGCGTACGGCGGCTTCGGCAATGACCGCCATGTTGCGCCCGGCCAGTACCGGCAGGTTGATCTGCGGAATTCTCAGGTCGAGCACGTCGCGCTGGCTGCCGTTGCCTTGCAGGCGGTCGGCCTCGGCCTCTCCGGCCTTGGGCAGGTGCAGGTGGATGATCAGCCGCAGGTACTTGCTTGCCTTGACCGCGGCGTCGCCGAACATGCGGCGGATGTTGAGAATGCCCAGGCCGCGCACTTCCAGGCACTCCTTGAGTACCGGCGGACATGAGCCCTCGACGATGTCGGGGGTAAGCTGGGTGAATTCGGGCGCGTCGTCGGCGATAAGGCGATGGCCGCGAGTGATCAGTTCCAGAGCCAGCTCGCTTTTGCCGGTGCCCGACTCGCCGGTGATCAGTACGCCGATGGTAAATATCTCCATGAACACGCCGTGCAGGGTCTCGCGGGCGGCCAGGCGACGTGAAATCTGGTATTCGAGGAATTCGACCAGCTCCCAGTCGTCCTGGCTGGAGGTCAGAAGCGGCGTATTGTTTTCCTCCGCCAGCCGGGCCAGGTCGTCCGCCACTTCCAGGCCGTTGGCGACGATAATCGCCGCCGGCTGGTCATCCATGATTCGGGCCAGGGTTTCCCAGCGCGCCCGTGAAGGCAGGCCTTCGAGCCAGTCGAACTCCTCGCGCCCGATGATCTGGATGCGGGTGGAGTGAATCGGGGTGAGAAACCCGACCAGGGACGGGCGCGAATGAAAACCGGTGGGCTCGAGTTCGCGCTTGCCGGCCTCCGATTTGCCGCTGACCCAGCGCAGGTCGAGGCGTTCGGAAAACTGCTCGTAGAGCTCGGCCGGCGTGACGCGCTGAATCATTGCGCCTGGGCGTCGACCGGGCTGGTCGCCAGCACGCGCAGCAGCTCGTCGGGATCATCGATCCGCCGCAGGGCATCACGCTGCGTGGCGCAGCCGAGCCGTTCGGCCATTTCAGCCAGCAGCCGCAAATGAGCGTCGGTGCACTCATCGGGCACGGCCAGGGCAAAGAACAGGTCGACCTTTTCGTGGTCGGGCGCGTCGAATTCGATCGGGCGCTTGAGGCGGATCATGGCGCCGGAGACATCCTCCTGATTGTCGACGCGGCCATGTGGAATGGCCACGCCGTGGCCCAGGCCGGTCGAGCCCAGCCGCTCACGCTGGCACAGGCTGTTGAAAATTTCGCGGGCGCTGGCACTGCCGGGGGCAGTGGCCAGCAGTTCGGCCGCCTTCTCCAGCATGCTCTTCTTGCTCGAAACCGAAATGTCGACCGCGATACGGTCGGGCGCAAGCACGTCAACAAGCAGCATGGATATGATCCCCTCCCTGGTGCGCCGTTGTCCGTCACCCGGCCTCGGCCGGGCGCGAGGCGCGGTGCGATGTAACCTTGTCCTTGTGCCGGCGAACCTGCCGGTCCAGCCTGTCCATCAGCAGGTCGATGGCGGCGTACATGTCTTCTGACTGGGCCTCGGCATGGAGCGGGTTGGTGCGGCCGCCGACGGTAATGGTGCCGTCGATGATGTGCTGCAGCTTTTCAAGCCGCAGTACGAAATGGCCTGAAATCAGGTTGTCGAAGTGGCGCTCGAGGCGCTCGGATTTTTCGGCAATATAGGCTTTCAGTGCCTGGGTAATTTCGATGTTGTGTCCAGTGACTTCCAGTTGCATCTGGGTAGCTCCTTTCGTTTCACCAGTCGATGTCAATACAGTACCCCAAAGGGTTCAGCCCGTGTGCAGTTGCGCGGCCCGGCGGCGCTGGGCCGAACCCGGAATACCGAGCTGCTCACGGTATTTGGCCACCGTGCGCCGGGCAAGTTTGATGCCCGCTTCGGCCAGTAAGTCGGCCAGCGCCTGGTCGGACAGCGGCCTGGCGGGCGTCTCCTCGCCGATCAGGCGGCGCACGCGCGCCTTGACCGCCGTGGCCGCCACCTGCTGGCCGTCCTGTGTATCGATTCCAACCGAGAAGAAGTACTTCAGTTCGAAAGTACCGCGTGGTGTGTGCGCGTATTTTTCGGTCGTGGCCCGCGAAACGGTCGATTCGTGTACGCCGATCGCCTCCGCGATTTCACGCTGCAGCAGGGGTCTGAGGCCGGCTTCGCCCTCGCTGAAGAAGTGGTGCTGGCGTTCGACAATAGCGCGCGTGACCGCCTGCAGGGTCTGGTTGCGCATTTCCAGGCCGCTGATGAGCCAGCGTGCCTCCTGGAGTCGATCGCTGAGGTATTTCTTGTCTTCCCCGCGGGCCTGCTTTGCCAGCTTCACATACATGCCGTTGAGCCGCAGGCCGGGATCGTTTTGCGGGTTCAGGGTGACTCGCCAGCCGTCTTCGGTCGGGTGCACATACACGTCGGGGACGATGAAATTCTCGTCGCGGCGGCCGAATCTGGAGCAGGGATGGGGGTTGCAGCGCCGAATGACTTCCAGGGCAGCGTGAATTTCGGGTTCGCCCATGCCGGTGGCCCGCGTGAGCGCCCGGATATCCTGCCGGCCGAGGTCTTCGAGATGGCGTTCGACCAGATGGCATGCCAGCCCGAGCGCCGGGGTGCTCGACGACATGGCTCGAAGCTGCACGAGCAGGCTTTCGCCCACGCTGCGGCTGGCCACACCGACAGGCTCGAAGTGCTGAACGCGCTCGAGGACCGCGGCGACCTCTTCGGTGCTGACCAGGTACTCGGGCGCCAGCGAGGCGCGCAGCGTGGCCAGATCGTCGTGCAGGTAACCATCCTCGTTGAGGGCGTAGACGATGGCGCGCGCGATGGCTTCGTCGGTCTCGCTGAAGCCGGCCAGGTTGACCTGCCACAGTAGATGGTGCTGGAGCGATTCATCGGCCCGGTCGCTGACGAACTCGTCATAGTCGGGGGCGGGCCCGTAGCTGGCCGAATAGCCTTCGGGCAGGTCGTCGAAACCGTAGTCGTCGCCGTAGTCGACTTCGAGCTCGCTGTCGAACTCTTCGTTGCCGGCGTCTTCGCCGCTTTCGGCCAGCGGTTCGTCGGCACGCTCGAGCATGGGGTTGGTGTTGAGCGCCTCGCGGATGGTCTGGCGCAGTTCGACACGGTTGAGCTGCAGCAAAGCGATGGCCTGTCGCAGCTGCGGCGCCAGTTTGAGTTTCTGACCCAGCTTGAGCTGGAGGCCTGCACCCTGTCTCATGTCCTCGATTCTACGCCACGGGCAAGAATCAGGCCACTTGATCGAAGCCCGGTTCGCTCCTCCAGGCGCTTCACGCGGTGAGGCCTGGGCGAGGTTGATGCCGCCGGGTGGCGGTGCGGGCCTCGACAAGTCAAAGTCAAAGGCGTTCCGCCCGGCTTGCTTCGCAAGCTCTTTGGGTGGGTACCTTTTTTCCAGCGCGAAAAAAGGCACGAAAAATCGCGCTTCAAGGTCAAGATCCAACGCTCGGTTGCCTCAGGAGACGGACGGCTGTGGGGGCTGGCCCCTTTGCGATGCGGGCTTCGCGAGGACCCGGCTGGTCGCGTGGTGCCCGGGCTGGTTTCCGAAAGTGGCCGTGGGAGGGATCATAGGCTTGCGCTCGGGAGGCTACACCGCGCGCGTTGCGCGCGCCGGCTGCGGGGAACGGAGGCGATAGAGATGGCAGTCTGCCGCAGATCGCGGGGCGGCCAACCTCGAAGCCCGGAAGCCTGAATCTATTACAGTGCCATCCGAAGCCAACCGATCGAAGCCGGGCCGCCCTGGTGCCGGCTTCGCCCCATTGCAGCAATGGCCACCGGATCCTCCGACGGAAT
>CAYUPK010000029.1:0-23288 GCA_964446675.1 uncultured Wenzhouxiangella sp.
TCATCATCGGCGGCGGCCTGGCCGGATCGGCGCTGGCCATCGGGCTGGCCCGGGCCGGCAAGCACATTGCCCTGGTCGAAGCCTTCGAGCCGAAGGCCGACGCGCGGCCGAGCTTCGACGACCGCACCCTGGTGGTCAACGCGGCCTCGCTCAATATCCTGGCCAATCTCGGCATTCTCGACGACACCCTGACCACCTGCCCCTTGCGCCGCATCGAAATCAGCCGCGCCGGCGCGCCCGGCCACCTGTCGCTGCGCGCAGCCGAGCACGGGGTGGAGCGTTTCGGCGCGGTGATCGTGGCGCGCGAGCTGGGCGCGGCCATGCTGCGGCGGCTGGAAAACACGGGCGGCATCGACACTTTCTGCCCCGAGCGGCTGGCGTCTTTGGACGTGAGCGACGATCGGGTGGCCATCGAGCTCGAAAGCGGCACGCGACTGAGCGGCCGGCTGCTGGTTGGCGCCGACGGCAGCCGCTCCACCGTTCGCCGCCTGGCCGGCATCGACAGCCAGTGCCACGACTACGGCCAGTCGGCCATGGTGTTCAATCTGCGCTGCCCCGAACGACCCGCCGACACCGCCTGGGAGCGCTTCACGCCGGTCGGTCCGCTGGCCTTCCTGCCGCAGCCCGACCAGCGTCTGGGCGTGGTCTGGGTTGACCGCGGCGAAGCGATCGATGCCGCGCTGGGCCTGGACGACGAGGAGCTCATCGAGCAGCTTGCCGCGCGCAGCGGCCGCGGTCCCGGCAGCTTTTCCGCGCCGGGCAAGCGCGTGGGTTATCCGCTGGCGCTGACCCGAACGCCGCGGCCGCTCTCCGGGCGCGTTGTCGTTGTCGGCAATGCCGCCAACACCGTGCATCCGGTCTCGGCGCAGGGCTTCAACCTGGGCCTGCGCGACGTCGCGGCCCTGGTCGATCACGCCGGCGCAGCTGAAGACTGCGGCCAGTCTGCGGTCCTGAATGCCTGGTTCTGCGACCGGCGCGATGACCAGGCAGCCACGGTGCGCTACACCGACACCCTGGCGCGGGCTTTTTCCAACCCGTCGACCCTCATGCGGCTGGGCGCCGGCCTGGGCCTGGTTGCCCACGCCGCCCTGCCTTCGCTTTCGCGGCGGCTGGTACGCGCGGCCATGGGCTTTCGCGAACCGGTCAGCGCGCTGGCCGCAGGGCGGGCGCGATGAGAGTCGATTACGACATCGGCGGGGCGGGGGGGGGGGGGGCCGGCGCCACCGCCGCCGCCCGGGGGGCGCGCGCGGCCCCCCGCGGCGCGCTGCCCGCCCAGCCCCGGCCGCAGATGCCCGAATCGTCTGATGATTTCAATCCGCGCGTGGTCGCCATCGCGCCCGGCTCGGCCGCAGTGCTTGCCGCCACCGGCGCCTGGGATCATCTGCCCGATGACCGCATCGGCCCCTACGACCGAATGCAGGTCCACGCCGAGAGCGGCAAGATCGACTTCCGCGCCTCCGAGCACGGCCTGAGCAAGCTGGGGTGGATCGTTGAAGTGCCCCGGCTGCAGGCCTGCTGCTGGCAGGCCCTGGAAGCCATCGAAGGTGCCGAGCTGGTCGCGCCGGCCAGCGTGACCGCGATCGAGCAGCGCGAGACCCGCATCCGCCTGCAGCTCGATGACGGCCAGACCCTTCGCAGCCGCCTGCTGATCGCCGCCGACGGCGCGCGCAGCCGCCTGCGCCAGCTCGCCGGCATCACAACCGAACTGTGGCACTACAACCAGCAGGCCCTGGTCACGCACGTGACCACGCAAAAACCCAACGACGGCCTGGCCTGGCAGCGCTTTACCGAACACGGTCCACTGGCCCTGCTGCCGCTGGCCGATGGGCGTTCGTCGATCGTGTGGTCACAGCCCGACGGCCGCGTGGAGGAGTTGAAGGCCCTCGATGAGACGGAATTCCTGGCCGAGCTCAACGCCTGCCAGGACAGCCCCTTCGGCCAGGCCACCGCGGCGACAGCCCGCTATTCCTTCCCCCTGGTTCGCCGCCAGGCGAAAAGCCTGGTGTCCGGCCGCCTCGCCCTGGTGGGCGACGCCGCCCGCAACGTCCACCCGCTGGCCGGCCAGGGCCTCAACCTGGGCCTGATGGACGCCGCAGCACTCGCCGAAGTGCTGGCCGACTGGCGCGCGGACGCCGATCCGGCGCGCGCGCTGGCGCGCTACGGGCGCTGGCGCCTGAGCGGCGGCAGCCTGGTGGCCGGCGGCAACCACGCCATCAACGAGCTCACCCGCGCCGGCGCCGCCCGCTCGCTGGCGGGGCTGGGCTTTTCGCTCGCCGGGCGTCTCTGGCCGCTGCGCGAGGCTTTTGTCGAACGCGCCTGCGGCCTCGACCGCGATAGCCCCACACTGGCCCGCGGCGCGCGATGAGCCGGCAGACTCCGCTGCGCGCGGCACTGCTCGTGCTTGCCGGCGCGGTCATGCTCAGCTTTGCGGCGATTTTCGCGCGCACCAGCGGCATGCCGCCGACCGCTTCGGGTTTTTACCGGATGGTCTTTGGCACCCTCGCATTCGCCGGCCTGCTGCTGGTCTGGCCACAAATGCGCGTCGGCTGGCGCGACAATTGGGGCGGCTCGGCTCTGATCGGCCTGTTCTTCGCCGCCGACATCTGGGTATGGCATCGTGCCATCGAATACATCGGCCCGGGCCTGTCGACTCTGCTGGCCAATTTCCAGGTCTTTGTGCTCACCGCCATCGGGGTCATCTGGCTGCGCGAGCACGTCGGCCCGCGCTTCGCCGCCGGGCTGGCGCTGGCGATGGGCGGGCTGTGGCTGCTGTTCGGCCGCGACTGGGCTGAACTGCCGGCCGACTATCGCATCGGCGTCATCCTCGGCCTGCTCGCCGCCCTGGCCTACGCGCTCTACCTGCTGAGCCTGCGCGGTTTCCAGATTCGCCACGGCCATATCCGGCCCGAGGCCAGGCTACTGCAGTCAACCTTCTTCTGCGCCCTGGCGCTGGGCACGGCCAACGCGCTGGAGGGCAACAGCTTCGCCATTCCCGATGCCCGCGCCTGGGCCTCGCTACTGGGCCTGGGGGTGGTCTGCCAGGTGCTGGGCTGGCTGTCGATCACCCGCGGCATGCCGTTTCTGCCGGCTGGTCTGGTGGGCCTGCTGCTGCTCATCCAGCCGGCCTCCGCGGTGCTGTGGGACTACATCATCTTCGGCCTCAGGCTGGACGCCTGGCAGTTGACCGGCATCGCCCTGGCGCTGGTCGGCATCTATCTGGGCCTGCGCTCGGCATCGCGGCGAAAGCTGAGCTAGCAAGCGGCGGGGGGATTCCCTTGTTTCACGCCAAGCCGCAGAAAAGCAGAGCTCGCAGAGAAAAACATCATGCCCCGATTGATCGCAGGAACTCCACGGGGGAGGGTTTTCGCATGCCTGAAAGACTGACGGAGCGGTTCAGTCCATGCCTGGCTCATGAGTGCAGAGGCCGATTAGGAGGCTGCACAAGTGGCAGTTGCACCCACTGTTTTCTGCATTCTCTCTGCGAGCTCTGCTTTTCTGCGGCTTGGCGTGAGACTTCATCCCGCACCAGTCCGCTCAAGGCTCCAGTCGATCGGGGCCACGCCCCGCCTCTCGAGCCACGCGTTGGCTTTGGAGAAATGTCGGCAGCCGAAAAAGCCTCGGTGGGCCGATAGCGGCGAGGGGTGCGGGGCTTCGAGCACCAGGTGGCGCTGGCGGTCGATGCCGGCGCCCTTTTTCCTGGCCTGGCTGCCCCAGAGCAGGAAGACCACGTTGTCGCGCTGTTCGTTGACGGCTCGAACCGCCGCGTCGGTGAACTGCTCCCAACCCTTGCCCTGATGGGCGCCTGCGTTGCCGCGCTCTACGGTGAGCACGGCGTTGAGCAGCAGCACGCCGCGATCGGCCCAGGCCTGCAGATGGCCATGATCGGGCGCCGGAATACCGAGGTCGGACTCGATTTCCTTGAAGATGTTGACCAGCGAGGGCGGCACGCGCACGCCCTTCTGCACCGAAAAACACAGCCCGTGCGCCTGCCCCGGCCCGTGGTAGGGATCCTGGCCGAGGATCACGGCCTTGACCTTTGACGGCGGCGTGGAATCGAGCGCATTGAAAATCTGCGGGCCCGGCGGATAGATCTGCACGCCGGCCTGCTTGCGCTCGAGCAGAAAGGCGCGCAGGCGCTGCATGTAATCGCGCTCGAATTCACCGCCAATGGCTTCGAGCCATTCGGGGTGGAGTTTGATGTCGCGCTGGTCTGGCATCGGGATGGCTGGTTGGCGGGTTGGCTGGTTGACTCGTTGGCCATGATTCTGCGGACACCGGCATTATGCAAGCCGTTTCAGGCCGTTGAGGCCGCAACTAGCCAACCAGACGGCACATCGAGCCGGTTATCATAAGGCAACACCCGTCTGAATCCACCGCGACATCTTCGGAGTCACCCATGGCAATCCAGACCGATGCGGTCATCGTCGGTGCAGGCCCTGTCGGCCTGTTCCAGGTTTTCGAGCTCGGGCTGCTGGGCCTCAAGGCCGAGCTGGTCGACAGCCTGCCCCAGGTAGGCGGGCAGTGCGCCGAGCTCTACCCCGAAAAGCCCATCTACGATATCCCGGCCTGGCCGGTGATCGGCGCGCAGGAGCTGATCGACAAGCTGATGGAGCAGATCAAGCCTTTCCATGCCGGCATTCATCTTGGCCAGCGTGTGGAAAAGTTCGACAAGCGCGAGGACGGCCGATTCACCGTCGTCACATCGACCGGCACGGAATTCGACGCCGGCGCGGTCATCATCGCTGCCGGCGTCGGCGCCTTCCAGCCCAGAAAGCTCAGGGCGAAAGGCAGCGACAAGGTCACCAGCGACCAGATTCATTACCGGGTCACCGACCGCGAGCGCTTTCGCGGCAAGCGCCTGCTGATCCTCGGCGGCGGCGACTCGGCGCTGGACTGGACCATGGATCTGGCCGAAATTGCCGATTCGGTCGAGCTGATTCACCGCCGCAGCGAATATCGCGGCGCGGCTGCCTCGGTGGAGAAGGTTCGCACACTGGCCGGCACAGGCAAGGTGCGCCAGCGTCAGGGCATCATCACCCAGGTTCACAGCGAAAATGGCCGCTTTGTCAGCTTCGATATGATGGACCTCGAACGCAACTTGTTTAGCGTCGAAGGCGACGAGGTGCTGGTGTTCTGGGGCCTGGCGCCGGACCTGGGGCCGATTGCCGACTGGGGACTGGATCTGGAGAAAAAACAGATCCCGGTCGACACCGAAAAATTTCAGACCTCGATCGAGGGCGTGTTCGCCATCGGCGACGTCAATACCTATCCGGGCAAGAAGAAGTTCATCCTCTCGGGCTTCCACGAAGCCGCCCTGGCGGCGTTTGGCGTACAGAAGTACATTGACCCCGACGCGCGGCAATTCGTGCAGTACACCACCACCTCGCCGATCATGCACAAGCGCCTGGGGGTGGCAGACAAGTGAGCTGCGGGCAGCGACCTACCCTTTGGAGTAAGGCTGAAGCTGCAGCTCGAATTCCAGGTCGACGCGGTTGCGGATGAAGTCGGTGTCTTCGAAGTCCGGGTCGTCGGTGCCGACATTCCAGTCCAGGCGCATGATTTCGGCGCTGCCGGAGAGCAGGGGCGGCTCGCCGTCGATCAGCTTCAGGCGAACCGGCTGAGCCGCGCTCATGCCGCGCAGCGTGAGCCTGCCTTCGGCGAGAAAGTCATCGCCATTGGCGCGGATGTCGGTACTTTTCCAGGTCGCCTGCGGATACTCCTCTACGTGGAAGAAATGCCTGCCGAGCATTTCGCCGTCGCGCTGGCGACTGCCGGTATCGGCCGAGGCGGTCTCGATCACGACCTCGATGCCGGCACTCGCCAGGTCGCGGCCATCCATGCACACCGAGACTTCGAATTTGCCGAAATGACCGGTAAAGGCGCTGCCTTCGGCCATGCCGGTAAACTCGATCTTGCCGTCGTCCTGGCTGGCCCGAAAGCAGTCGGCCAGGGCCAGACCCGGCAGTGCAAGCAGCGCAAGCACAAGCATGTTCATTCGTTTCGCCATATCGGCAGCATCCTTTTCAATACCCTGTCTTTCAGCCAGAAGTGATGACGCAGCGCGGCCAGGGCGTGGCCGATGGCGACAAAGGCCAGAATCGTGGTCAGCCACTTGTGGGTTTTCCCGAACAGATCCTCGAGCCTCTCGCTTTCCGGCGCGATCGAAGGAAAGTCGAGCGGACCCCACCAGTAGTCGCCGAAGCCGGCCGCCGAAGAGTAGGCCCAGCCCGACAGCGGGATGACAATGATCAGTCCATACAATATCCAGTGACCCGCGCCGGCGGCAATTTGTTCCCAGCGCGGCATGTGGGCGGGCAGCGGGGGCGGCCTGTTGAGCAGCCGCCACAGCAGGCGCAGAAGCGCCAGCGTCAGAATAGTCATGCCGAAGGTCTTGTGCTGCGTGACCAGCTCGAAGCGGGCGCGCAACCCCTCGGCCTGGTCTATACGCCAGGCCCAGATATACTGGACGATGATCAGGATCACGACCAGCCAGTGAAAAGCCTGGCTGACCAGGCCATAGGCCCGTTCGGTGTTGCGAATCGGCAGACTCACGCTGCGCCTCGGGTTGTCGTGATCAAATAGTTTATCCGGGATGGCGCTCTCATGAGGAAACTGTCGCCGCTGGTTCTTGCGCTGTGTGTTCTGGCCGCCTGCCAGACGATGCCCCCGGCGCCGGAAGGCGTCAGTCGGGCGATATCCAGCGGCGCATCGGCGCCGCAATGGCCCCAGGGTCAGCACTTTGTGGTCGATCGACAGGCATCCAGTGTGCGGCTGATTGTTCGCGCCGAAGGCCCCATGGCACGGCTCGGGCACCCGCACGTGATCGGTGGACAAGTCATCGAGGGGGAGGTCGTGCTGGCCAGGTCGTGGCGGGATTCAGCGCTGCGCCTGGCCATGGACGTGAGCGATCTGGCCATCGACCGCTCCGCCTGGCGGGCGGCCGAAGGATTCGCAGCGGTCATGGATGGCGAAGCAGTCGAAGGCACGCGCCGAAACATGCTCTCGCCCGCGCTGCTCGATGCCGAAGCGCATCCGGAAATCCTCATCGAATCGATCGCCATCAGCGGACCGCGCTGGCAGCCCGACATTCGGGTCCTGGTAACGCTGGCCGGCCAGGCCCGCGAAGTAACGGTGCCGGTGGCCCTGACAATCGACGATCAATCCCTCACGGCCACGGGCCGTTTCGTTATCCTGCAAAGCGACTTCGGACTCACGCCCTACGCCACTGCGGGAGGCGCCCTGCGCGTTGCCGACGAGGTGCTGATCCGGTTCCGCATCGTCGCGCGGCCTTCGGGCTGATCTGTCCCGTGAAACCGCAGATTTCTAATCGATCAGCTCCATCCGCTTGAGGATGGAAACGACCGCCCGCTCACTCGCCTGAGTCAACGGCGCAAGCGGACTGCGCACGCCGCCGACCTGGAGGCCGCAGAGATTCATGGCCGCCTTGATCGGCACCGGGTTGGTTTCGACGAAGCTGGCTCTGAACAGCGGCAGCAGCTCGAAGTGAATGCGGCGGGCGGTTTCGAAATCACCGGCCTGGGCCGCATCGACCATCGCCACCATGCGATCGGGCACCAGGTTGGCCACCACCGAGATCACGCCGTGACCGCCGATGCTCATCAGCGGCACGGTCAGGGCATCGTCGCCGGAGACGACCCAGAACGGCTTGTCGGCACCGCGGCTGACGCGCTCGAGCACGTCGGCCATCTGGCCGATGTCGCCCGAGGCTTCCTTGACGGCGATGACGTTGGGAATCTCCGCGATCCCGGCCAGCGTGTCGGTCTCGACATTGACCGCCGTGCGTCCCTTGATGTTGTAGACAATGATCGGCAGGTCGGTAGACTCGGCAATTTCGCGGAAGTAGCGCTGCAGGCCGGCCTGCGAAGGCTTGTTGTAGTAAGGAGTGACGACCAGCACGCCGTCGGCACCGGCGGCCTCGGCCTCGCCCGTGGTGCGAATGGCCTGGCGGGTGTTGTTCGAGCCGGTGCCGGCCCATACCTGAACCCGGCCGGCCACTTTCTCGACGGTGTAGCGGATTACCTCGTCGTGCTCGGCGTTGAACAGGGTCGGCGATTCGCCGGTCGTACCGATGGGCACCACGCCGGCCACGCCGGCCGCGATCTGCCTCTCCAGCAGCTCGCCGAGCATGTCGAAGTTGACTTCGCCCGCCTCGTCGAAGGGCGTGACCAAAGCTGTGTAGACGCCTTTTACCTGCACGATCTGACTCCGTATTGTGATCGGTGAGCTGAACTGACAGTGTAACGCCGCAGGCCAGCGCCAGGCCGGTAATCAAGGCAGTTTGATCGCCTGGTTCGTGCCCAGGCCGGGGCCAAGGATCAGCGCGTTTTCCAGAATCCGCATGGCGCCAAGCTGCACCGCGCGAAAGGCCGGCGGGTGGGCGAACAGGATGACCTGACCCTGCCCCACCGACTCGCGCGCGACCCAGGCGCCGTTGGCGATGCGCTCGCGGGCTTCAGGCCACAGCAGGCCGCCGGCGCGAATGCGCAGCGCCTTGCCTGCGGGCACAGGGCTCCAGCCGATCAGTCTGGTCTCCGTGTCCGCATCGATATGCACGCCGAGGCGAACAGGCGCCTGCGCCGGCGGCTTGCTCATCAGTACCGGCGAGTTGGAAAGCAGGCCGATCAGATAATCACCGGTGCCGGCGGCCAGCCAGTGTTCGGCATCCGCCCTGGCCGCAACCAGCGCCCCGGAAGGCATGAACAGTTTCTGCCAGTCGTCCCGGCGCTTGCGTTCCCCGGCCTCCGGCAGCGTGTCCTCGAGACCGCTCCAGGGATAGTCGCCGGCACCTGCGGCGTCCTGACCCCAGATATCGTCTGGCAGCGGAGCGCTGGCCGCCAGCCACTGGCGGTGCAGGGCATTCTGGTAGCCGGTGAGATCCTCGTCGATCACTTGTGAGAGCGTGCGCACCGACACCATCGGATCATCGCCGGCGATCAGTGATTTCGCCGCGTGGCCGACGGCAATCAGCGTGCCGCCGGATTCGACCCATTCGGCCAGCTTGCCCTGCAGGCCCTCGGACAGCTCACCACCCCGGCGATCGGGCAGGTAGATCGCGTTGTAGCGCCGCAGGTCGGCCCGCCCGGCCCGATTCTCGTCGAGGTGGCTGTGACGAATGCCGACGCGGTGATCGAGCAGGTACCAGACCGCCCCGAAATCGAGCATGTTGGTGCTGCCGCGGCTCATCAGCGCGATCCTGGGCTGCGCGAGCAACTGCCAGTAGCCGCCGCCGAGGTCGGCCTTTTTTCCCGGGGCGCGGCCGTGGCCAATGGCCTGCACGGCCAGGCCCAGCTCGGCCGCCGCCTCGGCAGCGGTCTGCTGCCAGTCTTCGACCTGTCGGTTGTCGTCGCGGGTGATCGCGATCGAGCCGACCGGCAGGGAAATGCCGTCCAGCTCGGACTCTCGGGTGTTGGCCCGCACCTTCAGGCCGCGCTCCATGGCGCGCGCGGCCAGGGCAACGCTGCGGTCGTCGTGGCCGGATGCAACCAGGGCGATGGCGCCCGCGCGCGACTGGAACGCGCCCGATTGCGCGGCAGGCTCGATGCGCTCAAGCGAGCGGGTCAGATGTTCGGGCACGCTGAAGGCCTCGAGGTCGAACATCATCGGGATATTCCAGCCGGTGGTGTCGTAGAGCGTGCTGCGCCCGTCCTTGAGAATGCTCTGACGCTCGGCGACCAAAGCCGACTCGCCGATATGCGGGTCGAACTCGAACATCGCCGCCACCAGCCGCGCCTCGGGCTGGCGATTGCGGATCACGATACTGCCGCTCGGCAGGGTCAGCTTGCGATGCTCACGGCCCAGGCGGTCGGTGGCGCGCGCCACGCGCACATCCTCGGTGAGGCGATGCGTCTCGATTTCCTGGATGGCGAGCAGCTCCAGCAGCTCGTTGATGCGGCCCTGATTCTTGCCCGGGGGAAAGACGAAGCTGCGGTTGCCATAGGGTTCGCCGGATGCCACCAGCGACGCCTTGTCCTGAGCAAAGGCCTCGAGCATCGCACGCCGGTTGTTGCGCAGGGTGTTCAGGTTGGTCAGGGTCGAAAGCACCTGGTGATGGACCGACTGCTGGTAGCTGAGCAGGTTTGATGCTCGCTGCACGCCGTCGTCGGCGACGCGCGCCTGCTCGTAGAGGATGCCCTGGGCCCCGCGCAGCGACGCCCAGGCGTCCGAGTAGCCGGGAAACCAGTTCTCGTTCCACTCGCCGGAGTAGTACGGATAACCATATCTGTCGAAAGCAGCCGCCTGATCGTCGGCAAAGCGGTTGCCCATCACGCTGCCCTGGTGCGGCAGATGCGGGTTGTAGGGCTCGCGCGGCGGCGAGAACAGAAAGGTGTCCTGCGATCCCATCTCGTGGATATCGACGAACAGCAGCGGTTTCCAGTCGATGATGTGCGGAATGCGGCCGCGGGTTTCGGGCTGGCGCGCATACAGCCAGTCGCGGTTGAGATCGAACAGATAGTGATTGCCGCGCCCGTAGGGCCAGTAGCCGGTGTGCACCAGCGACTGATCATCGACGTTGGGCTGCGCGCCGCGACCCTGGTGAACGCCGTTGACAAAGCGCATGCGCCCGTCCGGATTCTGGTTGGGATCGATGATCACCACCAGCTCGTCGAGCAGCTCGGCGGTGGCCTGCGAGCGGTCGGCGGCCAGGTGATAGAGCACGGCCAGCGAGGCATCCGAGCCCGAGCTTTCATTGCCGTGAATCGAATAGCCGAACCAGGCGGTGGCCGGCAGATCATCGATCAGGCGCTCGCGCTCGCTGGAACTACTGGAATCATGCGGGTCGGCCAGCGCGGCCATGCCGGCCTGGATCTCGTCACGCCGCGCCAGGTTCTCGGGCGTGGAAACCACCAGATAGACCAGCGGGCGGCCTTCGAAAGTCGTGCCGTATTCAACCAGCTCGACGCGATCGGACGATTCGGCGACCAGGCGGGCGTATTCCACGATCTGTTCCGAGGTGGCCACCCGCTGGCCGACCTCGAAGCCGAGCACCGACTCGGGCAGCGCAATGGCTGGATCGTGATCGGCGCCTTCGGGATACAGCGACTGCGGATAATCGAGCCCCGCCAGCACAGAAGGCGAAGGTTCGGGATACGGCGTGGCGCTCTGTGCCAGCGCCAGCGGCGCCAATGCCAGCATGGCGGTGAGCAGAAGCAATCGGAACATGGCTGATCTTTCCTCGAGAACATTCGATCGAATCACGCCGGCAAGATTAACGCATCTCCATCCACGGGACTCACAACCGGTTTTATATTATCCGTGTTCATCTGCGGACGATTTTCTTTTCGCAGGCAGCAAAGCATTTCTGGCGCTCGCTGAGGCGGTATGATTGCGCCCATGAAACCGACATTCCAGACCGCCAGCCGGCTCGAAGCGGTGCGCTACGAGATTCGCGGCGCGCTGGCTCGCCGCGCGCGCGAGCTCGAACAGCAGGGCAACGACATCCTGCACCTGAACATCGGCAATCCCGGCGCTTTCGGCTTTCGCACGCCCGAATCGATGCGCCGGGCGGTCGTCCGCAACCTGCCCTTTTCGGAAGGCTACGGTCACCAGGCCGGGATTTTTCCGGCGCGCGAGGCGGTGGCCATGCAGTTTCAGGCGCGCGGGCTGACCGAAACGCGCTACAACCAGGTGGTGGTCGGCAACGGCGTGTCCGAACTGGTCGATCTGACGCTTCGCTCGCTGCTCGAAGACGGCGACGAAGTGCTTGTGCCGGCCCCGGACTATCCCCTGTGGACCGCCGCAGTGGTGCTCAACGGCGGCAAGGCAGTGCACTATCGGTGCAGGGAGTCCGACGACTTTTTGCCCGACGTGGCCCGTATCGAAAACCAGATTACGCCGAAGACGCGCGCCATCGTCGTGATCAACCCCAACAATCCCACCGGCGCGGTCTATCCGGAAGAAACGCTCAAAGCTTTGGCCGACCTGGCCACCCGGCACGATCTGATCATTTTCTGCGACGAGATCTACGACAGCATCTGCTTCGACGATGCGCGCTTCGTGCCGATGGCGCCGCTCGCGCCCGAGACCCTGTGCGTAAGCTTCGGCGGCCTGTCGAAGGTCTACCGCGCCTGCGGCTGGCGCGTGGGCTGGGCGGTGTTCACCGGCGCCATCGAGCGCGCCGAAGACTACATGCTGGCGGTCGAAAAACTGGCCGCGCTCAGGCTTTCGGCCAACGTGCCGGGCCAGTGGGCGGTGCAGACCGCGCTTGGCGGCTACCAGTCGATTGCCGACCTGATCGGCCACGGCGGCCGGCTGTTCGAGTCCCGTCAGGCCGTCATCGACGCCTGTCAGAAGAGCCGCTTTCTCGATCTGGTCACGCCGATGGGGGCGATGTATGCCTTTCCGTCGGTGCGCAGCGAAGTCTTTGGCGACTTCGACGACCATCGCTTCGCCGCCGAACTACTCGAGCACAAGCACATCCTGATCGTGCCCGGATCGAGCTTCAATATCACCGAGCGTAATCATTTCCGGATCACCCTGCTGCCCGAAGCCGAAGCGCTCACCGAAGCCTTCGAACGCATCGAGGACCTGCTCGAAGAGCTGGCCGACCAGCCGCAGCGAATCCGGGCCATCAAGTAAACCCCCGAACGAGCAACCAACACGATGACCAACCCTTTGCTGGCCGACGGTCTGCCGGCCTTTTCCGCCATTCGTCCCGAACACGCCCTGCCCGCCGTCGAGCAGCGCCTGGCCGAGTACCGCGGCGTCATCGAGCGTATCGAGAGCCTGGGCGACGATGTTGACTACGCCAGCGTGGTCGTCGCCGAAACCCTGGCCGACAATGCCCTGGCCAGGGCCTGGTCGAGCGTTTCGCACTTGCACGCAGTGGTCAACACTGGCGAATGGCGCCAGGCATACGAGTCCTGCATCGAGCCGATGACGAGCTTTTCTACCGAGCGCGGCCACAATCGCAAGCTTTGGGCCGCCTACAAGGCGCTGGCCGATCGCGATGACTTTTCCGAGCAGGACGCGGCCCTGAGGGCGACCATCGAGCACGAGCTGCGCGACTTTCACCTGGCCGGCGTCGATCTGCCCGAAGACCAGCGCAAACGTTTTGGCGACATCAGCCTGGCGCTGTCGGAGCTGGGCAACCGCTTCGGCAATCACGTGCTCGATGCGACCGAGGCCTACAGCGAGACCTTCGACGATGCCGGACAACTGGCCGGCCTGCCGCAAGCCGAGCTGGACCTGCTCGCCGGTATGGCCCGCGACGCTGGCAAGGGCGGCTGGATGGCCAACCTGAGCTTTCCGGCCTTTCGCGCCATCATCACCTTCGCCGACGACCGCGAGCTGCGTGAGCGCTTTCACCTGGCCTTTGCCACCCGCGCCTCGGAGATCGGCCCCAACGCCGGCGATTTCGACAACGGCCCGATCATGCGCGAGATGCTCGCCCTGCGCGACGAACAGGCCAGGTTGCTCGGCTTCGAACACCACGCCGCCTCGCAGCTTTCCACGCGCATGGCCGATAGCGCCGGGCAGGTCGAGCGCTTTTTGCGCGACCTCGCCGGCCGCGCACGGCCGCAGGCGCAGGCGCAGCTCGAAGAACTTTCGGAGTTTGCCGCCGAAATCGGCGCAGAAACGCCGCTGGCGCCCTGGGACATTGCTTACTACAGCGAGAGGCTGCGCGAAAAGAAGCTCGGCATCAACGAATCGATGCTCAAGCCCTACTTCGAGCTCGAGCGCGTTTTCGACGGCCTGTTCACCACCGCCACCGAACTGTTCGGCCTGCGCTTCAAGACTGACGAAACGGTCGACACATGGCACGAAGATGTCCGCTTCTTCGAGGTGCTCGGCGAGGATGGCCGGCAAGTCGCCGGTCTCTACGTCGATCTCTACAGCCGGGCCAGAAAATCCGGCGGCGCCTGGATGGACGTCTGCCGCTCGCGCCTGCGCGCAGGCGGTATCGAGCAGTTACCGGTCGCCTATCTCACCTGCAACTTCGCCCCGCCGGCAAAGGGCAAGCCGAGCCTGCTGACCCACGACGATGTGGTCACGCTCTTCCACGAGTTCGGCCACTGCCTGCACCACCTGCTCACGCAAGTCGACCTGCCCGGCGTGGCCGGCATCAACGGCGTGGAATGGGACGCGGTGGAGCTGCCCAGCCAGTTGCTGGAAGGCTGGGCCTGGGAGGCCGAATCGCTCGAGCGCTACGCGCGCCACGTCGACACCGGCGAGCCCCTGCCGGACAGGCTGCTTGCCGGGCTCAAGGCCAACCAGCAGTTCCAGGGCGCCATGGCCCTGGTGCGTCAGATCGAGTTCGCCCTCAGCGATCTGGCGCTGCACACCCGCGCCGATGCCGACCCGATCGCGACCATGCGCGCAATCCACGATCAGGTGGCCGTTATCCCGATGCCCGACTACACCCGTTACCTGATGAGCTTCTCGCACCTGTTCGACGGCGGTTATTCAGCCGGCTACTACAGCTACCTCTGGGCCGAGCAGCTCGCCCGCGATGCCTTCGAGCTGTTCCGCGAAACCGGCCTGTTCAATGCCGAAACCGGCGGCCGGCTTGCCGGGGAAATCCTGGAAGTCGGCTCGACCCGCCCCATGCAGGCCTCCTGGCAGGCCTTCCGCGGCCGCGAGCCAGCGCTGGGGCCATTGCTGGCCTCTTACGGCATCACCGCCTGAGGGGACAGTCCGAAAAAAGGCGGCCGGACGCCCATCCGGTTTTTCAGGGATGTTCAGCACACACGGTTCCGACCCGAAGTCTTGGCCTCGTAGAGCTGCTGGTCGGCAGCCTTGAGCAGTTCGCTGATGCTTTCCATGCCGGGTTGCCAGGTGGCCACGCCGGCCGACAGGGTGACGGTGCGCTCTTCCTCGCCGAGGAGGAAGGTCTCGTCTTCGATTGACTGGCGGATGGTTTCGGCCAGTTGCCGGGCCTCGTCGCCGCCGGTATCGGGTAGAACCAGGGCAAACTCCTCGCCCCCGATCCGCGCCAGGGTATCGCTGGCGCGCACACGGTCGGCGGCGAGCCGGCTGAGCTGGCGCAACACGCCATCGCCGGCGAGGTGGCCGTATTCGTCGTTGATCTCCTTGAAGAAATCCAGATCGAGGATGACCAGCGCAAGATTGCGACTCTCGTCGCGCTGGGCCAGAGCAAGTTCCTTTTCGAGCACCGCCATGGCGTGGCGGCGGTTGTAGAGCCCGGTCAGGGTGTCACGAATGGCGCTCTCGTGCAGCTCGGAATGGTAGCCCGCCTCGATATTGCTCTCGTCGACAAACTTCAGCACGGTCTGGCTGATACGGATCAGGTCGCCGTCACGCAGCGCCGAGCGCTCGATCATTTCGTCGTTGAGCCAGGTGTGGTTGGTGGAGCCCAGATCCTCGACCCAGTACCGCTCGTCCTGGCAAAACACCCGACAATGCTCGCGCGAGATGCCGGGTTCGGAAATCTGGAAATCGGCATCGACCGCCCGGCCGATGACGAGGGGCTCCTCGCCGAGCACGATTCTCGACCCAAGCCGCGCACCGCGAATGATGACCAGGCAGGCCTCATGCGCCTCATCCCGGTTCCGGGTCGTGCCGATAAACGCGGTTTCTCCGTCCGTTGGAGGCTGTTGATTGAAGTTCTTTGTCAAGACAACCCCGGTTGTTTCGGCAATCCTGGTCGCGCGGACCCGCCAGCGTGGTCAATCCATAGTGTAGCGCGAGCCCGAATCTTGCGCTTGCGCAAGATTCTGCCCGGCCGCGCAGGCCCGGCACGAAGACAAGGCGCCTCAGTATCGCTCACCCTCAGGGCCGCAAGGTAAGGCTGACATACACGCTTCGACCGACGCCCGGGAAATAGCGGTAGTTGCCGAAGGCGTAATCAGCGCGCTCGGCATAGCGGCGGTCGAGCAGGTTGCGTAATCTCATTCCGATCTGCCAGCCCGCGCCCAGCGGGTAGCGACCGGAAGCATGAAGCAGGGTGTGGCCACCATAACGGTGCTGGTTGGCTGCATCCAGCCAGTATTCGCCGGTGTGCTCGGCGGCGAGCTGCACGCTTACGCCATCCCGGGGCCGCCAGGTCAGGTCCGCACTCGCCAGGCGCCTGGGCGCGGCGGGAATGGTGCGGCCGGAGACAATTCGCTCTCCGCCGAGGTCGCGGTCGAAGCGATACCAGTGCACGGCATGGCTGCCGCGGACACCCAGATCCAGCGAGGCTCCCAGCCGATAGTTCAAGGAGAACTCGATGCCGCGGTGTCCGGACTTGCCGTCGCTGACGTTGAAGCCCTCGCTGTCGCGGAAGATGTAGTTGCGCTTGTGCTGATAGAAGGCGACCAGCTCCCAGTCAAGGCGGCCGCTGCCGCGCACACCCAGCTCGACGGCGTCGAGCTCTTCGGCCTCGAGGTCAGCCACGTCCTGGCCGCGCTGCAGTCGATACAGCTCGGTCGCCTGGGGCGCGCGGAAGCCGCGGGCCAGGCGCAGCCAGGCTTGCCCGCCGTCGAAGGCCCGGCTGAGCGTCATTTCCGGCGCGGCTTCGAGGAAATCGTCGCTGCGGTCGGCCGGACGGTTGTACAGGCAGCCGCCAAGATCACAGACCGAGCCGTCCCCGGCTCGATTGCCGGCGGCCATGCGATTGTCGTAGTCGTAGCGAATCCAGTCAGCGTGCACGCCGGCGCGCAGCGCCCAGCCCAGCGCCAGCCTGAAACGTCGGGCCAGATAGCCGCCGAGGCGCTGGCCGTCGACGACATAATCGTAATGCAGCCCGACGGGGCGGATCGCCGCCAGCGGCGGCGGCCCGGGCGTGGGCTGGTCCTGTCTCTGGGTCAGATCGCCGCGGAACAGCTCGGCGTCGATGCCCCAGTCCCAGCCGCCGGCCGGCCCGCTGCGGTCGTACTGCAGGCCGGTCGAAACCTGCCCGTTGCGCTCCAGCGGCTTGCCCGGCAGATAGTGCTGCAGGAAAGTCATGCGCGAGCGCCGCGCGAACACGCTCAGACGATGTTCGGCGCCCTGCCCGTCCAGCCATTCGCGCCGGGTGGTCAGGCGCAGCGCATCGGCGCGGCGGAAGGCTTCCGGATTGGCATTGCTCTTGCGCGCTGCAGGATCCGCATAGGCCCGGTAGCCCTGGATATAGCCGGCGGTGTCCTGGTCCAGGCGCGCGGCGCTCAGGATCGTGCGCCACTGGCCGGCGTTGACGGGAGCCGCATGCTGGAAGGTGGCCAACTGATGTTCGTAGCCCTCGTCGACGCGAAAGCTGCCAGCGTCAACGGCAGAAAAATCGACTGTCATGGTGCCGGCGCCTGGATCGCCAGTCACGGCGCCGCCGAGCCGGTAGTAGTCGTTGCTTCCGACCTCCAGCCGCAGGCGATTTTCGGGATTGGCCAGTGGCGATCGCGGCGTGATGTCGATCACCCCGTGCAACCCGCCGGAGGCGTGGCCGATGCCGCCGGGCCCGCGCAGCACGCTGACGGCCTGCGCCTGCGCAACGTTGACCTCGAACAGATTGTTCACGTTGCAAAAGCCCGGCGGGCGGACGGGAATGCCGGCTTCGAGAATAAGCAGCGCGCCGCAGCCGCCGGCGCCCGCCAGGATCGGCGAGCGAACGGCAGTGAGATGTTCCTGACCGCTGCCGCGCGTCACCCAGGTGCCGGGCAGGCGTGAAAAGACTTCGGCCGGGTGAGTGGGCCGGATGAACTCGATCTTCTCCTCGCTCA
The DNA here is from genome assembly GCA_964446675.1 of uncultured Wenzhouxiangella sp. GTDB lineage: Bacteria > Pseudomonadota > Gammaproteobacteria > Xanthomonadales > Wenzhouxiangellaceae > Wenzhouxiangella. Next base: position 17,655 of record CAYUPK010000029.1, read on the forward strand.
GCGAGGCGGTGGCCTGTGCTGCCTGCGGCCTGATATCGCGGCCGCGAACCTCCAGTGCGGGCAGCTCATCGGTGCCGGCCGCCAGAGCCGACGCCAGCAGAAGCTCGATAAGCGTCAAGCCCCGATCTCCTTGTGCCGCAGGCGGGCCAGCAGCACGAAGGTCACCGCACCCCCGAAGGTCAGCATGAACGGAAACACGAGCACGAAGCGACCGAGATCCGGCCCGATGGATTCGAGCAGCTCGTAGACGCTCACGCCGACCAGCGGCGCGAGCAGCCCGCGAATCCCGGTCAGGGTCACGTGGATGCCCATGTAGAGCGTCGACTTGTCGTCGCTGGCGAAGTCGTTATGGCCAAGGTTCCAGCCGAGCTTGCCGCCTGCAAACGCCATGCCCATCGACAGCGCGCCAACCCAGAACAGCCACTTCAGGCTCAAAGCGCTGGCCAGAAGAAAGAACAGCATGGTGATGACGAACATCCAGGCCTGGCGGGCGCGGTAGTCGAGAATATGTACGGCGTCGAGCCGGCGCGCCCAGATCGGCGTGAAGATCGACAGCATGATCAGCGGCAACGCCGTGGTAATCATCACCTGTTCGAAGCGGCCAAAGCCGAACTTCTCGTTGAGCAGCACCACCAGCAGGGCAATGACCATCAGGTTGCCGCTGCCGAAGGCGAACATCGTCATCATGTAGCGCCGGTACCAGCGGTCGGTTCTCAGGATCTCGAGTGCCGCGCGTAGCTGGCCGCCGCTACGGCCGCGGCGCTGATCGAGCTCTTCGCTCTGAAGGCGCCGACCACCGCGAACCCGCGTGGCCTGATAGCGCCAGGCCGCGGCCAGCCCGATGAGGCCGGCCAGCGGAAACGCCAGGCGCCAGATCTCCGGCCACCAGCTCATGAGAATACCGATGGTGGCTGCGGTTGCAGCGATGATGAGCGAATAGATGATGGTGATCCAGCCGGTGATTCGTGCGCGCACCTGGCGCGGAAAATTCGCCCGCCAGATGGCGGCCCGGAGCGTGATCACGCCGGCCCAGGCCAGGCGCGCGACGATCATGCCCAGCGTGATCGTCACCAGGCCGAAAACGCTGGTCGGTACCAGAGCCATCAGCATGAGAAAAGCGCTGGTGACAGCCATCAGGCGAGCCACCCAGGCGGGCTTGTCGTGGCCTTCGGCAATCCCCGACACCCACAGGCTGACCACGTTGGCAAAGGCCGGGGCACCGGCAACCAGGGCAACACAGAAATTGACCCAGGCGGGGTCGGCCACCAGGCCAAACTGGGTCTTCACGACCACGCCGACCAGGCCGCCCTCGAGCGCGCCCAGGGCGACGGCCATGGCGGCGTTGGTGCGCACCTCGCGCGGCATAAGGGTGCGCGCGATGTAAGGCAACGCGGAGGCTTCGAAGACAGCAGGCATATCGTCATCTTAAGCCATGGACGCGAACTCTCATGTCACCAGCGATAAAATGGCCCGATGGCAATCGAAATCGATGAAATCGCCTGGCTGGAGCGGACGCTTACGGCCGACATCCCCCTGGGCGGGGCGATGGCCTTGACGGTCAGCCGTCTCGACGATGATGGCATCGAACTGGCACTGCCGCTCGGGCCCAGCGTCAACGACAAGGGCACGGCTTTCGGCGGGGCGCTTGTGTACCCCGCCACTCATTCTGTAACATTCAGAGTGTGACTGAGTCGACAAATCAAGGCGCGAGCCGCAGTGAATGGCCCAGCCCTTTGCAAGGTTCGCAACGCCGAGTTGTCGACTCAGACGCACTCCCAAAGGGCGAGCCGGAAAGCGCTCATCTGCGGCGTTATCGCTCTTGGAAAGGCAATAAGCATTCCCTGCGAGCGCTGCCTTGCAGCTAAGCGCTTTCCGACTCGCTGAAAGTTACAGAATGAGTGACGGGGTACACTAGCCAGCGCCATGATCCTGGCCGGCTGGTCGCTGCCGCGGCTGATCCTGCGGCGGGCCGGAATCGAGGCCGACCTGGTGATCGGGCGCTGCGAAATCCGCTTTATCGCTCCGGTGGGGCAGGATTTCCGGGCCGTGTGCCGCTGGCCGGACACGCACGCGGTTGGCGCTTTTTGCAAACGCCTCGAGCAGCGCGGCCGGGCCAGCCTTGAGCTGGAACCCGAGCTGCTGGTCAATGGCAGGGTGGCGGCAACGCTCGCGGCCAAGTATGCTGCCCTGATGAGGGAATGAAGAGGAACGCTACGTGCACAAACCGTTGATGCTGTTGATGGTTTTGCTGCTGCTGGCCGCCTGTGCCGGCGGCAGCCAGGCCCAGCGCAAGCAGGAAAAGGCCATGACCCTGTGGCAGGAAATGGTGCGCTGGAACGAATATGACGGCCTGATCGACATGATCCATCCCGACTGGCTGGCCGACCATCCGATTCGCAGCGTGGAGCTCGAGCGGCTGCGCCAGTTCCGCGTGACCGAGTACCGCGTGCGCCAGGTCGTCAGCGACCCCGACGGGCAGCGCGTAGTGCGCCGCGCCCAGATTCGCCTGTATCATGTCCACAGCGCGCGCGAACGCGTCATCCAGCACCGCGAGGTGTGGCGCTACGATGACGAGCGCGAGCGCTGGCTGCTTCACTCCGGGCTGCCCGACCCGGGCAATACCGGAAGGTGACAGCGCCGCCGATCGAGCAGAAAACGGAGGGTGCGGGATGCGAACGATCGCCATCGTCAACGCCAAGGGCGGGTGCGGCAAGACCACCATCGCCACCTCGCTGGCCGCCGCGCTGGCCTGGGAGGGCCACGCCGTCGCCCTGGGCGACATGGACCCGCAGCAATCGGCCAGGGACTGGCTCGAGCAGCGCCCGGAGGAATACCCGGAAATCATCGCCGCCGAACCCCACAAGGGCCAGCTCCGCGCGCCGCCAGAGGCCGATACACTGGTGCTCGACACGCCCGCGGCCGTTTCCGGGCACGAGCTGGGCAACATCGTGCGCCGCTCGCAGACCATCCTGGTTCCCGTTCTGCCTTCGCCGGTGGACATGCGCGCCGCCTGGCGCTTCCTCAATCACCTGCTCGAGCTCAAGCCGGTCAAGAAACACCAGGCGCGCGTCGGGCTGGTAGCCAACCGCATCAAGGCCCACACCATCATCTTTCGCGAACTGACCGGCTTTCTCGACGACTTCCGGGTGCCGGTGGTCGGCCAGCTCCGGGACTCGATGAACTATGTGCGTGCCTTCGAACGCGGCCTGAGCGTATCCGACCTGCCGCCCTATCTGGCCTGGCAGGACTGGGAGCAGTGGGAAGAGTTGATGAGCTGGATTCGGAGCAGGAAGTCGATTGGGAAGGGATAGGGTTCCGGGTTCCCGTTCAGGTTTCAGGTTTCAGGGTTCAGGGATTGGAACGTTGTCTATCAGTCTTGCTTTGCCCAGCCAGGCGGCGGCAAACAGACGGCTTGGCGCGCCGGGCGTGGGCTCACCGAGGTCTTCGGCCGAGTGCCATTCCAGGTAATCCGGACGAAAGCCGGCCGCTTCCAGCGCCGCCAGCGCGCGCTTCTTCAGCGCTGAGAAATCCTTTCCGGCGGCCAGCGCCCGGGCCGTTTCGGTCAGCACCCGATGCAGTTCGGGTGCGACGGCGCGCTCTCGCTCGTCGAGATAGCCGTTGCGCGAGCTCATGGCCAGGCCGTCTGCCTCACGCACGGTGGGCGCGCCCGCCAGCTCGACCGGCAGGGAGAAATCGCGCGCCATCTGCCTGAGAATCAGCAGCTGCTGGAAGTCCTTTTCGCCAAACACCGCCAGATCGGGCCCGACCTGGCTGAACAACCGAAGAACCACGCTTGCCACGCCGTCGAAGTGCCCGGGCCGGGAGCGGCCGCACAGGCGATTGCCCAGCGCCCCGGGAACGCGCAGCATGAACGGTTCGTCGAGCGGATACATGGTCTCGACGGCCGGCGCCCAGACGTGGTCGCAGCCGACCGAGGCGAGCGCGTCGAGATCGTCATCGAGGGTGCGCGGATAGGCCTCGAAATCCTCGCCGGGGCCAAACTGGGTGGGGTTGACGAAGATCGAGGCAACGACGACATCGCAGCGGGCGCGGGCGTGCTCGATCAGGCTGAGATGGCCGGCGTGAAGATTGCCCATCGTCGGCACCAGGGCGATGAGCTTGCCCCGGGCGCGCGCGCCGGCCAGGATTGCACGCAGGCTGGCAAGCTCGTCGACGAGCGTCGGTGTCACTGCCAGGCGTGTTCTGCGGCGGGAAAGCGGCCTTCGCGAACGGCGCTGACGTAGGCCGCCAGGGCCGTGCGCACGTCGCCGGCCTCGGCCATGAAATCATGAACGAACTTTGGTGCCCGCCCCGGCGTGATACCCAGCATGTCGTAGAGCACCAGAACCTGCCCATCGACCTCGCTGCCGGCACCGATGCCTATGACGGGGATGGAAAGTGCCTGCGCCACCTCGCGTGCCAGCGGCGCCGGCACGCACTCGAGCACCAGCATGCCGGCCCCGGCTTCGGCCAGCACCCGGGCGTCGGCCTTGAGGCGCCGGGCCGGTTCTTCGTCGCGCCCCTGCACACGGTAACCGCCCAACTGGTGCACGTGCTGGGGCGTCAGCCCCAGGTGGGCACAGACCGGCACGCCGTTGGCGACCAGCGCGGCCACGGTTTCAGCATGGGAAGCGCCGCCCTCGAGCTTGACCATCTGCGCCCCGGCGCGCATCACCATCGCCGCCGAGAGCATGGCGCTGGCGTGGTCGTGGTAGCTCATGAACGGCAGATCGGTAATCAGCAGTGCACGCCTGAGCCCGCGCCGCACCGCGCGCGTGTGGTAGGCCATGTCGTCGATGATGACCGGCAAAGTGGAATCGCGCCCCTGGATGACGTTGCCCAGAGAGTCACCCACCAGCACGCAGTCCACGCCGGCGGCGTCGATCAGTTGCGCGAAACTGGCGTCGTAGGCGGTCAGCATGGTGATTGCCCGACCTTCGGCCTTCATGGCGGCCAGCGAGGGCATGGTCACGGGGCGGTCGGCGCTCATCAGCTCGTCTCCTTGGTCATTTGCAGTTGGGTCGATTGCAGTGGGGTCGTTTGCAGTGGGTTGGTAGCCGGGCCGGGGACCCGGCCGGATGCCTGAGCACTCATTATCATCCAGTTGCGCCAGCAATGCATCCGCCCTGCCCTGCCCCGGTATGGATAGCCGCGGCGACAGCTCGACGAGCGGAACCAGCACGAAGGCGCGCTCGTGAATACGGGGATGCGGCACGGTCAGATCCGGCTGTTGATGGCGCTCTGTTCCGTAAACCAGCAGGTCGAGATCGATCTTTCGCGGTCCCCAGCGCCGCTGGTCATGCTTTCGGCCCAGTTCGGTTTCGATGGCTTGCAGACCACGCAGCAGGTCCTCGGCCGGCAGTTCGGTTTGCAGGCGCGCGACCGCATTGAGAAACTCGGGCTGGTCGGTATCACCCCAGGGCGGGGTGAAATAATAGCGTGACACCGCCAGCAGACCGGTTTTATCCAGACGATCAATCGCTGCCAGCGCAGCGTCAAGGGTGGCGGCGCAATCTCCCAGATTGGCGCCCAGACCGATCCAGGCTTCGGTCAAGAAGCGGCCTTCCTGCGGCGCCTCGGACGGCGCTTGCGCCGGCCCTCGCCGGGCACGGTCTGTGTCATCTCGCGTTTCTC
>CAYUPK010000030.1:0-21063 GCA_964446675.1 uncultured Wenzhouxiangella sp.
CAGAAATTGACACGCCATACCTCTTTCTAGCCCGCATTGAAGAATAAGGGGGGATTAAAGAAACCAACGAACGGCAGACGGGGATGGAGCGCGGCGGCGCTGTCCCGGGAATTCTGGTGCAGGACGATCCGGCCCCGCTCGTTGAAGCGCAGATGGAGCTGCAGCCGGTACAGGCGGTGTGGGTTGCCACAAGCAGGGCCGTGGTTTTGGTGATGGTGATCTGAAAGAACATGGAAGGCAACATGCCCGGGGCATGTGCAGCAGGGGGGATAGGGAGGAACTTCACGCCGACTTGATGTCCGGGCGCGTCTAATCGGGCCGCAACTGCACCGGAAGCACTTTTGCAATGCAGTACTTCATCGCCTGGTTTGAATCGCGACGGGTTTTGCGCTCTGCCGCCGCCGACTCACGTCGCTTCGACTGGCTTGGCATCATTTCCTTCAACGGGCCGCACCTGGCCTGTGCGGGCGTGTTTGTCGCGGGCGCGGCGACGACCGCGGCGCTGAGCTGGCTGAGGCTGGTCGAGGGTCTCGAGCCGCTGCCCGAGTGCCTTCGCTCGTGAAGATCGCGATCGTCGGCGCCGGCGTCTCGGGTCTTTATGCGGCCTGGCATCTGTGTGCGCGCCACGCGGTGACGGTCTTCGAGGCGGCCGATCGCCCCGGCGGCCATGCCGATACGCAAGCGGTCGACGACGAGGGCGTGGCGCGAAGCATTGATACGGGATTCATCGTCTTCAATCGCCGGCACTTTCCGCTGCTGACCGCCTGGTTCGACGAGTTGGGCGTCGAATCGGAGCCGAGCGATATGAGTTTCGGCGTCAGTGACGCGCACTCCGGGCTGGAATACAACGCCAGCACCCCGGGTCGGCTCTACTGCCAGCGCCGCAACCTCTTCAGCCCGCGCTTTCACGGCATGGTGCTCGATATTGTCCGATTCTATCGTCGCGCCCCCGCCTTGTTGCGAGAGCTCGACGAAGCCGTGACGCTCGGCCAGTGGCTGGCCAGAAGCGACCTGGGCGAGATGTTCGCCACCCACCACATGCTGCCGATGGCCTCGTCCCTGTGGTCGGCGCCGATGGGTGATGTCATGCAGTTTCCGATGAAACATCTGTTGGCCTTCTTGGAAAACCACGCCATGCTGACCCTGGGGCGGCACCCGCAGTGGCAGACGGTGCGCGGCGGCAGCCGGCAGTATGTCGAAGCCGCGCGGCGCTGCGCCGCGGAGCTGGTCACGGGCACGCCGGTCCGCTCGGTGGCGCGCATCGATGGCGGCGTGATGCTGCGCACCTCGCGCGCGGGCGCGCTTCGATGCGGTCGTGCTCGCCTGCCATTCCGATCAGGCGCTGGCGCTGCTGGCCGACGCCAGCCCGGTGGAGCGCCGCGTGCTCTCGGCGGTTGACTATCAGCCCAATGAAGCGGTGCTGCATACCGATGTCTCGCTGCTGCCGAAAAAGCCGGCCGCGCGCGCGGCCTGGAACGTTCGCATCGACGGCAAGGAGCGCAGCCGCTGCCGGGTTTCCTGCTACATGAACCGGCTGCAGAATATCGACAGCCGGCAGCATTTTGTCGTCTCGCTCAACCAGACCGAGCGGATCGATCCCGATCGCATCCTGATGTACCGCAACTACGCCCATCCGGTGTTCACAGCCGAGGCCGTGGCCGCGCAGTCGCGCTGGGGTGATATCAACGGCCTGCGCCGAACCTGGTTCTGCGGCGCCTGGTGGGGCTGGGGCTTTCATGAGGACGGTGCCCGCAGCGCCAGGCGCGTTATCGACGACATCGAGGCCCGGCATGGATAGCGCTGTCGCGACCGGTCGCGTGTGGCGCCAGCGCCGGGAGCCGGAGGCCTGTCGCTTCGTCTACCGCAGCAGGCACAGCCTGATCGATATCGACCGGGTCGATGAACTCTCCGGCCGGATGCCGACACGCTGTTACACTTTGCCGATGAAGTGGTCATCGACCATCGCTGCCTGGATTCGGGCGAGCATCAGCGCGTCTTTTTCATGGCCTGCGAAGAACTGTCTGGCCACGATTGCCGGCGCCAGTGGCTGGTCGGGCATTTTCTCTTTCACAAGGCGCAATGAAACCGCTTAATCGCCTGCTCAGCGGCGGCCTGCGCACCCGCCTGGTGCGCGTCTTTCTGCTGCAGGTGCTGGCGATCAGTATCGCGACCGTGCTCGGCGTGTATGCCGCAGCCTGGGTGGTCGAGCGCGTGCTCGTGCAAGAAGCGCTCAACGGCGAGGCCGAGTATTTCTGGGACCGGCACGCGGACAACCCGGATTTTCCCCTGCCCGACACCAATAATCTGACGGCTTTTCTGGCCCGGAGCGGCGACACCTCGACGGTGCCGGCCTGGCTGCGGGAGGAACCGCCCGGTTTTCGCCGCGGCCATCGCGGCAATGAGAACAGTCCGGTGATTCATGTCTCCGAGCGTGACGGCGACCGTCTCTACCTGATTTTCGATGAAATGCAGGTCTCTTCCCTGGCCTGGTATTTCGGCATTGCGCCGCTGACCGGGGTGCTGCTGCTGATCTACCTGCTGACCTGGCTTGGCTACGTGATGTCCAGGCGCGCGGTCTCGACGGTGGTGCAACTGGCCGACGCCGTGCGCAATTATAACTTTCGCTCGGGCCAGCTTGAGGAACTGAGCGAGGAAGCGTTCGGCGAGACCACCGATACCGAAACCCTGACCCTGATCAATGCCTTCAACCAGTTCATTCACCGGCTGGAGTCCTTTATCCAGCGCGAGCGCAATTTCACCCGCAACGCCAGCCACGAGCTGCGCACGCCGCTGGCGGTGCTGCGTTCGAATCTCGGGCTGCTGGCAAGGCAGTCGGATCCGGATGCCCGCGCCGAAACCGTGGCACGAATGAACCGCACGGTTCGCGACATGGAGGCCCTGGTCGAAACCCTGCTGATTCTGGCGCGCGAGAGCGAAAGCCGCCTGAGTTGGTCAACGGTTGTACTCAACGACCTGCTGGCCGGGCTGCTCGACGAGATTGCGGCCACTTTCGACCGACCCGAGGTGAAAACCGACCTGCGCGCCAACGGCCTGCTCGAGATCAGCGCGCCCGAACGGGTGCTGGCCATTGTCTTCACCAATCTCTTGCGCAATGCGCTGAGCTACACCGAGAAAGGTCGCGTGCGCGTGCTCATCGACTACAACGGCGTGACCGTGCAGGATTCCGGCTGCGGCATGGCCGAGGGGGACCTGGAGCGCATGTTCGAGCCCTTCTACCGCGGCCACGACCGCTCCAGCGAGGGCTACGGCCTGGGGCTTTCGATCGTGCGCCGCCTGTGCGACCGTTTCGGCTGGCGCCTGCACGCCGACAGCGAACTGGGTGTGGGCACGGAATTTCGCGTCGAGTTCCCGCAGGCCACCTTCAAGCCGTTTGGACGCTGACGTCCCGGTTTCCGGGTTCCGGTTTCCGGTTTCCGGCTCAAGAACGGCCTCGATCGCTTTTCCCGGAACCCGGAACCCGGAACCCGGAACCCGGAACCCGGAACCCGGAACCCGGAACCCGTTACCCCAAGTGCGCAAGCCCTTGCCGCAGCCCCTCGACCTTCCCGCGTCACCAGCCCCGATTTCCCCCGTACGCCACCTGCGTGTCAGACGGTGATCGAAGCCCTTATCATTGGGTCTCTCTCCTGTCACAATCCGGACATGTCCTTCCAACAAGCCACCGCGCGCGCGGGTGCCAATATTGCGCTGGTCAAATACTGGGGCAAGCGCGACCAGCGGTTGAACCTGCCGGCCGCCGGCTCGATTTCCGTCACGCTGGCCGGGCTTGAGACGCAAACGACCGTTGCGCTCGAGCCGGCGCCGGGCGCTGATGCATTTGTGCTCAACGGGGTCGAGCAGGCGCCGGGACGGGTCGGCACCGTGCTCGATCTGATGCGCGAGCTCGCCGGCGAGACGGTGGCCTGCCGGGTGGAAAGCGCCAACAATTTCCCGACCGGTGCGGGCCTGGCCTCTTCGGCGTCGGGATTCGCCGCGCTGGTCGTGGCCGCCGCCAGCGCCTTCGGTCTGGACCTTTCCAGACGCAGGCTCTCGGAGCTGGCGCGGCGCGGATCGGGCTCGGCGGCGCGCTCGATTTTCGGCGGCTTCGTGGAAATGGAAGCGGGCCGGCGCGAAGACGGCACCGACGCCGTGGCGCACGGGCTGCTGCCGGCCGGCGACTGGCCGCTGGAGGTCGTGGTGGCGGTGACCGATTCGGCCAGCAAGGCCGTTGGCTCGCGCGACGGCATGAACCACACCATGCGCAGTTCGCCCTACTACCCCGCCTGGGTCGAAACCGTGGCGGCCGATCTCGACGCTGTCCGCCTGGCGATTGCGGCGCGCGATTTCGAGGCCTTGGCCGAGGTGGCCGAGCATAGCGCGCTGAAAATGCACGCCTCCATGCTGGCCGCCCGGCCGGGGCTGATTTACTGGAATTCGGCCACGCTGGCCTGCCTGCACGCCGTGCGCGCGCTGCGCTCGGAAGGCACCGGCGTGTTCTTCACGGTCGATGCCGGGCCCCAGGTCAAGGCCGTTTGCCTGCCCGGCGAGAGCGAACGGGTGGCCGGCGTGCTGCGCGGCCAGCCGGGGGTCAGCGATATTCTGGTCTCCGGCCTGGGCGCCGGCGCCAGCCTGGTCACCGGCCCGTGACGCGCTGGCTTGCCAGCGCGCCGGGCAAGGTCGTATTGCTGGGCGAGTACGCGGTGCTCGAAGGCGCTCCGGCGCTGGTTCAGGCGGTGGATCGGCGCTGTCGAGTGGAGCTGACTGAATGCGCCGAGACCGAATGCCGGGTCGAGGCGCCCCAGCTCGGTATCCCGCCGGTTCATTTTGCTCTTGCAGCGGAAGGCCGCCTGCGCTGGCAGGAGGCTATGCCTGCGTCTTTTGCCCGCACCGCGGCGCTGATCGATTCCGTGCTGGAGCACGTTCATCGGCGCGGAGCGCGGGTTACGCCGTTTCGCATGCGCGTGGATACCGCCGAGCTTTTCGATACGAACGGGAAAGGTACGGTCAAGCTGGGGCTGGGCTCGAGTGCGGCCACCGCCGTTGCAATCGATGCGGTCATGCGCGCCGCCTTCGTTGGCGACAGATCGTCGGAGGCGGCCGCCGAGACCGTGGCGCGCCTGCTCGTGCCCGGCCGCAAGGCCCAGGGCAATGCCGGCAGCGGCATCGATCTGGCCGCCAGTCTGTGCGGCGGCCTGCTGGGCTATGCCATCGGTGGCGAGCAGATCGAGATCCGGCCCTGCGCGCTGCCCCGGGAGATAAAAACCGGTTTTGTCTGGACTGGCCAGCCGGCTTCGACGGCGGATCTGCTGGCCGCCTGGCGCCGCTCGCGCGAGGCATCGCCGCGTGAGTACAATCGTGTGCTCGACGAGATGCGGACGGTCGCCAGCGCCGGCCTGGCGGCGCTTGAACGCGGGCAGAGCGCGGAATTTCTGTCGTGCCTGTCGGATTACGGTGAAATAATGGGTAAAATGAACGATTTGCTCGGCTGCGAAGTCGTCACGGTCGAGCACCGCATCGCGAGCGGGTTGGCCAGGCAGTCGGGCGGGGTCTACAAGCCCTGCGGCGCCGGCGGCGGCGATCTGGGTATCGCTGCCTCGCTCGATGCGACATTCGGATCGCAAATGCGCCGTCTGTGCCGACAGGCCGGGCTGCGGATGCTGGCGATTCGGCCGGACGCGCAGGGTGTGCGCGTGACACAAGAGTGATCAGTTGATGGAAGGATCCCGGATACCCCGTTTTTACAAGATGTCCGTGCCCGAGCGGGTACGAACGGTACGCGACCGGGGCCTGCTGGGTCCGGACGACTACAAGAGCCTGCAGTCGGGCAAGCACACGCTGTCGGTTCAGCTCGCCGACAAGATGATCGAGAATGTTGTCGGCGTGATGGGCCTGCCGGTCGGCCTGGGGTTGAACTTTCTGATCAACGGCAAGGAATACGTGGTGCCGCTGGTGGTCGAGGAGCCCTCGATCGTCGCTGCCCTGTCGTCGGCGGCCAAGCTGGCGCGCGCATCGGATGGTTTCAGCGTCGAGAGCATGGAGCCGCAGCTTATCGGCCAGATCCAGATTGTCGATGTGGCCAACCCGGCCCGGGCCAAGGCCGCGCTTTTGCAGCGCAAGGCCGAGATTCTCAACCTGGCCAACAGCCTGCACCCGAAGATGATCGCACGCGGCGGGGGCGCTCGCGACCTGGAAGTGTTCATTCATCCCTCGCAGGGGCCGGGCGGCGACATGGTGGTTGTCCACTTGCTGGTTGACACCCGCGACGCCATGGGCGCCAACCTGGTCAATACCATGTGTGAGGGCGTCGCCTCGCTGGTGGAGACCATCGCCGACGGGCGCGTCTTTCTGCGCATCCTGTCGAACCTGACCGACCGCGCGCTGGTGAAGGCGCGCGTCCGTCTTCCCGTCGAAAGCCTCACCGGCAAGGGCTTCGACGGGCAGCAGGTGCGCGACGGCATCATCGTGGCCAACGATTTCGCGCGCATCGATCCCTACCGCGCGGCAACCCACAACAAGGGCATCATGAACGGCATCGACGCCGTGGCGCTGGCGACCGGCAACGACTGGCGTGCCATCGAGTCGGGTGCGCACGCCTATGCCGCCCGCGGCGGTCGTTACGCTTCGCTGACGCAGTGGTACAAGGATGACAATGGTGATCTGGTCGGAGAGCTGGAAATCCCGATCAAGGTGGGAACGGTGGGTGGCCCGCTGCAGACCAATCCCACGGTCGCCCTGAACATGAGAATGCTGGGCGTGGAATCCGCCCGCGAGCTGGCCGAGGTGATGGGTGCGGTCGGCCTGGCGCAGAATTTCTCGGCCATCCGTGCCCTGGTCACCGAAGGCATTCAGCAGGGCCACATGACGCTGCATGCGCGCTCTGTGGCTACCGCCGCCGGCACACCGCCGGAGCTGTTCGACACGGTGGTCGAGCGCCTGATCGCCTCCGGCGAGATCAAGATCTGGAAAGCCGAAGAGCTGATTACCGAAGTCCGCGCCCAGACCGAGCCCTCGGTGATCTCACGCGAAGACAGCGCGCGCCGTGACGAGACCTATATGCTCGAAGGCGCGGCCATGGGGGCCGGCCACGGCAAGATCATCCTGCTTGGTGAACACGCCGTGGTCTATGGGCGGCGCGCCATCGCCGCACCGGTGCCGCTGGCCATCCAGGCCCAGGTCGAGGCGGCGCGCGAGGGCGTTGAGCTGATCATTCCGCGCTGGGGCGTGGAGCAGCGCCTGGACTTCACGGCCCGGCACCCGCAGTCCTTTGCGCGCTCGATCGCGCGAGTGCTCGAGGCCCTGGGTCTGACCGGGCGTGGCATGCGCATCGAAGTCTTTCCCAACGTGCCCCGGGCGATGGGTCTGGGCGGTTCTGCAGCGCTGGCGGTGGCCGTCATTCGCGCCATCGACGCGCATTTTTCGCTGGGCCTGAGCGACGAGCGTGTCAACGAGCTGGCTTTCGAATGCGAGAAGGTCGCCCACGGCACGCCCTCTGGCATCGACAATACCCTGGCCACCTGGGGCGAATTCATGCTGTTTCGCAACGGTGAGCAGCCGCAGCGCGAGGTCATCGAGGTGGCCGAGCCGCTGCCGATCGTCATCGGCATGAGCGGCGTCGAGAGCCTCACCGCCCGTACCGTCGCGCGGGTACGCGAAGCCTGGAAGAAGAACCCCCGGCTCTACGAACGTATTTTCGACGAGATCGACACCCTGGCCGGCAACGGCCTGGACGCGCTCAAGATCGGCGACTACGAAACCCTGGGCGAGCTGATGAACGTCTGCCAGGGCCTGCTCAACGCCATGCAGGTGTCGAGCTGGGAGCTCGAAGAGCTGATCCAGGTGGCGCGCAATAACGGCGCCGTCGGCGCCAAGCTGACCGGCGGCGGGGGCGGGGGATCCATCATCGCGCTTTGTCCTGACGACAGCGCACGTGTTGCCCGCGCCATTCGCGCGGCCGGCTACAACGCACTGGAGGTACAGATCGGTGGCACTTGAACAGGCCGGACCGGCTAGGTCCGTTTCCCACGACAGCGAAGAGCTGATTCTGGTCGATGAGCACGATCGCGTGCTGGGCACGCGCTCGAAAGGCGAGTGTCACGACGGCGAGGGCATTCTTCATCGTGCGTTCTCGCTGTTTCTGTTCGATGCCGACGGTCGTCTGCTCATTCAGCAGCGCGGCGCCGACAAGCGTCTGTGGCCAGGCTACTGGGCCAACAGCTGCTGCTCTCACCCGCGCGCCGGTGAAGAAACCGACGAGGCCGCGCAGCGCCGTCTGCAAGAAGAGCTCGGCGTAGCCGCCACGGAGCTCGAGTATCTCTACAAGTTCAGCTACCACGCCCGCTACGGTGATCTGGGCTCCGAGCGCGAGCTGTGCCGGGTCTATATCGGCCGGGTGGAGGCAAGAGATCTCAAGCCCAATCCGCTGGAAATCGACGACTGGCGCTTCCTCACGCCGGCCCAAGTGGATGCGCTGATTGATGACGAGCAGGCCGATGTCACTCCGTGGTTCCGGATGGAGTGGCGCGAGCTGCGCGAGACATACTGGAATCGCGTGGAGAGATTGTCGGCGTCGTGAGGTATCGTGGGTCGGGATTGCATCGCCGACGGACGCTCTGGCAGGCCTGGATACATATCGCTCACGTTCGTGCCGATCCGAAACCTCGTCCGTCGCGGATGTAACCGCGACCTGCGGTCTGGGCCAGGGCATTGCGGGGTTGTGGCCGTGGCCTGCGCAGGTCGGGGCTCCGTCCCCGACGGATGACCTGCGCTTTGCCGGTCTCGGGTGTCATCGATTCCGCGGGCTTCGACCGATTCCTCAGGCCTCCTCCGGTGTCGCCAGCTTGAAGCCCATCCCTTGCACGGTGTGCACCAGCTTGTGCTCGAACGGCCGGTCGATGCCCTTGCGCAGGTTGTAGATGTGGCTCCTGAGGGTGTCGGAGTCGGGCAGGCTGTCGCCCCAGAGCTCGTTTTCGATCTGCTCGCGGCTGACCACGCGGGGTGATTCGCGCATCAGGATCTTGAGGATGCGCATGGCCGTGGGAGAGAGCGTGATTCGCTCGCCAGCGCGCTCGACGCGCATCAGACGGGGATCGAACGTCAGGTCACCGACCTTGAGCTGGCCTTCGCCGGTTTCACCGCGGGCGCGGCGGATGAGCGCGCGCAGCCTGGCGATCAGCTCTTCGGTTTCGAAGGGTTTGACCACGTAGTCGTCAGCGCCGGCGTTGAAGCCCTCGATCTTGTCTTCGAGCTGGTCGCGGGCGGTCAGCATCAGAATCGGTGTCGAGACACCGTCGTCGCGCAGCTTTTCAGCCACGCGAATGCCGTTGACGCGCGGCAGCATCAGGTCGAGCACGATTGCGTCGTAGTCGTTTTCCGCAACCAGGTTGAGAGCAATCACTCCGTCGGCGGCATAGTCGACGGCAAAATCGACCGACTCCAGCCACGCGCCGATGGTGGCGGCCAGGTCGTCGTGGTCTTCGACCAGCAGAATCGTCGCCTGCGGCAGGCTTTCCCCGGGCATTTCCTCTCTCCTTCACATTTGTGAATGGAGGCAGTTTATGCCCGGGATGTCAATGAGGGGTGAAGAAAGGCTTCAGGTTTCAGGGTTCAGGGCGGGCTTCGGCCAGGTTTTCCGGAACCCTGAAACCCTGAAACCTGCTCAATCACCTTTTCATGTAATTGAAGAATTCCTCGTTGGTCTTGGTGACCTTGAGCTTGTCGAGCATGAACTCGATGGCCTGGGACTCGTCCATGGGATGCAGAATGCGGCGCAGGATCCAGGTTTTCTGGAGCTCGTCGTTGTCGATCATCAGCTCCTCGCGGCGGGTGCCGGAACGATTGATGTCGATGGCGGGATAGATTCGTTTCTCGGCAATGCGGCGGCTCAGGTGGATTTCCATGTTGCCGGTGCCCTTGAACTCTTCGTAGATCACCTCGTCCATCTTCGAGCCGGTGTCGACCAGGGCGGTGGCGATGATGGTCAGGCTGGCCCCGTCCTCGATGTTGCGGGCCGCGCCGAAGAAGCGCTTGGGCCGCTGCAGGGCGTTGGCGTCGACGCCGCCGGTGAGCACCTTGCCCGAGGACGGCACGACGGTATTGTAGGCGCGCGCCAGCCGGGTGATGGAGTCGAGCAGGATGATCACGTCGTGCCTGTGCTCGACCAGGCGCTTGGCTCGCTCGATGACCATGTCGGCCACCTGAACGTGCCGGGTGGCCGGCTCGTCGAAGGTCGACGAAATCACCTCGGCATCGACGCTGCGCTCCATCTCGGTCACTTCCTCGGGGCGCTCGTCGATGAGCAGGATGATCATGTGCGTTTCCGGGTTGTTGGCCCGGATGGCCGTGGCGATATTCTGCAGCATCATGGTCTTGCCGGCCTTGGGCGGGCTGACCACCAGGCCGCGCTGGCCCTTGCCGATTGGCGCGATCAGGTCCACGATTCGGCCGGTGATGTCCTCGGTGGAGCCGTTGCCGCGTTCGAGCACGAGCTGCTCCCGGGGAAATTCCGGGGTCAGGTTCTCGAACAGGATCTTGTTTCTGGACTGCTCGGGCTTGTCGTAGTTGAGCTCTTCGACCTTGAGCAGGGCGAAGTAGCGCTCCGAGGACTTCGGCGGGCGGATCTTGCCCGAAATGTAGTCGCCGGTGCGCAGGTTGAAGCGCCGGATCTGGGAGGGCGAGACGTAGATGTCGTCGGGCCCGGCCATGTAGGACGCCTCGGCTGATCGGAGGAAGCCGAAGCCGTCTTGCAGGATCTCGAGCACGCCGTCGCCGTAGATGGCATCCTTTTTCTGCGCTCTCGCCTTGAGGATGGCGAAGATGACGTCGTTCTTGCGCGAGCGCCCCATGTTGTCGATGCCGAGTTCTTCGGCCATGTCGACCAGCTCTTTGGCGGATTTCTTCTTGAGTTCGGTTAGGTTCATCGTTTGAGTGTCTTTACAGGAATCTTGACAAGGTGCGCCGCGGGCGAACGGGGAGGCTCGCCGGCCGCAGCGACCGGAAAAGGACCATGGTCAGGTTCTATCGCATGTTGCCCGGAGATCCGGAGAAAGGGTTCGGGAATGTAAGGAATTGCCGGGCGGTGACCCACCCCGTGCGCCGTAAAGTTAGCACTATTCAACGGCCGAGTCCAGCCGCAGCGGACAAATCCACCGGGCCGGGCGGCCCGGTGGGAAACCAATCAGATGGTTTCTTCGACGAATGCCTTGAGTGCGGACTTGGTCAGCGCACCGACCTTGGTGCCCTGATGCTCTCCGTTTTCGAAAATCATCAGGGTCGGGATGCCGCGAATCTTGTAGCGGTTGGTGACCTGCTGATTCTCGTCGATGTTGAGCTTGGCGATCTTGAGGCGGTCGCCGTATTCATCGGCAAGGTCGTGCAGGATCGGCTCGATCATCTTGCACGGGCCGCACCATTCTGCCCAGTAGTCGACCAGCACCGGGCCGTCGGCCTTGAGTACCTTGTCTTCGAAATCGCTGTCGTTTACATGAATGATCTTGTCGCTCACGGCGGGTTCTGCTCCTTGAAATCAGGTGTTATTTTCGTTTGCGCTCGGCAGGAACACACAATTGGCAATATACTATGCCGCGCTCGCCTGCATGTTGACTCTCCCGAACAAACCGGGTCGTGATGGCTCGATGCCATCTGCATCTACACGCTAACTCAAGGCAACCTGACAGCATTTCAAGGACAACATCATCTCTGTGACCGAAGAAACTGGCACCCAGCGGGTGCTGACCGAAACCCGCCTCGATTCTTTCGATCTCCATCCCGACGTTCACCGCGGTGTGGCCGAAGCCGGATTCGAATACTGCACGCCCATCCAGGAAAAAACGCTGCCGCTGGCCCTGTCGGGCCGCGATGTGGCCGGCCAGGCCCGCACCGGCACTGGAAAGACCGCCGCCTTTCTGCTGGCGGTGTTCCAGCGGCTGCTCTCGCCAGACTCGATCGGACCCGGTCGCAATCCCAGATCGATCATCATCGCGCCCACGCGCGAGCTGGCGATCCAGATTCACCGCGATGCCGAGCTGCTGGGCAAGTACACGGGGTTGCGCTCGGTGCTCACCTACGGCGGTGTCGATTACGGCAAGCAGCGCGAGCAGATCGCTGCAGGCGTCGATATCCTGATCGGCACCCCCGGGCGCCTGATCGACTACCACAAGCAGGGCGTGTACAACCTCAACGTCATCGAAGTGGCGGTGCTCGACGAGGCCGACCGGATGTTCGACCTGGGCTTCATTGCCGACATCCGCTATCTGTTTCGCAAGATGCCGCCGGTCGACAAGCGCCAGACCCTGATGTTTTCCGCGACTTTCCCGCTGAAGGTCACCGAACTGGCCTACGAGCACATGGAAGAGGCCGAAACCATCCGCTTCGAGGAGGAGCAGGTCACCAGCGACCGGGTTCGGCAAAGCGTCTACTATCCCTCCAACCCCGAAAAGCTGCCGCTGCTGGTCAAGCTCCTGCGCGAGATGGAAGACGGCCACGTGATGGTGTTCGTCAACACGCGCCATCAGACCGATCGGGTGGCGCGCACGCTCAAGGCCAACGGCATCGACGCGGCGATGCTGGCCGGAAGCGTGCCGCAGAAAAAGCGCCAGAGCCTGCTCAAGCGTTTTCACGACGGCGAAATCGATGTGCTGGTAGCCACAGACGTGGCCGCACGCGGGCTGCACATTCCCGATGTCAGCCACGTCATCAATTACGATCTGCCGCAGGACGCCGCCGACTATGTTCACCGCATCGGCCGCACGGCCCGACTGGGTGCCACCGGCGAGGCGATCAGCTTTGCCTGCGAGGACTACGCCTTTCACCTGCCCGAAATCGAGGAATACATCGAGATGGCGCTGCCGGTCGAGCAGCATGATCCCGACAATCTCCCCGGGCTCGAGCGCCCTGCGCCGCGCAAGGGCAGCGGCAAGAAAAAGGGCAGCCGACGCGGCGGTGGTGGTCGCGGTCGCGGGAGAGGCGGCCGTCATCGCTCCCGAGGCCGATCGAATTCAGGTCGCTGATCCTGCCCGGAACGTTTTGAACCGCAGATTGCGCAGATTTCAGCAGATTCGATCCGGCTTGTGAGGACGCGAATCGCATCTCCAGTGGCAGTCCAGGCTCTGTTTTTACTGAATCTGCGGTTTCAAGAAACCGGACCCTGAGCTGGCTGAGTAACGTCCATGAGCAGGTATTTGCCTGATCTGCGTTTATCCGCGTTCATCTGCGGTCACGTTCACGGGTAGCCGAGTCGCGCAGGTATGCGACCCTCCGGGGAAAGGCCGGTCTGTGCTAATCTCGCGCCAGAACAAGCCCCGGAGTCGACTCGTCACGTGACCGTCATGATCTCGCCCGCCTGGTCCTCGCGCCTGGCCCTGTTGAGCAGCGCGCTGCTGGCGCTGGCGGTGGTCTGGCTGCTGGTACGCTCGCTGTGGCTGGTGCTGGGCGGTGTTTCGGTCGATTCGGCGCCCGCACTGCCCGTTCCACAGATGTCGCAGGCCGGCAGTGCCAGCGGCGAATTCAGGTGGAATCTTTTTGGCCGCTCGGCTGCTCCGGCCGTGATGCTGCAGCCGGTTTCCGCCAGCGACAGCCGGCTGCGTCTGAAAGGCGTCATGGCCGGTGAACGCGGCTACGCGATCATTTCCGTCAGCGGTTCGGGCGAAGAGGTTTACCGTGTGGGAGACGAACTGCCCGGCGGCGGCGAGGTCGAGGCAATCGAGTCGCGCCGGGTGATCATTGCGCGTGACGGTCGCCGCGAAACCCTGGCGTTCGATCCCGGCGCGGCCTCGCGGAGTCCGCGCCCGGCGTCCGGCAGTCACTCTGCGCGCGTGGCCGAAGAGCCGGCGCGGCACCTGCCGGGAATTCGGGGCTTCAACGCGCCGTCCGGCGCCAGCGTTGCCTCACTGCCCGATGCCGCCCGCTCGCTCGGGCTCGATGCCGGCGAGCTGGCCCAGTCGATTTCGGCCATGCCCGTTGCCGGCGGCGGCTTCCGGGTGCGGCCCGGCCGCGATGCGCGCCTGTTCCAGCAACTGGGTTTTCAGGTCAACGACGTGGTGCTGGCAGTCAACGGGCAGCCGCTGGAATCGGCACAGGCCGTCCAGCGCCTGTTTGTCGACGTCATGTCGCGCGGGGAAGTCGCCATCAAGGTGCGCCGCGGCGGCCGGGAAGTGACCCTGAGGCCCGATCTCGAGAAAATCATGGGGAGTCTGCAATCACGATGATGAACAAACTTCGACTGGCCGCCCTTGTGCTGGCGCTGTCGCTGCCTGCACTGGCACAGGAGGGCGCCGACGAGAACGGGCACATACTCAACTTCAAGGATGCCGACATCCGGGCGCTGATCACGGCCGTGGCCGACATGACGGGTCGTTCGATCATCGTCGATCCGCAGGTCACCGGGCAGGTGACGGTGATTTCCTCGCAGCCGCTCGACGAGGACGAAGTCTGGGACGTGTTCCAGTCGATCCTGCGCGTGCATGGCTACACCGCGGTAGGTGACGAGCGCACCGTACGCGTGGTTCCCGACGTCGCTGCCCGCCAGGACGGCCGGGTTCCGGTCGACGACATGCGCGGCGGTGGCGACGAGCCGGTCACCAGCATCATCCAGCTCGAGCACGTTGACGCCGGCGAGGTCGCCCAGCTGCTGCGCCAGTTGCTGCCGCAGTCGGCCTACATGGTGCATCACGAAAGCTCGAACAGCCTGATCATCAGCGACCGGGCCGGCAACATCGAGCGCATCAGGACCATTATCGATCGCCTGGATGCGGCCATCGATCAGGAAGTGGAGGTGATTGCACTGTCCCACGCCGACGCGGCCGAGGTCGTGCAGTTGATCAACCAGATCCATCCGGCCAACGGCGGAGCGCAGTCGGCGGTGGCCGACGAGCGCACGAACACGGTGGTGCTTTCCGGCGACCCGGCGCACCGCCTGCGCCTGCGCACGCTCATCAGCCATCTCGACACGCCGCTGGATTCCGAAGGCAGCACGCAGGTGATCTATCTGCGCTATGCCACGGCCGACACGCTCGTTCCCGTCCTTGAGGGCATGCTCGAGCTTGGCGCCGAGGAGGGCAGCCGGGCGCGTATCCAGGCGCATGGTGAGACCAATGCGCTGGTAGTGACCGCGCCGCCGTCGGTGTTTCGCTCGATCGAGTCGGTGGTCAACCAGCTCGACGTTCGCCGGGCCCAGGTGCTGGTCGAGGCGATCATCGCCGAAGTCGCGATGGACACCAGCCGGGAGCTGGGTATTCAGTGGCAGGCGTTCGAGTCCGGCGATTCGGGGTTCTTCGGCGGCACCAACTTTCAGTCAGGTGGCGACAACATCATCAATCTTTCGGCCGGCCTGGCTGGCGGCCGCCGCGAAGGCGGCAGCCTGCTGCTGCCCGGCCGCGGCCTGAACCTGGGCTATGTCGGCGGCACGACCAGCCTGCTGGGCGTCGAGCTGCTTGAAATCGGCGGCCTGGCCCGCGCCCTGAGCAGCGATTCCAATACCAACGTTCTGTCCACGCCTTCGATCGTTACCCTGGACAACCACGAGGCCAGCATCAACGTTGGCCAGGAAGTGCCCTTCCTTTCGGGCAGCTACTCGACCCAGGGCGTGGCCACCGGTGAAGGCCAGGTCAACCCCTTCCAGACCATCAACCGCGAAGAGATCGGCGTCAAGCTCAACGTCACCCCGCATATCAACGAGGGCGACACCATCATGCTCGACATTTCCCAGGAGGTTTCCACTCTGGCACCGTCGGCCGGCGCGGTCGACCTGATCACCAACAAGCGCACGATTGCCACGCGCGTGATGGTGCCCGACGGGTCGATGCTGGTGCTCGGTGGTCTGATGAGCGACGACCTTCAGGAGGGCCGCGAGCAAGTGCCCGGCCTGGGCCGCATTCCGCTGCTCGGTCATCTTTTCCGTTACCGCACGACAAGCAAGGTCAAGCGCAACCTGATGGTTTTCATCCGCCCTCAGATCCTGCACGACAAGAATTTGATGGACAGCGTCACGCGTTCGAAGTACACCCGCATCCGCGATCTGCAGCTTGATCAGCGCGCGACGATCAACGGGCTCAGCAACAAGGAACAGATGCCCCTGCTGCCAGAGCTCGAGGCCTTCATGCAGGCCGCTCCCGATCATGCAGGCGATACGGGGAAATCAGGCCGCGATGACCAGTGACTTCCGGCCAGGTTACGGCTTTGCGCGCAGGCGTGGCGTGGCGGTGGCCGGGCAGGACGAAGACGGCCGCACGCGGCTGGTCGTGCGCGAACCGCTGGATGTGGCCGCGCTGCAGGAGGTGCGTCGCCGGCTCGATGGGCCGGTCCGGGTCGAGCGCCTGACGGCGGCCGACTTCGAGCGCCTGACCAGCGAACTCTACGAGGCCGACGACGCTGCGGCACGTCACGCCGCCGAAGACCTCGGCGAAGACCTTGACCTGTCGCGCCTGGCCGAAGATCTGCCCGAACCGGCCGATCTGCTCGAGTCCGAGGACGATGCGCCGATCATTCGCCTGATCAACGGTGTGCTCACCCAGGCGATCCGCGAAGGCGCCTCCGACATCCATCTCGAGCCGTTCGAAGAGCGGCTGTCGATTCGCTTTCGCGTCGATGGCGTGCTGCGCGAGGTCATGGCACCGGCGCGCGGCCTGGCCGGGCTGATCGTGTCGCGCATCAAGGTCATGGCGCAGCTCGATATCGCCGAAAAGCGGGTGCCCCAGGACGGGCGGATCGGGCTGCGCATCGCCGGCCGGCCGGTCGACGTGCGCGTGTCCACGCTGCCGTCGAACCATGGCGAACGCGTGGTGCTGCGCCTGCTCGACAAGCAGGCCGGTCGCCTCGACCTGGCCGAACTGGGCATGAACGAGAGCGTGCGCGCCTCGATGGAATCGCTGATTCAGCGCCCGCACGGCATCCTGCTGGTGACCGGGCCGACCGGTTCGGGCAAGTCAACCACGCTGTATGCCGCCCTGATGCGGCTCAACGACCGCAGCCGCAACATCATGACGGTCGAGGACCCCATCGAGTACGACCTCGACGGTATTGGTCAGACCCAGGTCAACCCGAAGGTGGATCTGACTTTCGCCCGCGGCCTGCGTGCCATTCTGCGCCAGGATCCCGACGTGGTGATGGTCGGCGAGATCCGCGACCTTGAAACCGCCCGGATTGCCGTGCAGGCCAGCCTGACCGGCCATCTGGTGCTGTCGACGCTGCACACCAACACCGCCGTGGGCGCGGTTGCACGCCTGGTCGACATGGGCGTGGAGCCGTTCCTGCTGGCCTCGAGCCTGATCGGCGTGCTCGCTCAACGCCTGGTGCGTGTGCTCGACCCGGCCACGCGCGAAGCTTACCGCCTGGGGGTTGACGAACTGCAGCGCCTGGGCGTGCGCGCCAACGAACCGGCGACCCTGTACCGGCCGCGCGCCGATCTGCCCCCCGGCCAGTCCGGCTATCAGGGGCGCACCGGGATCTACGAACTGGTTCCGGTCACCGAAGCCATGCGCGGATTGATCCATGACGGCGCCGGTGAGCAGGCCCTGGCGCAGCTGGCCCGCGAACTGGCCCCGTCGATCTTCGAAGATGGCTGGGGCAGGGCGATCGACGGCACGACCTCGCTGGAGGAGGTGTTGCGGGTGACGAGGACGAATTGATCGTGAGGGTTCAGGTTGCAGGGTCAAGGTTTCAGGAAAACCTGGACCGTAGCCCGCCCTGAAACCTGAACCCTGAAACCTGAACCCTTTTCCCATGCAAGCATACGAATACCAGGCACTGACTGAAACCGGCTCGACCACCCGCGGGGTGGTCCAGGCCGACAGTGCGCGCTCGGCGCGTTCGCAGTTGCGCGAGCGAGGGCTGATTCCGCTGGAAGTTCACGGTGTCGACGAGCGCCAGCGCCGCGGCAGTGGCGGTATTGGCGGGCAGGGACGCGAGCGCGCGCTGCTGCTGCGCCAGATGAGCACCCTGCTGACCGCCGGACTTCCGCTGGAGGAGGTTCTGTCGGTCCTCGTCGAGCAGGCCGACCAGTCACGCTCTCGCCGCCAGCTCGGCGCCATCCGGGCGCGGGTGATGGAGGGACAGAGCCTGTCGGCGGCCATGGCCGAACAGCCGCGCCTGTTCCCATCGCTCTACAGTGCATCAGTTGCCGCGGGCGAGCGAGCCGGTGCGCTCGATGGCGTGCTCGAACGCCTTGCGACCTTTGCCGAGCAGCGTGAAGAAATGCGGCGCAGTTTCTCGCTGGCGCTGGTCTACCCGGTGGTGCTGACCATCATTGCCATTGCCGTGGTCACCGGCCTGATCGGTTTTGTCGTGCCGCGCGTGGTGGGTGTGTTCGAGCAGGCCGCGCGCGAGCTGCCGCTGCTGACTCGCAGCCTGCTGGGTCTTTCGGAGTTCATCGCGGCCTGGGGCTGGCTGGTGCTGATCGTGGTCGTTATCCTGGCCTTCGCTGCGGTGCTGGCGCTGAGGCAGCCGCCCATGCGGCTGCGTTTCGACGCCTGGCTGTTGCGCATGCCGGTGCTCGGGCGCCTGGCGCGCTCGCGCGAGACGGCCACGCTGATGCGAACCCTGGCCATCCTCTCGGCCAGTGCCGTGCCGCTGGTCGATGCCTTGCGCGTGGCCGGCGAGGTGGTCGGCAACCGGCGGATTCGGGCCGATGTCGCTATCGCCGCCGCGCAACTGCGCGAGGGCGTTTCCCTGACGCGGGCGCTGGGCCAGTTCGACTGGCTGCCGCCGATGGCGCGGCGCCTGCTGGCCGGCGGCGAGCGCAGTGGTGAACTTGCGCAGATGCTCGAGCAGGCCGCTCGCCTGCAAGAACGCGAACTGCAGGCTTCCAGCCAGCTTCTGCTGGCCGTCCTCCAGCCGGCCCTGATCCTGATCGTGGGCCTGGTGGTGCTCTATATCGTGCTCGCCATCATGCTGCCGATCATGTCCATGAGTCAGTTGCTGTCCTGAGGTCGGCGGTGAGCGCATCCGAGCACATGATCCGGTTCGAGCAGGTGGCCAAACGCTATCCCGGTGGCATCCAGGCGCTGGGCGATATCAGCTTCGAACTGGCGCGCGGCGAGATGGTGTTCCTGACCGGGCATTCCGGGGCCGGCAAGTCGACGCTGCTCAAGCTCATCGCTCTGCTCGAGCGGCCCAGCCGGGGCAGGGTGCTGTTCCAGGGCCGCAACGTAGGGCGGATTTCGCGCCGCCAGATTCCCTGGCTGCGGCGCCAGATCGGCATCGTCTTTCAGGACCACTCCCTGCTCAGCGACCGGCGTGTTTTCGACAACGTCGCGCTGCCGCTGGTCATCGCCGGGACAGCCTATCCGGAGATTCGCCGGCGCGTGCGCGCGGCGCTCGACAAGGTAGGCCTGCTGGACAAGGAACGCATGTATCCGCCGATGCTCTCGGGTGGCCAGCAGCAGCGCGTGGGCATCGCCCGGGCCATTGTCGCCAAACCGCCGTTGCTGCTGGCCGACGAGCCGACTGGCAACCTCGATCCCGATTTGTCGGCGGAGCTGATGCGGTTTTTTGTTTCACTCAACGAGCTGGGCACCACCGTGCTGATTGCCAGCCATGATCTCGATCTGATCAGGCGCCTCGAGCGCCGGGTGCTGGTGCTGCGCGACGGCACCCTGGCCGACGACATTCCGGCCCGGCAGGAGAGTGCATCGTGACCCGGCAATCGGGCGTCCGGCCCGGCGGCGTGGCCTGGCCCGGCGGCATGCGGGCCTGGGCGCGCCGGCATGCCTACAGTCTGCTGTCTTCGCTTGGTGCCCTGGTGCGCCATCCCCTGGCCACGCTGATGACCGTTGTTGTGCTGGCGATTACGCTCAGCCTGCCGACCGGTCTTTACATGACGCTCGACAATGCCGACCGGATCAGCGACGGCTGGGAGCGCCTCGACACGATCTCGGTGTTCATGGATGCCGGCAGGGCTGAGCGCGAAGCCATCCAGCTCGCGTCGCTTCTGAGCACCTGGCCGGGAATCGTGGCCGTCGACCCGATCAGCCCGCAGGCGGGCATGGCCGAGCTCACCGGCCGGCTGCAGCTCGGCGAAGTGACCGGGCGCATCGAGGGCAATCCGCTGCCCTGGGTGCTGGAGGTCACGCCGGCGAGTGGCCAGGACATCGAGACGCTGTCCGGGCGCCTGCTCGGCGCCGAGGGCGTCGACCAGGTCATTGCCGATCTGCAGTGGCTGGAGCGCCTGCATGCCATCCTGGCGCTGCTCGAGCGGCTGGCGGTCCTGCTGGGGGTGTTATTCGCCATTGCGGTAGCGTTCGTCATCGGCAATACCATTCGGATGGATATTCATAACCGGCGCGAGGAAATTCGCGTCATGGCGCTGGTTGGCGCCACCAACGGCTTCGTGCGCCGGCCCTTCCTGTATACCGGCCTCTGGTACGGTCTGGCGGGCGGTCTGAGCGCCTGGCTGGTCGTGGAGGCGGGCCTGTGGGCCCTTTCCGGCCCGGTCGGCCGGCTCAGCGGCACCTATGCCAGCGACTTCACGCTGGCCTCACCGCCTGCGGAGCTTGTCGTCACGCTGGTGCTGGGCAGTGGTATTCTTGGCATCTGCGGGGCCTGGCTGGCTGTCGGCAGGCACCTGAAGGTCATCCACCCGTCCTGAATCGCGCAAAGCGGTTGACTTGTCGTGCAGGATCGGACAAAATTGCGGGCTTCGTCTGGAAAGTCGGGTCGTCCGGTCGTCCGATCGAGCAGTATTTACGGATTTCCGGAGGGGTACTCAAGCGGTCAACGAGGGCAGACTGTAAATCTGCTGGCTTAGCCTTCGCAGGTTCGAATCCTGCCCCCTCCACCAGATTTCGAGGTTTGGAAGCAATCGGTTTTTCCGAGCGGGTGTAGTTCAATGGTAGAACCTCAGCCTTCCAAGCTGATGATGTCGGTTCGATTCCGATCACCCGCTCCAGATATGAGCGCGCCCACGTAGCTCAGGCGGTAGAGCACTCCCTTGGTAAGGGAGAGGTCACTGGTTCGAGTCCAGTCGTGGGCACCACGATCACCGGTAAACTGGAAAGTAAAACAAAACGGAGTTTCGAGGCATGTCCAAGGCAAAGTTTGAACGCACCAAGCCGCACGTCAACGTGGGCACGATCG
>CAYUPK010000031.1:0-19866 GCA_964446675.1 uncultured Wenzhouxiangella sp.
TGGCTGGTTGGCTGGTTGGCTGGTTGGCTGGTTGGCTGGTTGGCTGGTTGGCTGGGCACCATTGTGTCTTGGCAATTCGCTCACGCTGACTGTTGACGCACATTCTGCGGTTGTCGCTGCTTTTTCGCCGGAATCATTTCAGAATCAGCACAGCGGGAGCGCCGCGCAGCGGCCCCGCACTGATTCCCGCGCCGAGCCAGCCAACCAGCAAACCAGCAAACTCACCCTCCCCGGTCCGGGAAGAAATGCAGGGTCACGGCCAGGCCACCTTCCTCGCGGTTGGCAAACTCGATCCGCCAGGCGTAGAGGTCGCACAGGCGCTTGACGATGGACAGTCCCAGGCCCGAGCCCTTGGTGCCGCCGACCTGGTGGCCGCGGAAGTGGCGGTCGAAGACGCGCGGAAGCTCTTCCTCGACGATGCCGGGGCCGGTATCGAGAATGCAGACTTCGCCGGCACGGATGAGTACGCGCACCTCACCTTCGGTGGTATAGCGGATGGCGTTGCCGATCAGGTTGCCGAGCACCACGGCGATGACCGACTCAGGGGCGATGACGCTGACCTGTTCTTGCGCGTCGACCACCAGCTCGAGCTGGCGATCACCGATCAGGGGCCGGTAGTTGCCGACCACCTGTCGGGCGATTCGGGCAACATCGTGAGATCGACCGTCACCGTCACCGTCGCGCTCGGCGCGCACCAGGTGCAGCAGCGCGGTGGTGATGTCGGTGGACTGGCGCGCGGCGCGCGCGATGCGCAGCAGGCGTTCGCGGGTGCGCTCTTCCTGATCGGGCTGGGCCAGCAGCAGCTCGGTCGCGCCCGATATCACCGCCAGGGGCGTGCGCAGCTCGTGTGAGACATCGGCATTGAAGGCCTTGTCGCGCTCGACCAGGTCCTTGAGGCGGTGAGCATAGCCATCCAGCGCGGCGGCCAGTTGGCCAACCTCGTCGTCGGGGAAATGCCGGGCCAGGTCGCCTGTGGGGTCGTGCTCGTCCATGGCCTCGATGCGCCGGGCCAGCTCGGTCACTGGCGCCATCACGCGACTTGATGACCAGATGCCCAGCGCCAGGGAGAACAGGATGAAAATCACCACGGCGGCAACCAGGGCGAGCTGAAGGCGGCGGGCCAGCTCCTGGTTTTCGGATACATCGTAGGTGAGAAAGACCCAGAAATCGTTTTCCTTGCGCACCGCCGCCTTGTACTGCGCGTTGTCGGTGCTGACATCGTGTACGCCGCTGGAAAGCGTCCGGAAGGGCTCGGGGACGATGCCGGCCTTGCCCGGTCGGGTAACGTAGCCCTCGATACGCGTGTAGAAAGGCTCGACCAGCGTGGGGTCTTCGCGCAGCCCGGCAATGTACTGGTCGATCTCGTCGGCCAGGGTGCGCGAGATCAACGCATCGACCAGCCAGCTTTGCAGCAGCAGCACGGCCGCGGCGAACAGGACGCTCAACAGCGTGCCGAAGGCCAGAAAGGAGAAGATCAGTCGGCTTCTAAGTCGACGCCGATACTTCATCCGGTGCCACCAGGCAATATCCGATGCCGTGACGGGTCTGAATCAGCGGGCTGCCAAAGGGTTTGTCGATGGCCGCGCGCAGGCTGTGAATATGGACGCGCAGGCTGTCGCTGTCGGGCAGCTCCTCGCCCCAGACGTGGTGCTCGAGCTCACGCCGGGTGACCACCGCCGGTGATGCACTCATCAGCTTCTCGAGCAGCCTCAGGCCGATGGGGTTGAGATCGATGGGCTTGTCGGCGCGCCGGACGGTCAGCGTCTCCAGGTTGTACTCGAGATCGGCCACCTTGAGCTCGCGTGGCTTGACGCGCTGGCCGCGGCGCGCGAGCACCTGCAGCCGCGCTTCCACCTCGCGAAGTTCGAAAGGCTTGACCAGATAGTCATCGGCGCCCGACTCGAAACCGGTGAGCTTGTCTTCGAGCTGGTCGCGCGCGGTGAGCATGAGTACGGGCGTGTCCTTGCGGCCGTCCTCGCGCAGCTTGCGGCAGACCTCCAGGCCGTCCATGCCCGGCAGGGCCAGATCGAGAACGATGGCGTCGAACTCGTTGACCACGGCCAGGTGCAGGCCGGTGACGCCGTCATAGGCATAGTCGACCTCATGACTGCGATCGGAGAGGAAGTCACCGAGGTTGGCGGCGATGTCGCGGTTGTCTTCGATAATCAGAATCCGCATCAGCCGATATTCCCCTGCTTCGAAAGTGCGGTAAAAAAATGCCCGGACGAAGGGGTCGACTCCGTCCGGGCCCACATTGCCCCGTAACCGTCGGTGCAGAAACCTGGCTCGCGCTTTGGCACCAACGACTCGGATGGTACCCACAGGATGGTTAATGCGATGTTAACCCGGCCGGAAAATGCCGTTACGCCAGTCATTTGCGTGTTAAACGCGCCCGCTTACCTTCCGTCATCGACCAGGTTGAGGTCCTGCAGCTTGCCCGACAGCGACTCGGCGTCGCCGCCCTCGCTGAGCTTGACCGCCAGGCGCAGGTCGTTGGCCGAATCGGCGTGACGAAGTGCCTCGTCGTAGGAAATCAGACCCTCCTGGTAGAGGTTGAGCAAGCTCTGGTCGAAGGTCACCATGCCGTGATGGCGCGAGTCCTTCATCAGTTCCTTGAGCTCCTCGATCTTGCCCTTGCGGATCTTCTCCTGGACGAGCGGCGTGTTGAGCAGAATCTCCAGCGCCACGTGGCGGCGGCCACCATCGATCGAGGGAACGAGCTGCTGGGCAACCACACCCCTGAGGTTGAAGCTCAAGTCCAGCAGAACCTGCGGGTGCCGGTCTTCCGGGAAGAAGTGCAGGATGCGGTCCATCGCCTGGTTGGCGTTGTTGGCATGCAGGGTGGTCAGGCACAGATGGCCGGTCTCGGCGAAGGTGATGGCGTGCTCCATCGCCTCGCGCGTGCGAATCTCGCCGATGAGAATCACGTCTGGCGCCTGGCGCAGGGTGTTCTTGAGCGCCACTTCGAAGGAAGCGGTGTCGATGCCGACCTCACGCTGGGTGATCAGGCTCCTGCGGTGCTTGTGCACGAACTCGATGGGGTCTTCGATGGTGACGATATGCCCCGAAGCCTTCATGTTGCGATGACCGACCATGGCCGCCAGGGTGGTGGACTTGCCGGTGCCGGTCGCGCCCACCAGAATGATGATGCCGCGTTTGGCCATCGACAGCTCGGAGAGCGATTCGGGCAGGTCAAGCTCTTCAAAGGTGGGAATCCTGGTCTCGATCCGGCGACAGACCATGCCGACGCTGTTGCGCTGGTAAAAGGCGGAGACCCGGAAGCGGGCCACGCCCTCCAGTGAGATCGCGAACTGGCATTCGTGGGTGGAGTGAAACTCCTCGCGCTGATTGGCCGTCATGATCGAGTCGATGATGTCGTGCACCATCTCGTGAGTGAGCGCCTCTCGGGACAAGGGCTTGATCTTGCCGTGCACCTTGATGCACGGCGGCGCGCCCACGGTGACAAACAGATCCGAGCCCTCGGCGTCGTTGAGCCTGTGCAGCCAGTCCTGAATGGTGTTCATGCCGTCTCCTTGGATGCAGATGGGCCGCTGCCGGCTCAGGCCAGTGCGGACTTGTTCTGGGCCTTGCGAATGGCCTCGTGCTTGCTGACGACCCCGCGCCGGACCAGTTCGATCAAGGTCTGGTCAAGCGTGCTCATGCCGACGTTCTGGCCGGTCTGGATGGCCGAGTACATCTGCGCGACCTTGTCTTCTCGAATCAGGTTGCGGATGGCCGAGGTCGCAATCATGATCTCGTGGGCGGCAATGCGACCGCCGCCGACGCGCTTCATCAGAGTCTGGGAAATCACCGCCCGAAGCGACTCAGAGAGCATCGAGCGCACCACCGGCTTCTCGTCACCGGGGAAGACGTCGATGATGCGGTCGACGGTCTTGGGCGCCGAAGAGGTATGCAGGGTGGCAAACACCACGTGGCCGGTTTCGGCAGCGGTCAGGGCCAGGCGCACGGTCTCCATGTCGCGCAGCTCGCCAACCAGGATGATGTCTGGGTCCTCGCGCAGCGCCGAGCGCAGGGCCTGGTTGAACCCGTGGGTGTCGCGCGCCACCTCGCGCTGATTGATCAGGCAGCGCTGCGGCGTGTGAACGAATTCGATGGGATCCTCGATGGTGAGGATATGGCCCGGCACCGTCTTGTTGAGGTAATCCATCATCGCCGCCAGGGTGGTGGACTTGCCCGAACCGGTCGGGCCGGTGACCAAAATCAGTCCGCGAGGCACCTCGACAATGTCCTTGAACACCGCCGGCGCGTCGAGATCGTCGAGCGTCCAGATCTCGTTGGGAATGACGCGGAAGGCCGCGCCCATGCCGCGATGGTGGTGGAAGGCGTTGACACGAAACCGCGCCAGGCCCGGCACGCTGTAGGAAAAGTCGACCTCCAGATTGGCCTCGTAATCGCGGCGCTGGTGATCGTTCATGGTCGAGTAGATCAGCTCGGCCATCTCCTTGTTCTCGATCGCCGGCGTGTTGATACGATGAACATCGCCGTCGACCCTGATCATGGGCGGCAGACCGGCCGAAATATGCAGGTCGGACGCCTTGTTCTTGACGGTGAATGCGAGTAGTTCTGTAATATCCATGGGGAAACTCCCTGCCTGTGACCTTCGGCCTGCCGGTGACGTGTGCCGGCTCGCCAACCGGGCGGTCGAAGCACACCCCGTTTGTTAGCACACCAGACGATCTTAGCGTAACTCGGCCATGAATCAAATCACTCCGAAAACCGCTCCTGAACGTTTTGAGCACACCCACAAGCGCATCGAGGCCGCCTGCCGCGCTGCCGGCCGCACCGCCGAAGACATCCATCTGCTGGCGGTGAGCAAGCGCAACCCGGTCGAGGCCATTCGCGAACTGCACGAACTCGGCCAGCACGCCTTCGGCGAGAGCTACGTCGACGAAGGCGTGGAAAAAATCGCCGGGCTCGACGATCTGGACCTGGAATGGCACTACGTCGGGCCCGTCCAGTCGAACAAGACCCGGTTGATTGCCGAGCACTTCGACTGGGTGCTTTCGGTGGATCGGGCCCGGATCGTGCGGCGGCTCGATGACCAGCGACCCGAAGATCTGGGGCCGCTCGAAGTGCTCGTCCAGGTCAACCTCGACGGCGAATCTCAGAAGGCCGGTTGCGCGCCCGGGGAAATTGCGGCCCTGGCCGAGCAGGTTGCCGAATGCGCCAATCTGAGGCTGCGCGGCCTGATGGCCATCCCCGCCCCGCGCGAGGACTACGATGACCAGCGCGCCGTGTTTGCCCGCCTGCGCGAACTGTTCGAAGCACTGCGCAGCGACCATCCCGAAATCGACACCATCTCGGCCGGCATGAGCGCCGACCTGGAGGCGGCGATCGCGGAAGGCTCGACGATGGTGCGGATCGGGACGGCGTTGTTCGGACCACGGAAGTAAAGGTTTCAGGGTTCAGGGGCGCCTGGAGAAACCGAAGGATCGGTGCCGAAAACCCGATCGCTCTGCACGCCGCGCAGTCCAAATCAGGAGGCACCAGGCCCAACCATACGAGCGGCCTCTCCATCGAGACCCGGCGAAGCCGGCCCCAATCCGGGACGAGCCGCCTGAACCCTTAAACCTGAAACCTGATCGCCAGCTTCCGATTCCTGGCACTCCCCACGACCCCCAATTACAATAATGCCATGAACGACATAGCGATTACTTTCATCGGCGGCGGCAATATGGGCCGCGCCCTGATCAGCGGCCTGATTGCCGGCGGCACGCTGGCCGAAAGCATCCATGTGGCTGACCCCGGCGAGGATCAGCGCCGCTCGCTGGCTGATGATCTGGGGGTGACGGTGCACGCCGATAACGCCGAGGCTGCACGCGGCGCCCACGTGCTGGTCGTGGCGGTCAAGCCACAGGTCATGGACGAGGTGCTGGCTTCGGTGGCCAGGGTGGTCGATACCGAAACCCTGGTGATTTCCGTAGCTGCGGGCATGCCGATCGCGCGCATCAAGGAACGCCTGGGCGGCCACGACCGCATCGTGCGCGCCATGCCCAACACGCCGGCGCTCTACCAGGCAGGCATGACCGGGCTGGCGGCGGCCGGGGGTGTGACCGACAGCGACCGCCATCGCGCCGAACAGGTTCTCGAGGCTGCGGGGGAAATCGCCTGGGTGGAAGACGAGGCGCTGATGGACGTGGTCACTGCCATTTCCGGCTCGGGCCCGGCCTACTTCTTTGCGCTGGTCGAGCAGCTCACCGCCGCCGGCGCGCGCGCGGGCCTGAGCGCGGAAACCGCGGCCCAACTCGCCCGCCAGACCGCCTTTGGCGCCGGCACCATGCTGGCGCGATCGGATGTCGACGCCGGCGAGCTGCGCAAGCGCGTGACCTCGCCGGGCGGCACCACGGCCGCGGCGCTTGAATCGCTGTCAAAAAACGGCTTCGAGCGAATCGTGGACGAAGCCGTACAGGCCGCCATCAAGCGCGGCCGCGAGCTGGGAGACGGCTGATGGGCGGCTCGGCCAGCCAGGCATTTTCCTTCCTGATCGAGACCGCCTTTCAGCTTTATCTGGCGGTGCTGATGCTGCGCATCCTGCTGGAGGCCTTGCGCGCCGACTACTACAACCCGGTCTGCCAGGCGCTGATCCGGGTCACCGATCCGCTGGTCAAACCGCTGGCGAAGGTCATTCCGCGCGTCGGCTCGATCAGCCTGGCAGGCATCGCCTGGCTCTATATTCTGGAGCTGGTTTTGCTGGTGATCCTGATGGTCCTCAACGACTGGACGATGGGCTGGTCCGTGCTGTTCCTGCTGGCCGCGCTGAGGCTGGTGCGCATGCTGCTGGTGCTCTACCTGGTGCTGATCATCGCCAGCGTGATCCTTTCCTGGGTTGGCCAGGGCTTCCGCCACCCGATCGTGCCGCTGATCTATCAGCTCACCGAGCCGGTTATGGCGCCCATCCGCCGCGTCCTCCCGCCGCTGGGCGGTTTCGACCTCTCGCCGCTGGTGGCCCTGATCGCCATCCAGTTCTTGATCATCCTGTTGGGAGTGTAAGCAGGGCGTGCGGGGGCATGCAGCCAAGCGGCTGAGCTCTTTGCCTCCAACCTCTTGCCGCCCAACCCCCGGCGGGCGTAGCATCGGGGCAGTTCAACACCAAGGGTATGAGAGCATGACCCGACAGCTTGCAGCCTTTTTCATTGCCACATCCGCCCTGCTGCTGGCGCCCTTTCCGGCCCAGTCGCAGCAGTTCGAGGACATCGGCGACTACCGCGTTCACTACAGCGCGATGAATACGCGCATGCTGCCCGCCGAAGTTGCCAGCGCCTACGGCATCACGCGCTCGGGCAACCGCGCCATGATCAATATCACCGTGCTGAGCAAGGCCGACTCGCACGGCCAAATGGATGCCCCGGTGAGCGCATCGGTCGAGGCCTCGGCGGTCAACCTGACTGGTCAGCGGCGCGAGATTTCGCTGCGGGAAATCCGGGAAGAGGACGCCATCTACTACATTGGCACCTTCCGCATCGCCAACGAGGAGACGCTGACTTTCGATGTCAGTGTGCGGCCGGAAGACAGTGAGCAGCGGCCGGCCCGATTCAGCTTTCAGCAGACCTTCTACGTCGAGGAGTAATTCTCAACGATCCTTCGGCGCAGCCATGTGTTTGCGCCGGATGAACTCGGGATGCGGAACGCCCAGCAAGTCGGCCAGCCGGCGCAACAACTGCTCTTCGTAGCGGTCAATGCGTCCGTCGGCCCAGGCCACGCGCCACAGCCAGCCGACCAGTTCATCGCGCTCGTCGCGGTCGAGACTGGCCTTGAGATCGCGGGTGAAATCGTGCAGCGAGACCGCCTCACGGCGCATTCTCTCGGCATCGCGCAGCATGACGTCGAGCTCGCCGCGGCCAATGTCGAAGGCCTCCTGCATGGCCCTGCGGATCACCGCCAGCTCCTCGTCGTCACGCTGCTCGTCAGCGGCAGCCATTTCCAGCAGGATGATGGCCGCGGATCGGGCGATGACCTGAGCATCCACGGGTTCGTCGCTGTCAGGCGCAACCAGCGACTTGAGTTGGCTGAACCAGTCTGTCTTCATGGCAGGGATTGTCTCGCAAAAGCCGTTAACATAACGCGATGACACCTGAACGCAAGGCCCGTATCGAGCGCGTGGCCGCCGGCCGGCACCCCGACCTGACGGTCTTTCTGGAGCGTGTGCACAAGGCGCACAATGTGGCCGCCATCCTGCGCACCTGCGATGCCGTGGGCGTGATGGAGGCCCACGCCGTGCCGCCGACCGGCGGCATTCCGCCGCTCAACCACACCGCGCAGGGCGCACAACGCTGGGTCAGGCTTCATCGCCACCACGACGCCGCCGAGGGTCTGCGTTCGCTCAAGGCAAAGGGCTTCTCGCTCTACGCCGCGCACTTTTCCGACAAGGCAGTGGACTTCCGCCAGCCCGACTACACCCAGCCCAGCGCCATCGTGCTTGGCACCGAGAAAACCGGCATCAGCGAGGAAGCCCTGGCCGAATGCGACGGCCAAATCATCATCCCCATGGCCGGCATGACCCAGAGCCTCAACGTTTCGGTCGCCGCCGCCCTGATCCTCTTCGAAGCCCAGCGCCAGCGCCAGGCGGCCGGCATGTACAGGCCGCATTCGCTGAAAGAAGAACCCTGGAAGAGTCTGAGTGAGCAATGGCTGGAGAGGGAGACGGAGAGGCGGCGAAAAGGCAGATGAGCTGGCTTAATGACCAAGTACCAAATTCCAATTTTCAAACAAGGGCCAATGATCAATTTTCATTGACCAAACAATCCTGTGACTTCGGCCTTGCTGAGGCCTGTTTGGGTCATTGGATCATTCGAAAATTGCAATGTGTTGGCGAATTGGTGCTTGGTACTTGGTCATTCCCCAATCAGGGATACAGCAACGACTCCACCCAGACGCCATCGACCAGTTCAAAGCAGACTCGCTCGTGCAGCCGATATTCGCGGCCGTACCAGAACTCGATGCGGCGGGGTTTGACGCGAAAGCCCGACCAGTGTTCTGGGCGCGGGACATCCCGGCCCTCGAACCGCTTCTCGAACGTGGCAACCCGGGCCAGGAACTCGGCCCGGCTTTCCATCGGCTGCGACTGCATCGATGCCCAGGCGCCGATCTGACTGCCGCGCGGGCGGCTGGCGAAATAGGCGTCGGCCTCGGCTTCGCCGACCGGTTCGGCGCGGCCGTCGACGAGCACCTGCTCGATAGTCTCGCGCCACCAGAACACCAGTGAGACGTCGTCGTGCACCTTCAGGTGCCGGCCCTTGCGCGAGCCCAGATTGGTGTAGAACACGAAACCTTCGGCGTCCATGCCCTTGAGCAGCACGGTGCGCGCGGCCGGGCGGCCGTGTTCATCGACGGTGGCCAGGGTCATGGCCGTGGGTTCGGGAATGCCGTTGTCCACGGCGCGGTCGAAGCCCTGTCGAAAACGCGCGACGATCGCCTCGCTCATGCTGAAAAATTCGGTCATTGCAGCATCTCCCGGTACCCGGAGCGATAGTCGGGGTGGATGAAACGATAGCCGGATTCCAGCAGGCGGGCGTTGGCCACGCGCTTGCCCTGCCCACCGTCCGATGAGCTGCGAACCGGGGTTGCAGCGCCGAGCCTGGAGGCCAGCCAGTCGAGCACGTCGCAGCGCTTCGCCGGGTGGCTGTCGCTGGCGCAGTAGAGCGGATCGGGCGCATCAAGCGCAAGCAGGTGCTCGAGGACGCCGGCGCAGTCGTCGGAATGAATGCGGTTGGTCCACTGCGGCGGCCGCTCGCGACAGCTTGCCTGCCCGGCAGCTACCTTGCGGATCAGGTAGTCACGGCCCGGGCCGTAGATGCCCGAAAAGCGCACGACAATCGACTCCGGGGCCGAACGCGCCGCAAGCGCCTCGGCCTCGAGCAGCACCCGGCCGTTGAATCGCCCGGGCACGGTCTCGCTGCGCTCATCGATCCATTCACCCTGATCCTGGCCGAACACCGCGGTGCTCGACACGAAGATCAGCCGGCGCGGTGCAGCGCGGGTCAGCAGGAGCTCCAGGCCCTCGAGGTAGGCGGCGCGATAGCCGGCTTCGTCATGGGCATCCGGCGTAGCCTGGTAGACGATGGCGTCCCAGTTGCCCGCTGCCGCGGTCAGGCTCGAGGCGTCAGAAAGGTCGGCGCGAATGGGAATGATGGTTTCGGGCAATGCCTCGACGCGCCGGCGCAGACCGTGCACCTGCCAGTCGCCACCGGCCAGCCGGTCGGCCAGGCGCATGCCCAGATCACCACAGCCGGCAATCAGCAGCCGCTTCACCGGAGATCCTTCAAGTCGCCGGCACCGCCGGCGGCATGCTGCCGTCGTCATCGCCACCACCGAAATCTTGCGGCGGCAGCCTGCGCAGCCAGATCAGCCAAACCACCAGCGCATCGAGAATGATCAGCGCCTGCCACAGGTAGAGGTGAAACCATTCGAACCAGGTCATGTTCCACTGCCCCAGGTAGAACAGGCTGATGATGCGCACCAGATTGAGCGCCTGGACGGCGACAAAACCAATGGAAAAGCCGATCAGCTTCTGCTTGAGCGAGGCCGGAAAGGCGAAGATGGCGGCGAACAGGATGATCAGCGCCTCGACGCCGTTGCAGCCCGGCTCGATGCTCACCGCAAAGCCGGATTCCAGATCCTGAATCACCTTGCCCGATGAGACGACCCCGCTGTCGAACAACTCGATCAGAAACACGCTGATCTTGGCCAGACCGGCCGTGAACGGAAGCACGACATGCTCCTGCACGGGCTGCAGAACCTCGATGGTGAACAGGCCCAGAAGCAGGACAACGAAGAGAATCGAAAAGCGCAGCATGACTCGTTCGACCACAATGGGAACAGGATCGTTCATGGTACCAAACCGACGCAGAGCCGACGCGACGGCGAAGCCATGCCCGGTTCGCAACGCAGCGCCGCGCAGCCGATCGAGCGATGGGCCTGAGGCCTTGATTGCGGGCGGCCCGAACACCGCCGGCGTGATAGCATTGAGTGCCCGTTGATTCCGGCCATTTGCCACTTTGCATGAACATTTGTTGGCACGACCCGATCATCGTTACAAGGATTGCCGCAAGACGGCTCGCCGATCCGAAGCCGGCATGAGCGAGCAATCGGTACTTCCGGTGCCCGGGTGCATTTTCCTCATCGGGCCGATGGGTTCGGGTAAGACAACCGTTGGCCGGCATCTGGCGCGCCGCCTGGGCATGAGCTTTGCCGATCTCGATCTTGAGCTGCAGCAACGCTGTGGCGTGGAGGTCGCCGTGATCTTCGAGATCGAGGGTGAAGCCGGATTCCGGCTGCGCGAGTCAGCGCTGCTCGACGAGTTGAGCCGGCAAGACGGGCTGGTTCTGGCCACCGGCGGCGGCAGCGTACTCAAGGAGGAGAATCGCCGCCTGCTGGCCGAACGCGGACTGGTCGTGTACCTGCAGGTCAGCATCGACCAGCAACTGAAGCGGCTCGCTCGTGACAAACAGCGACCGCTGCTGCAGACAGCCGACCGCAGGCAGCGCCTGAGAGAGCTGGCTGACCGGCGCAACCCGATATACGAGTCCTGCGCCGATCTGGTCGTGCGTTCGGCCAATATCTCGCCA
This sequence comes from uncultured Wenzhouxiangella sp., assembly GCA_964446675.1. Classification (GTDB taxonomy): domain Bacteria; phylum Pseudomonadota; class Gammaproteobacteria; order Xanthomonadales; family Wenzhouxiangellaceae; genus Wenzhouxiangella. The sequence goes on from CAYUPK010000031.1 coordinate 11,586, forward strand.
CCGGCCATGGCCGCGAACGTGGCACAGCGTATACGTGATCATCTGGAACAAACACGAGTGTCATGAAAGTCAGCCAGGTTCGCAGCCACAGTGGCACCTATCCAGTCTACGTCGGGCAAGGACTGCTGGCCATGCCCAGCATCTGGCACCGTCATCTCGATGGCCGGGTGCTGGTGGTCACCGACGGCACGGTCGCCGACCTTTATCTCGAGCGTGTCGGCCGGGTACTCGACAACGAAAAACGCCGCTGGCGTTCGCTTGTTCTGCCGGCCGGTGAACAGGCCAAGACGGTCGCCAACTGGCAGCGTGTGCTCGATGAGCTCGTTGCCTTCGGTGCCCAGCGGGACGCCACAATACTGGCGCTGGGCGGCGGCGTAATCGGCGATCTGGCCGGCTTTGCCGCAGCCAGCTACATGCGCGGCATCCGCCTGGTGCACATGCCCACGACCTTGCTCGCGCAGGTTGATGCTGCCGTGGGCGGCAAGACCGGCGTCAACCATGCCAGCGGCAAGAACCTGATCGGTGCCTTCCATCAACCCAGCGCCGTGGTGGCCGACATTGACACCCTGATCAGCCTCGAGGAACGCGACCTGCACGCCGGCCTCGCCGAAGTGGTCAAATACGGCGCGATCCGTGACGAGCACTTCTTCTCCTGGCTGGAAAGCCGCGCCGGGCCACTCAATGCGCGCATGCCCGACGCCCTGCTGGAGGCCGTACACACATCTGTGGCCCACAAGGCCGAGGTGGTGGCCGCTGATGAGCGCGAAGCCGGCGAGCGCGCGCTGCTGAACTTCGGCCACACCTTCGGCCACGCGCTGGAGACGGCAACCGGCTACTCACGCTACCGTCATGGCGAGGCGGTAGCCATTGGCATGGTGCTGGCCACGCGATTGAGCGAGCTGTTGGGAAAGCTGCGCGCAGGCACCGCCGAGCGACTGGCCCACCTGCTCGAAAACCTCAAGCTGCCGACGGCGCTACCCGGCGACGTCGACCGCGACCAACTGCTGGCCCTGATGAGGCTGGACAAGAAAAACCGTGCCGACCGGATTCGCGTGGTGCTGCTCGAAGAACTCGGGCGGGCCACGGTAGAACCCTGCCCGGCCGACGACATACGCGAAGCACTGGAGCGCTCATGACCCCTGTATCCAACTCACTGTTCATGCGCGCCTTGCGGCGCGAACCCGTCGAACGCACGCCGATCTGGATGATGCGCCAGGCCGGACGCTATCTGCCCGAGTACCTTGCCACGCGCAAGCGCGCCGGCAGCTTCCTGGATCTGGCGGGCACGCCGGAGCTGGCCTGCGAAGTCACCCTGCAGCCGATCGAACGCTACGGTTTCGACGCCGCCATCCTGTTTTCCGACATTCTGATCCTGCCGCACGTGATGGGCCTGGGCCTTGGCTTCAAGCCCGGCGAAGGCCCCCGATTCGAGCGGCCGGTGGAGGGCGCGGCCGATATCGATTCGCTGCCCATGCCCGATCCGGAAGACGATACCGGCTACGTCATGGAGGCGGTTCGCCTGATTCGCCAGTCGCTGGCGCAAGACACGCCGCTGATCGGCTTTGCCGGCAGCCCTTGGACGGTGGCGACCTACATGATCGAGGGCCGCAGCAGCAAGGACTTCGCCCGGGCCCGGCGCTTGCTCATGGCCGAGCCCGACGCGGCCGAGCGGCTGATGAATCATCTGGCCGACGCCACCGCCGACTATCTTGCCGCCCAGGTCGCCGCCGGCGCCGATGCGCTGATGATGTTCGACTCCTGGGGCGGCATTCTCTCGCCGCGGCTCTACGAGAAGTTCTCGCTGGCCTCGCAGCAGCGCATCATCGACAAGCTCAAGACAAGCTGCCCGGACACGCCAATCATCCTGTTCGGCAAGGGCTGCGGCCAGCACCTGGAAAAGCTGGCCGATACCGGCTGCGCCGGCCTGGGCGTGGACTGGACGCTGGACCTGGCCGAGGCGCGCGTGCGCGTTGGCGACCAGGTAGCGCTGCAGGGCAATCTCGACCCCGCCGTCCTGCTGACCAACCCGACTGTGGTCGCCAGCGAGACCCGGCGGGTGCTCGACAGCTACGGTTCCGGCCCGGGGCATATCTTCAATCTTGGTCACGGCATCACGCCGGAGGTGCCGCCCGAACACGTGGCGGTGCTGGTCGAGACCGTGCGCGAGCACAGTCGCACCGAGTGATGCTTTGTCGAACGGCGGCGCTGGCGCTGACGGCAATGCTCGCCGCCTGTGCCACGCGGCCGCTCGACGAGGTGACCATCCACATCTTCTCCAACCGGCCCGACGCCGCGCCGGTGCAGAGCTTTGCCGACCGGCTCGAGGCGGCGGGCTTTCGCCATCGCATCGCCTACGCCGCAACGCCCGGCGAGCTGGAGATCTCCGAATCGGTGATTGTTCACGGCGACGGGGTAGATGCCTTCAATAGGGCACAAGAGCTCGGGGCGATGCTTTCCGGAAGCGGCATATCGGCGCGCATCGAGCGCGAGCGCCATGCGAATCATCACTTCACCGCCGGCCATGCGGGAGTCTACATCTACCTGCCCGATGATGGACGAATGCCGAAGCTGAAGGTGCACGCCCACCTGGCCGGCAGCTGCGGTGAACGGCCGGTGGAGCTGTTCCTCCGGGTCGATCACAGCTACCGCCTGAGGGCGCAGCGCTGGGGCAGCGAGTACAGGATCGTGCAAATCGGCGGTGAGTCGGGCGACTGGCAGCCCAGCGGTTCCGGCTACGGCCTGAAAACGGCCGGCGGCACCGAGTGGTGGCTCGAGCCGCCGCTTCAGGGCGATCCGGCATCGCAGGTCTACTTCATCCGCAACCACCCCGACTTCAGCGGCTGCCGGCTGACCGAGCCGCTGTAGCTATCCCTGCCTGAGCTGCTTTTCCAGCCTCGCCCAGGTGTCGCGCAGCGTCACGGCCCGGTTGAAGACCGGGGCTTGTGGCGTGGTGTCCGGGTCTGGCACGAAGTAACCCAGACGTTCAAACTGGAAGAACTCACCGGGCCGGGCAGCTTCCATCCCCTTCTCCAGGCGGGCGCCGGTCAGCACCTCGAGCGAGTCCGGGTTGACGTGCTCGAGGAACTCGCGCTGCTTGTCGCCGGCCGGATCCGGTACATTGAACAGGCGGTCATAGAGGCGAACCTCGGCGCTGACGGCGTGCTCGGCTGAAACCCAGTGGATGGTGCCCTTGACCTTGCGGTCGGCGCCGGGCTGGCCGGAACGGGTGTCGGGATCGAAGCTGCAGCGTAGTTCGATCACGTTGCCGTTAGCGTCCTTGATGACCTCGTCGCAGCGAATGATGAAGGCGTTGCGCAGGCGGACTTCGCCGCCGGGCTTGAGGCGGAAGAATTTCTTCGGCGCCTCCTCCATGAAATCGTCCTGCTCGATATAGAGCTCGCGGGTGAGCGCCACCTCTCTAGTGCCCATCCCGGGTTCCTGCGGGTGATTGGCGGCTTCCAGCCACTGGGTTTCGCCTTCGGGGAAGTTGCTCAGCACCAGCTTCAGCGGGCGCAGGACAGCCATTCGGCGCGGCGCGCGGGAGTTGAGATCATCGCGCAGATTTCTTTCCAGAACGCCGAAGGGAATGATGCTTTCCGACTTGGTGACACCGATCTCGCGACAAAAGCTGCGAATCGACTCGGGGGTGAACCCGCGGCGACGAATTCCGGCAAGCGTGGGCATGCGTGGATCGTCCCAGCCGCTGACGTGACCCTCATCAACCAGGCGAGTGAGACGGCGCTTGGACAGCACGGTGAAGTCGAGATTGAGGCGCGCAAACTCGATCTGAAACGGCCGCGACGGTACCGGCAAGTGCTCGATCAGCCAGTCGTAGAGCGGGCGGTGGTCCTCGAACTCCAGCGTGCACAGCGAGTGGGTGATGTGCTCGATGGCGTCGGACTGACCGTGAGCCATATCGTAGCTGGGGTAAATGCACCAGTCATTGCCGGTGCGCGGATGCGCTCGGTGGCGAATTCGGAAAATGACCGGATCGCGCATGTTGATATTGGCTGCAGCCATATCGATTTTCGCGCGCAGCACGTATTTGCCGTCCTCGAACTCGCCGGCGCGCATGCGCTCGAACAAATCGCGGCTTTCAGCCGGATCACGGTCTCGGTCTGGGCTGGGCATGCCCGGCTCGGTCAGCGTGCCGCGCTGCTCGCGAATGGTGTCGGCATCCTGGCTGTCAATATAGGCCAGGCCGTTGTCAATCAGGTGCAGGGCGTACTCATAGAGCGTCTCGAAGTAGTCAGAGGCATAGCACTCGTTCTCCCACTCGAAGCCAAGCCAGGCGACGTCTTCCTTGATGGCGTCGACATAGCGCTGCTCTTCCCTGGCCGGGTTGGTGTCATCGAACCTCAGGTTGGTGTAGCCGCCAAATTCCTCGGCCAGGCCGAAATTGAGCACGATGGACTTGGCATGGCCCAGGTGCAGATAGCCGTTGGGTTCCGGCGGAAACCGGGTCACGATCTCGTCGTACTGCCCGGCCGCGCGTTCCTTGACGATGCGGTTGCGAATGAAGTTGGTCGGCGAAGCCGGCGTATCGCTGCTGCTCATGATTCCACAAAGGCTGGGCTGAACCCGGCATTATACCGCTCACGCCGGACTCGTCTTGCCCGCACGGCGGCCTGCATGATCGAAACTGCCGGGCCTGCTAGACCGCTTCGGTCGTGTACGCTACCCTTTCGGCACTTTGCACACCCGGAACGAACCGCATGACGCAGGAACACCGCTTCGACCACCACAAGCTGAGCACGCAGATTCTGCTGGCCCTGGTTCTGGGCCTGGCAACCGGGCTGGTGATCAATCTTTTGTTCGGCGAAGTCGAGCTGATTCGAAAATGGCTTGTTGACGGCGTTTTCGAGGTGGTTGGCGAGATGTTCGTGCGTTTTCTCAGCATGCTGGTTGTGCCGATCGTCTTTGTCTCGCTCATTTCAGGCGTTGCCTCACTGGCCGATCCCAGGAGCCTGGGCCGGGTGGGCGGCAAGGCCATCGGCCTGTATCTGGTCACCACCTGCATCGCCATCATTCTGGCGCTTGTGGCCGGGATCGTATTTCAGACCGGGGTCGGGGCCAGCCCCGTGGGTGTGGAATCGCTCGATATTTCCGAGGCGCCGGGCTTTTCGCAGGTGCTTATCAATCTGGTGCCGAACAACCCGGTCAACGCCCTGGCTGAAGGCAACATGCTGCCGATCATCGTGTTCTCGATTCTGCTTGGCCTGGCGATGTCATTTGCCGGCGAATCCGGACAGCGGGTCGGAGAGTTCTTCAACGACTTCATGCAGGTGGTGATGAAGCTCGTCGGTATCGTCATGCTGATTGCCCCCTACGGCGTGTTCGCCCTGACCGCCGGCATGGCCGCAAGTACCGGCTGGGTGACGTTTGCCGGCGTACTCAAATATGTGGTTGTGGTCTTTGCCGTGCTGTTCCTGCATGCCGGCGTGGTCTATCCCGTCTTGCTCAAGACCATGACGGGGCTGAGCCCGATTGCCTTCTACCGCCAGTTTCGCGACGTGATTGCTTTCGCTTTTTCCACCGCCTCGTCGGGCGCCACCATCCCCGTGACCCTGCGGGCAGTGCAGGAACGCATGGGAGCGAGCAACCGCATCAGCTCGTTCACGATTCCTCTGGGTGCGACTATCAACATGGATGGCACGGCCATCATGCAGGGCATTGCGGTAGGCTTCATCGCCCAGTATTACGGCATCGACCTGACGCTCACCCAGTATCTGATGGTGATCTTCATGGTGGTCATGGCATCGATCGGCACGGCCGGCGTTCCAGGGGTTGGACTGATCCTCCTTGCCGGCGTACTGGCCCAGGTCGGCCTGCCCAAGGAAGGCATCGCCCTGATCCTGGGCGTCGACCGCCTGCTCGACATGACGCGCACTGCGGTCAATGTCACCGGTGACGCCACCGTGACCCTGATCGTCGCCAAAAGCGAAAACGAACTCGATTTCGATCGCTTCAACGACCTGAGCAGCGGCGATGAAGCGACGCGCGAGGCCGGCTGACTGACGGTTAGCGACCGCGCCCAATCGTTTCCCGGCCGGCCGTGTCCATGCCCAGCGCTCTTGTCATCGCGCGGGGTGCGCCAAAGGCAAAGCCCAGAGCGCCCAGCGTACAGAAGGTCATGGCCAGCACCACCGGCAGCGGTGAGGCGGTGACAATCCACGTGGACCCTGCGCTGATCAGTCCGCCCAGAGCAAACTGGGTCGCACCTAGCAAAGCGCTGGCCGTTCCGCCCAGCTGGGGAAAGAACTCCAGGGCATTGGCAATGTTGTTTGGAATGATCGCGCCCATGCAACCGCCGATGGCGATCATGCACATGGCAACCGCGGCCAGGCTGGCACCGTGCACGATTGCGCCCAGCAGTGCGAGCACGGCAAGCGCCTGAATCGCGGCGGCGGTACGCAGAATCCGGGTAGAGTGAAAGCTCCGGAGCAAGCGGCGATTGAGGAGATTGGCCAGGACCATGGCACCAACCTGCAAGGCAAACAGGATTGAAAATAGCCGGTTCGATGCGCCGAACCACTCCTGGTAAATGAATGACGCATGGGTAATGAAGACCAGCATCACGCTGAATGCCAGGGTCTGGATTGCAATGAAACGCATCGTGGTGCCATGACGAAGTACGAGAAGGTAGTTGGTCAGCAGCGTGCGCGCTGGCGTGCGCAGCTTGCCCGCAGCAGGAAGTCCGCGAAACAGGAACTGATGGAGGGTGAAGAGAACAACCACCGCGTAAGCGGCCAGAAACACGAAAATGGCCGGCCAGCTGAAGGCATGGAGCAGAATGGAGCCGATCGAAGGCGCCAGAGCAGGCGCGACGAGCATAACGATTCCGATAAGCGAAAATAAGCTGGCAGAAGCCTGCCCCTGGGTCCGATCGCGAACGATAGCCGGCACCGACACGGCACAGCATGCCCCGCCCACGGCCTGCACCATTCGCCAGGCCATCATCCACATCAGAGTGTCGGACAAGGCCAGCATCAGGCTGGCGGCTGCAAACAGGAGCAGGCCGCTGAACAACACAACTCGCCGCCCGTAACGGTCCGAGAGCGGCCCGGCAACAAGCTGAGCCAGACCGAGGGCAAATACGTAAATGCTGAGCGTGCGCCCGACGGCAGGCAGATCGACGCCAAGATCGGTGGCGATTTCAGGAAAAGCCGGCAGATAGGTATCGAGCGCGAACGGGCCAATAGCCACGGTCATGCCCAGCAAAATAGCAAAACGCAGCGTCGACACGGCAAAGACACCAACAAGTAGGCGCACAGCTTGCCATATCCAACGGCATCAAGGGGTGGCTGAGAGCAAGAAAATGCGGGCTGATCGAGCGGCCATCATGACGGCTTCGGTAAAGCTCGCGTGGCGCACCGGGGTTTTCTGGATTAATGCCTGGCAGCGCAAGCAACGGAGGGCGTGCGGTTTTCGCGAAGCGAAAGGAGCGCGCCCGAAGTGCCGTAAAACGCGTGACCGTGGGCACGGCCTTGTCCGCCCCTGCGACATCGCTTCATTCGCTGGCGCGAAAGTCGCGCTGCCGAGATGGCGGGGCCTGCCAGCCGCTGAGAATACCGTGGAACCATAAAAAAACCCCCGGAGCTACGGATAGCACCGGGGGTTCAGGATAAATGCCTGGCAGTGACCTACTCTCACACGGCGAATGCCGCACTACCATCGGCGCTGGCGCGTTTCACTTCCGAGTTCGGGATGGGATCGGGTGGTTCCACACCGCTATTGCCACCAGGCAAAGGCAACTGTACATCGGCCTGCGGCCGATGTCCTGTTGATCCCGGCCTTGAGCCGGGACCTCCCTGCTATTGGCACAAGCAAGGAGTCGGAATCTGTTCAAGAGCTTCAGTCGTGTCATCGCAAGAGAGCGCAAGCTCTCCAATTGGCTTTGGTGTTATATGACCAAGCCTCACGGGCAATTAGTACTGGTTAGCTTCATACATTACTGCACTTCCACATCCAGCCTATCAACCTGGTAGTCTTCCAGGGCCCTACAGGGACCTCAAGGGTCCAGTGAGACCTAATCTTGGATGGGGCTTCCCGCTTAGATGCTTTCAGCGGTTATCCCTGCCGATCGTAGCTACCCGGCGCTGCATCTGGCGATACAACCGGAACACCAGCGGATCGTCCACTCCGGTCCTCTCGTACTAGGAGCAGATTTCCTCAAGTCTCAAACGCCCACGGCAGATAGGGACCGAACTGTCTCACGACGTTCTAAACCCAGCTCGCGTACCACTTTAAATGGCGAACAGCCATACCCTTGGGACCGGCT
>CAYUPK010000032.1:0-18134 GCA_964446675.1 uncultured Wenzhouxiangella sp.
GCCTGGTTCCCTGGTTGGCTGGTTGGCTGGTGGGCTGGTGGGCTGGTTGGCTGGTGGCCGGGGTGGGTGGGTGGGTGGGTGGCTGGGTGGCTGGGTGGCTAGGTGGCTGGGTGGCTGAATTCCCGGAAGCCGCGCAGCGGCTATCCGGGACCTCGCACGACCCCGGCACCACAATCAGGAAGGATTGCTACCGCCGGCTGCGAAAAAAGGCGCGCAGCAGTTCGGCCGACTCCTTGGCCAGCACGCCGCCGGTGACCTCGCAGCGGTGGTTGAGAATGGGGCTGGTCAGCACCTCGAACACGGAATGATGCGCCCCGGCGCGCAGATCGTCGGCGGCGTAAACCACGCGCTTGACGCGGGCGTTGACCAGGGCGCCAGCGCACATGCTGCAGGGCTCGAGCGTGACGTAGAGCGTAGTCTCGGGCAAACGGTAGTTGCCGGCGCGCGTGGCGGCCTGGCGCAGGGCGACGATTTCGGCATGCGCCGTGGGGTCGGCCTCGGCAATGACGCAGTTGAAACCCTCGCCGATTACCTCGCCGTCGGCATCGACCAGCACGGCGCCGACCGGCACCTCGCCTGCGGCCTCGGCCTGACCGGCCAGTTCCAGAGCTCGGCGCATCCAGCGAATATCAGCCTCGGGATGTACGTTTTCCCCCATCAGTGCACACGCCAGTAGAACTTGAAGCCTAGCGAGACGGCGATCAGGACCACGAAATAGGTAAACAGCCAGCCGCGCATCCAGCCCGGGCCGACCGGCAGAATTTCGTGGCTGGGCAGGCCCAGGCGGATCGAGTCGACGGGGCCGTCGTCAGGCAGGTAGCCGGCCGGGTTGCCGATCAGCAGATTCCACCAGTGGCGCTTGTGCAGCACCGGCGTGGGCGATTCGGGCGGCAAAGCCACGGCCGCTTCGCCGCCGGCGGTTTCCAGGCGAGCGCCCGCCTCGGGCCAGCTTAGGCGCCAGCGCAGCGGCTCGTCGACCGCCGAAGGCAGATGCCGGGCCTCGTCGATGCCGATCCAGCGCCAGTTGTCGGCATCGCGCTCGACGCTATCGCTCGAGACCGCGACATTGACGCGGGAGCCAGGCTCGGGAAAATACACGCCGAACCCGTTCGAGCCCCACACCAGCACGAACAGCACCGGAATGCCCGCGATCAGGGCCGGGCCGATGGCCAGCCCGATATGCCGGCCCGAAAGCCGGAAGTTTTCGCGAATCAGGGGAATCAGCCCCGAAAATTCGCCGTCGTAGGTGGCCAGCTTCTGCTGCACCGCCTTGACCTGCGGCTTGAGCGCGGCCAGCTTGTCCTGATTGGAGGTGGCGCGATAGACCCACATCGTCGCCCAGCCCGACAGCGCGGCCCACAGCACCAAGGTCAACGGCAGCGGCAGAACGAGCAAAAGCAGATCGTTGATCAGGCCGAAGACGATGCCCGGCCAGTCGAGAATGCCGAGATCGCTCACGAGTCGTCCTCCCGGATCTGGCGGCGGGTCAGCCGCCACACGTCCTGGATGGAGTCCACCTCGATCTCGGGGCGGAAGTTGGCGAACAGCACACCAGGCACCAGCGCCGGGTCGATGCAGTGGTCGCCGCTCCATTTCTGCCGATTGGGCTCCATCAGCGGCTTGGGAATCGCGCCCAGCGTGGTTTGCCACGAGGCGCGATAACCGCGGTGGTAGCCGACCACCATGTCCGGCGCATCGGCGCGCTCCGGGCCGTGATAGGTTTCCTCGGCGTCGAAAACGCGGCGAACGACGGGCTCGCCCGTTTTCTGATCGGCCCACTCGTCCAGGCCGGCGGAGATCTCGGCCTTGAGCGCCTCGACTTCACCGGGCTCGACGATGCCCTGCCCTTCGCGGCCGGCCAGGTTCAGAAACAGACCGTTGAGCCCCAGCGCATAGGCGCGCGAGCGGGTCCAGTCCACGTTGGAGAAGACCACGTCGGACTGCGTCGCGCCTTCTTCGAGCACCAGGTAGCCGTTGTCGACCAGCCAGCGATTGAGATGCACGGCCTTGCGAAACGGCGCGAAACCGTGGTCGCTCATCACGATCAGGCGATCGTCCGGCCCGAGACGGTCGATGGTCTCGCCCAGAATGCGGTCGGCTTCGCGGTAGATCCACTCGACCCGGTCGCGATGTTCCGGTGCGGTGTCTTCATGGCGGGGGTGCTGCTCGTCCAGGCCGCGATAGAACATGTGCGTGACGCGGTCGGTCTGCACGAATGCGCCCACGACCAGCTCGCTGTCGTTTCTGTCCAGCGTGTCGTACCACATGGCCTCGCGCTCGGCCAGGATGGTCTCTTCCATCTCCAGCCAGGCGGCGTCGGAAATATGCTCCTCGTTGAGCGACCAGGTTTCCTCGGGCATGCCGATGGTGTGGAACAGGCCGATGTCTTCGACCAGCTCGGCGGCAAAGCCCGCCGGCGAAGCAATCTCGACTGCCGGACTCTCGGGATCGATCTGGATCGGCGAGACGTACAGGCGCGGCTGCGGATACCCCTGAACGAGCAGCAGGCGAACGGTGCCGGTCACCTTGATCGGGCCGGTCACGTCAAACACCACCCGAACCCAGTCCGACCATTCGCCGGGCTCGAGCGCGACCTCGTCACCGCCCAGGCGCACGAGCGCGCCGTTGTCGGCCGGCTCGAGCCCCAGCGGCACGGTCATCGGCTCGCCGGATTCCAGCAGCGGATCGCCCGGCCCCTCGAATTTCGTCTCGATGCGGCCCTTTCGGTCGGGCCGCACGCGCACGGTACGCGTGCTCGAACCGGCATCGCCCAGGCGCGTGGTCGTGTAATAGGTGTAGGTGCCCTGCGTGCCCAGCAGATCCGGCACGCCCATGCCCGAGAGCATGCGGTGGATATCGTCGGGCGGATAGGTCACCGGAATGCGCAGCACCGAAGCGCGCGCGCCCTCGTCGCGCTCGGCCTTGACCCAGAAGGCCTCGCCCTGGCGCCGGTTGATCACCTTGCCGCTGCCCAGCGGCACCTGCAGGCCGAACAGCCTGATGAAGCGATCGGGCGGGATGTTTTCCGAAATTGAGAAATTGGGCGTGTAGGTTTCCGGATTGCGGCGCAGAAAATCGAAAATGCCGTGCTCGCCCGGATTCTTGCCGGTGGCAAAGCTCGACCAGGCCACCGGCGACTGCGGCGGATTGCTCGTGGCCAGCTCCTGAAAGTGCCCGTCAGCAGCCATGCGGCTGAAATTGGACAGCTTGCCCTCGTCCATCCAACGCCGCGCCAGTACCGGATCCATGCCGTCGAAACCGAGCACGACAACCCGCGAATCGACCGGTTCGGGCGCACCGCCGCAGCCGGCCAGCGCAAGCACGGCCAGCGCCATCACGGCCAAGGCCGCGCGGCCCGGCAAATCAGAATTTCTGCTCATGTATCAGTCGGACTGGCTCGAAGGTCGCTCCGCCTCGACGGCATCAACCTGCTCGGAAGGCTCGGAAGATTCAGCGGACCCGGCCGTCGCTGCGCCGCCACGCTTTCTTCGAAGGCGACGAAACACATAGCGAATCGGCCAGATCAGGACAGCGCCAATCGCCAGCGCAATCGCCACCAGCACGCCCCACAGGCCGCCCAGCAGGCTGATGCCCGAGCCGGGGCCGATATAGGCCGCGGCAGAGGCGGCGACCGTGGCCAGGGTGATTGCCGACCAGAGATGAAAAACCGTTCTGTTCATGCGCATCCATCCTTCGTTTCAAGGCTGGTGGTGAATTATAGACATCATGGACAGACGACTCATACCTGCCTATCGGGCGGCCCTGCCGGCATGACGCTCAATGAATTCGTGCAACTCTGGAACCAGCACTGGATCGCCCGGCAATCGCTCCTGCAGCGAGTGGATCTTGCCGCGGGTACGCGCCATTAACCGGGGCAGGAGTGAGGGCTTGTTCCTCAGGAGTCGATCGACGACCTCATCGGCCGCAACGCGATCATCCTGCAACAAATAATAGGTTAGCTCGGCATGCAGATTGCCGACGATCAGATTGTCATTCGCCGCCCAGAAGTCGAATTCGCCCGCCATTGAGCTGTCAGCCAGGGTCACGCCTTCGCCAATGTAGCCCAGCCCGCGCAGGGATTCCATTTCTTCGGACTGCGCCTTGGTACCAGCATCCTGCCCTTCCGGCGCATTCCAGCCAAAGTCGTAGCGCTCGACAAAGCGCGGTGCATTGTCCCTGGTGAACGCTTCCGACAGCAGCGAATAAGCGATGGAACCAGGTATCGTGTCGGAAATGGGCACGTCAAGCAAATAGGCCAGCGTCGGATAAACCTCCATGATCGTGATCGGCTCGAGCTTCCCCGGCCGGATATCGGGCCCGTGGGCGAGAATCACGCCGTTGGGCCGATGGTTGCCCGTCAGCAGGTCGCTGGCGCGAGGCTTGTAGCGCCCGGTGCCGGAACCAAAGCCGTGGTCCGAGACAACGATGATGTTCGAGCGATCGCCGTACTTCTCGAAAGCGAGCTGGATGACCTCGTCGACATAACGATACGATTCCGGCAGCACGTCGCCCAGCAGCTCCACCATTTCGGGATCGGGCTTCTCGTCCCAATCGCTTGCGTCGTAATACTTCCACAGCGAATGGCTGACGATATCCACGATGCGGTAGTAGCTGATGAACAGGTCGGCGGGCTCGTCGAAGAGCCGCTCGGTCATGCGGCGTAGGTATTCTTCGGAGCGTACCCGGTTGTCAATGCGCCCCTCGACCATTCTCGCGGCGCGGTAGTACGAATTCGATTCGTCTTCGGCCTGTGCTTTCTCGTACGGCCAGGGGAAAAAGCGCTCGTAGAGCTCGGACTCATCCTGAAAGACCGAGCTGCGAACCTCCGCGGACACTGATTCGAGGGCTTGGGGCCACACCGTGTGATCGATGTTCTGAAAAGCCCGGTCGGAAACGATTCGACCATTGACCGCTTCCGCCGGCCAGGAAACGAAATAGCCGATCACCGTCGACTCCTTTCCGTGCGCGTCGAGCACGTTCCACAGCGCCGGCTGCTGGCGCAGCGAGACATCCACCGGCTGCTTGCCCGAATCGCCGCTGAAGGGATAGACAAAGTCGAGAATGCCGTGCTCAGAGCCGAAATGCCCCGTAGCAAAGGTTGTCCAGACAACGGGCGACACCTGCGGGCCCTGGTTGAGCAGGTGGCCGTAGGCGCCCTCCTCCATCATGCGCGAAAAGCCTGGCAGCTCGCCGCGCCCCACCATATCTTCGATTACCTGCCATTCCGCCCCATCAATGCCAATCAGCACAACATCTGGCCGGCTTGCTGCTTCGTCCGAGCCTGAGCGCTCGCTCGGATCCTGGCTCGAACAAGCGGTCAGAAGCAACAGGGTCAATACCAGGGGCATTCGACAGGCAAATTGATACATGAACAACATTCGCTTTCTTTCGAAGAATTGCAACGGATGGGCAAAATCACACGTTTGGCGGCAAAACCCCTGAACCATCAACCATAGTCCAAACGGTTCATCATCGCACAATGAAGCTCCCCACCATCTCACGCGCGCCGGTTTCCCGATCCAGTAGTTCCACAGGGTACTCGCCGGGATTTGCATAGATCGAGTGATCGGTGATATGCGTCGTGATCAGGCCATCGCCCGGCCGGAGCGTGGTGGGTATTTCAACGCCGCCGAACGTCACGACTGTCGATTCCGGAAAGCATGGAACGCGAATCCAGAGTGCGGAAGCGCCGTCGGGCTGCGTATTGAAGGTCTCGCCGGCCGTGGTCGATTCGGGACCCCAGCGATCCACGGCACAGAAACCATCCTGCTTCCGGGTGACCTCGCGCACGGTCAGGGTCCCCAGCTTCTGACGCCGGTATTCAACTGGATCGTAGAGCCAGAGATCATGCTCCCCGGGATTGTTCCCAAGCTCCCCGATAATCGCTTCTGGCAAACGGGATGAAAAGCCACGGTCGGTCGCGCTGATCGGCAACTGCCGGCCTCGTATCACCAGTCGCATTCTTGGCGCCGGCATCCCTGCCGTGCCGAACCAGATGACGCCCTGCGGTATGCCTTCTCCTTGGAACGGCTGCCCGGCCTCCATTATCTGCGGAGTGAAATGCTTGACATCGATCAGTGATCCTTCCGGTGCGTTATCGAAGGTGGGTTCGTTCGCTTCGCTGACATCGGGGCCGTGCAAGGCCGCGTGAAGGGCGGCCAGGCGCGCTTCGGTTGCCGAAAGTTGCCAGCCTTCATGAACGAACAAACGATTCTGTTCGAAATCAGCGGTCACACGCTCCTCGAGCCGAACCAGCAATTCGCGGCGTGTCAGCAGCTCGTCGGGCTGCAGACCCAGCGATTCGATGACAGTCGCGCCCGGCTCGATTCCCGGGTTTACTTCAAGCCACGCCCGGCCCGCTCGCCCCACCCCCTGCATGGAAGAAGCAAATGCATGGAGCTGTCTGCGTGCAGTCAGCGATTCGTCACGACCTGGACAGAATAGCCACAATCCGCCGGCAGCGCCGGCACCGGCCGCCGCAAGACCGCCGGCGGTCAAATAGAGAAAACGACGACGCTTCATGCGCCTGCTCCCTTGAGATGGTCAGCCAGACGTAGCGACAGGGCCACAATGGTCAGGGTCGGGTTGGAATACCCCGAAGTCGGAAAGGTCGCACTCGAGGCCACGTACAGGTTATCCGTGCCGTGCACCCGGCAATCCGGGTCGACAACACCATTTTCAGGCTTGCGGCTCATCCGCGCCGTTCCAATATGATGCATGCCGCCGGAGAAGCTTCGGCTGGTTTCGGCACTGATCGGTCGCGAATACTGCATGCGTCCGAGACCGGACCGCCCCAGCCAGCGCGACAGCTCGCCGATCAATCGATCAATACCCTGCAGGTCACGTTCGGCTATGGCCCAGTGCAGTTTCAGTTTTTTCATTCCCAGAGCGTCACGCCTGTCGCCAAGCGAGACGCGGCTATCCGGGTTGGGTGTGGGTTCGTTGATCATTGTAATCCGATAGCGCCAGGCTCCTGAGCCGACACGCGGGGCCAGCCCCGGCGTCTGCAGGGCCTCGGGCGGCCAGTCGGCATCCGGCTCCACAGCCTTGAACAGCAGGCAGCAGTTGTTCAGTTCCAGCCGGCGCATCATCTCGACAGAAGGTGAAAGGACCGGCATCAACGGCGCATCCCGGCCTTGGTGCCGATAATATTTGAGCCCCGAACGCGTCATCAGATAACCCGGCGTGTAGCCGAAGTGCTCCATGAAATACCGCCCGACGAGCCCAGACCGATTGCCGAGCGCCGGCGCATCCGGCGTTGCAGTATGCAGGAGAAGCCGGGGCACTTCGAGGCCACCGGTCGCCAGAACGAAACGGCCCGCGCGGAATTCGTAGCGCCCACCGTCGAGCGTCTGCACGCGGGCCGTCGTGACCCGCCCCTGCTCATGGGTCAGGTTCGTGACGGCGGCGTGCAGGAACACCGTCACGTTGTTGAAGCCCCTGAGTTCTTCCCGATAACGCTGGCCGAAGCGGGTCGGCGGGCTGAAACGAAAGCCGGCGTTTCTAAAATTGAGCGAGTCGCCGGCCGGCAAAATGACGTCCTCGTCAACAAGCGCGGAAACATCGTAGTCGCGACTCGGAATCTCCAGCACTTCGTGTGCTCGGCGATAAAACGGCATCAACTGTGAACGCTCGAGCGGCCAGCCACCTCCCGGTATCCATGAACGATTCGAAAAGTCGACTTCGTCGAGCGGACGGCACCACCCACCCCAGTGATTGCTTGTGCCGCCGAAGAAGCGCTGTCGCGAAGCGGCGATGGGGTACGGCAACCCCGTGGATTCTCCCTCGTAGAGCGACAACTGTTCGGCATCCGGATGCGTCAGCCCGCCGGCTTCCAGCAAGGCGATGCGCTGGCCAGTCGCCGCCAACTCGCGCACCAGTGTGATTCCCGCCGGCCCGGCCCCGATCACAACCAGGTCGAAATCGACCCGGGCGCCGTCGCCCAGGGCCTCCCGTATATCCTTGATCATTTCTTGTTTCTCATGCGCACAGACCGATTACCAGGCAGGCTCGATCTCGATCCCGTACTTTTTCTCAGTCAGGTCCACTTCCACATACAACTGCGGCAGGCGCCAGGCGAACAGCCGTTGCCAACGTGATGAAGGCAGCCGAAACTCGCTGTCGACTTCCAGTGCCCGGTGGATATGGAAGTCGCGCGAAAGCGCGCAGAAATAGTGGCACACTTCCTTGCGGCTGTACTCCTTCCAGTGATGGCCATAGGTCGGTGTCTGCAGGATCTCCAGGGTGGAAATGCCTGATCCAAACCCCTGCATGAAACGCCGCCAGTCCCAGGCTCGCCCGCCCGCCGCATAGAAATTGGGTGTGGTGACAACGATCCGGCCGCCGCGCCTGAGAACCCGGTATGCCGCCTTCCAGAAAGCCACCGGGTTGAAGGTGATGTGCTCGAGGATCTCGGTAAACAGGAGTACGTCCACCGAATCCGACTCAAGGTCATCGAATGCGCTGCCGCTGTGGATTTCGTGATATTCGAGCAGTTCGATACCCAGGCGTTCGGCCAGATTGCGAACCCCCTCCTCGCGCATGGTTGCCGGAAAGTCGGCTCCGGTTACGCGGAATCCGGATTTGGCGAACAGGGCTGACTGGTGTAGCCAGTGCGCACCGACATCGAGGACATGGGCCGATGATTCGCCCCGCCAAGCCTCCGAGAATCGCCGGAAGGTACCGAGAAAGCGGTGAAAATGGGCTCGGAGATAGTCCGCGTCAGTGTGTCCGGACTCTTCGAGAAAATCAATGTAAGCGGCAGCCGTTTGCGGCAGCGTATCGTCGCTCATGCGGTGAATTGCCTTGCGTCAGAGAACCCGTGAGAACTTGCCGCAAGAACGATAGCACATCACTGCCACTCGATCGCCGCCGCTGGCTTTCCGTAGGCCCCTGGCAGCAGCATCGAGCACCTTGGTGAACGCCTGCCCGATGATCGTATTTGTCTTCCGGGTCGGCCATCGAATCCGGCCGCAATGATATCGTATGCAGCCGGTCGTCTGGTTACTGCGAAACCACCTGCCGATCCACACAAGATTCTGGCAACCTTTCTTTTCAGGAGGTTACAACGACTCCATGGCTGACCCCAAGCCGTCGCGCGCGGTTCATGTGCCAACCGGCCTGAACCTGAAGACGCGATTCTTCGCGAGAACCGCTGGTGCATGGCACAAGTTGGCCGCCATCGAGTCTGCGGTCCTGCGCGACGAGATTTCCGCAGCCGCAATCGAGAAACCCGTCTACGTCACGGGGGTGCCCAGAGCGGGCACGACGATCACCACGGAACTGCTGGAACGGCATCCGGAAGTGACCAGCCACCGATACAGCGACTTTCCGAATATCTACACGCCCTACTGGCGCAACTGGCTGGCCCGGCACGGCCGGCGCGATCGCGGGCCGCTTGTCGAGCGCTCTCATGGCGACCGAATCATGGTCACACCCGAAAGCCCGGAAGCCGTGGAAGAAGTGATCTGGATGCGCTTTTTCGATCACCTGCACGACCCTGACGCCAGCCAGGTACTCGATGAAAACAGCGAAAACCCGCGATTCGAATCATTCTATCGTGACCACCTCCGCAAACTGCTGCTGGTGCGCGGCGCCTCACGCTATCTGGCCAAGGGCAATTACAACATCACGCGCCTTGCCTACATCCAGATGCTGTTTCCCGACGCGAAGTTCATCGTGGTGGTGCGCAATCCAGTAAACCACGTCGCCTCACTGGTCAAGCAGGACCGCCGGTTCCACAAAGCGAGCAGTGAAGACGCCCGGATTCCCGCACAGCTCGCGTACTCCGGCCATTTCGAATTCGGGCCTGGCCAGCGCGCGATCAATACCGGAGACACCCGCGCCACGGAACGAATCCATGAAGCGTGGCAATCCGGCAATCCGGCAGCGGGCTGGGCCATTTACTGGAACACGGTTTACGCGTTTCTTCTCGATGAGATGGATCGGAACAGCAGCCTCGGGGAAGCGGTTCTGATCGTTCGCTACGAAGATCTCTGCCGCGAGCCTGGGCAGTCCATCCGTCGCATTCTTGAACACTGCCAGCTCCCGGCGAGCGGATTCGAAGAAGTCATCCGGGAGTATTCGGGTCGAATCAGCGAACCCACGTACTACCAACCTGATTTCACCGAAGAGGAACTCGAGCGCGTCAATGACCACACCCGCCCGGCCGCCGCCCGGCTTGGCTACCATCCCTGAACGCGGTCGGCCATGACGAGCGCATGTGTTTCGCGCTCGCGAGCCGGATGTAAACTGCCCTGACAGCTATCCCGGAAACGACATCGACCAATGGACAATCAAGGACCGTGCAGCATGAGACGTAAACCCCGGCGGTGTGGCAGCGCCGCTCTTGTCGGTATCGTGATTCTCGCTGCCCTGGCCGGCTGCAGCCGGGACAATACCCAGCGGCCCGATATCGTTCTCGTGTCCATCGACACCCTGCGCGCCGATCGCCTCGGTGCCTATGGCTACGATCGAGGAGTGACGCCCAATCTCGATCAACTGGCCGAGGACGGCGTGGTTTTCGAACGCGCCGTGACCACAGCGGGCACCACCTGGCCGGCACATGCGTCCATGCTGACGGGGCTCTATCCGCGCTATCACGGCGTGCGGCGCAACGGCATGGAGCTCGATGAGAACATTCCGGTGATTGCCGAACTTCTGAGGGAGTCCGGTTACGCCACGGCATCGTTCGTCAGCTACAAGGCCATGCATTTTCGGGGACGACTCGATCGCGGTTTCCAGACGGCCAGCGATACCGATTTTTTTCAGGATGGTGAAGAGCCGATCCGCGCCGGCGACGAAACAACGGCAATGGCCGTGAGCTGGCTCGACGACCAGTCCGAGTCGCCGTCGCCCGCTTTTCTGTGGCTGCACCTGTTCGAACCGCACAGCCCCTACGAGCTGACGGAATTCTCGCGGAAATGGATGGCTGAAGCCGGCTACGACGGCTTTCTGGCCGGCGGCGCCAGCGGCGAGGCGCTGCGCGGCCAGCGCGATAGAATTCTCGCCTCGCCCAGGCACATCGAGGCCATGAACGCACTCTACGACGGCGAAATCGAGCTGGCCGATGCGCTTGTCGGGCAGTTGCTCGACAAGCTGGAAGCCGAGGGCCGGCTGGACAACACCGTCCTGATCGTCACCTCCGACCACGGCCAGGGCCTGGGTGAAAACGGCAACATGGGTCACGGGCCCACGCTGCGCGAGGATGTTCTGCACGTGCCGCTGATCATCCGCGACTTTCGATCGAACCAGGGCGGCCGCCGCGTCGCCACCACCGTAAGCCTGGTCGATCTGGCACCAACCATCGCCAATGCCGCGCTCGGACTCGATCTGCCCGGAGTTCAGGGTCGCTCGCTGATGACGCATCTGAACGAAAGGAACGAGGATGAGAGCGGCGACCGCGAGGTGTTTGCCGAAATCCGTCTGTGGCCCGAAAGCGAGGAAACCCCGGACTGGTATGACAGGAAATCGATGGCGATTTATACCGAAGGGCTGAAGTTCAAGACGCGCAACGGCCAGACCGAGATATTCGATGCCCGGATACGCCCTTCAAGCGAGAAGCGCCTGGAATCGCCCGGGGTCAACCCGGCCCTGCTGGCTTACCTGGATTCGCTTCGGGCGGACTTTCTTTCAGGAGAGATCAAACCCGGCGAAGTCGAGCTGACCGACAAGGAAATCGAAACGCTGAAGTCCCTGGGCTACATCCAATAGCCGCATGATGGAATATCTCGCTCAAATCATCCTGCTGCTGGCCGTGGCAATCAGCGTCGTGGCGATTTTCCAGCGCCTGCATGTGCCGACCAGCCTGGGCTATCTGCTGGTCGGCATGATTGTCAGTCCCTACACCATGGGGCCGGTGGTTTCCATGCCAGAGCTGGAAGCGCTGGCCCAGTTTGGCGTCGTTTTTCTGCTGTTTACCATCGGCCTGGATTTTTCCCTGCCGCAGATGCGCGCGCTGCGCAAGCAGGTTCTGGGGCTGGGCACGGCGCAGGTTGCGCTGACCACCCTGCTGGTGGGCGTTATCACCTGGATCGCCGGCCTTCCGGCGGTTGCCGCCTTTGTTTTCGGCGCCGCGTTTGCGCAGTCTTCCACAACGGTGATCGCCAGCGTGCTTGCCGAACAGGGCGAGGACACCACCCGGCACGGCCGTATCGGGCTGGCCATGTCGGTTTTCCAGGACGTGACGGCCGTGCCGTTTCTGGTGGTCATACCAGTGCTTGGCGCCTCGGTTGCCGCCGGTGCGCTGGCCGGCATGCTGGGCCTAGCGCTGGCCAAGGCCGCGCTTGCCTTCGCTCTGGTCATCTTTGTCGGGCGCTGGCTGCTGCGGCCGTTTTTTCACATGGTGTCCAGGCGCCGGTCAAACGAGCTGTTCACCCTGGCCGTGCTGCTCATTGCCCTGCTCTCTGCCTGGGTGACCAACAGCCTGGGCCTGTCGCTGCCTTTTGGCGGGTTTCTGGCCGGGATGATTCTGGGCCGGACCGAATTTCGCCACCAGGTGGAATCCAGCGTCAGCCCGTTTCGCGACGTGCTGCTGGGGCTGTTTTTCATCGGCATCGGCATGCGCTTCGACCCGATGGCCATCCCGCCCATCTGGCACTGGTCGCTGCTGGGCGCGCTTTTGATCATCACCAGCAAGACCCTGCTGGTGGCCGCCATCGTGCGCCGGGTGGCAGCCGACGCCCGCATGACCTGGCGCACCGGGCTGATGCTCAGCGTGGGCGGCGAGTTCGGGCTGGCGCTGATCGCCATCGCGCTTGATTCGCAGGTGCTCGATGCCCAGCTTGGCCAGATCGCGATCACCTCGGTGCTGCTGTCCATGGTGGGCGGCGCCGTGCTGATTCGCTTCAACGGCCCGATCGCGTCCCTACTGACGCGCAAGGCTGCCGCAAGACCAGCGCCGGACCATGAGGACACGCCGCAGACGCCGGAGCATTCGGTAGTGATCGGCGGCTATGGCCGGGTGGGCCGCACTATCGCCATTTTGCTGCATTCCTGCGGCACGCCCTTCATCGCCTTCGACACCGACCCCAAACGGGTCGAGCTGGGGCGGGCTGACGGCCACGAAGTCTGGCTGGGCAATATCGCCGACCCCGGACTGCTGGCCGCCGCCCGGGTGGACAAGGCCTCGCTGGTCGTTCTGGCCGTCGATCTGAAAAACACCGCGCTGGCCACCGTCAAGTACATCCGCAGAAACTGCCCGCAGGTGCCGGTAATCGTGCGCGCGCCAGACCTCAAATCCCGCGCTCGTCTGCTGAACGCCGGTGCTGCGCACGCGTATCCGGAAACGCTGGAGTCGAGCCTGCAGCTTGGCGTGACGGCGCTGGAAATGCTCAATATTGCCCCCGATGATATCGAGCAGATTCTGCAGAGCGTCAGAGACCGCGGCTATCGGACTGGGGCCGGCAAGCAGACCAGTACACCCTGAACATCGAGGGCACCTGGAAGGAACGGATTGCAATTCCGAATTTTGCGCGAACGTATCAAATCAGCGGCCGATGGTGCCAATGGCAAAAAAACGCCGGATCAGGTCCGGCGATACGTGGGGCTGGGCCGCGGAGCACCATCACCCCGAATTCCCGGCCAGGCCCACCACATGAACTCCCGGCCAAGCGCAGCGCAGAGCCGGGATCTGATCACCGAAGGCGCCACTGGCAAAAAGTCGCCGGATCAAGTCCGGCGATACGTGCGGTTGGGCTGCGGGTTACCACTGCCCCGAATTCCGGCCCCGGAATCAAGCTCACCACCCCGCTTTCCGCGTACCGCCCTACGGCTCCCCTTCCAGGGCCTTTTCCGCCCTGGCTCGATATCCCTCATCCTTGAGCGCATCTCGCTGCTGCTTCGACAGCGGCTTCGAGCGTGAAAAGTGGGGCCCGACTTCCATGAGCTGGTTGCCCTCCTTGTCAAGAATGGTCATGTAGTCGCCGGTATTGAGGTTCTCGATCGCCTCGATCTGCGGCTTCGCGCCCTGGCGGGTGATTGGCTGGCCGTCCATGTCCCGGATACCCATGTAGATCGGCGTCTGCGGGCTGGCGCCGACATCGCCAAGGCTCATGCCGTATCCCATCGTCCGGGTATCGAGGTGGCAGCTCGTGCAGGCGCGCGCCTTGCGCGTCGTGCTGTGTGGATTCAGCGGCTGCATGTCAATGGTCAGCATGCCGTCGGATTCGCGTTTGGCGACGTTGTTGCGCAGCACCACCTTGCCGGTTTCGTCGACCACCGTGGCGGTGGTCTGGATCACGCCAACCAGCGGTGTGACACGGCCTTCGGCGTTGATGCCCAGAACCGGCTCCTCCCAGCGCGCGTAGGCATAATCGCCGGCGGTCACATCGCCTTGCTGCATGACAAAACTCTTGCCGTCGGCATCTGCGCTTGTGCCGTCCGGATTGATCTTGCCCGACGATTCAACCCAGTCGACCATTTCATGCTCGCCGGAGTAGTCGATCTTGTAGGTATAACCGTAATACGACGGCGCCCAGGTGGCATGGCAGGCGTAGCATTCCATGGTCTCCAGATGCCGGGCGGCACCAACCATGGCCAGGCGGCCTTCAGGATTCTGCCAGGCGTTGTTTTCTTCGATGTCCTTGAGGATAGGCACATCCAGCGTCTTGCCGGTGGCCGAATGCAGGATCACCCTGTCACCATCCTTGACCACGTTGCCAAACGGGTTGCCGCGCGCCGAAAGCAGATAGCCGTCTTTCCTGTCGTAGTCTGTTGCAAAGGCGACGGTCACCGGCATGGCAATATCGGCCAGGCCGCGCGGCTTGGTCAGCATTTCGGCCAGGGAGCTTTCCGGGTCGATCTTGTCCCGATCCATAATTTCGTCACCCACGCCAAGCGGCAGATCCCACGGATAGTCGGTCGGGGTTCCGTGACAGTCCTGGCATTCCGGCTCGACGTTGGCCAGCGCCACCGTGCCGATGTTGCCGTTGCCGTGCATGTCAGCCGAGGTGTGGCAATCCTGGCAAATCATGCCGGCCTGGTAGTGAACATCTTCCTTGACGTGTTTGTACAGATAGGTCGAGCTGGGCGTCTGCGGCTTACCCTCGGCATCAAAAGGCGCGTAGGTCGTCGTCCTGTCCATGGCAAACAGCCCCTGATAAGACAGGCTGATTCTGCGCCCGGAGCTGTGACAGGCGTTACAGGTGGAAACCTGAATACCGGAATACTGGTGGCCGTTGACCTCGACCTTCGATTTTTCGGTGGCCTGAATCGAGTGAACCAGCATCCGGCCTTTCTTGCTCTTGTCCAGCGCCTGGTCACCGCCTTCGTACTGGCCTTCCAGGCCATAGGGCATGTGACAGCCAGAGCAGCCCAGGCCGCGATAATGCCCTTTCTCGGCCTTGCCCTTGCCAGGCAGGTGGCAGGCATTGCAGTTGCGCATGTAGGAATAGGCCGCCTGCTCCGGAAACCCGGGGAGCGTCGCCATGTCGGCCTGGGGAATCTTGTCGAGCTTGTCCGGTATCTGATCGCCATGCTGGGCGACTACCTCACGAACATAGGCCTCGTATTCCGGCGTACCGTAAAGCGGTGCCGGGCCGTCCTCGTCGACCAGGTCGTAGTTGCCGTAGCGGTGCAGGTGGTCGTCATTGTCGACGCCCCAGCCGTAGGTGATCACCTTGATCTTGCCGGCTTCGGTGGACATGATCGATTTGCGAATGCTGCGCGTTTGCTGGTAGTGGCACTGGCCGCAGGTCTTGTCCATCACGGCAAAGGCATCCGGTGCCGGGGCAAAATGGTCGAGCATGTTGCCTTCAGGCGCACCCGCGTGTGCCATCTGCGCATCCTCGGTTGCGCCCGGATTGCCGCCGTGGCAGACAACACAGCCGTTGGGATCGCCCAGATCAGCGCCCAGCACATAGAGCTGGCGCGCCATCAATGAATCATGCGCCCTGATTGGCTCGATGCCCTGATGACAGGTCAGGCAAGCTTGCTCCGGCGCCGGGAATGAATCCGGTGCGGCCGTATCGGCCTGTGCCCAGGCAATCGATGGCAGAAAGAGAAACAGCGACACACCGATCAGCAGGTTCTTCATCTTTTCCCTCCAGCCCTGGCCGAAAAACAGCCGGCTGATTCCGGGCAGCGCCTGGCTACACAAACAGCACGGTCGCGGTGATCCATGACGCACGCTGGCAATAAATTCCAGCTTATGCCAGCTCGTCAAAGGGCGTCAATAGCGGCGATCCCTGGCTCCAGAATCAGCAAGATCGGTCCCCAACCTGTGGCCTGACCACGAAAATGGCATTATTGACACCCCGTCGCAGCCAGAACCGCATCGTGACCAAAACCCGATCCGAGACATTTGTATTCCTGGCGCCTCCCATTGGTTCAGTACTTGAGGAGACGCCAGTCGCAAGCACATCGCCGGAGCACAGGCGTGAATGAGCGACCCGAACTGACCACCAGCGCCGAATGGCAGGCCCTGGCAACACAGGCCAGCCGGATGCGCAACGCCCACCTGCGCGACCTGTTTGCCAGTGACGGCCAGCGCGCCGAGCGCTTCACGGTCGAATCGGCCGGGCTGTATGTCGACTATTCCAGGCAGCGCATCGACGCCGACATCATGCGGGCGCTACAGAATCTGGCCACGGCCCGCGGCGTGTTCGCGCGCCGCGATGCCATGTTTGGCGGCAAACGCATCAACACCACCGAGGACCGCGCCGTGCTGCATACCGCGCTGCGCCTGCCGCGCTGCGCCCGGCTCGAAGTCGACGGCGTCGACGTGGTCGCACAAGTACACGCGGTACTCGAGCGCATGGGCGAGTTCTGCGATGCGGTGCGCAGCGGCGCATGGACCGGCTACAGCGGCAAACCCATCCGCAACGTGGTCAACATCGGCATCGGCGGCTCCGACCTGGGGCCGGTGATGGCCTACGAAGCCCTGCGTCATTACAGTCGGCGCGACATGACCTTTCGCTTCGTATCCAACATCGACGGCACCGATTTCACCGAGGCTACCCGCGATCTGGACCCCGCCGAAACCCTGTTCATCATCTGCTCGAAGAGTTTTGCAACGCTGGAGACGCTGACCAACGCGCGCGCGGCGCGCGAGTGGTGCGTAGCCGCGCTGGGGGACGAACAAGCCGTGACCCGGCATTTCGTTGCCGTATCGTCCAACGCCAAGCGCGTACGCGAGTTCGGCATCGACAACGAGCACATGTTCGGCTTGTGGGACTGGGTCGGCGGACGCTACTCGATCGGTTCGGCCGTCGGCCTTTCGACCATGCTCGCCATCGGCAGGCAGGCTTTCGCCGACATGCTGGCGGGCTTTCGAACCATGGACGAGCATTTTCTCATTGCGCCGGCCGAGAGAAACCTGCCGCTGCTCATGGGCCTGCTGGCGATCTGGAACAACAACTTTCTCGGTGCCGAGACCGTCGCCGTGCTGCCCTATGACCAGTACCTGAAGCGTTTTCCGGCCTATCTGCAGCAGCTGGCCATGGAAAGCAACGGCAAGCACACCACCCTGGCCAACGCCCGCGTCGACTATCTCACCGGGCCGATCTACTGGGGTGAGCCCGGCAGCAACGGCCAGCATTCCTTCTATCAATTACTCCATCAGGGAACCCGGCTGGTGCCCTGCGATTTCATCGCTTTCGCACAACCGCTCAATCCGCTGGGCGAACAGCACGACCTGCTGATCGCCAACGTCATCGCCCAGGGACAGGCGCTGGCCTTCGGCAGGACGGCAGAAGAACTGCGCGCCGAAGCCACGCCCGAATCGCTGCTGCCCCACCGCGTATGCGAAGGCAACCGCCCCAGCACCACGATTCTGGCCGAGCGCCTGACTCCGCACGCGCTCGGCACGCTGGTGGCCCTGTACGAGCACAGCGTCTTTGTCCAGGGCGCGATCTGGAACATCGACTCGTTCGATCAGTGGGGTGTGGAGCTGGGCAAGGCGCTGGCGACCACAACGGCCAGCGAACTGAGCGCAGAAGGTGAGCCAGAGCTCGACCACGACGGCTCGACCAATGCGCTGATTCGCCGCTATCGACAGCTCCGGAAGAACAGAACATGAGCGATCAGGTCCATGCGCTGGAGCTGCTGGCCGCGATCGGGTGCCGGTCTGAACCGCGCGGCTCTACTCCCACTCTATTGTAAACAAGACATTTTTATCTTTTATATTCAATGGCTTA
>CAYUPK010000033.1:0-15721 GCA_964446675.1 uncultured Wenzhouxiangella sp.
CGATCGTGCCCACGTTGACGTGCGGCTTGGTGCGTTCAAACTTTGCCTTGGACATAGCTGCGAATCCTCTCGTGTCTCTAGCGCTCAGGCGCTCTTCTTCATGATGTTCTCGGCCACGCTGGTCGGGGCCTCTTCGTACTGCAGGAACTCCATCACGTAGTTGGCCCGCCCCTGGCTCATCGAGCGCAGATCGGTGGCATAGCCAAACATTTCCGAAAGGGGCACGTTGGCCCGGATGATCTTGCCGGCTGGAGCGTCTTCCATGCCCTGAACGACACCGCGACGACGATTGAGATCGCCCATCACGTCACCCATGTAATCTTCCGGCGTCACCACTTCGACCTTCATGATCGGCTCCAGAATCACCGGCTTGGCTCTGGTTGCGCCGTCCTTGAATGCCATCGAACCGGCAATCTTGAACGCCATCTCGCTGGAGTCGACTTCGTGGTAAGAGCCGTCGTAGAGAGTAGCCTTGATATCAACCATCGGGTAACCGGCCAGAACACCGTTCTGCAGGGCCTCTTCGATTCCCTTGTTGACCGAGCCGATGTAATCCTTGGGCACAACGCCACCAACAATCTCGTTGACGAACTCGTAACCACCGCCCTCACCCGTGGGCTCGAGCTTGATTTTCACGTGACCATACTGACCACGGCCGCCGGACTGACGAACGAACTTGCCTTCGGCGTCAACGGCCTGGCGAATGGTCTCGCGGTAGGCCACCTGCGGCTTGCCTACGTTGGCCTCGACCTTGAATTCGCGCTTGAGTCGGTCGACGATGATGTCCAGGTGCAGCTCACCCATCCCGGAAATAATGGTCTGGCCCGACTCCTCGTCGGTGCGCACCTGGAACGACGGGTCTTCCTGGGCGAGCTTGCCCAACGCGATACCCATCTTCTCCTGGTCAGCCTTGGATTTCGGCTCAACAGCCACCGCGATGACCGGATCCGGAAACTCCATGCGCTCGAGCGTGATGACATCCGAAGGATCGCAAAGCGTGTCCCCGGTAGTGACATCCTTGAGGCCCACGGCCGCTGCGATATCGCCGGCGCGGACTTCCTTGATTTCCTCGCGCGAATTGGAGTGCATCTGCAGCAGACGCCCGATGCGCTCCTTCTTGCCCTTGACCGGATTGAGCACGGTGTCGCCGGCCTTCACAACGCCGGAATAGACGCGGAAAAAGGTCAGGGAGCCGACGAACGGGTCGGTCGCAATCTTGAATGCCAGCGCAGAGAAAGGGGCATCGTCGTCAGAGGGACGGCGCTCTTCCTCTTCATTTTCGTTGACGCCGCGGATGTCCTTGACCTCCGTCGGCGACGGCATGTACTGCACGATGGCATCGAGCAGGGCCTGAACGCCCTTGTTCTTGAACGCGGTGCCACACAGGACCGGCACGATCTCGTTGGCCAGCGTCTGTTGGCGCAGCCCCTGGATGATCTCCTTGTCGCTGAGCTCACCACCCTCGAGATACTTCTCCATCAGCTCTTCGGAAGCCTCCGCGGCAGACTCGACCAGTTGCTCGCGCGCAGCCTTGGCCTCCTCTTCGAGCTCGGACGGAATATCTCGGGCCTCGTAGGTGGTACCCATGTTATCCGAGTCCCAGTAGATGGCGCGCATCCTGACCAGGTCAATCACGCCCTCGAAGCCTTCTTCAGCGCCGATCGGGAGCTGAATCGAAACGGGATGAGCGCCAAGGCGCTCCCGAATCTGCCCGACCACCCGCTGGAAGTTGGCGCCGGTGCGATCCATCTTGTTGATGAACGCCATGCGCGGCACGGCATACTTGGTCGCCTGACGCCACACGGTTTCGGACTGCGGCTCCACGCCACCGACCGCACAGAACACAGCCACGGCACCGTCGAGCACGCGCAGGGATCGCTCCACCTCGATAGTGAAGTCAACGTGCCCGGGTGTATCGATGATGTTGATTCGATACTCCGGCCAGTCTCGATCCATGCCTCTCCAGAAGCAGGTGGTCGCCGCGGACGTGATCGTGATGCCACGCTCCTGCTCCTGCTCCATCCAGTCCATGACGGCACTGCCCTCATGGGTCTCGCCCACCTTGTGCGAAACACCGGTGTAGAACAGGATGCGCTCGGTCGTGGTGGTCTTGCCGGCATCGATATGAGCCATGATGCCGATATTCCGATAGCGCTCGATGGATGTTTTGCGTGACACTTTATTAAACCTCGGTTGCTTTGCTTCTTACCAGCGGTAATGCGCGAAAGCCTTGTTGGCTTCGGCCATCCGATGGGTATCTTCACGTTTTCTCACGGCAGAGCCACGCTCTTCCATGGCCTCGAGCAGCTCACCGGCCAGCCGGCGCGGCATGGTGTTCTCGCCGCGCTTGCGCGCCGCCTCGATCAACCAGCGCATGGCCAGGGCCTGCTGGCGCTTCGGCCGCACCTCGACGGGCACCTGATAAGTCGCCCCGCCGACCCGGCGCGACTTGACCTCGACGGCCGGAGCCACGTTCTCGAGCGCCTTCTCGACCGCAGCCAGGGGCTCTGCATGGCCCTTGCCCTCGATCTCCTCGATGGCGCCGTAGACGATGCGCTCAGCCACGGACTTCTTGCCGTCGAACATCACGATATTGATGAAGCGCGCGATCATTTCGCTGCCAAAACGGGGGTCGGGCAGGATATCGCGCTCGAAATTCGAATGCTTGCGGGACATTGATCAGGTTCCGTCAGTTCTTGGGACGCTTGGCGCCATATTTGGATCGGCCCTGGCGACGATCGGATACGCCGGCGGTGTCCAGGCTTCCGCGAACGGTGTGATAGCGCACACCGGGAAGGTCCTTGACACGCCCGCCACGAATCAGCACAACCGAGTGCTCCTGCAGGTTGTGACCCTCGCCGCCGATGTAGCTCGACACCTCGTAACCATTGGTCAGGCGCACACGGGCAACCTTGCGCAATGCGGAGTTCGGCTTTTTCGGCGTAGTGGTGTACACTCGGGTGCACACACCGCGCTTCTGGGGCGATGCCTCCAGCGCCGGCACGTTCGACTGGGATTCCTGGGGCCGCCTCGGTTTGCGGACCAACTGATTGATCGTAGCCATAATTTTTTTGATATCACAAGAAAACAAACGACAGGCCGTAAAGTGGGCCTGCCGAAGAACGGGAATTCTAAGGGGTTGGGTCGGGCGTGTCAATACCCGGTGCCGTCTGATTGCCGCGGAAAGCCGGTTTCGGGGCTGACGCCCCGATCCGGGGGCGGAAAATCAGAAGCCTGAAGCACCCAATCCGAAACAAGCACGAATGACCAAAGCTCCAGGGTCGGAAACGGAAACCGGGGCAGCACAGTCCGATTTCGCCGCCGTTTCGGTCATTGGTATTTCGAGTTTGTTTCGGACCTGGTGCTTCGGATTTCAAATTCGAGTCGCTGTCGGGTCGCGACGCCGGAGTCCGACGCCGCTACCTTCAACGAAGCAATCTACTCCTCGGCGTCTCCGCCCGCCGACTCTTCGGCCTTCGCGCGTTCGGCTTCGCTGGCCCGCAGCAAAGCTGCTATTTCGGCATCAGCCTCCTGATGACGACGCTCCTTGCGCCGCTGCGCAGTGACGCGGCCGGTGCCAGCCGGAATAAGCCGCCCAACGATGACGTTTTCCTTCAGCCCACGCAGGTTGTCGACCGTGCCGCGAACGGCCGCGTCGGTCAGTACACGGGTTGTCTCCTGGAAGGAAGCCGCGGAGATGAACGACTCGGTCGCCAGCGAGGCCTTGGTGATGCCGAGAAGAACGGTCTGGAACTTCGGCGGGATCTTGCCGGCCTCCTCCAGACGCTCGGCTTCTTCAAGCGCTCGCGTACCCTCGACCTGCTCGCCCTGGAGGAACGTGCTGTCGCCGGGGTCGACGATCTCCGCCTTGCGCAACATCTGTCGAATCACGACCTCGATATGCTTGTCGTTGATGCCCACGCCCTGCAGCCGGTAGACGTCCTGGATTTCCTGAACCAGGTAGTCGGCCAGCCTCTCAACGCCGAGCAGGCGCAGGATATCGTGCGGATTGGGCTCGCCATCGACAACCGTCTCGCCCTTGGCCACGTGTTCGCCTTCGAACACCAGAACCTGGCGCCACTTGGGAATCAGTTCCTCGTGGGCTTCGCCATGCTCGTCGGTAATGACCAGGCGCTGCTTGCCCTTGGTTTCCTTGCCGTAGCTGACCACGCCCGAGGCCTCGGCCAGAAGAGCACCTTCCTTGGGCTTGCGCGCTTCGAACAGGTCGGCCACTCGCGGCAGACCACCGGTGATGTCGCGGGTCTTGGACGATTCCTGAGGGATGCGCGCGACAACGTCGCCCACCTTGATTTCCTCGCCGTCGGTACAGTTGATGACCGCGCCTGAAGGCAGATAATACTGCGCCGGCTGTTCGGTGCCCGGAATGTTGAGCACCTTGCCCTTCTTGTCGAGCAAGCGGATCATCGGACGCAGATCCTTCCCTTCCGAACCGCGTTTTTTCGGGTCGGTGACCACCTTCGAGGTCAGGCCGGTGATTTCGTCGACCTCCTCCTCCACGGTCACGCCACTGATGAAGTCGTGGAAACTGGCCACGCCGGCCAGTTCGGCGACGACGGGGTGGGTATGCGGGTCCCAGTTGGCAACCTGCTGGCCCACTTCGACGCTGTCACCTTCCTTGACGTGCAGCAGCGCGCCATAGGGAATCTTGTAGCGCTCGCGCTCGCGACCGTGGCTGTCGATGATCGACAGCTCGCCCGAGCGCGAGACGGCCACCAGTTTGCCGTCGACGTTTTCAACCGACTTGAGGTTGTAGAGCCGCACGGAGCCGCCCGACTTGACCTCGATGTGGTCAACGGCAATGGCACGCGATGCGGCGCCACCGATGTGGAAGGTACGCATCGTGAGCTGGGTACCCGGCTCTCCGATGGACTGGGCCGCAATCACACCAACGGCCTCGCCCTGATTGACCATCGCGCCACGCGCCAGGTCGCGGCCGTAGCAGGCCGCGCAGATGCCGTGCCGGGTCTCGCAGGTGATCGGCGAGCGTACAAGCACGCGATCGATTCCGTGGCTATCCAGGGTCTCGACCCATTCTTCGTCAAGAAGCGTGCCGCGCGGGCAAAGCAGCTCGTCGCTGTCGGCAGGATAGATATCCTCGCCTACGACACGGCCGAGAATGCGGTGGCGGAGCGGCTCGACCACGTCACCACCCTCGACGATCGGCAGCATTTCCAGGCCGCGCTCGGTGCCGCAGTCCTCTTCGATCACGACCAGATCCTGCGCCACATCGACCAGGCGACGGGTCAGATAACCCGAGTTGGCGGTCTTGAGCGCTGTATCGGCCAAACCCTTGCGGGCACCATGTGTCGAGATGAAGTACTGCAGAACGTTGAGGCCTTCGCGGAAGTTGGCGGTGATCGGCGTTTCGATGATCGAGCCATCGGGCTTGGCCATCAGGCCACGCATGCCGGCGAGCTGACGGATCTGGGCCGCCGAGCCACGCGCGCCGGAGTCGGCCATGATGTAGATCGAGTTCATGGAATCTTCCTCGACCTCGTCACCATCGCTGTCAACGCGCGTACGCTTGCCGATGCGCTTCATCATCGCGCGCGCAACTTCCTCGTTGGTGCGCGACCAGATGTCGACCACCTTGTTGTAGCGCTCGCCGGAGGTCACCACGCCGGAAGCGTACTGATCCTGAATGTCGAGCACTTCCTTTTCGGCGCGCTCGAGAATGGCCTTCTTCTCCGGCGGTACCTGAAGGTCTTCGAGACAGATGGACACACCCGCACGCGTGGAATACGCGAAGCCGGTGTACATGAGCTGGTCGGCAAAGATCACGGTCTTCTTCAGACCCAGCTTGCGGTAGCATTCGTCGATCAGTTTGGAGATCTGCTTTTTCTTCAGTACCTGATTGACCAGCTCGAAGGGCAGGCCCATCGGCAGGACTTCGCGCAGCAGCGCGCGCCCGACCGTGGTCTCGTAGCGATTGA
Source organism: uncultured Wenzhouxiangella sp. (assembly GCA_964446675.1). GTDB lineage: Bacteria > Pseudomonadota > Gammaproteobacteria > Xanthomonadales > Wenzhouxiangellaceae > Wenzhouxiangella. The sequence goes on from CAYUPK010000033.1 coordinate 5,955, forward strand.
AGACCTCGGTTTCGTTACCCTCCTCGTCGATCTCGATCTCGCGAATGCGCACGGTTACCGCTGCCTGGAGCTCGACCTGATGATTCGAATAGGCCCGGTTGACCTCGGCCACGCTCGAAAAGTACATGCCTTCACCCCTGGCGCCGGCATTCTGGCGGGTCATGTAGTACAGGCCCAGAACGACATCCTGGGTTGGCACGATGATCGGTTCACCGCTGGCCGGCGACAGGATGTTGTTCGACGACATCATCAGGGCACGCGCTTCGAGCTGCGCTTCGAGCGACAGCGGCACGTGAACGGCCATCTGGTCACCGTCGAAGTCGGCGTTGAAGGCAGTACAAACCAGCGGATGAAGCTGGATGGCCTTGCCCTCGATGAGCACGGGCTCGAAGGCCTGGATCCCCAGGCGGTGCAGCGTCGGTGCACGGTTGAGCAGAACCGGATGCTCGCGGATGACCTCCTCGAGAATGTCCCAGACTTCGGACTCTTCGCGCTCGACCAGCTTCTTGGCCGCCTTGATCGTCATGGCCAGGCCGCGTCGCTGCAGCTTGGAGAAGATGAAGGGCTTGAACAGTTCCAGCGCCATCTTCTTGGGCAGGCCGCACTCGTGCAGCTTCAGTGTCGGGCCGACAACGATGACCGAACGTCCCGAGTAGTCGACACGCTTGCCAAGCAGGTTCTGGCGGAAGCGCCCCTGCTTGCCCTTGATCATGTCGGCCAGCGATTTGAGCGGACGCTTGTTTGTGCCGGTGATGGCGCGCCCGCGGCGGCCGTTGTCAAGCAGCGCGTCGACCGATTCCTGCAGCATGCGCTTTTCGTTGCGCACGATGATATCGGGCGCGTTGAGCTCGAGCAGACGCTTGAGGCGGTTGTTGCGGTTGATCACACGACGGTACAGATCATTGAGATCCGAGGTGGCAAAGCGACCGCCATCGAGCGGCACCAGCGGACGCAGGTCCGGCGGCAGCACTGGCAGTACGGTCAGAACCATGTACTCGGGCCGGTTGCCCGACTCGATGAACGCTTCCATCAGCTTGATGCGGTTGGACAGGCGCTTGATCTTGGTCTGCGACCGCGTCGCCGAGATGTCCTCGCGCAACTGGGCCAGCTCGGCGTTGAGATCGATGTTCTTGAGCAGCTCGAAAACCGCCTCGGCGCCCATGCGGGCGTCGAACTCATCGCCGTATTCCTGCATCGCGTCGAGGTACTCCTCGTCGGTCAGCAACTGACCGCGCTCGAGCATGGTCATGCCCGGGTCGAGCACCAGATAGGACTCGAAATAGAGTATGCGCTCGATATCCCTGAGCGTCATGTCGAGCATCAGCCCGATCCGGCTGGGCAGTGACTTGAGGAACCAGATATGCGCAACCGGCGAAGCCAGGTCGATATGGCCCATGCGCTCGCGGCGCACCTTGGTCAGGGTGACCTCGGTGCCGCATTTTTCGCATTTGACGCCGCGGTGCTTCATGCGCTTGTACTTGCCGCACAGGCACTCGTAGTCCTTGACCGGTCCGAAGATGGCGGCGCAGAACAAGCCCTCACGCTCCGGCTTGAAGGTGCGATAGTTGATGGTTTCCGGCTTCTTGACCTCGCCGTACGACCAGGATCGGATCAGCTCAGGGGGAGCCAGGCCGATACGAATTGCGTCAAACTCCTTGATCTGGTGCTGACGCTTGTAAAGATTGAAAAGGTCGCGCACTTGCTGCCTCCTCCAGGGGATCAGGACTCTTCGAGTTCGATGTTGATGCCCAGCGAGCGGATTTCCTTCACCAGTACGTTGAAGGATTCCGGCATGCCTGCGGTCATCTGATAATTGCCATCGACGATGGATTTGTACATCTGGTTACGGCCCTGCACATCGTCGGATTTGACGGTGAGCATTTCCTGCAGCGTGTAAGCCGCACCGTAAGCCTCCAGCGCCCAGACTTCCATCTCGCCGAAGCGCTGGCCGCCGAACTGGGCCTTGCCGCCCAGAGGCTGCTGCGTGACCAGCGAGTAAGGGCCGGTCGAGCGGGCGTGCATCTTGTCGTCTACCAGATGGTTGAGCTTGAGCATGTACATGTAGCCGACCGTGATCGGGCGATCGAAGGGATTGCCCGTGCGCCCGTCGTAGAGCGTCATCTGGCCGGTTTCGGGCATGTCGCCCATCTTCAACAGCTGCTTGATCTCGTCTTCGTTCGCGCCGTCGAAGACCGGGGTTCCCATTGGCACACCACCAGTGAGATTGCCCGCCATCTCCAGAACTTCGTCGTCGCTGAACTGCTTCATGTCGACGCGGCCGTCCTGGTCCGAGTTGTAGATCTCTCCGAGGAACTTGCGCAGCTTTTCGGTTTTCTCGCTGGCCTCGAGCATCTTCTCGATCTTGCGCCCGAGCCCGCGTGCAGCCAGACCCAGATGGGTTTCGAGCACCTGGCCGATGTTCATGCGCGAGGGCACGCCCAGCGGGTTGAGGATCAGATCCACGGGAGTGCCGTCTTTCATGAACGGCATGTCCTCGGTTGGAATGACCGTCGAGATGACACCCTTGTTGCCGTGTCGGCCGGCCATCTTGTCGCCGGGCTGCATGCGGCGCTTGACGGCCAGGTAGACCTTGACCATCTTGAGCACCGCCGGCGCCAGCTCGTCGCCGCGGGTGATCTTTTCCTTCTTCTCCTCGAAGCGCTTGTCGAATTCCTTGCGCTGCGCCTCGATCTGGCGCGCGGCGCGCTCAAGGGCTTCCTGCGCCTGGTCATTGCGCATGCGCAGATTGAACCAGTCGTCGCGCTTGACCTCCTCGAGATACGCCTGAGTGACCTTGGCGCCCTTCTTCAGGCCCGACGGCCCCTTGTCGGCCACCTTGCCTGTCAGTACCGACTCGAGGCGCGCGAAAATCGCGTCTTCCATGATTCGAAGCTGGTCGTCGAGGTCCTGGCGAACCTGCCGGATCTCTTCCTTTTCGATAGCGATTGCGCGAGCGTCCTTGTCGACACCTTCGCGCGTGAAGACCTGGACGTCGATGACCGTGCCGTCCATGCCGGTGGGCACGCGCAGCGAGGTATCCTTCACGTCGGATGCCTTTTCGCCGAAGATTGCGCGCAACAGTTTCTCTTCGGGCGTGAGCTGAGCCTCGCCCTTGGGCGTGACCTTGCCAACCAGGATATCGCCGGACTTGACCTCGGCACCGATATAGACAATGCCCGACTCGTCAAGCTTGGCCAGGGTCGATTCGCCGACGTTGGGAATGTCGGCCGTGATCTCTTCCGAACCCAGTTTGGTGTCGCGGGCAACGCAGGTCAGCTCTTCGATATGGATCGAGGTGAACCGGTCTTCTTCGACCACGCGCTCTGAAATGAGAATCGAGTCCTCGAAGTTGTAGCCGTTCCACGGCATGAACGCGACGAGCATGTTCTGGCCCAGCGCCAGCTCGCCCAGGTCGGTCGACGGCCCGTCGGCGAGCACATCCCTGGCTTCGACCTGATCGCCTACCTTGACCAGCGGGCGCTGATTCATGCAGGTGTTCTGGTTGGAGCGCTGGTACTTGATCAGGTTGTAGATGTCCACGCCCGGATCGTTCTCGCCAATCTCGTCGTCGTTGACGCGCACCACGATGCGGCCGGCGTCGACCTGATCGACCACGCCTCCGCGTCTGGCAACCGTGGTTACACCCGAGTCAGTAGCCACGACGCGTTCCATGCCGGTACCAACCAGCGGCTTGTCCACGCGCAGGGTCGGGACCGCCTGGCGCTGCATGTTCGAACCCATCAGAGCGCGGTTGGCGTCATCGTGTTCGAGAAACGGCACCAGGGATGCGGCCACCGACACGATCTGGCGCGGGGAGACATCCATGTAGTTGACTTCGTCCGGCCGCTTGAGCGTAAACTCGCCCTGGAAACGGCAGGGAATCAGTTCGTCCTTGAACTTGCGGTTCTTGTCCAGATCGGCGTTGGCCTGGGCGATCACGTACTCGCCCTCCTCGATCGCCGACAGGTACTCGACCTCATCGGTCACCTTGCCGTCAACAACCTTGCGGTAGGCGGTCTCCAGGAAACCATACTGGTTGGTGCAGGCGTAGCAGGCCAGCGAGTTGATCAGGCCGATATTGGGACCTTCCGGCGTTTCGATCGGGCACAGCCGGCCATAGTGCGTCGGGTGGACGTCACGCACCTCGAAGCCTGCTCGCTCACGCGTCAGACCGCCCGGGCCCAGTGCCGAGACACGGCGCTTGTGAGTCACTTCCGAAAGCGGGTTGTTCTGGTCCATGAACTGCGATAGCTGTGAGGACCCGAAGAACTCCTTGACCGCGGCCGCCACCGGCTTGGCATTGATGAGATCCTGCGGTGACGAGCCTTCGCTTTCGGCCGTGGTCAGACGCTCGCGCACCACGCGCTCGACGCGCACCAGACCGATGCGGAAGGCGTTTTCGGCCATCTCTCCCACCGAACGGACGCGGCGATTGCCGAGATGATCGATGTCGTCAACCGTGCCGTTACCGTTGCGGATATCGATGAGCACGCGCAGAACTTCGAGGATGTCATCGCGATCCAGAACCCCCGGACCCTCGATTTCCTTGCGGCCCACGCGCCGATTGAACTTCATGCGGCCAACCGCCGACAGGTCGTAACGATCCGACGTGAAGAACAGGTTGTTGAACAGGTTCTGCGCCGCTTCCTTGGTCGGCGGCTCGCCCGGGCGCATCATCTTGTAGATTTCCCACAGCGCCTCGAGCTCGTTGCTGGTCGGATCGATGCGCAGGGTGTTGGAGATGTACGGCCCCTGGTCGAGATCGTTGACGTAGAGCACGTTGAGCCTTCTGACCTTGGCCTCACGCAGGGCCTCGAGCAGCTCTTCGGTAATCTCGTCGTTGGCCCTGGCCACCAGCTCACCGGAGGCGGTATCGACGATGTCATGGGCCAGAATCTTGCCGATCAGATAGTCATCAGGCACGTCGAGAGACTTCACGCCTGCCTGCTCGATGAGCTTGACGTGGCGGGCAGTGATCCGCCTGTCCTTCTCGACAATGACCTTGCCGTCGGCGTCGACGATATCGAACAGGGCCGACTCGCCGCGCAGGCGCTGTGCCACCAGATCGATTTTCGCATCGCCCTTGCGCAGCGTCACCCGGGTCTTGTCGAAGAAGTAGTCGAGCATGTCCTCTTCGGTCATGCCCATGGCGCGCAGCAGAATCGTCACCGGCAGCTTGCGGCGGCGATCGATGCGCGTGAAGATGCAGTCCTTGGGATCGTACTCGAAGTCCAGCCACGAGCCGCGATAGGGGATCACGCGGGCCGAGTACAGCAGCTTGCCCGAGGAATGGGTCTTGCCCTTGTCATGGTCGAAGAACACGCCCGGCGAGCGATGCATCTGGTTGACGATGACCCGCTCGGTGCCGTTGACAATGAACGTGCCGGTGTCGGTCATCAGCGGCAGATCGCCCATGTAGACGTCCTGCTCCTTGACCTCCTTGACGCGCTTGTTCTTTGCCGGACTGTCCTTGTCGTAAATGACCAGCCGAACCTTGACGCGCAGAGGCGCGGTGTAGCTCATGCCCCTGAGCTTGCACTCGGTCACGTCGAACTCGGGACTGCCGAGCTCGTAGTTGACGTATTCCAGCGCGGCGTTGCCCGAGTAACTGGTAATCGGAAAAACCGAGCTCAGCGCGCCGTGCAGCCCGATTTGCGAGCGATCGGCCTCGGCGACGCCAAGCTGCAGGAACTGTTTGTAGGAGTCAATCTGCGTTGCCAGAAGGAACGGCACCTCGAGCACCTGCGGGTGCTTGCCGAAATCCTTGCGAATACGCTTCTTTTCCGTGAAGGAGTAGCTCATGAGCTTCTTTCCCACCTGGTGTTGCGTCGGCCGGGACTTGTCATACAATGCTGCCGTGGCACCCGGTTACATCCCTGGGCAGCGGCCACTTGCGTGGCACAAACGGGAACGGGCCGGGCGCCTCTCAGGCGCCCAGCCCTTCTTCCATCAAACACCTGAATATGCGGAATGGTTACTTGACCTCGACGGTCGCACCCGCTTCTTCCAGTTGCTTCTTGATGTCTTCCGATTCGGCCTTTTCCACGCCTTCCTTGACCGGAGCGGGCGCGCTTTCGACCAGTTCCTTGGCTTCCTTCAGACCCAGGCCGGTAATGCTGCGGACGGCCTTGATGACGGCAACCTTGTTGTCGCCAAAGCTGGCAAGAACCACGTCGAACTCGGTCTGCTCTTCGGCAGCGGCAGCATCGCCACCGCCGGCAGCACCGCCAGCAGCCACGGCCACCGGAGCAGCAGCGGAAACACCGAACTTTTCTTCCATGGCTTCGATGAGGTCAACAACCTCCATCACGCTCATGTTGGAAATTGTTTCGAGAATATCTTCTTTTGAAACGGCCATTTTTCAGTTACTCCAGATAGATTTTTGCTTGATCTTGATAGTCAAAAGGTGATTCAGGCAGCTTGCTTGCTGTCGCGAATCGCCGCGACCGTGCGAACCAGCTTGGTGTGCGGCTCGGCAAGGGTACGGACAAACTTCTCGATCGGCGCCTTCATGACGCCCATCAGCATGGCGATTGCCTGATCGCGCGTCGGCAGGCTGGCCAGGCGGTCGAGTTCAGCAACATCGTGAAGCTCGGCGCCAATGGCAACCAGACGGGCAACCAGCTTGTCGTTTTCCTTGGCGTAGTCCTTGATCAGGCGCGCAGCCGCACCGGGATCTTCCATGGAAAAGGCAAGCAACAGCGGGCCAGTCAGGCCCTCGCTCATGCATTCGAAATCCGTACCCTCGACGGCACGCTTGACCAGAGTGTTCTTGGCAACCTTCAGAAAGACGCCCTCACCGCGCGCTTTCTTGCGCAGTTCGGTCATCTCGCTGACGGTCAACCCACGGTACTCGGCAGCAACTGCAGAGTGAGCCGACTTCGCCGCATCGGCGACTTCCGCCACCACTGCCTTCTTTTGCTCGAGTGTGAGCGCCATTGGCTACCTCCGTCGAGGAAACTCCTGCCATCGATCCGCAGGCTTTTCTCAGTTTTGATCTCCAAAAAAAGAGACCGGTACCATCCACGGGTTTGACGCCGTGGTCCCTGGTGGCCGTTTCTCCCGTATCATCGGGATATTCGGGCGACACCATCTACGCGGGCGGTCCTTGCGAACCATTACCGTCGCCGGCTCACGCCGGCTGCGACCCGCGGTCTTGGACGGGCGCCTCCCTCGAGAGGGAAGCGAACGCCCGGAAGAGGGGCAGGTATCAGGTTTCAGGGTTCAGGTTTCAGGGCGGGCTTTCGTGAACCTTGTGCTTCACGTTCGGCCCCGCGCCGCTTCCTGATCCTTGTCACCCGATCTCCAATCCTCCTCCAATTCTTTTCCTTAAACCTGAACCCTGAACCCTGAAAGCTTCTTCCAGGATCAAACGCTCAGGCTGCCTGTGTCTACAACCAGACCCGGCCCCATCGTCGTCGACAACGAAATCTTGCGCAGGTACTGACCCTTGGCAGCCGGCGGCTTGGCCTTGACCAGTTCGCCAACCAGAGCCTGCAGGTTTTCTCGCAGGGCATTGACCTCGAAGTCGACCTTGCCGATGGTGGTGTGAACGATGCCGCCCTTGTCGATGCGAAACTGCACCTGGCCGGCCTTGGCATTCTGCACGGCGGTTTCGACGTCTGTCGTGACCGTACCCACCTTCGGGTTGGGCATCAGCCCGCGCGGGCCCAGCACCTGGCCGAGCTTGCCGACCACGCGCATCGCGTCCGGGGTGGCAATGCAAACGTCGAAGTCGATGGTTCCGCCCTTGATGGTCTCGGCCAGATCGTCCATGCCGACGATATCGGCGCCGGCGGCTTCGGCCTTCTCGGCGTTCTCACCCTGGGCAAAGACCGCTACACGCACGCTCTTGCCCGTGCCGTGCGGCAGCACCAGCGCGCCGCGAACCACCTGGTCGGACTTTCTCGGATCCACACCCAGGCGAATCGCAACATCGACCGACTCGGTGAACTTCACCTTGCTGAGGTTCTTGAGCAGATCAAGAGCCTCGTCAATGCCATAGGACTTGCCCGGCTCGATCTGTTCGCGCATTGCGCGAAACCGCTTTGTCGTGGCCATTACTCGACTCCTTCCACGTTCAGGCCCATGCTGCGCGCACTTCCGGCAATGGTGCGCACCGCGGCGCTCATGTCGGCTGCGGTCAGGTCGGGCTCTTTCATTCTGGCAATCTCTTCAAGCTGCTCGCGGGTCACCGTGCCCACCTTGTTGGTGTTCGGTTCACCTGAGCCCTTCGCCACCTTGGCCGCCTTGCGCAGCAGCACGGCAGCGGGCGGGGTCTTGGTGATGAAACTGAAGCTTCGGTCGCTGAATACCGTGATCACGACCGGAATGGGCAGGCCCTGTTCGGTATCCTGAGTCTGGGCGTTGAACGCCTTGCAGAACTCCATGATGTTGACGCCGTGCTGGCCCAGCGCCGGCCCGACGGGCGGGCTCGGGTTGGCCTGGCCGGCCGGCACCTGCAGCTTGATGTATCCGGTAACTTTCTTGGCCATGTCGTACTATCTCCTCGGGTTCAGGCGCCGGGCCACCTACGACCACCGGCTCCCCGTTTGGTTTCAAATTCCGGGCCTGCAAGCAAACCCGGGTTTCCTTAACGCTCCTTCATCCGGCCTGGAGCCGGCTGCAAGGAGATCCCGGATCGCAGTCCGGGATCGAAAAGCTGGAACGCTTGGCGTTACAGCTTTTCGACCTGATTGAAGTCCAGCTCCACGGGCGTTGATCGTCCGAAGATCGACACCGCAACGCGCAACCGGCTCTTTTCGTAGTTGATCTCTTCGACCACACCGCTGAAATCGTTGAACGGGCCTTCCGTAACCCGCACCATCTCGCCGGGCTCGAACAGTACGGCTGGCCGCGGCTTGTCGACACCTTCCTGAACACGCTGCAGAATCGCGTCGGCCTCGGCCTGGCTGATCGGGGCCGGTCGATCCTGGCGCCCGCCGATGAAACCCATCACCTTGGGCACATCCTTGACCAGGTGCCAGGTGTCATCATTCATCTCCATTTCCACCAGCACGTAGCCGGGAAAGAACTTGCGCTCGCTGCGCCGCTTGACGCCCTTGCGCATCTCGACCACCTCTTCGGTGGGCACGAGGATCTGGCCGAACATCTCTTCCATGCCAGCCCGCTTTATGCGCTCCTCGAGGGAGCGCTTGACTACCTTCTCGAAGCCCGAGTAGGCATGCACCACGTACCATTGCCTGGCCATCAGCTTCCCCCGGCGCCGATCAGCTGGCGGATCACCCAGCCAAAGATGGTATCCATGATGAACAGCAGGATCGAAGCAACAACCGTCAGGGCAATCACGACCAGCGAGGTCTGCACGGTTTCGCTGCGCGTGGGCCAGACCACTTTCCTGCGCTCGACTTCGGCCTCGCGCAGAAACGAGAAGAACTCCCGGCCGTGCGTTGTCTGAGCGACCACAAAAGCCGCGATCACGATCGCAGCCAGCAGCCCGACGGCCCGGACCGGCGCAATGACATCACCGGAGAACTGGTAGAAACCATAGAACCCGGCGGCCACAATCAAAAGCCCGATGGGCCAGAGCAGGTAGTCGCGCGCAGACGTCTTTTCAGCAGCCATTCAGTTGCCTTGCTTGATCGGTGGCAGGCGAGGAGGGACTCGAACCCCCAACCTGCGGTTTTGGAGACCGCTGCTCTGCCAGTTGAGCTACTCGCCTTAAAACTCGACAAGGTTTCAGGTTGAAGGCTTCAGGTTTCAGGTGCGGCTTCGCCGTGCTTTTCCTGAACCCTGAAACCTGAACC
>CAYUPK010000034.1:0-14368 GCA_964446675.1 uncultured Wenzhouxiangella sp.
CTGGTTAGCTGGTTAGCTGGTTAGCTGGTTAGCTGGTTAGCTGGTTAGCAATGATCATGATGCTCGGATCACAAAGCAACAGCAGAAGGGCTTATCCCGGCGCAACTAGCCAACTAGCCAACTAGCCAACTAGCCAACTAGCCAACTAGCCAACTAGCCAACTAGCCAACCAGCCACGCCTGCCAGCGCGGGGCAGCCTTTTCAAGCGGGCCATGGATCAAGCGCTCGAGTCGGTCTCCTCGATCTCGACCCGGTCGCCGTCGTTGATCGTCACCTCGGCGAACAGGGATGCGGACACCGGTTCATCATTGCGCACGACCCGCACGGCATGCTCGTCGAAGCCGAGCTCCTCGAGCACTCCGCTGACCGTCAGGTTGTCGGAGAAATTCCGGACTTCACCGTTCAGATGCACTTCCATGGGCGCCATTGTACCGATTCGCGGAATCGGCGGCCGGGCTGGCGACCCAAACCGCCAGGGCAACCACCAGGCCGCCGACAAGCAGCCGCAGCCAGTCGGCATCGCGGTTCCAGAAGGCGAAGTTCACCAGGATACCGGCCGGGATGAGCATGTTGTTCATCACCGCCAGCTGGCCAGTATTGACCCGCTTTGCGCCCAGGTTCCAGCCCAGATAGCCCAGGCCCGAAGCGCCCGCGCCCAGCCAGACCAGCACACCCCACTGCAGGCGGGTGGCCGGCCACTGCGAATGATCGGCAAACAGCAGCACGCCCAGCCCGGCCACCAGCGTCGCGCCGAGAAAGAACAGCCCGAAGGCCTGCACCTGCGAGACCGTGCCGCCAAGATCGAGCCGCCGGTACGCGACCTGGCCGGCGGCAAAGCACAGGTTGGCGCCCTGCACCAGGGCGAAGCCGGTGACGATATCGGAGCCGACCGCACCGAAGCGAATGATGGCCGCCCCGGTCACGGCCATTGCCGCGGCCACCCAGAAACGACCGGGCAGGGGCCGCCGACTCCACGCCAGCTCGTCGATCAGGGTCACGTACAGCGGCGTGATGATGGTGAACAGCAGCAGCTCCGGCACGCTCAGATAACCATAGGCGTGGAACAGAAACAGGTACATCAGGCCGATCTGCACCGCTCCGACGAGCATCAGCGCGCCGCCGGTCCGCCAGCCGGGACGCGCCCCGAGCAGCAGCGGTGCGAAGATCGCCAGCGCAATCACCACGCGCACAAAGACCGAGATGAAGTCATCGACCTGCCCCGCCAGATAGACGCCGATCAGGGAAAAACTGAATGCCCACAGCAGGGTGACGACCCACAGCAGCGACATTGAAGAACTCCGTCAACCGAATCGAAAAGAGAAAAGTTTACCGGATCCGGCGCCTCGGATACCGCCCGGCGACCGGGCGCGGCGGGGTACACTGGAGTTCGATTCGAACCCAGGTCGGGAGCCGGACATGAAGGCGAAGGATTGGCACGCCGCCCCGTTGCACTTCGGACACGGATCAACGGTTTTCGAAATCTTCGTCGAGCCGACCTGCCCGTATTCGACCAAGGCCATGGGCAAGCTCGAGCCCCTGCTCGCCGCCGTCGGCGAGGATCGGGTCACCGTCAAGCTGCGGCTCCAGTCCCAGCCCTGGCATTTGTGGTCGGGAGTGGTGACCCGCTGCGTGATCGCCGCATCCACCCTGCCCGACGGCCGCGACCGGGCCTGGGACGTGCTCAAGGCGGTGGCCCAACACCGCGAGGAATTCGTTTTCGAAAACCACGCCACCGGCCCCAACCGCACAACCACGCCGGATGAAATCATCGAGCGCATCGAGCGCTACAGCGGTCTCGCCCTGGCGGCCGCCTTCGACAATCCCAAGCTCGATACCATCACCAAATGGCACAGCAAGTACGCGCGCCAGAACGGCATTCACGTCTCGCCGACGTTCATGGTCAACGGGCTCATCGACCCGGACCTGGGCAGCGGCGACGAAGTGGACCAGTGGGCCGAGGCCATCCGCGCCGCCCCCGTGCGCTGATTGCCCGGGCCGAGGCCTGTCAGCACAAGGGAGACAAACGACCAGTGCATCAATCAAGGGGAAACCGCCGATGGCGGCGCTGAAATCGGACGTCGCGGTCATCGGCGGCGGCCTGGCCGGCATCGTCACCGCGCTCGAGTGCCTGCGCGCCGGCCGGCGGGTGATCCTGATCGACCGTCATCGCCCCGAGCATTTCGGCGGGCTGGCGCTGTGGGCCTTCGGCGGCATGGCGCTGGTGGGTACGCCACTGCAGGCGCGCCGCAAGATTCCCGACACCCCCGAGCGGGCGCTGGCCGACTGGCTGCGCTTCGGCGAGCTCGACCCGGACGACCACTGGGCCTGCCAGTGGGCGGCCCACTACGTCGAGCAGTCGCGGCCACAGGTCTACGACTGGCTGCGCGAACACGGCCTGAAGTTCATGCCGGCGGTCAACTGGGTCGAGCGCGGCCGCCACGGCGACGGCAACAGCCTGCCGCGCTATCACATCGTGTGGGGCACCGCCCGCCACCTGGTGCGGCAAATGCGCGCCGCGCTCCACGAGGCCGGCCGGAACGGCCGCCTGAAGCTGCTGCACGAACATCGCGTCAGCGCGCTCGACCACGCCGGCGGAACGATCCACGGCGCGCTCGCCATTGACGAGACCAGCGGAAAAGAAGTGCAGATTGCCGCGCCGGTCGTGGTGCTGGCCACCGGCGGCATCAACGGCAGCCTCGAGCAGGTTCGCGCCCACTGGCCGGCCGACCGGCCGCAGCCAAAGCGTCTGCTCAACGGCGCGCACCCCTTCTCCGACGGTGCCCTGCATCGCTGGGCAGCCGACAATGCAGACGGCCAGATCGTGCGCGCCGGCGAGATGTGGAACTACGCCGCCGGCATTCCCCACCCGCAGCCGCTGTTCCAAGGCCACGGCCTGTCGCTGATTCCGTGCAAGTCCGCGCTGTGGCTCGACCACCGCGGCGAACGGATCGGGCCCGAACCGCTGGTCACCGGCTTCGACACCCACTGGCTGTGTAAGCGCGTGGCCGAGCAGGAACAACCCTGGAGCTGGCAGCTCATGAACCGGCGCATCGCAATGAAGGAATTCGCCATCTCGGGCGCCGAGCACAACCAGCGCATCCGCGACCGCCAGTTTCTGCGTTTCATGAAAGACCTGCTGCTGGGCAGCGATGCGCTGATCGAGCAGATGCAGCGCGAAAGTCCGCATTTCCTGGTCGACGACACGCTCGCCGGGCTGGCCGAAAAAATGAACGCGCTGACCGGCACGCGCGCTATCGACCCGGCCGTCCTCAAGGCCACCGCCGACGCCTTCGACGCCAACTTTTCAGCCGGCAGCAGGCTCGAGAACGATAACCAGATCCGCCGCATTCGCCACGCCCGCCAGTGGGGCCCCGACCGGCTCAGAACCTGCAAGCCCGCGCCGCTGCAGGACAAGGCCGCCGGCCCGTTCATTGCCGTCCACACCCAGCTGATCACGCGCAAGAGCCTGGGCGGGCTGCGTACCGATCTGTCCAGCCGGGTGCTCGACCGCAATGACCAGCCCGTCGCCGGCCTTTACTGCGTCGGCGAGGCGGCCGGTTTCGGCGGCGGCGGCGCCAGCGGCAAGCGCTCGCTGGAAGGGACCTTCCTGCCCGGCTGCATCCTGACCGCCCGCGCCGCCGCGCGCGCCATCGACGGGGGAGGCTGACAACATGCCGATGTCCCGACACCCGGCATTTCCGGTCACGGCCGAGGATTATCGTCGGCTGGCGAAAAAGCGCCTTCCGCGCTTCCTGTTCGACTACCTCGACGGCGGCGCCGGCGAAGAGAAGACGGCGGCCGCCAACCTTGCCGGGCTCGACGCCCTCCGTCTGCGCCAGCGCGTATTGGTCGACGTCGACGGCCTCGACACCGCAACAACGCTGTTCGGCCAGCCCTGGCGGATGCCGCTTGCCCTGGCCCCGGCCGGGCTGGCCGGCATGATGGCCCGGCGCGGCGAGGTCCAGGCCGCGCGCGCGGCAGAAACCGCGGGCGTGCCCATGACCGCCTCGACCGTCGGCATCTGCTCGCTTGATGAACTGCAGGCCGCGGTGGAGAAGCCGGTCTGGTTCCAGCTCTACATGCTGCGCGATCGCGGCGCGGTCGAAGCCCTGCTGGAAAATGCCCGTCAGGCCGGCTGCAAGACCCTGGTCTTTACCGTCGACCTGCCGCTGCCGGGCATGCGCCACCGCGACGCCCGCAACGGCCTGGGCCTGCCCGGCGCACGGGCAAAGCGGGTGCGCGCCGCCCAGGCGCTCGCCCGCCCGCGCTGGCTGTGGGACGTGGCCGTTCGCGGCCGCCCGCACACCTTCGGCTGCCTCACCGACCAGGTGCCCGATGCCCGCGATCTCGACGCCTTCAAGGCCTGGGTCGATGGCCAGTTCGACCCGGGCGTGACCTGGGACGACATCGCCTGGCTGCGCGAGCGATGGGACGGCACGCTGATCCTCAAGGGCATCATGGAGGTCGATGACGCGCGCCGCGCGGTCGAGGCCGGGGCCGACGGCATCGTCGTGTCCAACCACGGCGGCCGCCAGCTCGACTCGGCGGCCGCCACCGCCGACAAGCTGCCGGCGATTGCCGCAGCGGCGGGGGAAGACACCACCGTGCTGGTCGACGGCGGCATCCGCAGCGGTGTCGACATCTTCAAGGCCCTGGCCCTGGGCGCGCGCGGTGCGCTGATCGGCCGGGCGTGGATGTGGGCGCTGGCGGCCTGTGGACAGCGCGGCGTGGAAAATCTGCTCGCGACACTCCAGCATGAACTCATGCTGACCATGACGCTCACCGGCACGAACAGCGTGAGCGAAATCGGCCGGCAGCAGCTCGACCGCCTGCCGGAAAACAATTGACCTGCAAGGAAGATCCATGACCAACGGTGCACAAGCCCTGATCCGGACCCTGGCCGATGCCGGCGTCGAAGTCTGCTTCTCCAACCCCGGCACCAGCGAAATGCATTTTGTCGCCGCGCTCGACAGCGAGCCGCGCATGCGCGCCGTGCTCGCCCTGTTCGAAGGCGTGGCAACCGGGGCGGCCGACGGCTACGCACGCATGAGCGGCAAGCCGGCGGCCACCCTGCTGCATCTGGGTTCCGGCCTGGGCAACGGCCTGGCCAACCTGCACAACGCGCGCAAGGGCAAGACGCCGGTGGTCAACATCGTCGGCGATCACGCCACCTGGCACACCCAGTACGACGCCCAGCTCCAGTCCGATATCGAAACGGTGGCTCGCAACGTCTCGCCGGAATTCGTGCGCACATCGAAAACCACGGCCGAGCTGTGCCGCGACGCCGTCGACGCCATTGCCGCGGCCAAGGGCCCGCCCGGGCGGGTTGCCACGCTGATCCTGCCGGCCGACGTGTCCTGGGGCGAGGGCGGGCAGCCGAGCCCGCCGCCGAGCGAGCCCGAAGTGCAGGCCGCCGATGATGCAACCGTCGAGACCATCGCCGATCTGGTGAAAAGCGGCAAGCGCTGCGCCATCCTGCTGGGCGGACGGGCCCTGCGCGAAGGCCCGATCATGGACGCCGCGCGCGTGGCCAGAAAGCACGGCGTGCAGCTGTTCGCCGAATGCTTTCCCACGCGCATGGAGCGCGGCGCCGGCCTGCCGCCGATCGACCGCATCGCCTACCTCGGCGAGCTGGTCGGCGTGCAGCTCGGCGAGGTCGAGCACCTGATCCTGGTCGATGCCAAATCGCCGGTGTCTTTCTTCGCCTATCCCGGCAAGCCCAGCGACCTGGTGCCCGAGGGCTGCAGCGTGCACACCCTGGCCGCGCCCGAGCAGGACGCCGCCGCCAGCCTGCGAAAGCTGGCCCGCGCGCTCGAAGCCGAAAACGAGGAACCCGAGCTGCAGCCGCTGGCGCGCCCCGGGCGCCCGCGCGGCAAGCTGACCGCGCCGAAGGTGTGCAAGGCCGTCGGCGAGCTCATGCCCGAGAACGCCATCATCGTCGACGAGGCCATTACCTCCGGGCTGATGCTGTCGGCCATGACGGCCGGCGCGCCGCGCCACGACCTTTTGGCGCTGACCGGCGGGGCCATCGGCCAGGGCCTGCCCAGCGCCACCGGCGCGGCCATCGCCTGCCCCGAGCGACCCGTGATTGCGCTCATCGGCGAAGGCACGGCCATGTACACCATCCAGGCGCTGTGGACCATGGCGCGCGAGGGGCTGGACGTGACCGTCATCATCTTCAACAACGCCGCCTATTCGGTGCTCAACATGGAGCTGCAGCGCGTGGGCAGCGATACCGCCGGCGGCCCCAAGGCGCGCTCGCAGCTCGAGCTGACGGGTGCGGATCTGAACTTCGTCCACCTGGCCGAAGGCATGGGCGTGCCGGGACAGCGCGCGAAGACATCCGAGGAATTCTGTCAGGCCCTGAAACATGCCCTGGCCGAGCCTGGACCGCACCTGATAGAAGCCATCGTGCCCGAGTCCCTGGGCGGCACCAAGCGCCGGATTCTCCCCTGGCTGCTGCGCTCGCTGCCCAACCTGTCGCCGAGAATGCAGCGAGCACTGAAAAGAAAGATCGCGCCTTAGTGGGCTACTAATCATCCTGCCACTCATCGACGAACACCGCAGCGTGTTCGTCGACTGATCGCTTGACGGCCTGGACAAAGCGGCGGCGTTCGGCGACCAGCGCATCGCTTCCGGCCTCCGGCCAGGCAGCGATCTGGGCGATGACCAGCTGGCGCGCGGGGTCGATATGCACCAACTGGCCGAAGATGCCGGCGGCCTGATAGCTGCCGTCGGCGTTGATCCACCACAGGTAGCCATAGCCCTGCTCGCCGTCGTCGCCGGACTCGTCAACGGGCTGGAGCAGGCGTGTAGCGTCGTCGCGCCAGGCTTTGGCAGCAATGGGTTCGCCGTTGATCACCGTACCTTCGAGCATGAACTGCCCGAGCCGGGCGTAGTCGGCCAGCGTGGCCGACAGGCCGCTGCCGCCGATGGTGCTGCCGTCGCATTCGTCGGCCAGCCACCAGCCATCATCCGCCATGCCATAAGGCTGCCAGACGCTGCGGGAAAGATACTCGGCCAGTGACAGGCCCGTGGCCTGCTCGACCAGAATACCCAGCAAGTCGGTCTCGCCGGTGCTGTAGTTGAAGCGGGTGCCGGCCGGGTGGGCGCGCGGCAGATCCTTCATGTAGGTGACGATATGGGCCTCGTCGTGCTCGCAGGGCTGCATGTACATCTGCGCCACGTCGGAGTCGGCATCGGCATAGTCCTCGTTCCATTCAACGCCTGAGGTCATTGTCAGCAGCTCGCGCACCGTGACCCTGGCGTATTCGCTGTCGGCGAGCGCGGGAATATAGTCGGCCAACGGATCGTCCAGGCTGCCGACGTGGCCCTCGTCGAGCGCGACGCCCAGCAGCAGCGAGGTAATCGACTTGGCCACCGAAAACGACGTCCAGCGGGTGTTCTCATCGACGCCAGCGGCGTATTCCTCCAGGCGGATCCGGCCGTCTTCGAGCACCATCACGCCGGCGATGTGGTTGGCGGTCATGTATTCAGCCAGAGTGGTGTCGTCTTGCCAGCGCGGCGCCAGCGCTGGCCCCGCCGGCAGTTCATGCACATGATCGCCGCGGGCCACGCGGTGGCTGGGAAAGATCTCGTGCATCTTCCGGAAGCGCTCGTCGCGCTGCTGCTGGCTCCAGAACAGCAGGCCTTCCAGGCGCTGGCCCATGGTGAGCTCGTCGGAAGAGGTGCTATCGGGCTGCGGCTGGGCCGCGCAGGCGGCGACGATCAGGCCGGCCAGGATCAACGACAACCAACGCAGTGGTCTGCTTGACATGCTTGCTCTCCCTGATGCTTGACATCCTCCCCGGCATGAATGCCGGAGATTCCTACGGCGCTCAGGCGCGGCATTGAGCCTTGCCTGAGTCGCTTCGGTGGGTTCCTGCTGCTGACGACATTGGTGCATCGCTCACTTCACAGGCGCAACGGGCATGTCCTGCCCTGAGAATATTGACGGCCGCGACCTCATCGGCATGGCCCTCGAAGCCGCATTCGACGCAGGCGAACCGCTCTTGCGTCCGGCGGTTGTCGGCCGAGACGTGGCCACACGCCGGGCAGGTCCGGCTGGTGTTGTGCGGCGGTACGGCGATGAGCCAGCCGCCGTTCCACGCCAGCTTGTAGCCCAGTTGGCGGCGGAACTCGAACCAGCCCTGATCGAGGATGGACTTGTTCAGGCCGGACTTGGCCCGAACGCTCTTGCCCGGCTGCTCGGTGCTGGAGGCCGCCGACTTGGACATATTCCGCACCTGCAAGTCCTCGATACACACCATCGCGTGGTTTTGGCTGATCGTGGTCGTGGCTTTGTGCAGGTAGTCGCGGCGGGCATTGCCGATGCGGGCATGGATACGCTGGACACGGGCTTTTGCCTTCTTCCAGTTGTTGCTGAATTTGCTTTTACGGCTCATCGCTCGCTGCGCTTTGCGCAATGCAGTCTCGTGCCGCTTGAGACTGTTGAGTGGTGCGTAAAACGTGCCGTCCGACAGCGTGGCGAAGCGGGCAATTCCCATGTCGATGCCGATCGCCCCGCCGTGCGGAATGGGCCGCTCGACCTCACGTTCGGTCTGGATCGAGATAAACCAGCGGCCACCGGACTGACTGACGGTGACATTGCGCAGCTCGCCCAGTACGTCCCGGCTGTTGCGATAGCGCAGCCAGCCGAGCTTGGGCAGGAAGACGCGGCTGTTGCCCTGATCGAGCTTGATCTGCTTCGGGTCGGGATAACGGAAGCGCTCACCGCGACCCTTTTTCCGGAATCGCGGAAAGCGGGCCCGGCCGGCGAAGAAGTTGGTGTAGGCGCGCTCGAGGTCTTTGAGGGCCTGCTGCAAGGGGTGGACGGGTGCATTCATCAGCCAGGGTGTTTCCGCGCTATTCCGCCAGGCGGTGAGCTCTTTGCACAGACCGGTGTAGCCGAGCTTCTTCCCCCTGGCCTGGTAGCGCTCCTTCTGAAGCGCCAACGCCCGGTTGTAGACGAACCGGCACGACCCGGCGAAGCGGCGCATTTGCTGCTCCTGTTCGCCGTTGGGGCGTAGCTCGTATTTGAAGGCCTGAAGTCGCTGCATGGAGGCAGTCTATATCAAGGTTTTCTCAAAGACTGAGAACGCGGGCGCTATCCTTCCCCGCCCTGAAGAGACGGGGCTTGCCGCGCCACTGGGTCAAAGATGTCGCTCAATGATAGCGCCAGGCCGGCCTTTTCCACGTACCATTGGCGCCTTACCTTTTCCGGAATTCTCCAGAAACCGTCAGCAAGCCCGTGAGCAAACGAACCACAACTGGATCGGCGGAGCGAACGTCGCGCACTGACGACCGCAATAGCGCGACCCACGGCCCGGATACAATCCCTTCGGGCGGCCGCACGCTGCGTGCCTGGGTGGTTTACGCGGTCGGCGTGTTTGCCTACATCGTTGCAATCATGCAGCGCACCACCCTGGGTGTGGCCGGAGTCGCGGCGACCGATCGCTTCGAGGTCGACGCCGCACTGCTCTCGTCGCTGGGCGTGCTGCAGCTGGCCATCTATGCCGTCATGCAGATTCCCGTCGGCATTCTGATCGACCGCATCGGCTCGCGCCGGCTGCTGATCGGCGGCACCGCCATCATGCTCGTCGGCCAGGCCCTGGTCGGCTTTGCCCCCGACATCGTGCTGGCGGTGTGCGGGCGCATTCTCGTAGGCGCCGGTGATGCCATGATATTTGCCTCGCTGGTGCGGCTCACGGCGGCGTGGTTTTCAGGATCCATCCTGTCGTCGCTGTTCCAGTGGATCGGCAGCCTGGGCCAGATCGGTCAGATTCTTTCCGCGGTGCCGTTCGCCTGGCTGCTCAACCAGTCGGGCTGGACCACCGCTTTCCTGAGCGCGGCGTCCTGTTCGGTCATTGCCCTGATCGTGCTGATCATCGGCATTCCCGCCGGCACGCCCCAGGGCGCGTTGACGCGCTCGAACCGCCCGCCCGAGCGCGCGCTGGCGCTGCTGGGCCAGGCCATTTCCGAACCCGGCACCCGGCTGGGCTTCTGGACCACCTGGACGGCGCAGGCCTCGGGCTTCATGTTCATGCTGATGTGGGGCTATCCCTTCATGGTCTATGGTCTTGGGCACGGGCCCGACCTGGCCGCCTACCTGCTGGTCATCGTGGTGGTCACCGGCGCCGTGGCCGGCCCGCTGCTCGGCCTTTTTTCCGCCCGCTTCCCGACCGCCCGCAACCGTCTGATCCTGAGCGTCGTCAGCGGCTACGGGCTGATCTGGACGCTGCTGCTCGCCTGGCCCGGCCAGCCGCCCTTCTGGCTTCTGATCGTGCTGCTCATCGCCATGGGCGTGACCATTCCCAGCGGCGTGCTCGGCTTCGACCACGCGCTGTCAGGCAATCGGCCCGAAAGCCTGGGTTCGGCCAACGGCATCGTCAACATGGGCGGCTTTGTCCCGGCCGTGGCCCTGATCCTGATGATCGGGTTGATGCTCGACTGGCAGCAGCTGGCTGCCGGCACCACCGGCGCGCAGGCGCTGTACTCTCTGGGCCACTTCCGCATCGCCTTTCTGGTTCAGTACCCGGTCGCTCTGATCGGCGTCTGGTTTCTATTGCGCACGCATCGACAATTGCACAACCACGAGCCGACCTGAGCATCACTGCAGCTTGCTCGAGCGGAAGCGTTCGCGGCACAGTCGCGGGCCGTTCATCCCCGGGAATGCTCTTGGACTTGCGGAAACAGGGCGTTTAAACTGCGCGCATGCGGGGTGGGTGCTGTGACTCCTGATCCGCCACGACATGAGGGAGTTCGCATGTTGGACCGTCTGGCCAAACGACTGAAGCTGCGCACCAGCCCCGATATCTTCTTCTGGTCCGCCGGGCTGATGGTGCTGTTCCTGATCCTGCTGCTGATCTTCCCCGGTCCGATCGGCGCCAGCTTTGCCGCCGCCAGGGCCTGGGTGGTGACCAACCTGGGCTGGTTCTTCATCGT
Source organism: uncultured Wenzhouxiangella sp. (assembly GCA_964446675.1). Taxonomy (GTDB): domain Bacteria; phylum Pseudomonadota; class Gammaproteobacteria; order Xanthomonadales; family Wenzhouxiangellaceae; genus Wenzhouxiangella. The sequence goes on from CAYUPK010000034.1 coordinate 10,945, forward strand.
CGGGGTGTCGATCTGGCTGATCTTCCTGGTCGGCGCTGCCGCGAGCAAATACGGCAGCCTGCGCCTGGGCGGAGCCGACGCCCGGCCGGAGTACAGCAACATGTCGTGGTTCGCGATGCTGTTCGCCGGCGGCATCGGCACGGTCCTGATGTTCTGGGGGGTGGCCGAGCCGATGTCCCACTTCTCGAACCCGCCGCTGTCGGGGGTGGAGCCCTACAGCGTGGAGGCGGCCAACGACGCGATGGGCTTCGCGATCTATCACCTGGGCCTGCACACCTGGGCGATCTTCACCCTCCCGGGCCTGGCGTTCGGCTACTTCATCTACCGCTACGATCTGCCGATGCGCGTCAGCTCGGTGTTCTACCCTTTCCTCGAGGACCGGATCTACGGCCCCATCGGCAAGACCATCGACATCTTCGCCGTGCTGGGGACGCTGTTCGGCCTGGCCGTTTCCCTCGGCCTGGGCACCCAGCAGGTGTCGGCCGGGTTGAGCGAGCTCACCGGCCTGACCGACAACACCGGCCTGCGCCTTGTCATCATCACCGTGCTGACAATCACGGCCGTATGCTCGATCGTCGTCGGCCTGGACAAGGGCGTGAAACGGCTGTCCGACATCAACATCCTCATGGCCATCGGACTGATGCTGTTCGTGCTGTTCTTCGGGGAGACCGTCTTTCTGCTGCGCAGCATCGTCGAGACAGTCGGCATCTACGCCTCCCACCTGCCCGGGCTGATGTTCTGGAATGACTCGATGGCGCCCTATACCAGCCCCGACGGATGGGGCTGGCAGGGTCAATGGACCGTTTTCTACTGGACCTGGACGGTCACCTGGTCGCCCTTCATGGGCGTGTTCCTCGCCCGCATCTCCAAGGGCCGCACCGTCCGGCAGTTCATCGCGGGCGTGCTGGCGGCACCCTCGGCCTTCACCCTCGTGTGGTTCGCCATCTTCGGCTGGTCGGCCATGCGCATCGACGGCATCGGCGGCGACGGCGGCGCGCTCGCGGCTGCAGTCAACGAAAGCGTACCCCTGGCGATGTTCGCGTTCTTCGAGAACTTCCCCGCCGCGACCCTCACTCAGGGACTGGCTGTGGTCATCGCCGCGCTGTTCTTCGCCACCTCCTCCGACTCTGCCTCGCTGGTCGTCGACATGCTCTGCGCCGGTGATGCGGATGCGGGTCCGACGCGCCAGCGGGTTTTCTGGGGTGCCTCCGAGGGCATCCTGGCCGCCGCGCTGATCTGGCTGGGAGGCGCTGAGGCACTGACGGCACTGCAGGCGGTAATCACCGTGATCGGGCTACCCATCTTCCTCATGGTCTTCGTGATGATGTTCGCCCTGATCAAGGGGTTCGCCTCGGAGAGCAAAGCGCTCAAGACCGCCTGGGCTTCCGGCGATCTGACCACGACCGAACCTCCGATGGAGCGAGACGACTTCGATATCAATACCGGTGAGGAGCACCGCGTCAGAGGGAGCAAGCTGCACGACTGAAAGGGTCGCCGAGCGACGACTGGATCCGGCGAGCCAATAATAATCGCTAGCCCCAGGCATGTATGCGCAACGCTGCTGCCCTCCCGCATGGCCTGGAGAACAAGAACCCGCGTTCCATCGTCACAACAGAAGATGCAGCACGGCGGCATGGCCCGCTCCCTATAGGCGGCATCGGACCGCTCGGGGGAAGTGCTCCGGATTGGGAAAATTCTTCCAGGCGTTCGGTTTTATCGAACCGGACCGAGCGCAATCTTGCAGTCGCCTGCCCGCGAAACGGCGCCCAGCAGGCAGGTGTCCGAGGAGTGATAAACCCAGGTTTCGCCCGGCTCCGACTTTCCTGGCCAGGACGCACAGGCTGCCCTCATCTTGTCAGCATGTACCAACGGCCTGAGCAGCGCCAAGACCTTGCGGTAACGCGCGATGAGGTTACCGTCCGGATCAATGAGAGTTACTGTCAAGTCTGGTGTATGACCACTGGCTCATCAAGCGGCGTCCCTGCTGATTTTGCGTTCATCTATTCCGTCGATGAACTTCACGCCGGCAACGACATCGGCCAGTTGCCGGAAGCCCCGCAGTCTGCGCCAGCGTTTCTGCGCGCTCATGGCCAGTTGATGCATCAAGGCCACGCCGCTTTCGGCGCTGTAGCAATTTCGGGTCTTGGCCGTTCGGAGTCGAATGGTCGCAAAGGTCGACTCGATCGGATTGGTTGTCCTCAGGTGCTGCCAGTGGGCGGCCGGGAAGTCGTAGAAGGCCAGCAGGCGGTCACGGTCTGAAGCGAGATTGTCGGCCGCCTTGGGGTACTTGTCGCCGAAGGTTGCCAAGAAGCGCTCGAAGGCTTTCTCAGCCGTTCCCCGGCTATCGGCCTGCCAGATCTCATGGATCATCGACTTGGCCTGGGGCTGGACCCGCTTGGGCAGTTTGTCGAGGACATTGGCCGTCTTGTGCACCCAGCAGCGCTGCTGGCGGGTCGGTGGGTAGACTTCGCTTAAGGCCGCCCAGAAGCCCATGGCGCCGTCTCCGACCGCCAGCTTGGGCGGGACTTTCAGGCCACGATCGCGCAGCCCGAGCAACAGCGCCTTCCAGCTTTCGGTCGACTCCCGAAAGCCCTCGTCGATGGCCAGAAAATGCTTGTTTCCGTGGGCATCGCAGCCGATCAGCACCAGCACGCAGCGCCGGTCGGCCAAGCGCGCGTTGATGTAGATCCCGTCGGCCCACAAATAGACCATCTCGTGGCCGCGCCAGTCGCGCTGGCAGAAGGCTTCGTAGTCCTTCGTCCAGACCTTTTTGAGCCGGCTGATGGTGGCCGGCGACAGACCGCGAACCGACTCGCCAAACAAGGCGGTCAGGGCTTCATCGAAATCGTTGGTGGATACGCCTTTCAGGTACAGCCATGGCAGAACCGCTTCCAGGCGGCGGGTCTTTTTCAGGTACGGCGGCAGGATCAGCGACCGGAAACAGCGCCCACGCCCGGCACGATCGCGGGTCTTGGGCAGTTTCACCGAGACTGGCCCCACACCGGTCAGCACCTGCCGCTCAGGTTGGTAGCCATTACGAACCACATTGCGGCGCCCCTGATCGTCGGTGTCCTCATGCCGGCCCAGAAAGGCTTTCAGCTCAGCCTGGACGGCTTGTCGGATGGCAGTCTGGGCATGGGCACGGATCAGATCGGTCATCTCGTCTCGAAAAGCTGGATTCAGGAATGGAACTGTCGTATCGTTGCTCATGGCGGCATTCTCCTTGTCTGAAATCAGTGACTTCGTCATCTCTAATTTCAGCAGGGGTTGCCGCCGCTTTCAAGTCAGCTCATACACTAGATCTGATCGTAGCTCTAAACATCAGCTTTCCGTGTCTATCCGGCCCAATTCTATGATCCTGGTGTTAAGAAAAGGCCTGTTAGTCGTCAAGCATACCTTTCACAACTTGCGAGCGACTTGCGAC
>CAYUPK010000035.1:0-13854 GCA_964446675.1 uncultured Wenzhouxiangella sp.
AAGCCGGCTTGACTCAGCGTGAAAGAGGCAGTCTGATGAATAAGCTGGGTTAATCCGACCGGCACAGAGTCCGATACTCTGACGCGCCGGCTTTCAATCACGCTGGCATCGCCAAGTGACCTACCGCGCATCGCTTGGACTTGTGCCAGCTGCTCTGCCAGCCGTTACCCACCTTGGGGACAGGAATATCGTTTGACAACGGGATATAAATATGGCAGCTTTCAAACACACGGCTTGGAGGCAAGAGTTAAGAGTGCGGGGAAAACCGTCAGCTTGCTCCCGAGGGGGTGCTTCCGGGTTGTGTGTCATGAACGCTCAAACTTGGAGGTAACTGGCAATGTTCACCCCCCCTCTTTAAACGACCAAGCTCAACATGGACCATTCCTTGCCGGCTTTTGATAGCTTTTTTCATGCTAGCCACCGTCGGCGCATTTGCGCAGAGTTCAGATCACAGTGCCCCAGACTCGACAACCAGTGTGTGGACTCAGCAGGATTGGGTTAACTGGTGGACGGCAATTGAAGATCTATATCTCAACGGGATATCAGAAGAAGACCTTTACTGGCAAGTCAGGTTAGATATTGAAGCGTTGGGGTACAATGAACCAGCCTTGCAAAACATTGACTTCCCTGCCCCCTATCCTGGCTGGAGTGGTTCCGGTGGCGGTTCCGGCGGCGGCGACCACATAAAACCATACGGGTCGCACGCACCCCGTGAGCGTGGTGCCGAATATGATGGTGGAGGCTACGGGCTGCAGTACAAATGCAACCTTGGATCAGCAACCAGATGCCCAAGAGGTCCTGACCCTTGGGATGTCGTTGAACCTCCGCCGGCTTGGGTCGCCACCAGTATTATGATCCTGGGATCAAACTTGAGCTTTGCTCCGCATCCGGGGGTCAAAGTAACCGGAATCCTAATATTCAATGTTGGTGGAATTCTAATGGTCTGGATTCAAACTGAAAATGATGACGAATGAAGATGATCGATTGGTGAACCTGTAACCAGACCGTGGCTATTGGTTCAGGAACGCGCCCTTCAGTTGAAGACCGTGCTGAGGGGCGCGTTACTCAAGGAAGAAAAGATGCTGGAGCAAGCTAGTAGGAAATGGGCGAGATACGTCAGTAAGGGCAGCAGGAGCGTTGGGACAAGCGTTGCACTGTTTGTTTCGGGGCTGTTTTATGCGCTCTTGCATGTCTTTCAGATTGTAGATAGTGAAACTTTGTTTTGGTTGAGTGTGCTCGCGATGTACATGGCCTTCAACCAGTTTGAAAGGGCGGGGCTTTTGATGTTGATGGATGAACTAAGACCGGAACGTTCTGAAAAGCCCGGGCAATAAATATCGCAGATTGAACGGTCTCACGCAACTTTATGGTGCCGTTTTCACGTTCTTTGATGGACGCGGCCGGGCCTGATGGGCTGCTCCGGCATCTCCCGCCACCATTCATCCTGCCGCCCGGCCCGCTACATTGAAGCGCCTTGGCTGATCGGAGCACCCTGATCCCTGAGTTCGTCGCAAGACTTCTCGCGCTGATCGCCGGGCCCACCTGCACCTGGCTGTGGCTGACAGGCCCGGCAAGTCCCGGCGAAGCTTTCACGCCCCGGACCCTGGTGATCGGGCTCGCCATTGGGGCATTCGCAGCCTCCGCCTGGATGCCGGAACGGATAGACGAAAGCATCCGCCGCCTGGGCGCCAGTGGCCTGATCCGCGGATTCGGATTCATCGGGCTGACAATTCTCGCCGGCGTGCTTTACGCGGTATCCGGTCGATAGCACCGCAGGATGTGTTGGCGCCCTTCGGGCCTCCAGGCATCCTGCGGTTGGCTGGTTGGCTGGTTGGCTGGTTAGCGCCAGAGTTCAGTTGCCGGCCGAAGCGCGCCAGCGCTTTGGGCGGGCAACTGCAGCGACCAGTCAGGTTTTTGATGCACGATATTCCACCGACTTCCTCCCCTCCAGAAGACCTAGAACCGATATATCTTCATCGACCTCGGGCCAGTGAATGCCTTCTCCCTCACCCAGAAGCTCGAAGTTCGACAGCTGTTCGGACGTAGCGTGTGCAAGACGGGGAAACCAGACGAGCGGGACCGATAGCACCCGGCCATCGCTAAGCGAGACCACAAGCTCTTCGCTCGTGCATTCAACTTGCGTCGCATGTGGCACGACATCAATTGCCAAAGAACTCATTCCATGCCTCCATTAACGTCTTTTGATGCTTCTCGACCAGCTTGAACAGCTTGTTGAGTTCATGGGCTGCAAAGCCAGTACTTGAAGCAAGTGATACAGGATCCAGCCAAAACTTCGCCAACATCCGCTCTCGCTGAATGTGGATATGTACGGGTTCGCTATTTTCGTTCGCGTAGAAGAAGAATCGGTATCCACCAATGCGTAATACGGTTGGCAAAACAAAACCTCTTTTAAACCTGACAATGATTATGCGGCGAAGCCGGCACAATGCAAACAAAGGTGAGCCGGCCGGAGCGCAACTATCCTTTGGAAAGGCCCACCCAAACCTGCTGCGCATTGACGAATTCGCGGATGCCGTGCGGACCCAGTTCGCGGCCGATGCCGGAGCGCTTGATGCCGCCCGAGGGCAGCCTGGGGTCGGTCTTGACGATGCCGTTGATCGCGACCTGGCCGGTTTCGAGCCGGCGCGCCATTTCAACGGCGCGCTCGGTGTTCGTCCACAGCGCGGCGGCCAGGCCGTAGTCGGTGTCGTTGGCCAGGGCCAGCGCCTCGTCTTCGTCGGCGACCTTCATCACGACGGCCACCGGGCCGAAGGTTTCTTCGCGGGCGGCGGTCATGTCCGGCTGCACGCCGGTGAGCAGCGTCACCGGGTAGAAAAAGCCGGGCCCGTTGGGCAGCTCGCCGCCCAGCAGGCAGTTGGCGCCGGCGGTGACGGTCTCGCGTACCTGGCGGTGAAGATTCTCGCGCAGGTCGTCGCGGGCAATCGGCCCGATATCGGTGACTTCTTCCGCCGGGTCACCCATTTTCAGGCGTGCCAGGCGCTCGTGCAGGCGCTCGACGAAGTCGTCGTGTATGGACTCTTCGACGATGATGCGCTTGGCGGCGATGCAGCTCTGGCCGGCGTTGATGATGCGCGACAGGCACAGCGTATCGGCCGCCTGGTCGAGATCGGCGTCGGCCAGCACGATGGCCGGATCGGAGCCGCCGAGCTCGAGTATGGAGTGCTTGATTTCCGAGGCTGCGGTGGCCGCGACGATGCCACCGGCCTTGTCGGAGCCGGTAAACGAGATCGCCTGCACGCGCCGGTCGCGGATCACGCCCTCGACGCGCTCGGTCTCGAGCGGCAGGTTGGCAAAGATGCCCGCCGGCGCGTCGACGCGCTCGAACAGCTTGCCGATGGCCTCGCCGCAGGCCGGTACGTTGGGATCGTGCTTGAGCAGGCAGGTGTTGCCGGCCATCAGCGTGGGCGCGGCAAAGCGGAAGGCCAGCCAGAACGGCGCATTCCAGGGCAGGATGCCCAGGATCACGCCCAGCGGCAGGTACTGCACGTAGCTCTCGCTGGCGTCCGATGCCAGATGCTCGGTGGCCAGGTAGGCTTTGGCGTGTTCGGCGTAGTGCTCGGCGCACCAGGCCGCTTTCTCGACCTCGCCGCGCGCCTCGCCAATGGGCTTGCCCATTTCCTCGGTCATCAGGCGCGCCAGGGATTCGATATCCTCGCGCATCAGGCCGGCGACGTCGCGCAGCACCCGGGCGCGCGCGTCGAAACCGGCCGCCGCCCAGCCGTCGAAGGCCGAGCGGGCCGCGGCCAGGCGGCGCTCCAGGGCCTCATCGTCGAGTGCGGCGACTTCGTACTGGACCCGGCCGGTGGCCGGATTGATCGATCGGAGCATGCTTACCCTCTTCCTGCTTCGTGAATGTGCTTGACCGGCTCGCCGCCCTTCGCGCGCGGCGGCCTGGCCTTCTTCGGCTCGGGCAGTTCCCGCGCCGCCTGGTCCGGCTTGACGACAAAATCCTCATCGAGCGTGAAGAACGACTTGCAGCCGCTATCGGTAATGTAGATGGTGTCGGAAATGCCGACCGTCTTGTCGCCGTCCACGCCCCACATCCAGGGGATGATGTGGAAGGTCATGCCTTCCTTGAGAACGCGGGAATCGCCCTGCTTGAGGCTGATGATGTAGCCCTCATCCCAGCTCGGCGGGAAGGCAATGCCGATGGAATAGCCCGAGCGGGTGATCAGCCGCGCGTCGACCTCGTTGGCGGTAATGATGTTGCGGATCAGGTTGTCGGCATCCGAAACCGTCATGCCCGGGCGAAGCACTTCCTTGAACTCGTGCAGGGCCTGCTTCATGCGATTCTGGGCGTGTTCCATCGACGGCGACAGCTCGCCGAGCACGACGGTGCGCATCATGGCGGTGTGGTAGCGACGGTAGCAGCCGCCCACTTCCAGAAACACGTGCTCGCCGGGCTGCACCGTGCGCCCTTCCCAGGTGGCGTGGCCGATCATGGTGCGCGGACCGGAAGTCACGTAGGGCATCACCGCCGGCGGCTCGCCGCCGGCACGGAACATGGCCGCGCTGATGGCCGCGCCGATCTCGTTTTCGGTCACCCCGGCGCGGGCAGCCTCGAAGCCGGCCTGCATGCCCGCCTCGGTGGCCGCAGCGGCCCGCCGCATGACCTTGATTTCGTGCTCGGACTTGCACACCCGACCCTCCTCGACGATCCCGAAGCAGTCGAACAGCCGGCCGTCGAGAAAGGTCGTGTGGATGCTGTCCTGATGGTAGGCGGCAAAGTAGTAGCTGTTGCGCTCGTAGCCGATGCACTTGTTGCCCAGGCCGAACTCGCGCAGCGACTCGACCAGCATCTGGATGGCATCCCCCGTATCCGGGTAGGGCCGGGTCTTCTCCACCCAGGTGCGCGCATGCACGTTCGACTCCTCCATCTGGCGGGTGATCATGAACGGCTCGCCTTCAAGCGGCACGACCAGGGCCTGGAAGAACGAATACCCGGTGGTCTGGTAGTCGGTCAGGTACATCAGGTTTTCCGGGTCGGTGATCACCACCGCGTCGAGCAGGCGCTCGGCCATGCGCTCGCGCAGGGCCTGGAGGCGGCGCTCGTATTCCTCGAACGGAAAGGTCATGTCATCGCGCTGTCTCACGCCGCTGCCCTCCGCGCCGAGGCCACCGCCTGCTCGAGAATGTCCAGACCTTCGTTCAGGTCTGCCTCGGGAATGGTCAGCGGCGGAATCAGTTTGAGCACGCGGCCGTTGGTGCCGCAGGCGCCAATCAGCAGGCCGTTCTCGAAGCTGGTGGTCGCGATCTGCTTGGCCAATTCACCATCGCCGACGTCGAGCGCCTGCAGCATGCCGCGGCCGCGCACGGAAAACTTCTTCTGGCCGGACCTGTCAGCCATCGACTTCAGGCGTTTGTGCATGGTCTCGCTATTGGCCTTGACCGCATTCATCAGCTTGTCGTCTTCGAAGTACTCCATCGCTACCGTACCGGCCACGAAGCTCAGGCCCTGGCCGCGGAAAGTGCCGGTATGCTCGCTCGGCGACCAGTGCTTGTCGTGTTCGGGCTTGACCAGATTCATCGCCAGCGGCGTGCCGAAGCCACCAATCCCCTTGGCCAGAGTGACGATGTCGGGGTCGAGCCCCATGTCGTCGAAGCTGAAGTAGCTGCCGGTGCGACCGCAGCCGGCCTGGATGTCGTCGTAGATCACCAGCGCGTCCAGATCGCGGGCCAGATCCTGCACCGCCTTGAGCCATTCGCGCCGGGCCAGGTGCACCCCGCCCTCGGCCTGGATCGGCTCGAGGACAAAGGCCGCCGGCGCTTCCAGTCCGCTGGAGGAATCCTCATACATGGCTCGAAGCTGCTCGACCCAGGCCAGGCACTGCTCCAGCGGTACTTCTTCGCTGCCGTAGGGCTGGCGATAGACGTGCTCCAGCGGCACGCCGGCAGCGTTGCGGAAATAAGCGTTGGCCGTGCACGCCAGAGACCCCAGGGTCATGCCGTGAAAACCGTGCTCGTAGGCCACGACGCCGGGGCGACCGGTGACCTTGCGGGCCAGCTTGAGCGCAGTCTCGACGGCGTTGGTACCGGTCGGGCCCATGAACTGCAGCTTGTAGTTCCAGCCCCTGGGCTTGATGATGGTGTCGACAAAGCTTTCGATGAAGTCGCGCTTGACGTCGGTGTACATGTCCAGGCTGTGGGCAACGCCGTCACGTTCGAGAAAGTCGATCATGGCGCGCTTCATGCGCTCGTTGTTGTGGCCGAAATTCAACACCCCGGCGCCGGCGAAAAAGTCGATGTACGACTTGCCGTTCTCGTCTGTCTGGCGGGCGTTGGACGCCGACTTGAATACGGTTGGATAAAGTCTGCAATAGCCGCGGACTTCCGACTCCCACTGTTCGAATACCTGCATGGTGCACCTCCTGAAAGCTCGTTCCCGGCAATCTTCCGCCGGGGGCGGGCGTGATTACTCCTTCACGGGAACTCCCGCGATTCGGGCGTAGATGCGGCCGACCACGTCGATCAGCCGGTCGTTGAAATCGTATTCGGGGCTGTGGCAGGGATGATGGTTTCCCTGCCCGTCGTCGGCCCCGATCAGGGCGAAAGCCCCGGGTATTTCCTTGAGGTAGTAGCTGAAATCCTCCGAGGCCATGATGGGCGTCCTCAGGCCGGCGCCGAGCGCGTCATCCCCCAGCTCGGCGACCAGAGCCTGACGGTAGGTTTCGGCCTCGCGCTCATGGTTGACGGTTGCGTCATAACGCGGGTGAATACTCACATTTGCGTTGACACCGTGGGCGGCAGCGGTGTTCCGGGCGATTTCGGTAATCAGCTTGCCCATCAGCTCGCGGGTATCGGGATCACCCAGTCGGAAACTTCCCGCCAGGCTGGCCACAGCCGGCGTGACGGTCGCCGAGCCGCCGTCGGCGTGCAGGCTCGTGACGCTGAGCACCGTCGGCGCCTGCGGCGAGATGCGGCGGCTGACGATCTGCTGCAGGGCAGTGACCGTCGCGGCGGCGGCCAGCAGCGGATCGCGGCACAGCTCGGGCTGGCTGGCGTGCCCGCCCTGGCCGTCAATGGCGATCTCGAAAGTGCCGTTACCGGCCATCACCGGGCCGTCGGGACAGGCGGCCTTGCCAAAAGCAATCGCCGGCCAGTTGTGCCAGCCGAAGATCGCCTCGACGCGGTCGAGCGCGCCGTCATCGATCATCGCCCTGGCGCCGTGGCCGCCCTCCTCGGCCGGCTGGAACAGCAGCGTCACCGGGCCAGGCAGCCGGTCTTCGTGAGCCTTGAGCCAGCCGGCTGCGGCCATCAGCGTGGCGGTGTGGCCATCGTGACCGCAGGCGTGCATCCGGCCCTCGGTCGTCGAAGACCACTCAACGCCGCTGGCCTCGACGATCGGCAGCGCGTCGATATCGCCTCGCAGGGCAATGTGCCGGCCGGCTGCCTCGGGCGCAAGCGTTGCCACGGTTCCGGTTTCGGCGCAGGCGCGCCAGGGAATGCCCAGATCGTCCAGCCGCTCACGAATCGCCGCGGCAGTCTGCACTTCCTGCCAGGTCAGTTCCGGCGCGCTATGGAGAGCGCGCCGAAACTCGGTCGCCTCATCGACGACCGCCGACCAGTTGTGCGCCACCGCAATACTCACGGCTCACTCCATGAAGAACGTCTTCGTCCGCATCAAGGCCGGGAGAAGACGAAAAAAAACTGAAGCCGGGGCCTTGAGGCTCCGCATATCACTCTAGCCTAGGCCCGCCGCGCAGTCACTTGCAAGCACTTTCGTTCAGGCTCAAAACTGTTGTGGGGCAAACATTTACAGCACCCCCGAAGCGCGCCGGCCTTCGGTATCATGCCGGCTCTGGTGTGGATTACCCCGCCACCGCCAGGCCCACTAATAGCAAGGAACCCGCCCCTTGAACGCCTTTTACATGCGGCTGCTGGTCAATCTCTACCCGCCCTACCTGGGCGCGGGCATCTGCGTGCGCAGTATCTCGCCGGATTTTCAACGCATCGTGGTCGACATGAAGCTGCGCTTCTACAATCGCAACTACGTCGGTACGCACTTCGGCGGTAGCCTGTCGGCCATGGCCGACCCGTTCTACATGCTGATGGTGATGAAAAACCTCGGGCCCGAATATATTGTCTGGGACAGATCCGGCACCATTGACTACCGCAAGCCCGGCCGCGGCCGGGTGCGCGCGGAGTTCCGGATAGACCAGGCGTTTCTGGATCAGGTCAGGCAGGCCACGGCAGACGGCGAGCCATTCGAGCCGATCCTGACGGTCGATATCATCGACGAGGAGGGCGACGTTGTCTCGCACGTGACCCGTAGGCTTTATATCCGCCGCAAGCGTCGCCGGCAACAGTCTTCCTGAAGCCGCCCTGTTCGCCATCCCTTCTACTGCGACGTCACCAGGCCCCGCCCGACTTAACCCGGCGACGCACGCGGGCTAGAATGTCTGGCTGGACTCAACCTGTCTGTGCTTCAATCCTGCCATGCGTATCGGAACCACTCTCACCCATTACATCATCAGCAACCAGCGCGACATCGAAGGCGCCAGCGGCACCTTCACCGACCTGCTCAACGACATCAGCGTCGCCTGCAAGAAGATCGCGGCTCTGGTCGACAAGGGCGCTCTGGTCAACGTGCTCGGCGCCGCCGAGAGCGAAAACGTCCAGGGCGAGCAACAGAAAAAGCTCGATATCATTTCCAATGACATCATGATCGAGGCCCTGGAGAACAACGGCCACATCGCCGCCCTGGCTTCGGAGGAAATGGAAGGCATTCACCCCATCACGGCCGGGCGACGCGGCCGCTACCTGCTGTTGTGCGACCCGCTCGACGGCTCCTCGAATATTGATGTCAACGTGTCGGTCGGCACCATTTTCTCGATTCTGCGTGCGCCCGAGGATGCCCGCGAGCCCACCGAAGCCGATTTTCTCCGCCCCGGCACCGAACAGGTCGCCGCCGGCTACTGCCTGTACGGGCCCTCGGCCATGATGGTGCTGACCACAGGCGAAGGTGTGAGCATGTTCACCCTCGATCGCGATATCGGCGAGTTCCTTCTCACGCGCGAGGACGTCACCATTCCCGCAGACACCGCGGAATTTGCCATCAATGCCTCCTACAAGCGCCATTGGGACGACCCAGTGCGCCGCTACATCGACGAGTGCCAGGCCGGCGAAGACGGGCCACGCGGCAGAAACTTCAACATGCGCTGGGTTGCCTCCATGGTCGCCGAAGTCCACCGCATCCTCACCCGCGGCGGCATCTTCCTGTATCCCGGCGACAAGCGCATCCGGGCCCAGGGCAGGGCCGGAAAGCTCAGGCTGATGTACGAGGCCAATCCCATGGCCATGATCATCGAACAGGCCGGCGGCGCGGCCAGCACCGGCCGGCAGCGCATCCTGGAAGTCGAGCCTGAAGAACTGCACCAGCGCGTGCCGGTGATTCTGGGCTCACGCAATGAAGTCGAACGGCTTGACAGCTACCACGGCTGATTCGCCCCGGTAAAGACAAAAAAGGCCGCCCGGAGGCGGCCTTTTTCGTGTCGCAACCGAAGGGCTGTCAATCAAGCGACCACAGCGCGGTGAACTCCGGCACCGTCATGGCCTTGAGCGGCTCGAAAGCTTCGGTCGCGGCAAGAATGGCAGCCGTCTTGCGTTCTGACAGGTGCTCGGCCACGGCGGCGGCAAACTTGTCTTCGAGCAGCGGAATGCCCTCTTCGCGACGGCGGCGGTGACCAACGGGGTAGTCGATCGAGACCTTCTCCGTGCTGGAACCATCGGTGAAGAACACCTGTACCGAGTTGCCGATGGCGCGCTTGTCGGCGTCGAAGTACTCCTCGGTAAAGCGCGGATTCTCCTTGACCGTCATCTTCTCGCGCAAAGCGTCGATACGCGGGTCGGCGGCGACTTCGTCGCTGTAGTGCTCGGCGGTCAGCTCGCCGAAGATCAGCGGCACGGCCACCATGTACTGCAGGCAGTGGTCGCGGTCGGCGTAGTTGTCGAGCGGGCCGGTCTTGTCGATGATGCGCACGGCCGCTTCCTGGGTTTCGAGCTCGATGCGCTCGACCTCGTCGAGGCGATCGGCAACTTCGTCGTACAGCTTGTAGGCGCACTCCACCGCGGTCTGCGCGTGGAATTCGGCCGGGTAGGAAATCTTGAACAGCACCTGCTCCATGACGTAGCTGCCCAGTTCCCTTTCGAGGACAATGTCATTGCCGCCGAACAGCACGTCCTGAAAGCCCCAGCCCTTGGCCGTGAGCGCCGACGGGTAGCCGATCTCGCCGTCGAGCGTAATCAGCGCCAGCTGCACGGCGCGGCGACAGGCGTCGCCTGCCGCCCAGCTCTTGCGCGGCCCGGTATTGGGGGCGTGGCGATAGGTTCTGAGTGCACCGCCGTCGATCCAGGCCTGGCTCAGGGCATTGATGACGTCGTCGCGGTCGCCGCCAAGCATCTTGGTGACCACCGCGGTGGAGGCGACGCGCACCAGCAGCACGTGGTCGAGGCCAACGCGGTTGAAGCTGTTCTTGAGCGCCAGAATGCCCTGGATTTCGTGGGCCTTGATCATCGCCTCGAGGACGTCTTCGACCTTGAGCGGCTCGCCGCCATGGGCCACGTCACGGCGCGAGACATAGTCGGCCACGGCAAGTATTGCGCCGAGGTTGTCCGAAGGATGGCCCCACTCGGCCGCCAGCCAGGTGTCGTTGAAGTCGAGGTAGCGCACCAGCACGCCAATATCGAAGGCGGCCTTGACCGGATCGAGCCGGTAGGGCGTGCCCGGCACGCGCGCGCCGGTATCGAGCTCCATGCCCGGCACCACCGGCCCGAGCAGTTTGGCGCACTCGGGAAACTTCAGCGCCAGCATCGAGCAGGCCAGAGAATCCTTGAGGCAGTAGTGGGCCGTCTCCCAGGCCTCCTTCGAGGTGATTTCGTAATCGCAGACATAGTCGGCGATGTCCTGAAAAAGCTGGTCGGGGTCGGGGCGGCTTGCCGAGCGAATATCGATCTCGCCACTCATATCTGTGGGGCTCCTGATGGGGATGGGTGAATCCCCCTATTCTAAGCCACTGGCGGGAGAAGAGGCTGTCGGGAATGAAAACCTGAAATCCGAGGCGCCAGATCCGAAACAGAATCCGGCAGGGGTTGGAGGCAGGCCCGGAATCAAGAGCGAACGCATGGCTCCGGTAACTGGCCGTTTCGAATTTCGAATTTGTTCTTTACTCCGCCGCCCACGCAGCGAGATCCTGGCGGCGGATCTTTGCATTGTGGCGGATATCGACGGGGAAGGCATCCTTGAACAGCACGCGGCGGATCTCGCGGGTCAGCCAGTCACGGGCGAGCAGTTCACGAACTGCCGCTTCGATCGCCTGCTGATCGGCGCCGGCTTCGGGCTCGATCACGATCACCGGCTCCTGCCGGCCCTTTTCACCCACGCCCACCAGGGCGGAGCGGAACACGCCTTCGACGGCGTTGACCGGGCCTTCGACGCATTCGGTAAACAGCGTGCCCTCGGGCGTGACCACGCGCTCGGACTTGCGCCCGCAAAACCACAGTCTGCCCTTGTCGTCGAGCCAGCCCAGATCGCCCATGCGGTGCCAGACCCGGCCGCGGTTGTCGGTCATCTTGGCCTCGCGGGTCTGGCGCTCGCGCTGCCAGTAGGTATCGGTCACGGTCGGGCCGGCCACGCAGATCTCGCCGATCTCGCCGTCGGGCATCTCGCCGGCGTACTCGGTCAGGTCGATCGGCTCGTCGCTGACCGGAATGATGCGGATTTCATTCGCCGCCAGCGCGCGACCGACGCAGATGCCCTTGCCCGAGCGATTGCCGTCGGACAGCTCGCCAACCAGCTCGCGTCCGGCGACCGTGGCCACCGGCAGGGCCTCGGTGGCGCCGTAGGGGGTGTGAATGTCCGACCAGGGATCGAGCGCGCCGGGGATGCGCTCGATCACCGCCGGCGAAACCGGCGCGCCGGCCGAAAGCATGCGGCGCAGGCCCGGCAGGCGGACCTTGTGCTTTTCCAGGTGGCGGCTCAGGGTGTTCATCAGCGCCGGCGAGCCGAACAGGCTGGTGACGCCGTAGGTCTCGATCAGGCTGATGAGCATGTCGGGATCAGCCTGGGCGGGACGGGTGAAATCCATGCGCGGAATCACCGTGGTCATGCCCAGGGCCGGATCGAACAGGGCAAAAGGCGGAAAGGTCGGCAGGTCGACCTCCCCGGGCTGCATGTCGAAGGCCTCGCGCATCAGTTCGACCTGGGCGGCGAAGTGGCGGTGGCGATAGAGCACGCCCTTCGGGATACCCGTCGAACCGGAGGTAAACACGATCGCCGCCGGGTCGTCGCCTTCGACCACGGGGGCGTCGAACGACCCGACTTTTGCCGCAAGCAGGTCGGAAAATTTCAGCCCCTGCCAGAACGGCCGCGGCCCGACGGTAATGACCTGGCGAATGCTGTCGCGCGCCCAGCCCAGCGCCATGCGCGCGACCTGCGCGCGGGTGACGCCGACAAACACCTCCGGCGCGGCTTCGCCCAAGCAGGTCTTGAGCGGCTTGATGCCGATACCCGGATCGACGAGCACCGGCACCGCGCCAGCCTTGAACAGGGCGAAGAACATCGCGAAGAATTCCAGCGACGGCGGCACCATGAACCCCACCCGGGTGCCTTTCACGATGCCTTTCGCCTGCAGGCCCGCCGCCAGCCGGTCGGTCAGCTCGTTGAGCTCGCGATAAGTCCAGCGTCGATCGACCCAGCCGCCCTTTTTACGCTTGATTGGCAGAATAAGCGCCGTCGCATCAGGCTGCGCCTGGGCCTGCCGGGTCAGCGCATGCGCAATGTTGATTTCATTCGGCATCTTCAGATCAGTCTTCCACCACGAAAGGCACGAACAAGCTTCTTGCAGCTTCTCCTGCGTGGCCTTCGTGCGCTTCGCGGCTCATTTCAGTCCTTGAGGTGCTGCTTTATGCCGGCTGTCACTCGCTCGGGGGCATCCTCGAGCACGTAGTGGCCGGCGTCTTCGAGGTAGTCGATTTCGGCCTGCGGCCAGATCCTGCGCCACCGGTCGAGCACCCGGTCATCGAAGACGAAGTCCCTGCCGCCCCAGATGAACTTGATCGGTTTATCGGCCAGGCGATCGAGATGGCGTTCGGTATCGGCCAGCACCGGCCAGGCGGGGTCTGATGGTTCAAGCGGAATATCCTGCACGAAGCGCAGCGTGGCCAGGCGGCTTTTCGGCCCCTGGCGATAGGGCGCGGTCAGGCCCCGGGCGACCTCGCGATCGAGTTTGCGCACCGTGCCCAGGCGGGCAGCCAGGCCGGAAAAGGCATTGAAGCGATTGATGGCAAACCCGCCGAGTCCGGTTCGGGCGAACTTCAACGCGAAAGGCAGCGGCAGTTCGGGCCCGATGGTAAAGGCCCAGGTGTTGAGCAGGATGATCCGCCGCACCCGCTCAGGATGGCGCACCGCCCAGGCCAGGCCGATCGCCCCGCCCCAGTCGTGCACCAGCAGGTCAATCTCGCGATCGGGCTCGACCTCATCGAGCCAGTGGCCCAGATCGGCCACCCGGCTGGCCATGGTGTAGGGATATTCGGACTCGTCAGGCCGATCCGACAGGCCCATGCCGATGTGATCCGACGCCAGGCAGCGGCATTCGCCCTTGAGCGCAGCGATGACGTTGCGGTAATAGAACGACCAGGTCGGATTGCCGTGCACCATCACCACCGGACGGCCCCCGATTGGCCCCTCGTCCACGTAGTGCATGCGGTGGCCGGCGGACTGGATGTGGTAACGGGGCTCGAAAGGAAAGAGTTTTTCTGGGACCAAGGGCTTTCGCTCGGAATGGTTAGCTGGTTAGCTGGTTAGCTGGTTAGCTGGTTAGCTGGTTAGCTGGTTAG
>CAYUPK010000036.1:0-12249 GCA_964446675.1 uncultured Wenzhouxiangella sp.
CCGACGAACATCTCGACGAAATCGGAGCCGGAAATCGAGAAGAACGGCACCTTGGCCTCGCCGGCGATGGCGCGCGCAAGCAGGGTCTTGCCGGTTCCCGGCGGGCCGACCATCAGAATGCCCTTGGGAATATTGCCGCCCAGGCGCTGGAACTTGGCCGGATCGCGCAGAAAATCGACCACCTCGACGACTTCGTCCTTGGCCTCTTCACAGCCGGCGACATCGCCGAAGTTGACCTTGACCTGGTCCTCGCCCTGGAGCTTGGCGCGCGACTTGCCAAAGCTCATGGCGCCGCCGCGGCCGCCGGCGCCGCCCTGCATCTGGCGCATGAAGTAGACCCAAAGCCCCACCAGCACCAGCACCGGCAGCAGGCTGATGAGAATATCGATCACGATGGAGCGTTTTTCGGGCGGCCTGGCGTCGATCTGGACATCGTTGTCGAGCAGATCCTTGATGAGGCCGTCATCGCGCGGCGCCATGACCCGGAACTGCTCGCCGCTGCGAGTCTTGCCCGTGATCGTCTTGCCGCCCGAGCCCTCCTGGATCACCACGCTGGCCACCGCGCCGTTTTCGACGTTTTCGAGAAACATCGAATAGTTCATCTCGCGCGGCTGGGCATCGGGCTGCGAGTAGTGGCTGAACACACTCATCAACACGACGGCGATGATGATCCACATCACCAGGTTCTTGGCAAAATCACTCAAAATGCTCGTCTCCGCTTGGTGCCGTCCATCGGCCCGATTCTACGTCAATGCGATAAATTCTGCGTTCAACGCCGCGGCCGGCTGGCCACTACATACACTTCCCGGCTCTCGGCGCGCGATGCGCGCGGCTTGCGAACGCGCACGACTGCGTACTTCTGCTTCAGTTCGGCGAGAAAGGCATCAAAGCCCTCGCCCTGGAATACCTTGACAACGAAACTGCCCGAAGGGTCCAGCCAGTCGTCGGCAAACGCCGCGGCCAGTTCGGCCAGATGCATGCTGCGCGCCTGATCTGCCGGGCCGATACCCGAGATATTGGGGGCCATATCGGACAGGACAAGGTCCGCGCGCCGGCCGTCCATGGCCGCCTCCAGTTCGGTCAGGGGCGCATCCTCGCGAAAGTCGCCCTCGATGAACACCACCCCATCGATCGGTTCCATCGGCAGAATGTCGAGCGCCACCACCCGTCCCCGCGGCCCGACCTTCTCGAGCGCCACCTGGCACCAGCTCCCGGGAGCGGCCCCGAGATCGACCACGAACTGCCCCGGCCTGAACAGACGATTCTTTTCGTCGAGTTCCTGCAGCTTGTAAGCCGCACGCGCCCGATAGCCATCCTCGCGGGCGCGCTTGACGTAGGGATCTGATTGCTGGCGCTTTTTCCAGTCCATGGGTTGATTGGTTTGGTTGGTTGGCTGGTTGGCTGGTTGGCTGGTTGGCTGGTTTGGCAATGATAACCGCTCGCAACGTCTCCCCGCCCTGAAACCTGAAACCTGAAACCTGAAACCTGAACCCACAACCCGATCCAAGTTACCATTACCCTCCCACGTCAAATCGGCGCCCCCATGCCCCTGACCAACAACCAGAAAAAGCACCTGCGCGGACTGACCCACGACCTGCATCCGGTAGTGATCGTGGCCGACAAGGGCCTGAGCGAGAACGTGCTCGCCGAGGTCGAGCGGGCGCTGGAGCACCATGAGCTCATCAAGATCAAGTTGCGTGGCGCGCGCGACCAGCGCGATGCCTGGACCGACGAGCTGGTCTCCACAACCGGGGCCGAACTGGTGCACCGGATCGGGCAGGTCGTGTGCCTGTACCGTCGCCATCCTGAAAAGCCCGCGATCGAACTGCCCCGCAACTGATCCGAACCGATCATGGATTTGACCGAACACACTGCTGGCGATCATCACCAGATTCGCGGAGTCGAGCCGGGCCGGGTCTTCGTCACCGACCAATGGTACGAAGGCAGTCTGGTCGTGGGCGCGCGCTACCTGAATGCCGACTGGCCGGTTACCAGCATGGACGAGCTCGACGCCGAGCAGATTGCAACCCTGGTCGAGCTCGGCCCGGAGCTGGTCATCGTGGGGGTCGGGCAACGACAGCACTTGCTGCCGCCTGAATCTCAACTGGGCTTCATCCGGCACGGCATCGGGGTCGAATGCATGACGCTCGACGCCGCCGCTCGCACCTTCAACATTCTGATGAGCGAAAACCGGCGCGCGCTCGCCGCCCTGATCATCTCTTCGGCAGATAGTCGAGCGGATTGACCGGCTCGCCGTTGCGGCGAATCTCGAAGTGCAGCATCTCGTCTCGATGGTCATCCCGGCCCATCTCGGCAATCTTCTGGCCGCGTTCTACCCGATCGCCCTCCCCGACCAGCCTGCGGCGATTGTGGCCGTAGGCCGACAGCAGCTTGTCGGAGTGCTTGATGATGATCAGCTCGCCGTAGCCGATCAGCGCGGTGCCGCTGTAGACGACCTGCCCGCCCGCCGCGGCGAAGACATCCTGGCCCAGCTTGCCGGCCACGCCGATCCCCTTGCGCGTGTCGGCGGGATCGAAACGGCGCGCCAGGCGACCCTCGGTCGGCCACTGCCAGACCAGACCGCCGACCGTCCGGGTGGTTCCCGACGCCGTTGACGCCGCCGTGCCGCGGCTTGTCGGTGCCTTGACCGCCGGTTTTTTCGGCCGGGCCGGGGGCTCGGCCTTGCTCGCCGGCTTGTTGTTGGCCCTGTTCTGGTCTTTTGCGCCGGAAGGCTCGGACGTTGACGTCTCGCGGACAGCCACCTCACGGGGCGGCGGTGCCGGCGGCGCGATCATCCGCAGCTCCTGGCCGGGGCGAATCGTGTAGGGTGCCTCGATGCCGTTCCAGAACGCGACCTTGCGCCAGTCCAGCCCGTAGCGAAAGGTGATCGAGTACAGGGTGTCGCCGCGCTGCACGCGATAGAACGTCGGCGGGCTTTCGATCACCCGCGGCTGGGCCCTCGGCTCCGGCGGCCGCGAGCGTTCGGCAGCAGGCTGCCAGGGGGCACAGGCCGCCAGCAGCAGGGCCGCGGCCAGAATCAGCAGCCCGGCTCGCGCGCTTACCACAGCCACCAGACCAACCCGGCGACAGCAGCCGCAGCGATCACCAGCCAGCCCAGCAGATCGACCCACTCGCGCAGGCGCTCAGCCGCCCGTTCACCGCCGGCCCAGATGATGCCCGAGACCAGAAAGAAGCGCGCGCCACGGCCGATCAGCGAACCGACCACGAAGCCGGGCAGCGGCGCGCCAAGCGCTCCGCCGGCAATGGTGATGATCTTGAACGGAATGGGCGTGAATCCCGCCAGCATGACGAACCACACGCCGTAAGTCTGAAAGGCTTCGACCGCGGCGTCGTAGGCGTGAAGGTAGCCAACGCGCTCGATCAGCGGCAAGATCGCCTCGATCGCCAGCCAGCCGATCAGGTAGCCGAACAGCCCACCGATGACCGAAGCGGCCGTTGTCAGCGAGGCCAGTCGCCAGGCGGATGCGCGCTCGGCCAGCACCATCGGCGCGAGCATGACGTCGGGTGGAACGGGAAAGAAGGTGGCCTCGGCAAAGCTCAGGCCGGCCAGATAACGCCGGGCATGGCGATGGCGCGACCAGACCAGCACCCGATCATACAGTCGCCGAAACATCGCCCTGTCTACCCACCTTTTCAGTCCAGCCCCTCGAGCAGGGGCACGAAACTCACCGCGCCCAGCTCTTCGCGCTCCAGCCCCGAGTCGCTGCGCGTCACGCGCACGAGCTGCTGATAAGCGCCGGCCTCCTCCGGCGCCACCAGCACGCCGCCGATGTCGAGCTGCTCGTAGAGCGCATCGGGGATGCGCCCGCCGGCAGTGACCACGATGGCGTCGAACGGCGCCTGGGAGGGCCAGCCCTCCATGCCGTCGGCATGGCGGGTGTAGACGTTGTGCAGGCCCATGCGATGAAAGCGCTGGCGCGCGCTGCGCTGCAGCTCGCCGATGCGCTCGGTGGTAAACACCTTGTCGGCCAGGCGCGCCAGAATGGCTGCCTGGTAACCCGACCCGGTGCCGATCTCGAGCACCTTGCCCAGGGGCTCCTCGCGCATCACCGCCTGGGTCATCATGGCCACCACAAAGGGCTGGGAGATGGTCTGGCCGCGGCCGATGGGCAGTGCGGTGTCCTCGTAGGCGCGTGATGAAAGCGCCTCGTCGACGAACAGGTGGCGCGGCGTATCGACCATGGCCTGAAGCACGCGCTCGTCGTGAATTCCCTTCTCGCGCAGGCGCCGTACCAGCCGCTGGCGGGTGCCCTCGGACGTCATGCCAATACCGCTGTGCGCCTTCGAACCCATCACCGTTTCTGCCGCTGTTGTCCGCCATCGAGTTGGCCGATCCACTGGCTGACGTCGTCCAGGGCCTGATAGCGCGTCAAATCGACGTGAATCGGGGTCACCGAGACGTAGCGGTTGCGCACGGCGTGAAAATCCGTGCCCGGCCCGTTATCCGCCTCGCTTCCGGCCGGACCAATCCAGAAGAACTGCCGGCCGCGAGGATCCTCGAGCGGAATGACGTCGTCGGAACGGTGGCGATGCCCCAGGCGCGTGGTCTCGAAGCCGCGGATTTCTTCCCACGGCAGATCGGGCACGTTGACGCTGAGAATGGTGTCGGCCGGCAGCGGCTTTTCCCTGAGCTGCGCCATCAGCCGGCAGGCCGCCTCGGCCGCGGTGTCGTAGTGACGAAGCTGGTCCTGGGTATGAACCAGGGAGACGGCCATGGCAGGCAGCCCCAGAAAGCGGCCCTCCATGGCGGCAGCCACCGTGCCCGAATAGAGCACGTCGTCGCCGAGATTGGCGCCGGCGTTGATCCCGGAAACCACCATGTCGGGTTCGTCGCCCAGCAGGCCGGTGATGGCAACGTGGACGCAGTCAGTCGGGGTACCGTAGACCTTGAATACGCCGTCGCGACGCTTCTCGACCCGAATGGGCCGATCGAGGGTCAGTGAGTTGCTGGCACCCGAACGGTCGCGATCGGGCGCCACGACAGTCACCTGGTCGGAGTGTTCCACCAGCCGCTCGGACAACAGCCGGATTCCGGGCGCGTGCAGCCCGTCATCGTTGGCAATCAGAATATGCATGCTTGAACCGGAAGGTCAAAGCCATAACTATAAACGAAGACTGCAGGAGATAAACGACCATGAGCGAATCCGACAACGACCGCGACCTTTTCCGCTCGGCGGTCGGTGCCGTGCGCCGGATTCGCAGCGAACGCGATCACTCCCGGCCCGAACCACCGCGCCCCAGGGCCAGCCAGCGCGAGCGTGACGAGGCCCGCGTCATGGACGATCTGGCCCACGGACCGATCGATTTCGCCAGCATCGAGACCGGCGAGGAAATCAGCTATCTGCACCCGGGCCTGCAAAAGCGCGTTCTCACCCGTCTGCGCCGCGGCCACTGGCGCGTGGAAGACGAACTGGATCTGCATCAGATGAATCTGGAAGCGGCCTCATCTTCGATTCGCAAGTTCCTGAGCGAGGCCGAGCGCGAGCGGCTCAGCTGCGTGCGCATCATCCACGGCAAGGGACTGCGATCGGGGCCTGCCGGCCCCCAGCTCAAACGCCTGACAGCGCGGCTGCTCAGCCGCCATGACCGCGTCGCCGCCTTCGCCTCCACGCCGCCGCATGACGGCGGCACCGGTGCCGTCTACGTGCTGCTTCGAGCTCGAAGATGAGCGGTCTGGAGGGGAGCTTCGGGGCGCTGCTGATTCTGGCGGCGGCGATCGTCTTCTGGATCTCGGCGGTCAACGCCCACGACCATGCCCGCAATCTCGCGCGCAGCTTCTGCAAGCGCCAGGGCTGGCAACTGCTGGATCAGACCGTGGCGCTGAGCTCCCTGCGCCCTGTCAGAACCACCAGCGGCCTGCGCTGGCAGCGGCGCTACCGCTTCGAGTTCAGTCCTGAAGGAACCGGCCGGCGCCGCGGCGAGCTGACGCTTTCGGGCAATACCATGATCAGCGTGTGGGGAGAGCTCGAGGACGGCGGCAAGCTGATCGAGCCAAACCCTGAATCCTGAACCCTATTTAACCACCGTCAGATTCGGCCGCGACTTGCGATCGGGCTTGTCTTCTGCGTCGCTGGAGTCGGCCTCGCCGGACCCGGGGGCAGCGTCGTCGTCTTCCCCGTCGACCGGAAACATCATGCCGCGCCCGTTCTCGCGCGCATAGACGGCCTCGACGCCGCCAATCGGCACGGTCACCGCGCGCGAAACCCCGCCAAACCGGGCGACAAAGGTCACCAGCTCGTCGTCGATCAAGAGGTCACGTACTGCACTGGGCGAGATATTGAGCACGACCCGGCCGTCCTGAATGCTCGATTCGGGAACGTCCAGGCCGGGCTGGTCGGCGTCGACAAGCAAGTGGGGCGTCAGACCGCTGTCAACGATCCAGTCGTTGATGGCGCGAACCAGGTAGGGGCGGCTTGAAAGCATGGGCTATTCGCCCTCCCGCACGATGCGCTCCGCTTCGGTCAGGCTGCGCTTGAAGGAATCACGGGTAAACATCCGCTCCATGTAACTGGTGATGTTGGGCGCCTTTTTGGCGGTCAGCTTGACATCGTAGGCCGGCAGGCGCCACAGCAGGGGCAGAAGAGCGCAGTCCACCAGGGTCAGTTCGTCGCTGAGCAGATACTCACGCAGCCCGAAAAGGTCGTCCGACGAGATGATGTTGTCCAGCAACTGCTTTTTTGCGGTTGCGACCCTTTTCTTGCCGCCCGAGGTCTCGATGATCCTGGCCGGCTCGATCCAGTCGCGATTGATGCGGTACAGCGCCTGCCTCAGATAGGCACGCGACAGCGGGTCGACCGGCATCAGGGGCGGGTGCGGATAGCGCTCGTCAAGGTACTCGGTGACCACCCAGGTGCCGTAGAGCTTGAGATCCTTGTCGACCAGCGTCGGCGTTTCGCCGTAGGGATTGAGCTCGGCGAGATCCGCCGAGGCCGCGCGATCCTGCTCAACCTGGATAATCTCCACGTTGATCCCCTTCTCCGCCAGGACGAACCGCGTGCGGTGACAGTCCAGGCAGTTTTCCGAAGAATATAGGGCCATCATAAGCCTGCTACTCCATTGAAAAGTGTGTCGATACGCCGCCCCCGCTCACGCACGATCACTTTTTCACGTCCTTCCAGAACTCCTGATAAAGCAGCCAGGCCAGGAACGTGAAGGCGACCAGGAAAAGCAAGACCCAGATTCCCATCTTCTCACGCTTGAGCACGGAAGGTTCGGCCGCGTAGCGCATGAAAGCGGTCAGGTCGCGAACGTACTCGCTGTAAGTCTCGGGCGAGAGCTTGCCTTCCTCGTCGAGCTCCAGATCGACGATTTCGACATGCTCGACGCCTTCCGCGTCGGTGCTCGATTCGGTGATCGGGCGCTGAATGCCCTGAAGCTCCCACAGCACGTGCGGCATCGACGCGTTGGCCAGCACGGTGTTGTTCCAGCCGTCTTCGGTCAGGTAGAAGCCCTTGAGATAGGAATAAATCCAGTCGACCCCGCGCGAACGTGCGGTCAGCGTCAGATCCGGCGGCGCAATGCCGAACCACTCGGTCGCCTCGTCGGCGTCCATGACGCTGATCATCGGATCGGACACCTCCTGATCGCCGTGCAGCAGGAATTTCTCGATCTGTTCCTCGCTCAGATCGAGATCCTCGATCAGGCGGTTGTAGCGCAGATACTGCAGGGAATGGCAGCCCAGACAATAGTTGACGTACATCATCGCGCCGCGCTGCAGCGAGGCCTTGTCGTGCACGTTGATGCCGGCAGACTGCAGGCCCTCGCCCCCGCCGGCGGCGAAAACGAAGCCGGAAGCCAGCATGGCGGCTGCTGCAAGAATGTTTCTGAATCTCATCACTTGGTCACCCGCTCCGGTTCCGGTTTGGTTTTTTCGAACATGGTCACGAACGGCATCAGCGCGAAGAACGCGAAGTAGTAAGCCGTCCAGATACGCGACTCGAGCGTCTGAATCGGCGTGCCCTGGCCCAGCGCCAGCATGCCCAGCCGGATGAATGCGATCACGAACAGGACCAGCATGATCTTGCTCGGCCAGCCCTTGTAGCGAATCGACTTGACGCGGGAGCGATCCAGCCACGGCAGGAAGAACAGCACAAAGACCGCCGCACCCATGACCATGACGCCGAGGAACTTGTCGGGAATGGCCCGCAGCATGGCGTAGTACGGCGTGAAGTACCACACCGGCACGATGTGCTCGGGCGTGACCAGCGGGTCGGCCGGCACGAAGTTGTCCGGCTCGAGGAACAGGCCGCCGAGCTCCGGCGCGTAGAACAGCACAAAGGCGAACAACAGCAGGAATACGCCCACCCCGAACAGATCCTTGACGGTGTAGTAGGGGTGGAAGGGAATGCCGTCGAGCGGCCGGCCCTTCTCGTCGGTGTGCTTCTTGATCTCGACGCCGTCGGGGTTGTTGGAGCCGACTTCGTGCAGTGCCACCAGGTGCAGCACCACCAGCGCCAGCAGCACCAGCGGCAGGGCCACCACGTGCAGCGCGAAGAAGCGGTTGAGCGTGGCGTTGGAAATCATGTAATCGCCACGGATCCATTCAACGAGGATATCGCCCACCTCCGGGACGGCCCCGAACAGCGAAATGATCACCTGGGCACCCCAGTACGACATCTGGCCCCAGGGCAGCACGTAGCCCATGAAGGCCTCGGCCATCAGGACCAGCAGAATGAACACGCCCAGCACCCAGATCAGTTCGCGCGGCTTGCGGTACGAACCGTAGAGCATGGCGCGAAACATGTGCAGATACACCACGATGAAGAAGAACGACGCACCGGTGGAGTGCATGTAGCGAATCAGCCAGCCCCACTCGACGTCACGCATGATGTATTCCACCGAGCCGAAGGCCAGGTCTGCGTGCGGCGTGTAGAACATGGTCAGCCAGATGCCGGTCAGCAACTGATTGACCAGAACCACGATCGCAAGGGAGCCGAAGAAGTACCACAGGTTGAAGTTCTTTGGTGCGTAGTATTCGGTCAGGTGCTCACGCCAGAGCTTGCTGACCGGCAGGCGCTCGTCGATCCAGGTGCCGACGGCCTGCACGTTCTTGCTGAAACTGCTCGCGGGCTTGGCCATGGTCAAGCTGCTCCTTCGGGACCGACGCCGATCATGACCGTCTGGTCGTCAATGAAGTGGTAGGGCGGAATGACGAGATTGAGCTGCGCCGGCACGCCGCTGTAGACGCGTCCGGACAGGTCGAACTTCGAGCGGTGGCAGGGGCAGAAGAAACCGCCAAGCCACTGGGCATCGAAAGGCTGCGATCCGGCCTCGGGCAAGAGCTGGGGAATGCAGCCCAGATGCGTGCAGTGAATGTTCGCCACCCAGTACTCGGGCCGGATGGCGCGCGCGATGTTCTGCGCATAGGGCGGCTGCTGGGAAGCCACCTCGGAATCCGGATCGGCCAGCTTGTCGTTGAGCTTGGGCAGGTCATCGAGCATGCGCTCGTTGCGCCGCAGAATGCCGATCGTCTGTCCGCGCCAGACCACGCGCATCATCTGACCCGGCTCCAGGTTGCCGATATTCACTTGAACGGGGGCGCCGACAAGGCGCGCCTTGGCGCTGGGCTTCCAGGAAGCGGCGAACGGCCAGATGGCCAGACCGGCGCCAACGGCACCGACCACGCCCGTCGTCCAGGTCAGCAGACGGCGGCGGCCGGGATTTTCCGGCGGCTGCGTGGAAGCAAGATCAGTTTCCGACATGAAACACTCCCGATAAAAAAATCAAGATCACGCGATCGAGATCACAAGACCATCCAAAATCGTCGGGCAAGGCCTGTCCTCTGGCGCTACCTTACGATGCTTTGCCCGAAAGCGCCGGCGGGAGCCGATACGGCCACGGCTACCGAGCTTCCGCAAACGAGAACACAATCAGCCCGCTATTTTAGCGAAAAATTAAGCAAATACTCAATTGTGCGCTGTTATCCTGCCTCATTCGTAGAGGGTTGCAACCTTTTTGTCTGGCCTGCCCGGTATTTTCTGGCGGGCCGCCCGCTGATGAATCAGTTACTTAGCCTGGCAGACTGCCCCGAGCCAAGTCCATGACGCGCATCATTCATTTTGCCCTGCAGTTCATCGTCATCGGCCTGGCCGTGGCCTTCGTGCTGGTGTGGCTGTGGCCACAGCTGCTGCCAGCCTGGCGCCAGAACGAAGTCGATCCGGTCGCATCCTACGCCGATGCCGTCAACCGAACTGCGCCGTCGGTGGTCAGCGTCTACACCCGCACCATCGTGACCGAGTCGCTGGGCCAGGAGTTTTCCGACCCGCTGTTCAGTCGACTCTACCGCGATCGGACCATTACCCGCCCGCGCCGCGGTCTCGGCTCGGGCGTCATTATCTCAGAAGACGGCCTGGTGCTGACCACGCAGCACGTCATTTCCGGTGTCGACGACATCCTTGTAGCCCTCTGGGACGGGCGCGTGGCCGGCGCCAGCGTCGTCGGATCCGATCCGGCCACCGATCTAGCCCTGCTGCGCGTGGATCTTGACGATCTGCCGGCAGCCACCCTCGCGCCCGACGACAACCTGAGAACCGGCGACGTGGTGCTTGCCATCGGCAACGCCTTCGGCCTGAGCCACACGGTCACCATGGGTATCGTCAGCGCCACCAGTCGCGGCCACGTCAGCCTGGCATCCTATGAGGATTTCATCCAGACCGACGCGGCCATCAATGCCGGCAATTCCGGCGGCGCCCTGGTCAACTCGACCGGAGAGGTCGTCGGGATCAACAGCGCCTCCATGGGCCAGGAAACCGGAGCGCAGGGAATTTCATTCGCCATTCCCGCATCGGTGGTCCGCCGCGTGACCGATCAGATCATCGAGTACGGGCGGGTGACACGCGGCTGGATCGGCGTGGAGCTGACCGACGTGAGCCTGCGCCTGGCCACCGCCGAAACGCTGCAGCCCGGCGCCCGCGTCACCCAGGTAATCCGCGGCGGCCCCGCCTGGCGGGCCGGACTGCAGCACGGCGACATCCTGGTCAGCGCCAATGGCGAAAGGGTCGGCAGCGCGCGCGAGCTGATGCAGCGCATCGCCAGCTCGAATCCGGGCTCGGACATGGAACTCGAGGTCATCCGCGGCAACCAGCTCTTCACCACCAGCGTCGAACTGATCCAGCAGCCACCGCCGCAGGGGTAGTTTTTGGTTCGCTGGTTCGCTGGTTCGCTGGTTAACTGGTTTCAGGAAATGAAGGGTTCAGGTTTCAGGGTTCAGGCGGCAACTGCCAGTTGTGCGGGGCGGCTTCGCCGCGCAAAGGGGTAGCGGGGCTTGCCCTTCGGTATGGCACCAAAACCTTCGCCGCAACGCCGCCCACTAAACCTCCCGGTTGCCGAACCAGCCAACTAATCAAACAACCAGCCACGCCTCGTTTCCCTGAAACCTGATCCCTATTCCGTGCCTTTCGTGTTTTCCGTGGTTCCATCGCTCTTTTATTTTCTTTGCATCTTCGCGTCTTCGCGTTTCAAAGGATTTGATTTTTCCAGCTCCACCCCGCTCGCGGCGCAGCCGCCCACCAAGCCTCGCGGCTGCCGAACCAGCCAACCAGCCAACCAGCCAACCAACTCGTGCGATAATCCAGCGCCCGCGCGCTGTCAAACACCCGGAGCCCCGCAGAAGATGAGCATCAAGTCCGATCGCTGGATTCGCCGCATGGCCGAAGAGCACGGCATGATCGAGCCTTTCGAGCCCGGCCAGGTCCGTCACAACGCCAAAGGCAGCAGAGTGGTGTCCTACGGCACCTCGAGCTACGGCTACGACGGACGCTGCGCCAACGAATTCAAGATCTTCACCAACATCAACACCGCCATCGTCGACCCCAAGGCCTTCGACGACAAGAGCTTTGTCGATTTCACCGGCGATGTCTGCATCATCCCGCCCAACTCGTTTGCCCTGGCGCGCACGGTCGAGTATTTCCGCATTCCGCGCAACGTGCTCACCATCTGCCTGGGCAAATCCACCTACGCGCGCTGCGGCATCATCGTCAACGTCACGCCACTCGAGCCGGAGTGGGAAGGCCACGTCACCCTGGAGTTCTCCAACACCACGCCGCTGCCGGCCAAGGTCTACGCCAACGAAGGCGTGGCCCAGTTCCTGTTCCTTGAATCGGACGAAGTCTGCGAAGTCTCGTATGCCGACCGCGCCGGCAAATACATGGGCCAGCGCGGCGTCACGCTGCCTAAAACCTGAAACCTTCTTTGAAACCCTAATCCGTAATCTTGATCTTTGGCATCCGC
>CAYUPK010000037.1:0-11164 GCA_964446675.1 uncultured Wenzhouxiangella sp.
CCAAGGTGCCGTTCTTCTCGATTTCCGGCTCCGATTTCGTCGAGATGTTCGTCGGTGTCGGCGCCTCGCGCGTTCGCGACATGTTCGAAACCGCCAAGAAGCACGCCCCGTGCATCATCTTCATCGACGAGCTCGATGCCGTCGGCCGACAGCGCGGCGCCGGTCTGGGCGGCGGCCACGACGAGCGCGAGCAGACGCTCAACCAGCTACTGGTCGAAATGGACGGCTTCGAGGGCAACGAAGGCATCATCATGATTGCCGCCACCAACCGTCCGGACGTGCTCGACCAGGCCCTGCTCAGGCCGGGCCGCTTCGACCGCCAGGTGGTCGTGCCCCTGCCCGATATCAAGGGCCGCGAGCAGATCCTGAAGGTCCACATGCGCAAGCTGCCGCTGGCCGACGATGTCGACGCGCGCGTCATTGCGCGCGGCACGCCGGGCTTTTCCGGGGCCGATCTGGCTAACCTGGCCAACGAGGCTGCTCTGTTTGCCGCCCGTGAGGACAGCAAGTCGGTAGAGCAACGCCATTTCGAGCTGGCCAAGGACAAGATCATGATGGGCGCCGAGCGCAAATCCATGGTCATGTCCGAGGAAGACAAGCGCCTGACGGCCTACCATGAGGCCGGCCACGCCATTGTCGGGCGCATCGTGCCCGACCATGACCCGGTCTACAAGGTCACCATCATCCCGCGCGGCCGAGCGCTTGGCGTGACCATGTTCCTGCCCGAGGAGGACAAGTACAGCCAGAACAAGACCCAGCTCGAATCGCAGCTCGCCAGCCTGTTCGGCGGCCGCGTTGCCGAAGAGCTGATCTACGGCAAGGACAAGGTCACCACGGGCGCTTCCAACGACATCGAGCGGGCTACCGCGATTGCGCGCAACATGGTCTCGAAGTGGGGGCTTTCCGACGAGCTCGGCCCGCTTTCCTACGATGAGAGCGAGGATGAGGTCTTTCTGGGCCGTTCGGTGACCCAGCACAAGAGCATCTCGGATGAAACT
Organism: uncultured Wenzhouxiangella sp.; assembly: GCA_964446675.1. Classification (GTDB taxonomy): domain Bacteria; phylum Pseudomonadota; class Gammaproteobacteria; order Xanthomonadales; family Wenzhouxiangellaceae; genus Wenzhouxiangella. The sequence goes on from CAYUPK010000037.1 coordinate 999, forward strand.
CACCGCAAGATCGACAAGGAAGTGCGCCGCATCATCGACGCGGCCTACGACAAGGCCATGGACATCCTTGGCAAGCACCAGCGGGAGCTGCACCTGATGGCCGACGCCCTGATGCGCTACGAGACGATCGACTCGAAGCAGATCGACCAGATCATGGACGGCCAGGAGCCCGATCCGCCCGAAGGCTGGAACGACAGCGAGCCGCCGTCGGGCAGCGACGGCGATAACAAGGGCGAGGAGCCGTCAGGGCAGCCGGCGCTTGGGTGAGCCTGTTGGCTGGTTAGCTGGTTAGCTGGTTGGCTGGTTGGCTGGTTAGCTGGTTGGCTGGTTAGCTGGCTCGGCAGCCGATGGGTTGGCGGGGCGGGCAAGCCGCGCAAGGGCTTGCAGGGCCGAAACGCCGAAGCGCGATCTGGAGATCGCTACCACAGAATCTTGCTGACAGCGTTTGTTGGAGCGGTCTCCAGACCGCGATCAGCCTGCCGGCTGGCAGTGCAATTCGCGGCGAAGCCGCCCCCCATTGACATCAGATGCCGAACCAGCTAACCAGCTAACCAGCCAACTAGCCAACATGACTACGCGTCGCGCTGCTCCTGCGCAAGCAGCGCCCGCTTCCGCTCGATTCCCCACCGATACCCGCCCAGCCCGCCGTCGGCGGCCACTACGCGATGGCAGGGCACGATCACCGACACCGGATTGGCCCCGCAAGCCTGCGCTACGGCCCGGGCGCCTCCGGGTAGACCGACGCGCTGCGCCAGCTCGCCATAGGTCGTCGTGCGTCCCGGAGGAATGTCCTGCAGCGCATCCCAGACTTTTCTCTGGAAAGCCGTGCCGTGCAGGTCCAGCGGCAGGGAAGGCGGTAACTTCGCCGAATGATCGATCAGGTTCACGACGCGATCGAGCGTCGACTGGAAAGGTTTGCTGCCTGCTTCCAGCTCGGCACGGGGGAATCGCCGCCGCAGGTCCGAGAGCAGCTCGTCCTCGTCGTCGCCCAGCAGCACCGCGCACAGCCCACGTTCGGTAGCTGCCGCCAGGATCCGGCCCAGCCGGCAACTGGCGATGCCGTAATGGATGTGTTCGCCTTCGCCGCCCCGGGCCAGGCGAGACGGAGCCATGCCCAGGCCATCTCGTGCAGCCTGATGGGCGCGGCTGGAGGAACCGAATCCGGCCTGGTGCGCTGCCTCGGTCACGCTCAGGCCGCTGCGCAGGAGCTCGGCGAAGCGCTCGATGCGCGCATGCCGCAGAAATCGACCCGGGCTGATGCCGAGGCAGCGACGGAACACGCGCTGGAAATGGCCTGGGCTGTAGCCGGCCAGCTCCGCCAGGCCGTTGACGTCGATATCGAAGTTGTCGCAGGCGGCAGTCTTCAGCGCCGTGGCGAGTCTGTGCATCTGGTGGTCGGGGTCGTTCATGACGGCAAGCATATCGCCGCGGCCGCCCGCGCGCATTCCGATTCCTGACCTGACCGTTGCGCATGCCCGGCCGCCTGAGAGGCCTCGACGCGATAGAATGCCGCAGGTACCTTTCCAATGCCGCAAGGCCATGAACGAGACGCTCGCACAACGCCTGCAGCAGGCGCACGCAACCGGCCGAACGCTGGTCATGGGCGTGGTCAACGTCACGCCGGATTCCTTCTCCGACGGCGGTTGCTTTTTCGATTCCGATCGCGCCGTCAACCACGCGCTCGAGCTGGCCGCTGCCGGTGCTGATATTCTGGATATAGGTGGTGAATCCACGCGGCCGGGTGCGGCGCCCGTTGACGAGGCCGAGGAGCTTGGGCGCGTCCTGCCGGTGATCGAGGGGATCGTCGCGGCCACCGGTGTGCCGGTTTCGATCGATACGGCCAAGCCGGCGGTGATGCGCCGCGCAGTCGCCGCCGGCGCGGCGATGATCAATGACATCAACGGCCTGCGGATCGCGGGCGTGGTCGAAACAGTGGCGGAACTGGGCGTGCCGGTCTGTATCATGCATATGCTCGGCGAGCCGCGCACGATGCAGGACAACCCGGTCTACGATTCGGTCGTGGATGATATTCGCGACTTTCTGAGCGAGCGTGTGCAGGTCTGTCGCAGCGCCGGCATCGATCCTTCGCGGATCGTGCTCGACCCGGGCTTTGGTTTCGGCAAGACGCTTGATCACAACCTCGAGCTGCTGGCGCGGCTCGACGAGCTGGTGGCGATGGGCTTTCCGATCCTGGTCGGTCTGTCGCGCAAGTCGATGCTGGGCGCGCTGACCGGCCACAAGCGGGCGGCAGACCGGGTCGCCGCCTCGGTAGCGGCCCATCTGATTGCCGCCCACAAGGGCGCGGCAATCATCCGGGCGCACGATGTCGCCGAAACGGTCGATGCCCTGAAGGTACTGCGGGCCGTCGAAGGTGCGCCACGAACCGATAGAATCGAGCAGGACTCCTGAAAAGGTGGCAAAAATGAAATACTTCGGAACCGACGGCATTCGCGGACATGTTGGCGAGCCGCCGATCACGGCCGATTTCATGCTCAGGCTCGGCTGGGCCGCCGGCCGCGTGCTCATCGATACCTATGGCGATGAGGCCACGGTGGTGATCGGCAAGGACACCCGCATTTCGGGCTACCTGTTCGAGTCGGCTCTGGAGGCCGGTTTTTCGGCTGCCGGGGTCGACATTCTGCTGCTCGGGCCGATGCCCACGCCGGCGATCGCCCATTTGACGCGCAGCATGCACGCTGCCGCCGGCATCGTGATCTCGGCCTCGCACAATCCCTTCGAGGACAACGGCATCAAGTTCTTCTCGCGCGAGGGGCAAAAGCTTGACGACGACCTGCAGGTGGCCATCGAGGCGCGGCTCGACGAGCCTTTCGTTCAGGTTGCCCCGCAGCACCTGGGCAAGGCCAGGCGGATCGACGATGCCGTCGGCCGCTACGTAGAATACTGCAAGGGCACGGTGACCTGGGGCACCCGGCTCGAAGCACTCAAGATCGTGGTCGACTCGGCCAATGGCGCGACTTACCGCATCGCTCCGGAAGTGTTCCGCGAGCTGGGGGCCGAAGTGATCAGCATCTTCGACCGGCCCGACGGGCTCAATATCAACCGCGAATGCGGCTCGACACATCCCGAGAATCTGGCGCGCATGGTCACGGCCGAACGCGCCGACCTGGGCGTGGCCTTTGACGGCGACGGCGATCGCGTGGTGATGGTCAACCACCGCGGCGAACTGGTCGACGGCGACGAGATTCTGTTCGTTCTGGCCGAAGCGCGCCGTGCCACGGGCGGAATGCAGGGCGGCGTGGTCGGCACGGTGATGAGCAATTTCGGCCTCGAGCAGGCGCTTGGTGAGCGCGGCGTCGATTTCGTGCGCAGTCCCGTTGGCGACCGCTTTGTCCACAAGGCCCTCATCGAGCGCGGCTGGGTGCTCGGTGGCGAGCCCTCGGGGCATATTCTGTGCCTGGATCGCGCCGCTACCGGCTGCGGCATCGTCAGCGCGCTGCAGGTGCTCGAGGTGGTGGCGCACAGCGGCCGCTCGCTGGCCGATCTGACCGCAGGCATGCGCAAGTGTCCGCAGGTCATGATCAACGTGCCCAGGTCCGGCAACGGCGGCGCGACAATCGCTGGGAATGCGGCGATTGATTCGGCCGTGCGTCGCGCCGAACAAGCACTCGCTGGCCAGGGGCGGGTGATTCTGCGGCCCTCGGGTACCGAGCCGGTCGTTCGGGTGACGGTCGAGGGTTTCGACTCCGATCAGGTCGAAGGCCTCGCCGAGGAGCTGGCCGACTGCGTTCGCCAGGAGTTGGCGTCGTGACAGCGTATGCCACCGGCATCCCGGTGCTCTCCCTGGCTGATTTCGACGGCCATCGGGGCGGGTTCAGCCGCCGGCTCGGTCAGGCGTGGCGCGAGTTCGGCTTCGTCGGCATTACCGACCATGGCATTGACCAGGCGATCATCGACGGGGCCTACGATGCCTTCCGCGAATTCTTCGCCCTGCCGGAAGCGACCAAGCTGCGTTATCACCAGCCCGGCAAGGGCGGCGCGCGCGGCTATACCGGCTTCGGCGTCGAACATGCCAAGGGCCGCGAAGTGCCCGATCTCAAGGAGTTCTGGCACGTCGGCCGTGAAATTCCCGACCAGAGCAATCCGCATCCTGCCATCCTGATGCCCAATCTCTGGCCGGCGGAAGTGCCGGGCTTTCGCGACCGGGCGCTCGAAGTCTACCGCGCCCTGGAACAGCTGGGTGATCGCGTTCTGTCCGCCGCGGCCTGTGACCTGGGGCTGGCCCCCGACTGGTTTGCCGACAAGACCGACTACGGCAACTCCATCCTGCGTCCGCTGCACTATCCACCGATCGACAACGCGCCCGAAGGTGCGGTGCGTGCCGCCCGGCACGAGGATATCAACCTGATCACGCTGCTGGTGGGCTCGCGCGAGCAGGGTCTGGAAATCCTCACGCGCGACGGCCGCTGGATTGCCGTGACTACCCTGCCTGGCACCATCGTGGTCAATGTCGGCGATATGCTGCAGCGCCTGACCAATCACGTCTATCCGTCGACCACGCACCGGGTGGTCAACCCGCCCGGCGAAGCGGCGAAGCGCTCGCGCTATTCAATTCCCTTTTTTCTGCACCCGAATCCCGATTTCGTCATCGAGACCCTGCCGGGTTGCGTCGGCGCGGACAATCCCGACCGCTACCAGCCGATCGCCTCGCACGATTACCTGCTCGAGCGACTGCGCGAGATCGGTTTGCTCAAGTAGGTCTGCTCGAATCGACCCAGCGTTCCCGGGTCAGATCCGCGCCACGCGCACCTGGCCACGGGCCGCGTCGCGCATGTGCTCGGCAAAGGCCTGGCGGCTGGCTGCCGGGATGGTGACGATCAGAGTCACGCCGTCGGCGGCATAATCTTCGTCGAGCTTGTCGCCGTTGAACTCCGACAGGGCGTGGTGGGCGGCGTCGACGAATTCGAAGGGCAGGCGCAGGCGCAGCCGGACTTTGGGGACGATGGGTGCGCTCTCGGCGGTGCGCAGCGCCTCGCTGGCCGTGCCGCCGTAGGCCCGGGCCAGGCCGCCGGTGCCAAGCTTGATGCCGCCGAAAAAACGGGTGACGACCACCACCGTGCGGTCATAGCCCTGATTCTCGATCGCCTGCAGAATCGGCCGTCCGGCGGTGCCGCCCGGCTCGCCGGCATCGTCGAAGCGGTAGCTGTCGCCGATCAGCCAGGCCCAGCAGTTGTGGTTGGCTGCGGGGTCGCTGACGCGCTCGATGAAGGCCAGCGCGGCGGCCTCGTCCTCCACCGGCGCGGCCCGGGCGATAAAACGGCTCTTCTTGATTTCGGCCTCGTGTGTCACCGGCTCGATCAGGCGAAGGCTCATTTCAGTTGTGCGTCCCTGGGCGGTGACAAGACCTCTGCATCCACTTCAAATGTATCCATCAATATATTGATCTGCTTGCCTTTTATAAACCGGTTTCTTTCGGTTATCGCCCGGCCTTGCGGATCTCGAACCACGGCGTAACCGCGCTCGAGCACGGCCAGCGGGCTGACGCTGTTGAGCGAGCGGGCCGCAGCCGCCAGTTGCTGCTGGCGACGTTCGAGCGAGTACCTTGCAGCGCGCTCCAGGCGGGCGTGGAGGGCGCCAAGCTGCTGGTCGAATCGTTCGATCTTCCGGCCCGGGTGGCGGGCCAGCAGGCGGCTTTCGAGGCCCTGAAGCTGGCGCTGGCGCGAATCCATTTCCCGCTTGACGGCCAGTTCGCCGCGACGAAACAGCTCGGCGCGGCGCCGGGTCAGTTCGTCGAGTCGTCGGCTCGGGTGCTGCTGGCGAAGGCGCTTGTCGGCATGGTCCAGGCGCTGCATCTGGCGCTCGAGCGCGTGCTGAATGACCCGGGCCAGACGCGTTTCGCTGCGGCCAAGCTGGACGAGCAGTTCCGGGCCGTCGGGCGTGGCTGCCACGGCCGCGGCCGTGGGCGTGGGCGCGCGCTGGTCGGCCACGAAATCGGCAATGGTGAAATCGGTTTCGTGGCCCACGCCACTTATCACCGGCGTGCGGCAGGCGGCAATGGCACGGGCCAGGCCCTCGTCGTTGAAGGCCCACAGATCCTCCAGCGAGCCGCCGCCGCGGGCCAGCACGATGACCTGGCCGAAGCCGTGCCGATCGGCCGCTTCGAGCGCGTGAACAAGCTCGGCCGGGGCGGTTTCGCCCTGGACCTGGCTGGGATAGATGCGCACCTTCGCGCGCGGCCAGCGCCGGGCCAGGGTCTTGAGAATGTCGCGCACGGCTGCGCCCGAGGGCGAGGTGACCACACTGATGCGTTCGGGCCAGCCGGGCAGGGGCTGCTTGCGCGCCTGATCGAACAGACCTTCGGCCTCGAGCTTTTTCTTGAGCGCCTCGAAGGCCCGGGCCAGCGCGCCGGCGCCGGCTTCGAGCATGCCGTCGGCGATCAACTGGTAGTCGCCGCGGGGTTCGTAGAGGCTCAGCCGCCCGCGAACCAGCACCTGCATGCCGTTTTCCGGCCTGAATCCCATCCCCGTCGCATTGCCCTTGAACAGAGCGCAGCGGATCTGGGCGCGCTCGTCCTTGAGCGTGAAGTAGATGTGGCCGGAGGGCGGACGCGCCAGGTTGGAAATCTCCCCCGACAGCCACAGCCGCGGAAACCCGGCCTCGATATGCAGCCGAACCTCGCGATTGAGTTCGGCTGGGCGATAGACGCGGGTTTCGGGTCCGGGAGCGGCGAGGGTCATGGTGTCGGATTATACCGCCCGGATACAGGCCGCCCTGGCCTGCGGTTGGCCGGGCCGGGCGTTTGCGTTTTCTTCGCGCCAACCGTGTCCTCCCGCTTGCGCTTCGTGTTAAAAGGTCGAGTCTCAATCACAGTCAGACTTCGAGGTTCGTCAATGAACCCATCCGACGGCAGCACCGAGCCCCATCGTCTGGTCCTGCGCCCTTCGCGCAAGGAAGACTACGACGACATCGCCGAAATCATGGAGCGCGTCTACCCGGGCCTGGACGGCGCCTGGGAGCGCGAGCAGTTCGAGTCGCAGATCACCCGTTTTCCCGAAGGCCAGATCTGCATCGAAGACAATGGCAAGGTGGTGGCGGCGGCGATCTCGCTGATCGTCAAGTACAGTCGCTGGGGCCAGAATCATCGCTACTGGGATATCGTCGGCAACGGTTACCTGACCACCCACGATGCCCGCGGCGACGTGCTCTACGGCGTGGATGTGTTTGTCCACCCGGACTACCGCGATCTGCGCCTGGGCCGCCGGCTCTACGATGCGCGCAAGGAGCTGTGCGAGAACCTGAATCTGCGCGGCATCGTCGTGGGCGGCCGCATTCCCGGCTATCGGCACTACGCCGACGAGATGACGCCGCAGCAGTACGTCGCCCGGATACGTGCGCGCGAGCTGGTCGATCCCATCCTGACCTTTCAGCTCGCCAACGACTTTCAGGTGCGGCGCATCGTGCGCAACTACCTGCCCGACGACCGGGATTCGGCCGGCCACGCCGTCCTGCTCGAGTGGGTGAACATCTATTACGACGAGGATGAGCGCACGTTGATCGGCGGCCGACCCTCGGATGTGCGCGTGGGCGCGGTGCAGTGGCAGATGCGGCACACCGACTCGCTCGAGGACCTCTACAGCCAGATCGAGTACTTCGTCGATGCCGTATCCGGCTACCAGGCTGATGTCGTGCTGTTTCCCGAATTCTTCAACGGCCCGATGATGGCGCCGTGGAATGATCAGGGCCCGGCCGAGGCGGTGCGTCAGCTCGCCGGATATACCGAAGCCATCCGCGACCGGATGCAGCAGTTTGCCGTGTCCTACAACATCAACATCATCGCCGGCTCCATGCCCGAGTACGACGGCGAGCGCCTGCGCAACGTCTGCTATCTGCTGCGGCGCGACGGCACCTGGGACCGCCAGTACAAGGTCCATATCACGCCCGACGAGGTCAGTTACTGGGGCCTGAAGGGCGGCGACAAGGTGCGGGTGTTCGACACCGACTGCGGCCGCATCGGCATCCTGATCTGCTACGACGTCGAGTTTCCGGAACTGCCCCGGCTGCTGGCCGATGGCGGCATGAATATCCTGTTCGTGCCCTACTGGGTCGACACCCGCAACGCCTACCTGAGAGTGCGCCGCTGCGCCCAGGCCCGCGCGATCGAAAACGAATGCTATGTGGTCATCACCGGCTCGGTCGGCAATCTGCCCCGGGTCGAGAACATGGACATGCAGTATTCGCAGGCGGCCGTGTTCACGCCTTCGGACTTCGCCTTTCCGCACGACGCCATCGCGCACGAGGCCACACCCAACACCGAAACCATGCTGATCGCCGATCTCGATCTGGACAATCTGCGCGAGATCCGCTCGCACGGCTCGGTGCGCAACCTGGCCGATCGCCGGCACGATCTATACGAACTGCGCTGGAAGGAAAGCGACGATTAGATCCGCTGCCCGAGAACGTGGGGGTAACGCTGCGTTTGCTATGATGCGTCAGGACTTTGAAGGCAGGAGCGAGACTTGGATATCTTGACGGCAGTCATCATCGGCCTTTCTGGCGGACTGGTCGGGGTCGGCGTCGCCTGGCTGGTGTTCTCCCGGAAAACGCACGAGCCGACGGTGGCGCAGCTCAAGGCCGAGAACGAGCATTTTCGCGAGGAAGTCAATGCGCATTTCGTGCGCACTGCTCAGCTCATGAATGAACTGACCGACAGCTACAAGAAGGTCTTCGATCACTTGAGTGACGGCGCCGACCGTCTGGTCGACGAGCAGGCGGTGCGCGAGCGCATGCCGCAGGTCGGCCAGCAGGAAGTGCGGCTGCGACATATCGGATCGTCCAGCGCCCGCCCGGCGGCAAAAACGGCGGCCGACCACGAACAGTCGTCCAGTGGGCAGTCCGACAGCAAGCCCGGGCGCGAAGAGAAAGACAGCGCCGGCAGGGCGGACTGACCGGTCAGCTCAAAAACGCCGGCTGTAGACCAGCGCCCAGCTATTGATGCCGTCGTTGGGGTCTTTCAGCCCGGCGTTCGAATAGTGGATCACGCGCAGCCGCAAGGCGTCGCGTTTACTCATCTGCAGGCCCACTGCGAAGCGATCTTCGAAGTGAGCGCGTGAACCCAGGCGCCGGTCGCCGACCCGACTGGCACTGAAAAACGCCGCCCCGATGCCGGCTTCCACGAAGGGTTGCCAGCCGTCGGTGTTGAAGTGATAGACGAACACCGGCGAGGCCGAAACAGAGTGCTCATCGCTTCCGAAGCGTCCGGCCTCCCACCAGGTATAGGCGATGTTCCAGTAGCCGCCGAGATACCCGGTTTCGCTCTCGAACCAGCGCCGGCTCCAGTCGAAGGCCAGGCTGACGTTGGCCGTGACTTCTCCGTGGCTGGTGATGCCCGGAGCCAGCATCAGTTCCGCAGCGCTGGCCGGGCGAGCCGGCATCAGCCAGAGGGCCGAGGCCAGGGCGATGCAGGATGTTGATTTGATGACATTGGAGAACACAGGTCGACTCCTCGCAGTGGACAGCCGGTTGGCAAAGGTTACCGCATCATGGGCCTGGTCGGGAGCCGGTTGATCGCTCGCACGTCGCTCCGGTTCGGATAGACTCACGCTGATCGTTTCTCATGGCACCCTGATGACCATACCCGCTGTGCAACTGTTCGCTACCGCCCCGCGCGGGCTGCATGACCTGCTGGCCGCGGAACTGACCGATCTTGGACTGGCCGGGGTTCGCGCGCAGCGCGGCGGCGCGGTCTTCAGCGGCGCTCTCGCAGACGCCTGCCGCGCCTGCCTGTGGTCGCGCATTGCCAACCGCGTGCTGCTGCCGATCGCGCAGTTCCAGGCGGCAGACGATGATGCGCTGTATCGCGGCGCAGGCACGATTGACTGGTCGGCGCATCTGGGCCCGGAAAACACGCTGGCGGTGGACTTCACCGGCATAAGAGCGGCCATCGCCCACAGCCGTTTCGCCGCGCAACGCGTCAAGGATGCCGTCGTCGATCAGTTGCGTCGACCCGACGGTGCGCGACCTTCGGTGGATGTTCGCCAGCCCGATGTTCGCATCAACGCGCACATGCACGGCCAGCAGGTCACCGTTGCCATTGATCTGTCGGGGCGAGAGCCTGCACAAGCGCGGCTACCGCGATTCCAACGCAAATAGTAAAGGCTCTTCCCGGTTTTGTGTGGGCTGACCGGTTCGGATAGGCTACCTGCTGGCCC
>CAYUPK010000038.1:0-10312 GCA_964446675.1 uncultured Wenzhouxiangella sp.
GCTGGTTGGCTGGTTGGCTGGTTGGCTGGTTGGCTGGTTGGCTGGTTGGCTGGTTGAGGAATTGGCGCCTGTTGGCTGCAGGTTGACTGAGGCTGCGTTAATCTGTGAAGTGAAATTGCCGCCGGAGTCGAGCCATGACAGCCAAAGCCCTGCCGTACTATCTTGCCAACCGGGCCATATTTGCCAACGAGGAGCTCGAGGTACGGGACAAGCACACCGGCGAGGTCGCCTGGCGGGTGGCGCAGGCCGATGACTCGGTTGTCGATCAGGCCATCGCAGCGGCCGAGAGCGCTGCCCGGCCGATGGCCGAACTGGGCGCCCATCGGCGCCGCGATGTCCTGCTGCACTGCGTCGAGCGCTTTCGCGAGCGCGAGGAAGAGCTCATCGAGGTGCTGATCGTCGAAGGCGGCAAGGTTCGTCGCGACGCAAAAGGCGAGGTCAAGCGCCTGATCGAGACCTTCCAGGTGGCCGCCGAGGAAGCGACCCGAATCGGTGGCGAGGTGATTCCGATGGACATCAGCCCGCGCACGGAAGGCTATACCGGCATGTACAAGCGCGTGCCGATCGGGCCGGTGTCGTTCATCACACCATTCAACTTTCCCTACAACCTGGTCGCGCACAAGGTTGCTCCGGCCATTGCCGCCGGCTGCCCGTTCATTCTCAAGCCGGCCGGCAAGACGCCGGTCGGTGCCCTGCTCATCGGCGAGATTCTGGCCGAATGCGACCTGCCCGAAGGCGCCTTTTCCATTCTCTGCGTCGAGCGCGAGCACGCCGCGCGCTTTACCGAAGACGATCGCCTCAAGCTGCTGAGCTTCACTGGCTCCGACCTGGTTGGCTGGAAACTCAAGGCGGCCGCCGGCAAGAAGCCGGTGGTCATGGAGCTGGGCGGCAACGCGGCCTGTCTGATCGACCACGATGTCGATCTCGATGACGCGATCGGGCGGGTGGTGTTCGGCGGTTTCTATCAGTCGGGCCAGAGCTGCGTGTCGGTTCAGCGCGTGCTGGTTCACGACGACATCTACGAGGCTTTCAGGACGCAATTCTGCGAGCAGGTCGGCAAGCTGCCGGGCGGCGATCCGCGCGACGAGAATACCTGGATCGGCCCATTGATTACCGAAGACGACGCCAGTCGCGTGGTTGACTGGATCGATGAGGCCGTCAACGGCGGCGGCAAGTTGCTTGTCGGCGGCCAGCGCGAGGGCAGCATCGTGCGCCCTGCCGTGGTCGAGAATCCGCCGGCCGACAGCAAGCTGCGCGAAGAAGAGGTGTTCGGCCCGGTCGTGACCCTGGAACGTTTCTCGGACTTCGACCGTGCGCTCGATGAAATCAACGATTCGCGCTACGGGCTGCAGGCGGGCTTGTTCATCCGCGATATCGGCAAGATCAACAAGGCCTGGAATCGGCTCGAGGCAGGCGGCGTGATCATCAACGACGTGCCGAGCTTCCGCGTCGATCACATGCCCTACGGTGGCGTGAAGGATTCCGGCCTGGGCCGCGAGGGCATTCGCTACGCCATCAAAGACATGACCGAGATTCGCCTGCTAGCCATTCGGGACGTTTAGGAAGGTTTCAGGTTTCAGGTTTCAGGGTTCAGGAAAACCAGGCCGAAGCCCGCCCTGAACCCTGAAACCTGAACCCTTTCTTGATTCCCGCCTCTGGCGCCCCCACCCCTGTGGATAAGTTGAAGTTCTACAGCGGAGTCTGCCAGTCATGCGAATGGATAAACTGACCGCCCGGTTCCAGCAGGCGCTGGGCGAGGCCCAGAGTCTGGCATTGAGCCAGGATCATGCCATGCTCGAGCCCGAGCATGTGATGCTTGCGCTGCTCGATCAGGAAGGCGGCGGCATTCGTGGTCTGCTGTCGCGCTCGGGCGCGCAGGTTGACCAGTTGCGCTCGGCTCTGGGTGAAAAGGTCGAAGGTTTCCCCAAAGTGACCGGCCAGGCCGGACAGGTCAACCTGTCCAACGATCTCGGCCGCGTGCTGAACCTGACCGACAAGATTGCCGGCAAGCGCGGTGATGCCTATATCGCCTCGGAGCTGTTCGTGCTGGCCGCGCTCGAGGCCAGGGTTGGCCTGACCGAGCTGTTGCACCAGGCCGGGGTGACGCGCCAGGCCGTCGAAGACGCGATCGAGTCGGTCAGAGGCGGTGAAACGGTCGATGATCCCAACGCCGAAGATACCCGCGAGGCGCTGCAGAAGTACACCATCGACCTGACCGAAAAGGCCGAGCAGTCGCGGCTGGATCCGGTGATCGGCCGCGATGAGGAAATCCGCCGCACGGTTCAGGTGCTGCAGCGCCGCACCAAGAACAACCCGGTGCTCATCGGCGAACCGGGCGTGGGCAAGACCGCGATTGTCGAGGGCCTGGCCCAGCGTATCGTCAACGGCGAGGTCACCGAAGGCCTCAAGAACAAGCGCGTGCTCTCGCTCGACATGGGCGCCCTGATTGCCGGGGCGAAGTATCGCGGTGAGTTCGAGGAGCGGCTCAAGGCGGTGCTCAACGAACTCAAGCGCGAAGAGGGTCGAATCATCCTGTTCATCGACGAGATTCATACCGTGGTTGGCGCCGGCAAGGCCGAAGGCTCGATGGATGCAAGCAACATGCTCAAGCCCGCGCTCGCCCGCGGCGAGCTGCACTGCGTGGGCGCCACCACGCTCAATGAATATCGCGAAAACATCGAAAAGGACGCCGCACTGGAGCGTCGTTTCCAGAAGGTGCTGGTCGAAGAGCCGAGCGTGGAAGACACCATTGCCATTCTCCGCGGCCTGCAGGAGCGCTACGAAGTGCACCACGGGGTTGAAATTTCCGACCCGGCGCTGGTTGCGGCCGCGACCCTGTCGCACCGCTACATCACCGATCGCAAGCTGCCCGACAAGGCCATCGACCTGATGGACGAGGCGGCCAGCCGCATCCGCATGGAGATTGACTCCAAGCCCGAGGCCATGGACCGCCTGGAGCGCCGCCTCATCCAGCTCAAGATCGAACGCGAAGCGCTCAAGAAGGAAACCGACGAGGCCTCGAAGAAGCGCCTGGCCGACCTGGAAGGCGAAATCGACGAGCTCGAGCGCGAGTACGCCGATCTGGAGGAAATCTGGAAGACCGAGAAGGCGTCGGTCCAGGATGTTACCCACATCAAGGAGGAGCTCGAGCGCGCCCGCGCCGAGCTCGACAATGCCCGGCGCGCGCAGGATCTGTCGCGCATGGCCGAGCTGCAGCACGGGCGTATCCCTGAGCTTGAGCGCCAGCTTCAGGCCGCCGAAACCGGCGAGCAGACCGACCGCTTCGAGCTGTTGCGTAACAAGGTCACCGAAGAGGAAATCGCCGAGGTCGTCAGCCGCTGGACCGGCATCCCGGTCTCGAAGATGCTCGAGGCCGAGCGCGACAAGCTGCTCAAGATGGAAGATGTTCTGCACCAGCGCGTGATCGGCCAGGACGAGGCGGTGGCCGCCGTGGCCGACGCCATCCGCCGCTCGCGCGCGGGGCTCGCCGACCCCAATCGGCCACATGGATCCTTTCTGTTTCTTGGCCCCACGGGCGTGGGCAAGACCGAACTGTGCAAGGCGCTGGCTGCTTTCCTGTTCGACACCGAAGACGCGATGGTTCGCATCGACATGTCGGAGTTCATGGAAAGGCACGCCGTCGCCCGTCTGATCGGCGCCCCGCCGGGCTACGTCGGCTACGAAGAAGGCGGCTATCTGACCGAAGCCATTCGCCGCCGTCCCTACTCGGTCATCCTGCTCGACGAAGTCGAAAAGGCCCATCCGGAGGTTTTCAATATCCTGCTGCAGGTGCTCGACGACGGGCGCCTGACCGACGGTCAGGGCCGCACGGTCGATTTTCGCAACACCGTGATCGTCATGACCTCCAACCTGGGCTCCGATCGCATTCAGGAGCTGCACGGGCAGGGCTACGACGCCATGAAGGCAGCGGTGATGGAAGTCGTTGGCCGGCATTTCCGCCCCGAGTTCATCAACCGCGTCGACGAGCTGGTGGTTTTCCATCCGCTCGACCAGGCCCAGATTCACGATATTGCCGCCATCCAGGTCGAATACCTGCGCGCGCGCCTGGCCGATCGCGAAATCGGCCTGGAAATCACCGACGCTGCGCTCGACCTGATTGGCCAGGCCGGCTTCGACCCGGTCTACGGCGCCCGCCCGCTCAAGCGTGCCATTCAGAGTCGGCTGGAAAACCCGCTGGCGCAGAAGATCCTGGCCGGCGAGTTCATGCCCGGCGACACCGTGCGCGTCGATGCCAGGGATGACGAACTGATGTTCGAGTCTTCGGCCACGGCGCCGGCCGAAAGCGCAACCTGATATGAAGCGACTGGCCATCATCGCGCATGACCCGTCGCCCAATATCAGCAAACTTGTGCAGGCGGTCCTGCAAGGTGCCCGGGACCAGGCCGTCGAGGGTGTTCAGGTCAGCCATGCGCGGCCTCTGGAGGCCGGTGCGGATGACGTGCTGGGCGCCGATGCGGTCATTTTCATTACTCCCGAGAATCTCGGCTACATGAGCGGCGCGCTCAAGGATTTTTTCGATCGCAGCTTCTACTCCCTATTGGGCGAGACCGACGCCATGCCCTATGCCGCCCTGATTCGCGCCGGCAAGGACGGCACGGCCACGCGCCGGGCGATCGAGAGCATTTGCAGCGGGCTCGACTGGAAGCCGGTGCAGGAGACGGTGATCTGCCGCGGCGACTGGCGCGATGGGTTTCTCGACGAGGCTCTTGAGCTCGGCCAGGCGATGGCCGCCGGTCTGGAGCTCGGGATTTTCTGATCAAGCCAGCGACTATCACCAGTACCCGCATCAGCACCTTGGGGCATACTGCAGCCCTCTGCCTGGCTTGATGGAGATTGGCGGTAGCGCATCATGTGCCTGATTGCTTTCAGCTTCACCCCCGACCAGCCGCGCCATCTGCTGCTGGCGGCCAATCGCGACGAGGCCCACGAGCGCCCGGCCAGGCCGCTGGCCTGGTGGCGCTGGCCGCAAGGCCCGCTGGCCGGGCGCGACGAGCAGGCCGGCGGCACCTGGCTGGCGGTGGGGCGCGACGGGCGCTGGGCGGCGGTGACCAATTTTCGCGATCCGTCGGCCAGCGTCGGCCAGCGCTCGCGCGGCGAGCTGCCGGTGGGCTTCCTTCAGAGTGAGGATTCGGCCGAGGCCTTTGTCCGCGATGTGCGGGCACGGCGGTCTGAATATGGGCCGTTCAACCTGCTGGCCGGCGAGCCCGGCTGCGTCTGGTATGCCTCATCGCAGGCCGAAGCGCGGGCAGTCGAGCCGGGAGTGCATGCGCTGTCCAACGGCGTGCTCGACGAGCCCTGGCCGAAGTCGCGGCGCGTGGCCACGGCCCTGCGCGGGCTCGGAGCGGTCAAGTCGGCAGATCTGGATCACGAACGCCTGTTCGAGCTGATGGACGATCGCCAGTCGGCGCCGGAGTCGGAGCTTCCTGATACCGGCGTTGGCGCGGAGCTGGAGCGTTTTCTCTCGCCCCCGTTCATCGTCGGCGAGCGCTACGGAACCCGCTGCACGACGGTCGTCTCGCTGGGTTCTACGGCACTCGTCTCGGAGCGACGGTTCGATCCGACCGGCGATGTTATCGGCCAGATGAGCTACCGGTTCCCATCCTCTGAATCTGTCTAAAGGTGCTCGGACGCAAAATCGGCCAGCCGCGAGCGTTCACCGCGCTTGA
This sequence comes from uncultured Wenzhouxiangella sp., assembly GCA_964446675.1. Taxonomy (GTDB): domain Bacteria; phylum Pseudomonadota; class Gammaproteobacteria; order Xanthomonadales; family Wenzhouxiangellaceae; genus Wenzhouxiangella. The sequence continues at coordinate 5,688 of CAYUPK010000038.1, forward strand.
GCGTGATGTGGCCGCCGTGCTGCCAGTCCTTGAAGCGATCGACGGCATAGGTCAGCCCCGAGGTGGTTTCGGTCAGATAGGGCGTGTCGATCTGTTCGACGTTGCCCAGGCACACGATCTTGGTGCCCGGCCCGGCGCGCGTGATCAGCGTCTTCATCTGCTTGGGCGTGAGGTTCTGGGCCTCGTCGATGATCAGGTAGCGGTTGAGAAAGGTGCGCCCGCGCATGAAGTTCAGCGCGCGAATCTTCACGCGTGAGGCCACCAGCTCGTTGGTTACCGCCCGGCCCCAGTCGCCGGCGCCGGTGTCGGTCTCGGTCAACACTTCGAGGTTGTCGGTGAGCGCACCCATCCAGGGGGTCATCTTCTCTTCCTCGGTGCCGGGCAGGTAGCCGATCTCGTCGCCGACCGAAACCGTGGCGCGGGTCATGATGATCTCGCGGTAGTTCTTGTCGTCGAGGGTCTGCGACAGCCCTGCGGCGAGCGCCAGCAGGGTCTTGCCGGTGCCGGCCGTGCCCAGCAGGGTGACGAAATCGATGTCGGGATCCATGAGCAGGTTCAGGGCAAAGTTCTGCTCCGGGTTGCGAGCGTGGATGCCCCAGACGCCGTGCTGCGAACCGCAGTAGTCGCGTGCGATCTCGAGGGTCACCTGGTCATGGCCAACCTCGCGCACGATGGCCTCCAGGCCGTTGTCGTCGTCGAGCCTCAGGCACTGGTTGGGGAACCATTCTTCCTTATCGCTGCGGCCCAGGCGGTAGAAGGTTCTGCCGTTTTCCGTCCACGAGTCGTGGGTATTGCGCTCCTCCCAGAAGCGGTTGTCGAGCTCGCGCACGCCAGAGTAGAGCAGGCTCAGATCGTCGAGGGCGCGGTCGTTGTAATAATCCTCGGCCGTGATGCCGTGGATGGTGGCCTTGATGCGCAGATTGATGTCTTTCGAGACCAGGATCACCTGCCGATCCGGGTGGCGGTGTTCGAGGTTGAGCGCGGCAAGCAGGATTTCATTGTCGGCCAGGCCGCGCTCACCGATCAGTTCTTCGGCGTTGCCGAACGGCCGGGTCTGGAAGTAGAGCCGGCCCGTGCCCGCCTTGAGCCGCAGCCCCTCGGGTTCGGACAGGGCGATGCCGTCGTCGAGGCTGCTGCCGGGCGTCATCATCTGCCCGATGAAACGGCTGACCTGGCGCACGTTGCGGGCCACTTCGGATACACCTTTCTTGGCCCGGTCGAGTTCCTCGAGAACGATCATGGGAAGGAAGATATCGTGTTCGGCAAAGCGGAACAGCGACGTCGGGTCGTGCATCAGGACGTTGGTGTCGAGAATATACAGGCGCGGGTGCTCAGCCATGCAATGGTCTCCGGAGCCGTTTCAGGAAAGCGGCAGTCAGGTCAGTTGGCGAACGGCTTCGAGCACGTCCTCGACATGGCCGGGGACGCGAACCTTGCGCCACTCGCGTACCAGCTTGCCGTTGGCATCGAACAGGAAGGTGCTGCGCTCGATGCCCATGACCTTCCTGCCGTACATGTTCTTTTCCCGGATGACGTCGAAGTGACGGCACAGGGTCTCGTCGGGGTCGGCGATCAGCGTAAAGGGGAAGCCGTACTTCTGTGCAAACTTCTCGTGGCTGCCAAGCGAGTCGCGCGAAACGCCCAGGATGCGGCAGCCCTGTCTGGCGAATTCGTCATGCAGGTCGCGAAATGCCTCGCCTTCCTTCGTGCAGCCGGGCGTATTGTCGCGCGGATAGAAGTAGATCACGACCGGGTTGCCGACAAAATCGTCGAGCCGGATAGGTTCGCCGCCGGTGGCTTCAAGCGGCGGCGAGGTCAGGGTGATGTTCGCTGGGCTCATGAGATTGTGAAATATTCGTTTGATCAGTGGTTTGTGAGGTTCTGGCAGTTTGGCCGGGCGCTTCGGTGCGTTACAATCCGGGCCAATTGCAGGATACTTGCGCGTCCCTGGCACCGCAAGCGCCTTACGAGTCGTCGGCCAGATGCCGTACATGACGGGGCTCGAGACCGATGCCGGGGCCGGGGCTGGCTTCTGCCATCACGGTTCGCTGGACGCGAGCCGACATGTTGCCTAAACTGCTGAGCTGTTTTTCGACACTGCCGCTGATCAAACCCGGGTTGTCCGCGTCTGCTCGACGCGTCTTCCGGCCCAGCGGGAAACCTTGCCCACATCTGACCGGATTCAAGGGGTATGACTCGAAGCCGAACCATCTTCATTATTTTGCTGACCGTGCCACTGATGCTTGGCGGCTGTTTCAACAGCAAGCGCGACCCGGTCTATGTGGGCAGCAAGGAAATCGATCCCATCGAAGCGCCTCCCGGCCTGGATCAGCCGCAAACCCGTGATACTTTCGACATTCCCGGATATTCGCTGCCACAGCTGGCGGCTCAGGGTGAGCAGGAACGCCCGCCGGAAGTGCAGCCCAGCATGGTGGCCGAGCAGTCGCGGTCGCAGATCCGGTTCGGGCCGACAGGCCTCTACCTGGCGGTGCAGGATCAACCCGACAGCGTCTGGCGCCGGCTGGGATTCACGCTCAACCGCGGCGGCATGCAGGTCGAGCAGGTGGATGAAGATCAGCATCGCTATCTGTTCCAGCTCGCGCACGAGCCGATTCAGCCGGAAACCGGATTTCTGGATCGCCTGACCTTCTGGAGCTCACCGGAGGCGATCGACTACAGCGGTCGCTATATGGTGCGCGTGGCGGTGCAGGCTGAAAACGGCACCACGCGGGTGGAACTGCTCAACACCGACGGCAGCGTGGTCGAACTTGACCGGGCCGAGTTCGTTCTCGCGCGCCTGCGCGAGCGCCTGGGTTGATCCCCGGGGCTTGATTCTAGGTTGATCGGGAAAGCGCCAGCGCGGGTTCGCGCCTGCGTCAGCGCTCCAGATGCTTGATCTTGCCCGGCACGTCTTCCCACTCCTGGGCGTCGTCGGGCGGGGTCTTCGTCTCGGTAATCACCGGCCACTGCCTCGACAGTTCCTCGTTGAGCTCCAGAAACTGGCGCTGATCGGAGGGAAGATCGTCTTCCGGGTAGATTGCCTGCACCGGGCACTCCGGCTCGCACAGCGTGCAGTCAATGCATTCTTCCGGATCGATCACCAGAAAGTTCGGGCCTTCGTGGAAGCAGTCCACGGGGCAGACTTCAACGCAGTCGGTGTATTTGCACTTGATGCAGTTCTCGGTAACGACGAAGGTCATTTGGGTAATCCCGGATTTGCAGTCTGAGGGCAATTGTCTCTGCCGGCCCGCAGACCGGACCGGGGCAGGCGAGATGATAAACTGTATTTTACCAGTTGCGTCACCGGCGGGTTTCGTCAGACGTTACTCAATGACAAGAACGATTCATGACACGATGATGAAAAACGGAAATCTGGCCATTGTCTGAAAAGGCAAGCATCATTCCCCAACAGCGGCACGGCATCCGGCCTGACCGTGTCAGCGCCAACGCCCGAAAGGTCGTCGAGCGACTTCAGGAGGCCGGTTATCTGGCCTATATCGTGGGCGGAAGCATTCGCGACCTGGTTCTGGGCTGTGATCCCAAGGACTTCGACGTTGCCACCGACGCCACCCCCGAACAGGTTGGCGAGGTGTTCCGCCATGCCCGCCTGATCGGCCGTCGCTTCCGGCTGGCCCATGTCCGCTTCGGCCGCGAGATCATCGAGGTAGCAACCTTTCGCGGCACCGGCGAGGGCGGGGTCGACGAGCAGCGCGAAGTCGAGCAGGGGCGGCTGGTGCGCGACAATGTCTGGGGCAGCGAGGCGGAGGATGCCCGGCGGCGCGACTTCACCATCAACGCGCTGATGTACGATCCGGAAACGTCCACCATCCGCGACTACGTCGACGGCTACGAGGATCTGCTCAAGCGTCGCCTGCGCCTGATTGGCGACCCGGTCACACGTTATCGTGAGGATCCGGTGCGCCTGCTGCGCGCCGTGCGCTTCAAGGTCAAGCTCGACCTTGAGATGGATCCGCCCACCGCCGGCCCGATCCCGGAAATGGCCGAGCTGCTCCACGACATTCCCCCGGCCAGACTGTTCGAGGAAATCCTCAAGCTGCTCATGGGCGGCAAGGCCTGGGAGACCTTCCAGGCGCTGGTGCGTTTCAAGCTCTGGGAGCCTCTGTTTCCCGATCTGTTCGACGACCCGCGCAAGCCGCCGGTGCTGGTCGAGCAGGCATTGAAGAACACCGACCAGCGCGTCGCTGAAGGCAGGCCGGTTACCCCGGCCTTCCTGTTCGCGGCCTTGTTGTGGCAGCGTGTCGAACAGCGCGCCGAAGAGCTGGTGGCCGAAGGCCTGCCGCCGGTCGAGGCGCTGGCTGCCGCGGGCGAGGAAGCAATCGTCGCGCAGGCCGACCGGGTGGCGATTCACCGTCGCTTTTCCAGCATGGCCAAGGATATCTGGTGCCTGCAGCCGCGCTTCGAACGGCGCCGCGGCAAGCGCGCCCAGCGCCTGGCCAGCGAGCGCCGCTTTCGCGCAGCCTATGACTTCCTGCTGCTGCGCGCCATGGAAAACCCCGAACTGCAGGAGCTGGCCGACTGGTGGACGGCTTTCCAGGAAGTCGACGGCGAAGAGAAACGCGAGATGACACAGACCGTGCCCGGCGAGGGCCGGCGCAAGCGCCGTC
>CAYUPK010000039.1:0-10280 GCA_964446675.1 uncultured Wenzhouxiangella sp.
ATGAAATCCAGGATGCTCGAAATCATTGGAGTTCGTTCTTGCGCATAGTTCTAACTTATAACTAGGTTTGAAAAGCGGAGTTTAGTGACTAAGGCGGCGGATGAGCCGTTTAGTCTGACAAGTCTTGTTCTGGCCCGCATAAACACCTGTTTTGCCTCTTTGTTTCATCTGGCTGAGCTGCTGCTATGCGGCGGATCGTACGTGTAGTTCCGAATTTTCCTACCGCCAGACGCGCCGGTTTGCCGCTGCCTTTTTGCCCTCGCTGCGATTCAATATGCCACGGGTTTCATTGCGAGAGCAAACATGGGCGAGAAGTTACTGGATCGGATGCGGCGGGTGTTGCGCACGGGGCATTACAGTTATCGGACGGAGCAGGCATACATGCACTGGGTTCGCCGGTTCATCCGGTTTCACGATTTGCGGCATCCGCGCGATATGGGCAAGGGGCATGTCGAGGCGTTTTTGACGTATCTTGCGGTCGATCGGCATGTTGCGCCTTCGACTCAGAATCTGGCGCTGAACGCCATTCTGTTTCTTTATCAGAAGGTGCTGGAGCTGGAATTGCCCTGGCTCGACAATGTGGTGCGTGCGCGGCGCAAGGCGAATATGCCGGTGGTGCTGGATCGCTCGGAGATCCGGGCGATTCTGGCCGGGCTGCCGTCGCCGCATGACCGGATTGTCGGGCTTTTGTATGGCTCGGGGCTGCGGATCTCGGAGGCGTTGCGGCTTCGCGTCAAGGACGTGGACTTTCGCCGCCGCGAACTGGTGATCCGCGACGGCAAGGGGGCGAAGGATCGGGTGACCGTGCTGGCCGATTCGTCCTTGCCGGCGATGAAGGTTCAGGTCGAGAAGGCGCTTGCCGTGGCCGAGCTGGATCGGTGTCGCAACCACGGCGGCGTTCGTCTGCCGCATGCGCTCAATGAGAAATACCCGAATGCGCGCTTCGAACCCGCCTGGCAGTGGGTGTTTCCGGCGCGTTCCCTGTCGACGGACCCGCGAACCGGGCTGCTGCGCCGCCATCATCTGCTGGGCCAGACGGTTCAGCGCGCGGTCAAGCAGGCGGCGCGCCAGGCGGAGCTGCACAAACCGGTCACCTGCCACGCTTTCCGGCACAGTTTCGCGACGCATCTGCTCGAGTCCGGAGCGGATATTCGCACGGTGCAGCAGTTGCTGGGTCATTCGGATGTGCGCACCACGATGATCTATACGCATGTAATCAACCGCGGCGCAATGGGCGCGCGCAGTCCGATGGACGGGATGTGAGCCTGGCCTGTCTTGGAGACCATCCGTTCGTCGCAGTTGAGGGGGTGGTGATAAGGCAGGCTTCGGGCACGCTACCGCCATGGCCCGTGCCGAAGTCGCGTCCCCGGTTGCAGTCTAGTCCGCTGGGCGTCGGGGTTCAAATTTGCGGTGGCTGAGGCCAGGTTCCCGGATAATTACGCGCTAACGGCATTCCGGAAGCCCTTCTTTCACCTGATGGCGAAAACCGGCCTTCCTTCATTACCGGCGCTACGCAATTTCCGGGAATACGGAGCGAGTGGGCGCTTATTCCGGAAAGACCGGCTCCGTGTGGTCTTCCGGGAGGACAGGAAACCGGGCCGGGTCAGTCCAGTTCCTTGAGCAGGGCTTCCATTGACGCCTTGGCGTCGCCGTAGAACATGCGGGTGTTGTCCTTGAAGAACAGCGGGTTTTCGATGCCCGAGTAGCCGGTGCCCTGGCCGCGCTTGCACACGAACACCTGGCGCGATTTCCACACTTCGAGCACGGGCATGCCGGCGATGGGGCTGCCGGGGTCGTCCTGGGCGGCCGGGTTGACGATGTCGTTGGCGCCGATGATGATGACCACGTCGGTGTGCGGAAAGTCCTCGTTGATCTCTTCCATTTCCAGCACGATGTCGTAGGGCACTCTGGCTTCGGCCAGCAGCACGTTCATATGCCCGGGCAGACGCCCGGCGACCGGGTGGATGGCAAAGCGCACGCTCTTGCCGGCATCGCGCAGTTTTCTTGTCAGTTCGGACACGGCGGTTTGCGCCTGGGCGACGGCCATGCCGTAGCCGGGCACGATGATGACGCTGTCGGCGTCGTTGACCGCCGAGGCAACCGCATCGGCATCGGCGGCGATCATCTCGCCGTCGACCGCGGCGGCGCTGCTGGACTCACCGCCCCAGCCGCCGAGGATGACCGAGACGAAGCTGCGGTTCATGCCCTTGCACATGATGTAGGACAGGATCGCGCCCGATGAGCCGACCAGCGCCCCGGTGACAATGAGCAGGTCGTTGCCCAGGGTGAAGCCGATGGCGGCGGCGGCCCAGCCCGAATACGAGTTGAGCATGGAAACAACCACGGGCATGTCCGCGCCGCCAATGGCCATGATCAGGTGCCAGCCGAGCAGGCCGGCGATGAGCGCCACCAGCAGCATCGTCCACAGACCGGCACCCCCCAGGTAGAGCCAGCCCAGCGCCAGGCAGGCGATGATGGCGGCGAGGTTTAGCAGGTGGCGGCCCGGCAGGGTCAGCGCGGCGGAGCTGAGCTTTCCGGCCAGCTTGCCGTAGGCGACGATCGAACCGGTAAAGGTGATCGCGCCGATGAAGATGCCCAGAAAAAGCTCGACCTTGAGGATGCTGAGTTCGACCGCGGTCTTTTGCGCGATGGTGGCGGCAAACCCGGCCAGCCCGGCGGCCGTGCCGGCGTCCTGGGCGGCCAGCGCCACGCCCATTTCCAGGTGCGCATTGATGCCGATGAACACGGCCGCCAGGCCGACCAGGCTGTGGAAGCCGGCGACCAACTCGGGCATCTGCGTCATCTGCACGCGCTTGGCGATGATCCAGCCAATGACTCCGCCGATGATCACCATCAAGGCAATGGCGATGTACTGGCCGACGCCGGGCGTGCCCATGGTGGCGAGCACCGCCAGCACCATGCCGATGATGCCGTACCAGATGGCACGCTTGGCTTTCTCCTGGTTGGACAACCCGCCCAGCGCGAGGATGAAGAGGACGGCCGCGATAACGTAGGCGGCGGTGATCAGTCCGATGCTCATTGACTACTCCCTTCAGCTGCGCTTGAACATGGCGAGCATGCGGCGGGTCACCAGAAACCCGCCGAAGATATTGACCGAGGCGATCAGGATCGAGATCGCGGCCAGAATGAAGACGATGACGCTCCCGGAGGCAATCTGCAGCAGGGCACCGACGATGATGATCGACGAGATCGCGTTGGTGATGGCCATCAGCGGCGTGTGCAGCGAGTGGGCCACGCCCCAGATCACGTGGTAGCCGACGAACACCGCCAGCACGAAAACGATGAAGTGCTGCATGAAGCTCGCCGGAGCCACCGCGCCGATACCCAGCAGCGCAAGGCCGCCGACCGCGAGCATGGCGCCGGTGCGGTTGAGCGAGGCCTTGAGCGCCTTTTCCTCGCGCGCGGCCTTTTCTTCGGCCGTCTCTGCGGGCTCTTTCTTCTTCGGCTTGGCCGCAGCGATGGCTTTGGTCTTCGGCGGCGGCGGCGGCCAGGTGATTTCGCCTTGGTGGCAGACCAGGGCGCCGCGGATGACGTCGTCTTCCATGTCGATGACCGGCTGGCCGTCTTTATCGGGCGTGAGGTCGTCGAGCATGTGGCGCACGTTGGTCGCATACAGGCTCGATGACTGCGTGGCCATGCGGCTGGGAAAGTCGGTGTAGCCGATGATGGTCACGTCGTTGTCGGTAACGACTCGCTCGTCGGCTTGCGTGAGGGTGCAATTGCCGCCGCGCTCGGCGGCCAGGTCGACGATCACCGAGCCGGGCTTCATCGCCTGGACCATGTCTTCGGTCCACAGCTCGGGCGCCGGGCGGTTGGGAATGAGCGCGGTGGTGATGACGATATCGACATCCGGCGCCAGCTCGCGGAATTTCTCGAGCTGCTTCTCGCGGAATTCCGGGCTGGAAGGCGCGGCGTAGCCGCCGGTCTCGGCGCCGTCGGATTGTTCTTCTTCGAAGTCCAGATAGACGAACTCGGCGCCCATCGATTCGATCTGCTCGGCCACCTCGGGGCGCACGTCAAACGCCAGGGTGATCGCGCCCAGCGACACCGAAGTGCCGATCGCCGCCAGCCCGGCCACGCCGGCGCCGACAACCAGTACCTTCGCCGGCGGCACCTTGCCGGCGGCGGTCATCTGGCCCATGAAGAAGCGGCCGAACTGGTTGCCGGCCTCGACCACGGCGCGGTAGCCGGCGATGTTGGCCATCGACGAGAGCGCATCCATCTTCTGCGCCCGGCTGATGCGCGGCACCATGTCCATGGCCAGCACGGACATGTTCTTTGCCTTCATCTTCTCGAGCAGGTCTTCGTGCTGGGCGGGCCAAACGAAGCTGATCAGGACCCTGCCTTCGGGCGCGCTGTCGATTTCTTCCATCGAGGGCTCGCGCACCTTCACGATCACGTCGGCCTGCTGCCAGAGCGCATCGGCCGAGTCAACGACCTCGACGCCGGCGGCCCGGTAGGCCTCGTCGGTAAACGAAGCGGCCAGGCCGGCGCCCGTCTCGACCAGACAGTCGTAGCCCAGCTTCTTGAGCCGGCCCGCGCTCTCGGGCGTGAGCGCCACCCGCGCCTCGCCCGCTGCGGTTTCTTTCGGTGCACCTACCTTCATTCCATGCGCTCCTGGGTGTTCTGTTGCTTTATTCGGCGCTCACGGGCCGCGCGGACGCTGTCAGGCGGTCAGTGTAACCGGCCCGGGATGCTCAGTCGGCCATCTTCTTGAGCACTTCGCCTGCGGCCGCCACGGTTTCGGTGATGTCGGCTTCCGTATGCGCGCTCGATACGAAGCCGGCTTCGAAAGCCGAGGGCGCCAGATAGACGCCGGCGGCCAGCATTTCGGTAAAGAAAGCCTTGAAGTGGTCAATGTTGCAGGCCGCGGCCTGTTCAAAGTTGGTGACCTCTTCGGCGTCGGTAAAGAAGTAGCCGAACATGCCGCCCACCGCCACGGTCGCCATCGGCACGCCGGCGTTGTCGGCGGCCTGCTTGAGGCCGTCGGCGAGCTGGTTGGTGCGCGCTTCGAGCCTGTCGTAGAAGCCGTCTTCGCGTAGCAGCTCGAGGTTGGCGATGCCGGCGGCCATGGCCACGGGGTTGCCCGAAAGCGTGCCGGCCTGGTAGACCGGGCCTTCCGGGGCAATGAGTTTCATGATTTCATGCTTGCCGCCGAAGGCGCCCACCGGCATGCCCGCGCCGATGACCTTGCCGAAGGTGGTCAGATCAGGGGTGACGCCGTAGCGGCCCTGGGCCCCGGTGGGGCCGACGCGAAAGCCGGTCATGACCTCGTCGAAGATCAGGATGGCGCCCTTGTCGTCGCAGATCTGGCGCAGGCCTTCCAGAAAGCCGGGCAGCGGCGGGATGCAGTTCATGTTGCCGGCCACCGGCTCGACGAACACGCAGCCGATCTCGTCGGGGTAGGCGTCGAAGAGCTGACGCACGCTGTCGAGGTCGTTGTAGCGAGCGTTCAGCGTCAGTTCGGCCAGTGCGGCCGGCACGCCCGGCGAGGTCGGCACGCCCAGGGTCTGGGCGCCCGAGCCGGCCTTGACCAGAAAGCTGTCGCCGTGGCCGTGATAGTTGCCCTCGAACTTGATGAAGCGATCGCGCCCGGTGGCCGCGCGCGCCAGCCTGAGCGCCGACATGGTGGCCTCGGTGCCGGAGTTGACCATGCGCACCCGCTCGAGGGAGGGAACCCTCTCGCACAGCATTTCGGCCATGGTCACCTCGCCCGGCGCCGGCGCCCCGAAGCTCAGGCCTCGGGCCGCGGCCTTCTGAACGGCCTCGATGATGGCCGGGTGGGCGTGGCCGCTGATCATCGGCCCCCAGGAGCCGACGTAGTCGATGTAGCGCTTGCCGTCGACGTCGAACATGCAGGCGCCTTCGGCGCGCTCGAAGAAGACCGGCTCGCCGCCCACCGAGGAAAAGGCGCGGACGGGCGAATTGACCCCGCCGGGGATGCGGGCGCGGGCGCGAGAGAACAGGTCGTGACTGGCGGTCATGGCGGTTGCGGCTACTCCTTAATATGCTGAACCAGTGCTTGAATCGGGCGGGTGAGGATCGATGATCCCGCGCTACAGTGTAAGCCATTCCGCCGGATCGTCGGCCGAATGGCCCGGCGAAATGCCCCGGCAGAAAGCCGCGGCGCACCCGGCCGGATCATTTAGAATGGCCGGTCGTTGTCCACACATGGATTTTGCAAAGCGTGAGCGAAGAACAGCCCTTCAAGACCTGGATGTGCATCATCTGCGGATTCATCTACGACGAGGAGGAAGGCTGGCCCGACGACGGCATTCCGCCGGGAACACGCTGGGAAGACGTCCCCGAGGACTGGGTCTGCCCCGACTGCGGGGCGGGGAAGGAAGACTTCGAGATGGTGGAAATGTAACAAGCCGCCGCAGAGCTACTGCGCAGACGGCTGGCGGCGGCTTTTTCCGCAATCGAATACCTGAAAAGCAGGAATCCCGTTCAAACTCGGGCCGCTTCGAGGAGCCCGGTTTCCCAGCGACCATCCGGCCACAGCCGGAACCAGCGCGCCGAGGGGCCGAGCTCGCTCGGCGTGAATCTTTCCGCCTCGCGCACGCCGTTGGCCGCCGTCGACGGCGCCGACAGGCAGGCCACCCCATCGCGCTCACCCTCGAAAACCTGGTGCACATGGCCGAAGGCCACCGCCCTGACCGGCTTGCCGGCCAGGCGCTGCCACAGGGTCTCGGGTTCGATGAGCGGGTATTTGTCAATCCACGGTGAGCCAATGGTCAGCGGCTGATGGTGCACGAACACCAGCGCGGGGCGCTCATCGTCCATGCGCTCGATGGGGGCCAGGCGCTCATCGTCGAGCTCGCCCTCGGGCCGGTCGGGCCAGGCCGAATCGAGCAGCACGAGCTGCCAGCCGCCGGTTTCCACGATCGGGCCGGCGTCGAAGCCCAGCTCGTCGAACACCCCGGCCATGACCTCATGCTCGTCGTGGTTGCCGGGAAGCCAGGCGATCCTGGCGGCCAGGTCGCGAACGAAGCCGCCCATGCGCCAGTAGCTGGCCGGCGAGGCGTCTTCGGACACATCGCCGGTGAGCACGATGAGATCGGGTGAGAGCTTCCTGATTGGCTCGCGCAGCCTGGCCAGGTTCGCGTCGGCGCTCTGCTCGCGGTAGAGCGCCTGCGGATCGGCCGACAGGTGGCTGTCGGAGAGCTGGAGAACAACCAGCGGCGGCGGTGTTCTGGCTGGAAAATTCATGCTCTGGAGGATATCGCAGGCGCGCTTGCCTTGTTCATTCCTTCGACGACGACTCCCCGCTCTTACCCGGCGCGCCCTTTTTTCGTTTACCGACGCTGCCGACGATGACCGTGGCCACGAGCATCAGCGCCTCGTCGATGAAGGGGATGGGATCGAGGATGAAGACGTTGGCGACGAACAGTCCTGCCAGAATCATGAACAGGGTGCGAAAGCGCCGGCGCTCGAGAAAGCGCTGGATGGGGCCGAGAAATTTTCGGTAGATCCACATGCCTGTTTCTCCCTGGGACTCATCTACCAGACGGACGAACGGTTTATTCCAGCGCCGCGATATTGCCCGCTTCGATGCGATCGCCCGGCGTCAGGCCCAGCTCTGCCGCCAGGCCGCCGTTGATCTCGAGCACGTATCTTGCCGGACCGTCGCTTGGATAGCTGGGGCAGCGGCGGCTGCGCGAGCGGCACGGCGGGGTGTCGGCGCTGATGCTGACCACCTCGAAGTTGCGGTCAATATAGATGATGTCGAGCGGAATGCGGGTGTTCTTCATCCAGAAAGAACGCGGGCGCTCGTCGTCAAAGATGAACAACATGCCGCGATCATCTGCCATCGTGTCGCGAAACATCAACCCGCGCGTGCGGCTGGCATCGTCGTCGGCAACCTCGACGAAAAAGCGCTGCCCCGCGACCGTGACATGGGGCTCGCCGGCATCACAGCCGGACAGCACGAGTATTGTGGCTGCCATTGCCATGAGCTTGATGAGGTGATTGGCCATCGGTTTGCATCATAGAGCAAAAAGCGAATCACCGCGAAGGCGAAAGAGCGCGAAGGAAGAATGAAAAAGAAAACCCGTGGAGCCACGGAAGACACTGAAATCACGGAACAAGAGAATCGTTCTTTTCAGTGCTTTCCGTGGTTTGGGTGGTTCCATGGATTTGTCTTGTCTGTTTGCGCTGCCTTGCCGCTCAGCCCTCGAGCATGGCCTTGAGCGCGGCGATGTTGTCCATGGCGTCTTCGGGCGTGGCCTCTTCGCTGCCGTGGCGCGCCGGCCAGGAAATCGCGTCTTCTGGCAGTTCATCCAGAAACCGGCTCGGCGTGGTCTGAACCTGCTCGCCGCCGCGACGGCGGCGGCGGGCATAGGAGATCTGCAGCTTCCGCTCGGCGCGGGTAATGCCCACATACATCAGCCGGCGCTCTTCCTCGATGGTGTCGTCGTCAACCGAGCGGCTGTGCGGCATCAGGCCTTCTTCGCAGCCGGCCAGCCACACCCGCGAGAATTCCAGGCCCTTGGCCGCGTGCAGAGTCATCAGGCGCACCATGTCGGCACCGTCGTTGCGGTCATCGTCGGGGCCGGCAACCAGGGAGACGCGCGCAATCAGCTCCTCGCCCGACTGCACCTCGGCGCTCAGGCGCTCGACCCAGCCGGTCAGGTCCTTGAGCGACCTGCGGCGGCGGTCGGCCTTTTTCGGGTCGTCATCGGTCTCGATCAGCCACTCCAGGTAGCCGATATGATCGAGCATTTCGGCGTAGACCTCGCCGATGTCGCCGCGCTCGGCGCGATCGTTGAAGTCGATCAGCATGTTGGTGAACGAGCGAAAACCGCGCTGCGCCGGGCCCGGCAGCTCGGCCTGAAATATCGGGTCGATGGCGGCCTCGAACAGGCTCTTGCGGGTGGCATCCGCGTAGGTGGCCAGGCGCGACATCGCGCCCGAACCCAGGCCGCGCCGGGGCGCGTTGGCCACGCGCATGAAGGCGGGGTTGTCGTCGGGATTGACCAGCAATCGCAGGTAGGCCAGGCAGTCGCGCACCTCGCGGGCGTCGAACCAGCTCGGGCCGCCGGATACCACGTAGGGCAAGCCGTACTCGCGCAGCTGCTGCTCGATGGCGCGGGCTTGGAAGTTGGAGCGGTAGAGCACCGCGCAGCCGCCAAAGCGCGCATGCCCGCCGTGAACTTCGGTGACGATGGCGCGCGCGATCGACTCGGCTTCGTCAGTCTCATCGGCGTATTCGACAATCTCGATCTTCTCGCCCGGGCCGTGCTCGCTCCAGAGCTTCTTCTCGAACTCGTGCGGATTGCAGGCGATCACCGCGTTGGCGGCGGTCAGGATGTAGCCGGTCGAGCGGTAGTTCTGCTCGAGCTTGATGACCGTGAGTTCGGGCCAGTCGGACTTGAGGCTGACCAGGTTTTCCGGTCGCGCGCCGCGCCAGCCGTAGATCGACTGATCGTCGTCGCCCACCGCGGTGAAGGCGCCGGTATCGGCGGCCAGGCGGCCGAGCAGGCGGTACTGGGCCTCGGATGTGTCCTGGTATTCGTCGATGAGCAGGTACTTGAGCCGGTGGCGCCAGCGCGTGCGCAGCACCGGGTCTTCGAGCATTTTCGCCGGCAGGGTGATCAGGTCGTCGAAGTCGACGGCGTTGAGCGCGGCCAGGCGTTCCTGGTAGCCGGCATAGATTTCGGCGGCGCGCGCGGCATTTTCGCTCGTCGCGGCCGCAAACGCCTGCTCGACGTTCAGCCCGGCATCCTTGTAGCGGCCGATGCCGGCGAGCACCGCCCAGACCATGTCGCCGGGCGCGCCGGCGGGCAGCAGCTCGCGTACCAGGTCACCGGCGCCGTGCTGGTCGAGAATGCTCAAACCCTTGCGCCGCCCGGCGGCTTCGGGCTCGGAGCGCAGAATCTGCCAGCCCAGCGAGTGGAAGGTCGAGATCGTCAGTCCCTCGATGTTCTTGCGCCCCAGGCGCTTGCCGATGCGCGCCTTCATCTCGCGCGCGGCCTTGTTGGTAAAGGTAATGGCGGCAATCTCGCGCGCGCCGTAGTGGCCCTGGTCGATCAGCCAGGCGATCTTTTCGGTGATCACGCGGGTCTTGCCCGAGCCCGCGCCGGCGAGCACCAGCAGCGGCGAGTCGATATGGGTCACCGCGGCGCGCTGGGCCGGGTTGAGTCTGATGGCGGGCTTGGACATGGGGGCGGCATTGTAGCGGAAAGGAGATTCTACCCGGGTGGGCTGGTTGGCTGGTTGGCTGGTTGGCTGGTTGGCTGGTTGGCTGGTTGGCTGGT
>CAYUPK010000040.1:0-8909 GCA_964446675.1 uncultured Wenzhouxiangella sp.
ACTCCAACTGGTGCGCTTCTTCGTTTACAGGGAGATCCTTATCCGGGGATCAAGGCCCGTTGCAATGTGCCGTTGATAACGTCTACTCTGTGGTGTCGACCTGGCTCGTTGGGAGGCAGCAGGCCGTGCTGGCTCAGCTGGTATCCGTCAAGTTTCTGGTGGCCTGCTTGCTGGTAGCGTCAGCCACCTTCGTTCATTTCCGTGGCCAGGTACGGCATCGTTTCCTGCGCCAGCTCACTGATCACTCGACCTTCATCGCGCCCTACAACGCGCTGATCTACCTGTTTTCGGCCGTGCCGGCGCGCCCCATCCTCGAGCGCAGCGATTTTCCCGAGCTCGACCTGCTGCAGGACAACTGGCAGCTCATTCGCGACGAGGCCCGAGCGCTGTACCAGCAGGGCCATATCCGCGCCGCCGACGGGCGCAACGATTTGGCCTTCAACAGCTTTTTCAAGCGCGGCTGGACCCGCTTTTATCTCAAATGGTACAACGATGGCCATCCATCAGCCGAAGAGCTGTGCCCGCAAACGGTCGAGCTGGTTCGCAGGATTCCAACCGTCCATGCCGCCATGTTTGCCGTCCTGCCGCCGCGCGGCCGCCTGGGCGCCCATCGCGACCCCTTTGGCGGCGCGCTACGCTATCATCTGGGCCTGGACACGCCCAACTCCGAGAACTGCCGCATTTACGTTGACGGCCAGCGCTATGCTTGGCGCGACGGTGACGACATTCTGTTCGACGAGACCTACATCCACAGCGTCGAAAACGACACCGACGAATACCGCATCATCCTGTTCTGCGATGTCGAGCGCCCCATCCGCAACCCGGTCGTGCGCGCCATCAACCACTTCATGATCAACCACGTGGTCAAGGCTTCGGCAACGCGCAACGTGCCAGGCGAAAAGGTCGGCTTTCTCAACCGCATCTTCGCCGGCGTTGACGTGCTTGGTCAGATGTTCGCCCGCATCAAGGCCTGGAATCGAACGATCTACTACACGGGCAAGTACCTGCTGATCGTACTGCTGGCCTGGTGGCTGCTGATTCAGCCACTGCTCAAGGCGGCCGGAATCTGGCCGGAATGATCAGGCAGGATTGCAGGCCTGCATTCCCGCCGCGTCAATAGTGCCGCGCACAGGGTTCAGGATCGCTCCGAGAACTGCCGCGCAAGCACGGCGCAGACCATCAGCTGGATCTGGTGGAAGATCATCAGCGGCAGGATCATCGCGCCGACCGTGCTGGCCGAAAACAGGATCTGCGCCATGGGCACACCGGTGGCCAGGCTTTTCTTGGAGCCGGCAAACAGAATGGTGATGCGATCTTCGATGTTGAAACCCAGGCGCCGGGCGATTTGCCAGACCAGGATCAACACGACCGCCAGCAGCAGGCAACAGACCACGGTCAGACCCAGCAGATCGGTCGCCGGAACGGTCTGCCACAGGCCACCGACCACCGAGGCGCTGAAGGCGGCGTAGACAACCAGCAGAATGGAGCCCTGATCGACGGCGCGCACCAGGCGCGGGCGCAGGGCAATCCAGACACCGATCCAGCGCCGCGCGATCTGGCCGGCCACAAACGGCACCAGCAGCTGCATGACGATACGCCCGGCACTGCCCAGGTTGATCAGCTCGCTGCCGCCCATGTCCATGATCAGCATGACCAGAAGCGGGGTGACCACGATGCCGATCAGGCTCGAGGCCGCCGCACTGCACACCGCCGCCGGCACGTTGCCGCGCGCCAGCGAGGTGAAGGCAATGGCCGACTGCACGGTGGCCGGCAGCAGGCACAGGTAGATGACGCCAGCATAAAGTGTGGCCCCGGTCAGGGGCTGCAGCAGGGGCTGAAGCGACAGTCCCAGAAGCGGAAACAGGATGAAAGTACAGGCAAACACCACGGCATGCAGCCGCCAGTGGCCAAGGCCGGCGATGATCGCCTGGCGTGAGAGCTTGGCGCCGTGGAGAAAGAACAGCAGGGCGACGGCGGCCACCGCCAGGCCGTCGAAAACGGGGGCGGCGGTACCGCGCGCCGGCAGAATGATCGCCAGGCCAACCGCCACCAGCAGGCCCAGGGTAAAGCGGTCGAAGAGCAGGCGCAGGTATTTCATGGTCTCCGGGCTCGCGGGCAGAGCATCGGTAGCTCAAAGCGCCGCGGTAGCGGACCGCGATGCGGCGGGCAAGGCCTCGAGCAACAGCTCGGCGCTGGCGCCGGACTGGTGCATGTTCTGGCTCAGATGGCGGCGCCAGTGCCGGGCGCCGGGGCAGCCGTGAAACAGCCCGAGCATGTGGCGAGCCACGTGATTGAGCCTGCCCCCGGCATTGATGTGACCCTGTGCGTACTCCACCATCGCTTCAACCACCGCCTCGCGCGAGACGGCGGCCGGCCATCCGAGCCCGGCGCTGAGCTCGGCCAGGATCCAGGGGTTCTGATAGGCCGCCCGGCCCAGCATCACGCCGTCGACACGCTCGAAATGACGCAGCGCGGCTTCGACCGAAGTAATTCCGCCGTTGATGATGACCGTCAGCTCCGGATGGCGCGCCTTCAACGCGTGCACGCGTTCGTGCAGAAGCGGCGGCACCTCGCGGTTTTCCTTCGGGCTCAGGCCCGACAGCCAGGCCTTGCGCGCGTGCACGATCACGGTGTCGATGCCGCTTTCGGTCACCGTGTCGACAAAGCGATGAAGGAACGCCTCGTCATCGTTCTCGTCGACTCCGATCCGGGTCTTGACGGTCACCGCAACGTCCACCGCCTCGCGCATGGCGGCCAGGCAGTCGCGCACCAGCTCCGGCTCTTTCATCAGGCAGGCTCCGAAGCGCCCTTTCTGGACGCGATCGGAGGGGCAGCCGACGTTGAGATTGATCTCGTCGTAGCCGAAGCCGACACCGATGCGGGCGGCCTGCGCCAGCTCGCCCGGGTCGCTTCCGCCCAACTGAAGCGCGACCGGATGCTCGGCCGGATCGAAGCCCAGCAATCGCTGGCGATCACCATGGATGACGGCACCGGTGGTCACCATTTCGGTATACAACAGCACCTGCGGCGCCAGCAGGCGATGAAAGTACCGACAGTGACGGTCGGTCCATTCCATCATCGGTGCGACGCTGAGGATTGAGGGTCGGGGTGCTGTAGTCACGTCAAACGGACAGTCTGCGATTCAGGACAATTGTAACCGCGCGTGGCGGGGCGGCTCGCAGCGAGCTTGCCGCGTGTCGTTGCGCTGTGGCATATTCCAAAGCCTCATGGTTGCACAATCGGCCCTTGACGGGTGTGATTGCACGGGGGATTGAAATGCCGTTCCACAAGGGCTTCGGCCAGGAATCATCGCCGCAGGATCGTTCCTCGCTCGAATGGCCGCAGGGGATGTCGCGGCGCAGTCTCGAAGTTACCGTGATGAACTACTGCGGCATCACGACCGTGGCAGTGGTGACCGGTTTCGTTTTCTTCCGCTTCTTCACCGGCGACACCACCGGCGCACTGACCAATGCCGTGATCGTGACGATGCTGGTGTCGGTTCTGCTTCTCGGCCGCGTGGCGAAATACCGGCAAACGGCGCTGATCCTGTTCGGTTTCATCATCAGCCTGTCGTGCCTGCTCAGCGCCATGCTGGTCAGCCCCAACGGCCTGCTGTGGACTTACCTCGTGCTGTGGATCAACTTTCTGGTGCTGCCCCGCAACCTGGCAATCGGCTGCAACCTGATCATCATCTTCACGCTGACGGCGAGCTTCAGCCTGTTCGATTCCCTGCTTCACCAGATAAGCTGGGTCACCGTGGCCGTACTGATCTCCGGCTTCGGCCTGGTGTTCACCAACCGGATGCGCGAGCAGCGGCGCATGCTCTCGAGGCTGGCCACCCTGGACCCCCTGACCGGTGCAGGGAACCGCCGGCTGATGCAACACGACCTGGAAACGGCCGTGGCCGAACGCCGGCGCGGGCGACGCCCGGCAGCGCTGATGCTGCTCGACCTGGATCATTTCAAGCAGATCAACGACAAGTTCGGCCACGAAGCCGGCGACCAGGTGCTGGAGCAGTTTGTCGAGGCTCTGCGCAACGAGCTGCGAACCGAAGACGGTCTCTATCGCCTGGGCGGCGAAGAGTTCGTGGTGCTGCTGCGCAGCATGGACGTGAAAGCTGCCGGGGCCAATCTCGACGAGCTCCACTCGCGGCTGAGCGGCAAGGTGCACGGTCCCGGCGGTCCGCTGTATTTCTCTGCCGGTGCGGCCGTGCTCAAGGACGGAGAAAACTGGTCAAGGTGGCTGGGCCGGGCCGACCGGGCGCTCTACCAGGCCAAGCGCGCCGGGCGAAACCGGCTGATCAGCGCATAAACCAGCCCGCTATTTCCGCTCGATTCCGCTCTCGGTGGCAACGAGGACGATATCAGCGCCGCGCCGGGCAAACAGGCCGCAGGTGACGACACCCGGAATCTGGTTGATCTCGGTTTCGACCCTGACCGGATCGACCAGATCGAGATTGCGCACATCCACAACCAGGTTGCCGTTATCGGTGGTGAAGTCCTCGCGCAGCTCGGGACGACCGCCCATGCCGACGAGCTTGCGTGAAATCATGGCGCGCGCCATGGGAATCACCTCGATCGGCAGGGGAAACTGTCCGAGCACGCCGACGCACTTGGAGGCGTCGACAATGCAGATGAACCTGCGACTGGCCGCGGCAATGATCTTTTCGCGCGTGAGCGCACCACCACCGCCCTTGATCAGGCGCTTGTGCTCGTCTACCTCATCGGCACCGTCGATGTAGAGCTCGAGATCACCGGTCTGATTGAGATCGACCACGTTCACGCCGGCGGCCTTCAGGCGCCGCGTCGTTTCCTCAGACGAAGACACGGCGCCTTCGAGCCGAATGCCCGAGGCGGCCAGTTCGTCAATGAAGGCGTTGACGGTGCTGCCGGTGCCAACGCCCAGGGTCATGCCGTCTTCGACATGCTTGAGGGCGGCGCGGGCCACTTCGATCTTGAGTCGCTGCTGGCTCATTGTTTCTCCATTCCCATGATGTAATCCCAGTGCTGCCGGTCGATCGGCATCACCGAAAGGCGGTTACCCCGCCTGATCAAAAGCAGGCCTTCGAGCGCATCGCCGTGCTGTTTGATTTCGCGCAGCGAAATCGTGCGTTTGGTATGGCGCTTGTAGCGCACGTCGACCAGCATCCAGCGCGGATTGTCCGGATCGCTCTTGGGGTCGTGGTACTTCGAATCCGGGTCGAACTGGGTCGGGTCCGGGTAAGGCTCGCTGGCGACCTCGGCTATGCCGACGATGCCCGGCACCTTGCAATTGGAGTGATAGAAAAAGACCTTGTCGCCGACCCTCATGTCGTCGCGCATGAAGTTGCGGGCCTGATAGTTGCGCACGCCATCCCAGGGTTCGGTGCCGACACGCTCGAGGTCGTCGATGCTGAAGTCTTCAGGCTCGGACTTCATCAGCCAGTAGTTCATATTCAGGGTTCAGGGTTCAGGGTTCAGGGTTCAGAAACTCTACTCAGTGTACCGCGGAACCAGCGCAAGCCGTCCTCGGTGATGACTCCGTCGAGCGGCACGTCCCAGTCGTCTGTCGCCAGTGATTCGATCTCCTGAACGGAATAGGCCACGCCGACCAGACGCGGCGCAGCTTCGGGCTGGCCGCGGCGGAACGCGAAGGCGCGGTCGTAGAAGCCGGCGCCCATCCCCAAGCGGGCCCCGTCGGCGGCAAAGCCAACCAGGGGCATCAGTACCAGGTCGATGTCCGCGGGCGTGTGCTCTCTGGAGGAGGCCGGCTCGGGAATACCGAAACGGTTGGCAACCATCTGTGCGCCGGGCCGCCAGCGGCGAAAATGCATGTCGAGATCGCGCACAACCGGCAGCAGCGCAATCCGCTCGCTGGAATCGAGCCATTCCAGCACCGAGGTGACGTCGGGCTCGCCCCGATGCGCCACGAAGGCCGCAACGATGCGCGACCGGGACTGCCTGACCAGTTCGCAGGCGACGCTTGCGATGGCCGCATCCGCGCGCTCACGCAAACCCTTGTCAAGACCCAGGCGGCGCCGGATCAGCTCGCGACGCTGATCGTCCTTGCGCGCACTTGCAATCATGGCAGCCGGACAACCTCAGGTGGGAAATCGAGGAGCGGCGCTCTCCGCATGTGCCGCTGCAGGTCGGTGACCTTGAACCGAAGGTTCAGGTGGGTTGGCTCTTCCAGCCTTCAGGCAATTCGCGTCGAGCGGACTGCACACCAGCTGGAAAGTCACCGTCCCAAGGTCGATAAGTAGGGACAAGGCATATTACGTTCCTGCTGGCAAACACCGCAGAGAGCGCCTGACCTACAGTCTAGTCCCGCTCCAGGGCACGATCAAGCCGATCGGCCAGATCGCGAACGCGGGAATCAACCTGGTCGCGCCGATCGTATATCTGCTGGCGCAGCCTCAAGACCTCCTCGGCCAGATTGAGCGCTGCCATCACGGCAATCTTGTCCATCGAGGAGACCTTGCCGGAGTCGCGGATCTCGCGCATCTGCTGATCGAGAAACAGGGCGGACTCCATCAGGGTGCGGCGCTGGTCGGGCGCGCACATGACGCGGTATTCGCGATCGACAATGCGAACCGTGACCGGATCGGGAGACTGACTCATGCGTTTACCCCGCGTTTTCCAGCGCCTTGAGACGCTCGATCATGGCCTCGACCCGCGTGCGGGCCTCCTCGTTGCGCTGCACCAGGGTGGCACGTTCGGCCACCAATGATTCCTGACGCGCCAGCAGGGAACCGTTTTCGTCCTCCAGGCGCTCCAGGCGCTCGAACAGCTCGGAAAGACGCTGCTCCAGCCGATCGATGCTGCGGGCGGTATGCTCCAGCGAATCCATGATGGGGTCCCCGTTTCGAAAACTATCAAAGGCTTAATCATAGAACCTGTCAAGCCGCTTCACAACTACCCGCTCGATGACCGCCTTTTGACCGTTCGATGACCACCATGGCCCGGTGATAAACTGGCCGCCTGTCTTGCAGCACGCGAAATCATGACTAGCGAACAGGAATCAAGGCTGGCCTGGCTATTGGCCGTGGCCGCCGACAGCGCGCCCGAAACCGTTGCCGAAACCCACGCCGTGGTCACCGGGCTGTTGTGCGGCAAGCCCGAACAGGACGAGCGGGAGCTGGCCACCCACCTGGCCGCCCTGCAGGTGGGCGACTGGACCTCCGAGCGCATCCTCGACCAGCTTGGCCCGGCCCTGAACCAGCTTCGTAACGAGCTGGCCTCCGAGGATCTGGACTTCCAGCTCCTGCTGCCCACCGATGATCGCCCTCTGGATGAGCGCACGCGCTGTCTGGCGCACTGGTGCTCGGGCTTCCTGACCGGCTTCGGCGCCGCCGGCCCGACAATCCGGTCCGAAGAGGCCGGCGACGCCCTGCGCATGATCGAACAGATCGCGCGCGCCGCCACCGACCCGGAATCGGACCAGGAGGCCGAAGAAGGCGCCTATACCGAGCTGGTCGAGTTCGTGCGCATGGCCATCCTGATGCTGCGAGAGGAATGCCGGATCGGCACCACGAAACACTGAAAGGATGCTTTGATCGATGATTCGAGGCGAGGAGTTTCTGCGCCGCCGGCAGCGCCTGATGGAAGAGGTCGGCCACGAAGCCCTGGTGGTTCTGGCCGCCGCGCCAGAGCGTGTGCGCAACGGCGACGCCTTCTATCCCTATCGCCAGGACAGCGATTTTCTTTATCTGACGGGCTTGAGCGAGCCCGAAGCCGTGCTGGTGCTGCGCCCCGGCCGCGAGAGCGGCGAGCAGATCCTGTTTCTGCGCCCGCGCGACCCCGATCGCGAGCGCTGGGACGGCCCACGCCTGGGCCTGGACGGCGCCGTCGAGCGGCTCGGCATGGACGACGCTTTCCCCATCGGCGACCTCGACGACATCCTGCCAGGCATGATGGAAGGCTGCGAGCGCATCTACCATCTGGTCGGCAAGGATGCGCAGCTGGATCAGCGCATCATCGGCTGGCGCAACCGCCTGCGTGGCGAACAGCATGGCAGCCACGCACCGGGCGAAATCGTCGCCCTCGAACCGCTGCTGCACGAGTCGCGCCTGATCAAGTCGCGCGACGAGATCCGCTGCATGCAGCGCGCGGCAAGAATTTCGGCCCGCGCGATCTCGCAGGCCATGCAGGCCTGCCGCCCCGGCATGAACGAAACCGAAATCATGGCCGAGCTGCATTACGAATACACCCGCAACGGCTGCCCCGCCGCCTACCTGCCGATCGTCGCCGGCGGCGCGAATGCCTGCGTACTGCACTACATTCAAAACGATCAGCCGCTGCCCGACGACGGCCTGCTGCTGATTGACGCCGGCTGCGAATACCAGGGCTACGCGGCCGATATCTCGCGCACCTTTCCCGTCAGCGGCCGTTTTTCCAGCGCCCAACGCGACCTCTACGACCTGGTGCTGGCCGCGCAGCACGCCGCCATCGACCAGGTTCGCCCCGGCCGGCCCTTCGAGGCATTCCACGAAGCGGCCGTGGAGACACTCACTCGTGGTCTGATCGATCTGGGCCTGCTCGGCGGCAGCCTCGACCAAAACCTGGAACAAGGCGACTACCGCCGCTTCTACATGCACAAGACCGGCCACTGGCTGGGCCTGGACGTGCACGACGTGGGCGACTACCGCATCGACGAACAATCGCGCGTGCTCGAGCGCAACATGGTCACCACCGTCGAGCCCGGGCTCTACATCGACGGCGGCGACGACATCCCCGAACACTTCCGCCGCATCGGAATCCGCATCGAGGACAATATTCGCGTGACCGACGGCGAACCCGAGAACCTGACCCGGGCCGTACCGAGCGACCCCGACGAGATCGAGGCACTGATGCAGCCATGACCGATTTCGACGTCATCATCATCGGCGGCGGCCTGGCCGGATCGGCGCTGGCCATCGGGCTGGCCCGGGC
>CAYUPK010000041.1:0-6797 GCA_964446675.1 uncultured Wenzhouxiangella sp.
ATCAAAGCCGGCTTGACTCAGCGTGAAAGAGGCAGTCTGATGAATAAGCTGGGCTTAACGCAGCTCAGCGCACACGGCGACGGCACCCAAACGACTCCGTGCCACCCGCATCCCATGCGCCGTTCGCCCCGCATTTCCCGCATCGCAGCTACCGCTCCCCGCCCCTGCCCGCTTAAACTCCTCCCCATAAAAACCCGCCCTCGCAAAAAACCGACCCGAACCCCATATCCAGAAACATGAGTGACCTGATCATGGTGGCCATGTCCGGCGGGGTGGATTCGTCCACCGTCGCCTGGCTGTTGCAGCAGCAGGGCGAGAATATCGCCGGCATGTTCATGAAGAACTGGGAAGACGACGATCCGGCCGATACCGGCGGGCCGGCGGCTTCGCCGTGCACGGCCGGCGAGGATGCCGCCGACGCCCGGCGAGTGGCTGAAATCCTGGGCATCGACTTCCACGGCCGCAATTTCGCCGCCGCCTACTGGAACGACGTGTTCGAGCACTTTCTGGCCGAACTCAAGGCCGGACGCACGCCCAACCCGGACATCCTGTGCAACCGCGAGATCAAGTTCAGGACCTTTATCGAGCACGCCCGTGATCTGGGCGCCGAGACGATTGCCACCGGCCACTATGCCCGCCGCCGCGACAACGCCGACGGCACGGTTTCGCTGCTCAAGGGCGTCGATCACAACAAGGACCAGAGCTATTTTCTCTACGCCATCGACCAGGCCCAGCTTGCCCGCGCGCGCTTTCCGCTTGGCGAGCTGACCAAGCCCGAGGTGCGCGAGCTGGCCGCCCGCGCCGACCTGCCGGTAGCCGACAAGAAGGATTCGACAGGCATCTGCTTTATCGGCGAGCGCAATTTCGATACCTTCATCGACCGCTACCTCGACGCCGAGCCAGGCGAGATCCGCACCAGCGACGGCACCGTGATCGGCACTCACAGCGGCCTGATTCATTACACCCTGGGGCAACGCAAGGGGCTCAATATAGGCGGCGTCAGGGGTTTTCCCGAAGCGCCCTGGTATGTGACCCACAAGGACTTGGAGCACAACGTGCTCTACGCCGAGCAGCGCACCGACCACCCGACGCTGATGTCGACCGAACTCGAGGCCGGGCAGCTCAACTGGATCCGGCGCCAGCCCGGGGTCGGCGAGCACCTGCACGCCAAGGTGCGCTACCGCCAGGCCGACCAGGCCTGCCGGATTGAGGCCATTGACGCGACAATTGACGATGAGCGCCTGGTGCTGCGTTTCGACCAGCCGCAGCGCGCCGTCACCCCCGGCCAGGCCGTTGTTCTTTATGATGGCGACGAATGTCTGGGCGGCGGCACGATCGCGGCGACCAACGCGCCGCTGCCCGACGATCTTCTGCAAACCACCAGAACGGAAACGGTTCAAGCATGAGAGACGCCACCATCGCCTTCGCGGGCATGCTCCAGGCCAGCGAACTCGTTCGCCAGATCGCCACCTCCGGCACCTGCTCCGGGCAGGCGGCCCGGGCCAGCGTGGCCAGCATCTTCAACCGCAACCCCGAAGCGACCGAAGACGTCTACGGCGGCATCGGCGGCGTGCGCATGGGGCTGCGCGTGATGACCGAGCTGTTCAGCGCCCGCAACGACCATGAAAGCCTGCAGTCGCTCAACTACGCCCTGGGCCTGGCCAAGCTGGGCAAGCAGATCCGGCGCGACGGCAAGCGCCTCAACGCCATGGGCAAGGAGCTCGACCTGGTCGAAAAGGCCTGGGACGACGCCGATCAAACGCTGGACGACAGCGTGACCGCCCAGCTTGCCGACGTTTATCAGCG
Organism: uncultured Wenzhouxiangella sp.; assembly: GCA_964446675.1. Taxonomy (GTDB): domain Bacteria; phylum Pseudomonadota; class Gammaproteobacteria; order Xanthomonadales; family Wenzhouxiangellaceae; genus Wenzhouxiangella. Next base: position 1,807 of record CAYUPK010000041.1, read on the forward strand.
CCACGTTTCCACCATGGGCTTCCGGCTGTCGGTCAGCGGGCAGCCCGAATACCTCAAGCAGACCGACAAGGTCGCCTTCGTGCGCGCCGTGCTACTGGCCGGATTGCGCTCGGCCATTCTGTGGCACCAGGTCGGCGGCCGCCAGTGGCGCCTGATCTTCCAGCGCCGCAAGATGCTCGAGCAGGCGCGTTCTCTGCTGACCGCCTGATTCCCGCCTGCCCCGGGCGTGGGAATCGCCCGTTGCGCGCATGCTAAAATAGTCGGCTTGGCGCGGAAGGCGTACCGCCGACGATCACATCGCCAGCGGTGGCGCGACCCGATTCACCCCTTTTCCACTACTAAGGAGAGTCTCATGCGTGACGAGCTCGGCTGTCTCGATCACTTCAAGGCCAACGGCAGGGAATACGGCTTCTACAGCCTGCCCAGGCTGGCACAGCAATACGAAAACGTCAGAAGGCTGCCCTACTCGCTTCGCATTCTGCTGGAGAATCTGATGCGTTTCGAGGACGGCAGCAACATCACCGCCGACGATGTCGCCGCGCTGGCCAACTGGGATCCCGAGGCCGAGCCGAGCAAGGAAATCTCCTTCACGCCCGCCCGCGTTGTTCTTCAGGACTTTACCGGCGTGCCGGCCATCGTCGACCTGGCTGCCATGCGCGAAGCCATGACGGCGCTCGGCGGCAAGGCCGACCGCATCAACCCGCTGTCTCCGGCCGAGCTGGTCATCGACCACTCCGTTCAGGTCGACAGCTACGGCAAGGCCAATTCGCTTGATCTGAACAACCAGATCGAATTCAAGCGCAACAGGGAGCGCTACGCGTTTCTGCGCTGGGGCCAGGGCGCATTCGACAACTTCAAGGTCGTGCCGCCCAACACCGGCATTGTCCACCAGGTCAATCTTGAGCACCTCTCGCGGGTGGTCTTCGAAGGCGAAGTCGACGGCAAGCCCATGGCCTGGCCCGACACCCTGGTCGGTACCGACTCGCACACCACCATGATCAACGGCCTGGGCATTCTCGGCTGGGGCGTGGGCGGCATCGAGGCCGAAGCGGCGATGCTGGGTCAGCCCATTTCCATGCTGATCCCGCGGGTCGTCGGCTTCAAGCTTACCGGCAAGCTGCCGGAAGGCACCACGGCAACCGACCTGGTGCTGACCATCACCGACATGCTGCGCCAGAAAGGCGTGGTGGGCAAGTTCGTCGAGTTCTTCGGCGAGGGTTTGAGCCACCTGCCGCTGGCCGACCGGGCCACCATTGGCAACATGTCGCCGGAGTTCGGCTCGACCTGCGCAATTTTCCCGATCGACAAGGAAACCATCCGCTATCTCGAGCTTTCCGGCCGCAGCAAAGAGCGCGTCGAGCTGGTGCGCGCCTACGCCGAGGCCCAGGACCTGTGGCGCAACGACGAAGACGTCGACCCGGTCTACACCGACGTGCTCGAACTCGACCTGGGCGATGTCGTGCCCAGCCTGGCCGGCCCCAAGCGCCCGCAGGATCGCGTGCTGCTGAGCAAGTCAAAGAATACCTTTCTCAAGCAGCTTGCGGAAATGACAAAGGACCGCGACAACGACCGCGACCGCGCGCTGGAGCGTTTTGCCGGCGAAGGCGGCGGCACCGCCGTGGGCGCCACTGACGTGCCCGGCACCGCCGAGGTCACCTACAAGGGCGAGACCTTCGCCCTCAACGACGGCGCGATCGTGATCGCTGCCATCACCTCGTGCACCAACACCTCCAACCCGGCAGTGATGCTCGGTTCGGCCATCCTGGCGCGCAACGCCCGCGCGAAGGGCCTCAACGTCAAGCCCTGGGTCAAGACCTCGCTTGCGCCGGGCTCGCGAGTGGTCACCGACTACCTGGAGAAATCCGGCCTCGACAAGGATCTGGAAGCGCTGGGCTTCTACACCGTCGGCTATGGTTGCACCACCTGCATCGGCAACTCCGGTCCGCTGCCCGAGCCGATCGAGGAGGCCATAAAGGAACACGAGATCGTGGTCTGTTCGGTGCTTTCGGGCAACCGCAACTTCGAAGGCCGCATCCACCCCGAGGTCAAGATGAACTACCTGGCTTCGCCGCCGCTGGTGGTGGCCTACGCCATTGCCGGGCGCATGGACGCCGACCTGGTCAACGACCCGCTGGGCGAAGATCCCGACGGCAAGCCGGTGTACCTGAAGGACATCTGGCCCGACGCGCACGAGATCCAGGACTTCATCCGGGAAAACGTCACCTCCGAGATGTTTTCGGAAAACTACAGGAGCGTGTTCGAAGGCGACGAGCTGTGGAACAGCATGGACACGCCTACCGGCGAGATGTTCGAGTGGGATGAAGATTCGACCTACGTGCGCAACCCGCCGTTCTTCGAAGGCATGGGCATGGAGCCCGAGCCGATCGGCGACATTACCGGTACGCGTGTCCTGGCCAAGCTGGGGGATTCGGTCACCACCGACCACATCTCGCCTGCCGGTGCGATCAAGCCGGATTCTCCGGCCGGCCGCTACCTGCAGGACAAGGGCATTCAGCCGGCCGACTTCAACTCCTACGGCTCGCGCCGCGGCAACCACGAGGTCATGATGCGCGGCACCTTCGCCAACGTGCGCATCAAGAACCAGATTGCCGAAGGCACCGAAGGCGGTTTCACCACCTACTTCCCGGAAAAGGAAGTCATGCCGATCTATGACGCGGCCATGAAGTACCGCGACGACGGCACGCCGCTGATCGTCATCGCCGGCAAGGAGTACGGCTCCGGATCCTCACGCGACTGGGCGGCCAAGGGCACGCGCCTGCTCGGCATCAAGGCCGTGATCGCCGAAAGCTACGAGCGCATCCACCGCTCCAACCTCATCGGCATGGGCGTGCTGCCGCTGACCTTCGTCTACGGCGAAAGCGCCGACAGCCTGGGCCTGGACGGCACCGAGACCTTCGACATCACCGGTCTTTCCGACGGCACCGAAAAGGAAGTCGACGTCAAGGCCACCCATCCGGAAGGCAGGGAAACCACCTTCAGGGCCCGGGTGCGCCTGGATACGCCAAAGGAAATCGAGTACTACAGAAACGGCGGCATCCTGCACTATGTACTGCGCGACATGGCACGGGCTGCCTGAGTTCGCCGGCTTTTACGCCGCAGTGCGCGAGGAGGCCCGCCTGGCAATCAAGCGGGCCTTTTTGCTTTCTCGGGGGGCACGAATCAGGGCAGCACCTTGCAGCCGAAGCGACAGTGGGCTAGACTTTTAAATCAATCGATGATGCAGTGATAAATTTATCGCGCCATCATCGAACATAGAGGGCGATGGGCGTTGCGAAAATCAAGGGGATATGTGAATCATCCCCCGGAATCCAGGTAGAAACTTGCAACCCCACTACCCGTTGTCGATTGCACCGCACCAAGATTCGGGGGCAAACATGTTTCAAGCCGTAGCCACTCTCACCGACGAGCATTCAAAGAAACGCCGTCGCACACGCCACCTGATCGCTCCTGCAGCGGTTTCGATCATCCTCCTCACCCTGTTTACTGCCGCCCCGATTCATGCGCAGACGATGCGATACGTCGACGGAAGCAGCGGCGATGACTCGGGCGACTGCACTGTCAACGCCTGCCAGACCATCAACTACGCCCTGGGCCAGGCGGTCGCTGGCGATACCGTTGAGGTTGGACCGGGTACCTATGTGGAAGCGGCCGGTTCGGCCCAGTCCAGCCAGACCAACGCGATCATTATTTATGACGATGGCATCACTTTGATTTCATCGGATGGGGCAGAGAGCACGATCATTGATGCGGATGGATCGACCAACGCCATCCTGATTGGTGATGATGCATTCAACCCCGACACCCCGACCATCCATCCGCGCAACGTCACGGTCGAAGGATTTACGGTCAAGAACTGGGCTTCGCGCGGCATTATTCAGCGCCGCGGCACCGGCACGGTTCATATCCGCAACAACATCGTGCTCAAGGACAGCGGCACGACGACCAACGCAATCTCGATTTCCGGCGGCACCGGCTCGACGATTACCGGCAACGTGGTTGAAAGCACCAGCCTGAACAACAACGACTGGACCGGATCGGGCATTTCGCTGTTTGGCTCAAACAATACCCTGGTGGAGGGCAACACCATCAGCGGTTCCGACAATGGCGTACTGATCATCGCCCGACAGGACTGGACCGGTACCGACCCGAGCTGGGGCAGCGCGTTCAACAACACCGTTCGCAACAACGACATCAGCGGCGTGACCTATGGCGTGTTCCTTCAGTCCAATGTGCAGGGAACCCTGATCGACGGCAATCATCTGGTTGACAACGAAGACGGCGGCATCGTATTCGGTGATGTCGGCACCAGTGACCATCCGCAAGATACCGATATCCTCAATAACTCCATCGCCGGCAACGGAATCGGCATCAAATTCTGGGATGGGAATAACAATCCGGGAACCGTCGTCATTAGCGGCAACACCTTTGAAGGCAATCAGGTGCTGCTGTTTGACGCCACCGGCCACATCGACCGCAGCTATGTCATTGACAACAACCAGATCAACGCTCTGGTCCGGCATGTTGCAACTACCGGCGACGACACCGGCAATGACTGCCTGGATCCCGGCCAACCCTGCCTGACTATTCAGCACGCACTGGGGCAGGCTGCGGAGTTCGACACCGTTGAGGTTAATCCGGGCACTTACACGGAGTCTTCGGGAAGCGCGCAGACCGGTGATACGAACGGGCTGATCATCCACACTGATGACCTTACGCTTCGTTCCGCGACCGGGGCCACGAACACCATCATCGATGTCGGCGGGGCAACAAATGCCATTCTCATCGGTGATGATGCCTGGAACCCCGGCACGCCAACCGTTCACCCGGACAACGTCACGGTTGAGGGCTTTACGGTTGAAAACTGGGCCTCACGCGGCATCGTTCAGCGCCGCGGCACCGGCACGGTCCACATCCACAACAACATCGTGCTCAAGGACAGCGGCACGACGACCAACGCAATCTCGATTTCC
>CAYUPK010000041.1:6897-7973 GCA_964446675.1 uncultured Wenzhouxiangella sp.
GACGGCGGCATCGTATTCGGTGATGTCGGCACCAGTGACCATCCGCAAGATACCGCTATCCTCAATAACTTCATCGCCGGCAACGGAATCGGCATCAAATTCTGGGATGGGAATAACGATCCGGGAACGGTTGTCGAAAACAACCTGTTCGGAAACAACTTCACCCAGCTCGCTGCCGATCCAAGCATCTTGAGTGACGAAGATTTTGCCGCGGCCAACACCTTCAACCTGAACACCGCCCTGTCGATCACGCCTGGCGTGCCCGGCAGCGTGACCACCGATTCGGGCTGGGATCATTTCACCGCCAACCTGACCAGCGCTGGCGCCACCCCGGAAAACGTCGTGCTCTGGATCGAGGTGGCCGGTATTGCCGATGCCGACGTCTCCGGCGGCCTGGCCCTGGAGCTGTGGGACGGCAGCGCCTGGCAGCACTTCGGCTGGGGCGGAGCCAGTCACTGGGCCATCGGCCGCGACGCCTGGTTCCTGGGCCGTGGCGGCAGCCAGGTGGTTGGCTTCCCGATCTCCGGCGGCCATGACGAAGACCTTTACCTGCGCGTCAACTGGCCCAACGGAATCTATTCGGCAACGACCACTCTGGAAAGCGTCGACTCGGGCGACGGCAGCGGTAACCCGGGTGATCGCATCTACCTGAGTCAGAACGAGACGATCGAAGTCGAGCAGTACGCCTCACCCGCGCTGGCGCTGACACCGGCCAGCCATGACTTCGGCGAAGTCGGCCGACTTGATACCGCGACAACGAGCTTTACCATATCGAACACCGGCAGCTCGACAACCAGCCTGGAAATCACCGGCATCAGCGTCGGCGGCGACAGTCAGTTCTCGATTACCTCAGGTGGCGACTGCGCCGTCGGCATGACCCTCGCCGGCGGCGACAGCTGCACCACCGAAGTCGCTTTCACCCCGGGTGTCGCGGCCAGCTTCAGCGGCTCGCTCGATATTGCCAGCGACGCCGGTACCGAAAGCGCCACGCTCAGCGGCACGGGCACCCTCCCCGACTGGGCCGACAGCTTCGACGGCGCTTTCGACGAGCCGGACTGGCAGTTCTTCGCCTTCGA
>CAYUPK010000042.1:0-7818 GCA_964446675.1 uncultured Wenzhouxiangella sp.
AAATGTTGCTGAAAGTGTCGCTGCAGATCGCGCGGGATGACTACGAGGAACGCCGTCGCCGGCAGCGCGAGGGGATAGACCGGGCGGCAAGGGATGGAAAGTATCGTGGCCGTAAGGCGGACGTGGTCGCACACAGACAGATCGTCGCGCTGCGAGAGGCCGGGCGCAGCATCCGTGAGACAGCGGAGCTGTGTGGGTGCAGCAAATCCCAAGTGAAGCGAATATGGGCGGCGTACAAAAAGGCGCAGAAAGGATGAGTCAAATTAGTGGTGTTGAGGGGTTCCCGGAACGATTGCGGTCGGTTGTCGGATCGGAGTCGGTGAGGTCATTCGCTCGGCGGAGCCGCGTCTCAGAAGCGACATTGCGGAACTATTTGGAAGGGGAAAGGCTGCCGAGTCTTGATAGGGCGGCTCGATTGGCGGCCGCGGCCGGCGTGTCGCTTGGATGGTTAGTGTCGGGTGAAGGGCAGGCGAGGAAGGGTGCGCCTGGCGCAGTGGGCGCTGCGGCCGGCGGCTTTTCTCCGGAGGATGTGGAGGGAATAGTGTTGATTGTGGAGCAGCATGAGGGCGCGCAAGGATCGTCGCCGGAGAAGAAGGCGGCTTACGTGCGTGCGCTTCTGGAATGGGAGTTAAGCCGTCGGTCCGAGAGGGGACTTGGGGACGGAAGCTCGAGCGGGGCGGTCGGCCCTGGTGACGATTGATTCCAAAATTGAGAAGTTCACCTGGTATTCGCGGTATTGGTGCCGCGCATCCTTGGATCGGGGATCGAGACCGTAGTGCTTACAGAACTGAGCGTAAGTATGCATCGAACTCTCGGCGCTTTTGAAGCGGCGACCACTGGGACCAGGTTTGTTTCTCTACCATCTCATTTAATCAGCAGCAGGGAGTCGGCCTGTCGTCACAGCCGGGTGCGAACCGGCGCCGTCTCTGGGGCGCAGCCCCGCGTTCTATGGTGCTGACCTGGCTACTTGGTATCAGTACCGTTAGGCACGGCCAAGCGGTCACCGTAGACAGTATCAGCCGTCCAATGTGCGATGGTCAAGGGCTCTCGCGCAGCATTGGTGCGGCGCGGGTGGCGAGGTCGCCGGCGATTCGTGCCTGGACCGCCTGCAGGGACAGGGCTGCGAGTGCGGCCGGCGTGAGCGCTGGACGAAAAGCAGGGGCTGTGGCGTGGCTGGCGGCCGTGAGGTAGTAGCCGATCGTGATCGTACGCGGAATCGAGGTTTGCCCGTGAGGGGCGAGCGCGGCGAGTAGCCGGCGCTCGGTGGCCGCGTCAGCGGCCGGGGAGCGCCAGACCAGGCGCTCCCCGAGCGGGTGGGGCTTGATCGTGAACTCAGCTCGCATCGCTTTTTTCGCGGGAAAATAGGTGGATCCAGAACAAAAAGCCTTTGACGGCGGCGATGCTGCATCCGGCAGAAAGAAGGCCGATGGCCAGGTCTCCGACAACGGCCGGCGAAACGATCGGAGCGGCGTCAAAGAGGCCGCGAAGCGCAGCGCCGGTCGATGCGGTGAAGGCGAGAAATAGGGCAAGGCATGCGAGAAACCCGAGAATCCATTTCATGAGAAGTTGCTCCGTGTATGTGGTGACGATAGCGGCAAAGGCTGGCCCCGGCAACACGCCGGGGCCAGACGGGCGACTACGCGGCCGCGGCCTTCTTGGAGGCCTTTTTCTTGGTCGCTTTCTTCTTCGCGGCCTTTTTCTTCGGCTGTGGGGGGTACAGTTCCTTCTCGATCGCGGGTCGAGTGGGCTTTTTGCCCTGCACGTCGATGGCGAACAGCTCGCAGAGCCGCTGGCGCGTGAAGGGGTTGTCATCCCATGTCCGGAGGTCGAACGGCCGCCGGTACTGATTTGCAGAATGGTCGGGGAGGTAGGGGGCCAATAGGCTGACGGCCGTTACGAGCCGATTGTTCTTCTCCTTCTCATCGGCCTCGTCGATTCCGGGCAACAATTCGAGAACGGCCCCGAAAGTTTCGCGGGCCTTTTTGCGTTCCTGCCCGTCGCCGTCCTCGGCGCGGGCGGCCAGGTTGGTCTGGTCGACAAGCTCGATGATGGCCACGGCTTGAGCGCTGCAGGGCAGCTTTTCGACGATCGCCGCCATGATTGGCTCAAGCCATTCGCTCATCCGCTGCCGGAACGTCATGTCGATCCGATGCCGTCTCTGCCAATCGGCTTCGCTGTGTCGCTCGGCTGCAGACGGCTGATCGGGAGAGGTTCGCCGTTTCGCGGCCTCGACCACGGCTTTGGTGCGAACGAAACCGACATCCCGCTCGGCGATGGCCTTCTTGGCCTTGGCCGGAGTGGGGCTGTCGGTGTCCTTGACGAGGGTATTGGTAGCCCGCCGGATGGCGAGGCCTACGAATTTGCTCTTTTCCTTGAAACACCGTGCGTCAAGGCAAATCGGGTCTTTTGGCTGGTCGGTGTCGAACAGGTCGCCACGATTGGCGGCATTGTGAGGGCACACGGAGCAGGCGATCTTCCCGTCGAACTCAGCGGAGAGATCCCACGGGGCGTCCTTGAGGCCCCGCAGCCGCTGTTCGACGGCGTGGCGGGTTTCTGAGATCGGTGCCGGTCCTCGGCGGCTTTCCGCGCGCTCACGGCCCTTGTACCAGGTGCATTCGTGGGCGCGAACTTGCCCGAGCACTTCATCCTGCGCGTCGTGGTCGACGAGGCGGCTGATCAGCTGGGCGTGTTGCAGGTGAATGTCGCCGGCAAGGAAAGCGGACTCGACGCGCGGGGATAGCCGGGACATATTCAGCCGGTGGTCGACCCACGTGCGGCTGCGACCCAGCCGCTGCGCCAAAGCCTCGACCAGCTTGGTTTTCTCGGGGTAGTCGGCTGCCAGCGTTTCGGCCATGTCGGCACAGAACTTCGCTTCTTCGAGCGGGTGCAGGTCCTTGCGCTTGATGTTTTCGATGGCCTGTTCTGCCCGGATTTCCGCCTCGGTCATGCCTTCGGCCACGATGGCAGGGATGTTGGTCAGCTTCGCGGCCAGGGCAGCTTTACGGCGACGGTGGCCGAAAACGATGGTGTAGCGATCATCCTCTTTCCGATTGACCTTGATGGGTTGCTTGATGCCGTCCTGAGCGACGGACTCGGCCAGGTCCTTGTCGGCGGCCGCGTCCTCGAGGATTCGGTGATTGCTTACGTCTTCATCGATGAGAGAAAGGTCGATCATTTCGAGTTTCGGGTCTTTCATGGTGTTGGTTCCTTCTAATCAGCAGTGTTGCCAGAAGCGCCCCAGCCTTTGGCCGGGGTGGGCGAACCATTCGCCCAGTAAAAGCATATTAAAACAATATGCATGTAAAGGCCATCAGTCGATCGCCGCGAGAATCAGCTGCGATTCGTCGTGTTCGCATGCGTAGTGGCGGAGCAGATGGAAAAGCTCGCCGTGCCGGGGGTTCTGAGTGCGCCAGGCGAAAGACGAGAAGGCAAAGAGGCAGGCGACAATGCCAGCCGCGTCGGGCGTCATTTCGCCGGAGAAGTAGTTGCCTGAACAGGTCAGGGTCATGGTCCCGTCGAAGTCGGGGGCCATGTAAAACCCACCGTTGTCGAGCAGGTACATGTGCCAGTAGCCGCCGGTGTAGTCAGCACAAAGTTGGCTCATGGTGTCGTAGAGAAGGGGCTCGAAGTGGCGGAATCCGGGCACTTGTTCCGGAAAGGTCGCCAGCCGCGCGCTGGCGGGAACAGGGGTGCGCTCGATGCGTTCAGCGATTTCTACGGTCATTCGGGTTCTCCTTTTGTCAGTTTGGAAAGGGTTGCAGCAACTGCAACCTCTGACCCGCTGGCGAAGCGCGGGGGTAGCAAGCGGAAAAGGGAGGGGGATCGCCCGGCATCGCAGCCCGCAGGGACCGATGTTGGGGAAACCCTTGCAGCGCGCGGGGGGCAGCGCCCCTTAGAAATCGCCGTTTCGCGCGAAGCGCGATTGTAAGCGGATGAAGTACCGCATGAATTATGGAGCCGGCCAGTACCACCAGGTGGGAATGAGAGGGCGCTGGTCGGCTCGCTCTCGCGCGATCGCCCGACGTGGCCATGTCGGCGCGATCGCGCAAATTCGGAGGCTGCGGCCGCGCCCTGGCACCGATCAACGGTCCCAGGGCGAACCAGGCCGCCGCATTCCCGGCCGGGGCCGCCATCAGGCGGCCTCGTGGGCGGCGTCGATCTCGACGCCGGCGTTTTCGAGAATCAGGTCGAGCGCGTTTTGCGCTTCGGCGGCCGCCTTGAAGATGAACCGCTTGTCATCCTTGAGCGCGCGCAGCCATCCTTCGATGTACGCGGCGCTTTGGTCGATTTGCGGGACCAGGCCGAGGTGCGAGTAGACCATGCACGAGCCCAGCTCGGCCACCAGTTCCTCGAAGGCATAAGCGGGCTTCGTACCGTCCTTGAAGCGGTCGAGGCGCGAAGCGTGGCCGGTCCAGTGCGTCAGCTCATGGGCGAGGGTGCAATAGTAGTCGTGGGCGCTGTGAAACGTCCGGATGGGCGGCATGTGGATCTGATCGCGGCCCGGGTAGTAGCAGGCCTTGGGCTTGTCAGTCGTGATGATGTCCGCACCGATCCCGAAGAAAAAGGCGTCGAGTTCCGGATCGGCCTGGGTGCCGAGGTCACGCGGCGGCTCCGGCCGACGATAGAAGGCCTCCGGCAGCCCGTCGATTTGGTCGGCGTTGAAAACGCGGTACTGGCGGAGATATTTAACGGTGTATTCCTCGCCGTCGTCGTCCTCGCGGGTGGTTGTGCCGTACTTGACGACCGGGGTTGATTTCTCGCCCTTGCGGACCTGTCCGCCGGCTTCCTGCGCTTGGCGGTAGGTGAACCAGTGCGCCGAGGTGTATCCGGCCTTCATGCTGGCCATCCACAGCATAAAAACGTTCACGCCCCGATATCGCTTCCCATTGGAGCGCAGCGGAAACGCCGGTGCCGGCGCGGAGCCGGTGAAGGGATGCCGCCACGGCGGGGTGCCGGCTTCCATGGCTTCAATGATCGAATCGGTGATGTCTCGAGCAATGTCGCGCTTGGCCATGTTTTGATCCTTTTGTCAGTTTGGAAAGGGTTGCAGCAACTGCAACCTCTGCCTCGCTGGCGAAGCGCGGGGGTAGCAAGCGGAAGGGGAGGGGGATCGCCCGGCATCGCAGCCCGCAGGGACCGATGTTGGGGACACCCTTGCAGCGCGCGAGGGGCAGGGCCCCTGAGCGGTTGGGGCAGTCTGGCGTAGCCAGTCTGCGGTTTAGGCCGGTGCGCAGCAGGGCGGCCGTGGCGGCGACGCGGCGGTCGACCAGGCCGTTGTTGCGTCAGCGATGGAAGCCCGGAAGGGCCGAGACTTTAGGCTCGGGGCGAAGCCCGACGTAGCGGCCCGGCGTGGCCGGGCGACGCTCAATCAGTTATCCACAGAGGATGTGAATTGTTGGGGGATATGTCGGGTTGGCAACTGCTTAGGTGACTGAAAAAACGAGGAGCTCACCACTTTGAACAAGATTTGGTCAAGCAGCTGAATCAGCAGTCCAGACAGGCAAATCCAATCCCTTCCCAATCCTGCCTGCAGGGAGTAAAACCGGCCACAAAAGGCCACTCGAAGCGGGGAAGAATATCGATGGTTTCACTGGCAAAATCGCGGCGTTCGGCACTGAGAAAATCAAACTCAACGCGACCGTCACGAAAGCGAATGACGCATGGTTGATCGAATCGGCCCGGTGGTTCTGGAATCTGGTAGCAGACTTTCAAATGCGGGTGTCGGTTCATGCGGTTGAGGCCTCCGGGGTCTTGACGTAATCGAGGGTGTAGATCCCAAGGGCTTCCCAGTCGTGACTAGTGGGGATGAAGGGTGTTTCAAAAGGCCACTCCATATCCGGAAATCCATTATGGGTTTCCTCGAGGCGTTGGGCGCCATGGAGCTCCAGGAGGTAATCAAGGCCCCACTGCCGGTGTTTTCGGCTATAGAAGTTGAATTCGAATCCGGAACCGTTGGGGAGGTACCAAACGACGGGGACAAACGAATCGTCGAGGTCGGGATGCGGCTGCGGAGGCTTCCAGTCGTGCTTTACGCGAGGGTGAGTAGCGCCTGGTTTTGGCATCGGCGTAAAGTGCATAACATCGTGCTGGCGGACGGTGCACTCGCCGGAACCCTCGGGAAACACAACCAGGGCAGTAGGGGTGCCGTTTCGGTTTTCGACGCTCCGGACTGTGGCTTCAATGACGACGCGATCGCCTGGTTTTAGGAAAGACTTAAGCGCTCTCATTGCGGGGAGTCTGCCTGGCAGTTCGGGAAGGGGAGGCCGATCAGCTGGTCGCCGCGCTGCAGCGGCCGGGACTGGATCTCGCCGGCATTGATTTCGAGCGCAAATTGCGCCGGCCGATCGCTGGTGTATTTCGGGCAAAAGAACGAAAGCGACTGACAAGGGGGCAGTCGCTCGAGCGAATCGATAAGACGGCCGCAGCGGTCAAAAAACGCGATATCGAGCGGGAAATCGACCGATGCCATCCAGAAGGTCAGCTCGGCTTCCTCCGGGAAGGCGAACAACATCCCTTCGTCGGCGGCGAGGGCCTGGCGTCCTTGGAGTCCTTTTCTCCAGGAGTCCGGATCGCTGGCGATTGCGACTTCGAAGGTCGAATCAGATACGGCGATGGTCGCGATTTGGACGTGGCCACTGGCCGAAGCGAAAGTGATGGCCATGGCAGTCAGCAAGAAGACGGCCGTGAGAATTCTCACGGCGATGCCTCCTGGAAGCGATCGGCGAAGATCGGTGCGAGGTTCGCTGAAATGGCCACGGTGTGTTCATCGTTGGAACCCGAATCGGGCTCGATTATGATGCCGATCGGCGGGCCAATATGCGCCTGGCTCACTACTTCGCCGTCGACCAGGTTAATCGGTACGGTGACGCCGACGGTGTACGTCACGAGGCCCTGCGGGGGGACTGTGGCGTGGTCGAACAAAAAGCCTGATCCGGAAGGTGAGCCGCAGGCGGCGGAGCCGCCACCGGCAGAGCAAGACCAGGCGATTGAGCCGGACTGGATTTGAGCATCGAAGGTCATATAAACCTGAACGCCCTCGGCCGTATAGGGCCCTGAGTTGCTGACGGCGACGGTGTAAAGATAGGGCGCGCCGGCGATCAGCTCGGTTTCGCCATCTAGGTGTACGGCGAGGCCGGTTTCGGCCTCGGCGATGGCGGAAAAGATGACGTGCGTTGAGTCAGCCAGTTCGGCGCGGAGCTCCTTGAGGCCAGGCGATAGGCCAAGCGTCCATTGGCCAACGGCGGCGCGGCCGTTGCTATCGGTGGTTTGGGTCGCTCCGGAGAGAAGCCCGCCGCCTGAGAGAATGGAAAAGGCGACGGTTTCGCCGGCGACGGGAAGGCCGTTCGAGTCTGTGACGAGGACGGCTGGGTCGATCGGCAGGGTTTCGCCGGGTTCGGCGACCTGGTTGTTGCCGGCGTCGATCGACAGGCTGAGGCTGCCGGCGTTCGCCGGCAGCGAAAGGAGAAGTGAGAAAAACAGGGTGAGTCGCATTAGTCGGGCTCCACGTCGAATACGTCGGCAGCGGCGACCAGCTCATGGTCGCCGTTGGGTGATTTAACGGCGTAGTAGCGGGCTGCCCCGCGTTTGGTCTCGCCACAAAACACCAGGTGTTTTGATGCGCGGGCGCCGTCGCCGGCGTGGCCGGTGCGGCGATGAAAGATGAAGCGGTAGGTCCGGCCGGTTTCGAGGCCGGGATGAAACAGATCGCGCTGGCTGGTGCCGTTGAGCATCAGTTCCTCGGCCCGCTCGTTCCAGTGCGACAGCCGCTCGGTGAGATCCCATAGCTCATCGTCGGTCAGGTCGGAGAGAGATTCGGGC
>CAYUPK010000043.1:0-6039 GCA_964446675.1 uncultured Wenzhouxiangella sp.
CCTAACAATTCATTCAAGCCGACACCGCTTCGCGGCGCGGCTTAATTCAGGCGTTATGCGACAATCATTCTTGAGAACCCGACAAGACCCCCACACGATATAAATGTTGCCCAACTATATTGACCAAAGAATACGAGCGGCAGTTCCGAAAGACCTCATGGTGGTGCCTGATTCAACACCCGTGGTGAGCTTCGGAGATGCGCGTATGGCTCGCGTGGCCACCTTGGGTCTGAACCCGAGCAAGGTTGAGTTCCTCAATAACAATGGCTACCTACTTCACGATGATCAACGACGGCTGGAGACTCTCCAGTCGCTGGGAGTTCGTGACCTAGCTAGTGCGGCACCATCCGTCATCGGCGCAGTGTACGAATCGTGCATCCAATACTTTCGTAGAAACCCCTACCGCCGCTGGTTCGGCCAACTTGAACGCGTGCTACAGCGATTTAATGTTTCGTACTACGAAGGGAGTGCTTGCCACCTAGATTTGGTGCAATGGGCAACAGATCCTACTTGGGGCAAATTGCCAGCCAGTATCCGAAGACGTCTTCTCGAGGCAGACGCAGAATTCCTATGGAAGCAGCTCACTTATGAGAGCATCGAGCTGCTATTACTAAATGGCCGGGGAGTCGTGGAAGAATTCGAGCGGCGCTACTCACTGCGCCTCACCCAGATGGGGACCGAGAGATTCGGGAAATTTCCGACCACCTTCTTTCACGGCCATATTAGTAATACCTTAATCATCGGGTGGAGCACGAATCTTCAATCCACCTATGGTGTTACAAACATCGCTCGAGAGAAAATAGCCTCTCGCGCTAGAGAGCTTGCCACGTTTTCTGGCCAAGTCGCATAACAAGCCGCTCAAGGTCGTTCCGGCCTTCGGCCTCCACCGGACGCGCTTACGCGCGCCGCTTAGCTAAGTCGTTAGGCTGTATTGACGACCATCACACAAGTGAGGATGCTCTCGCTTTTCTCTATGTTTGGCTGTCGCTAACGAAGCTGACTTCCGCTTCGTCAATCACTTGTGAAATAACAGCCTCGCTCTGCCGATATAAATCTATGGCGTCACGAACCGAATTTGATGCCACTTCGCGACGTTCGATTAGTGACTCCGGTATGGGCAGATTAAGCAGCGTGTCTTCCTGAAATCTCGGATGGTGTCCGCCTTCCTGCGAGGCGTTAAGAACCTCTTGAACTGGAGCTGTCAGCAAATACGGCGCGAGAAATGCAATGTTCCTCGTGTCTTTCGGCCGCAGCACAAAGAACTCTGTTGAACCTACCAGTTCTATGTTGTTTTGACGTGACCATCGGGCGACAAATTGATTGTCAACATACGCAACCTGGCGGAGGTACGGGCGAAGACGAGACACAATAACGTCGCCAGGCTGAATTACCTTTTTAGTACTCCCGATATCCCTTAAGCAAACAGGGCCCTTACGTCCAATAAGTATGCCTTCAGCAGCATCACGTGTATCAAGCACCAGGTATTGCTTTGGCTGGTCTGGAACCTTTCTCGCACTTATGGTCTGTCGTGAAACTTCCGCCACTTCCCGAAGCAAGATTGCACAGGACTTCGCCGTTTGTAGGTGCAGCGATTCACGACGCGGGTCATACCGCTCTGGCGAAAGAACAAGACCGTCAGCGAGATCAACCCAACGCACTATCGAATGCTGTGCCATATTTACTCTTCCCGTAGAAAAGGCTGTTTCTCTTTAAAGGCGTTAAACGCCTCAACAATTTCTGAAAAGTCATGATCTACCCGCTCCCACGTTGACGCCCCCTCTCTGGCTCCATTGCGCAATTGGAACCGCCCTTTCGAATCTTTACCATCTCTTTCGCTTACGGCAAAGAATGTGCTTTCATCTACAGTACCCCGCTGTCGCTTTTTTCGTCTGTGAACTAATAAAACACTCGCCTTTTGGTGCGTATGTGGAAGAAATGTATTCCTTGGAAGCCCAATGACTCCCAACACGTAACACTGTTTGAAAAGCCACTCCCGAACATGGGTAAATGCCAAAGCGGAAAACTTGTTATGCGGCAGAACGATGGCCATTCGTCCTCCTGGCCGAAGCAGTTCGACGCATCGCTCAAGAAAAAGCACATCTCGTTCCACGCGGTTTCGCTTTATGCCTAGAGTGTAGCAATCTAGCAAGGCTCGTTCACGAACCTCACCCGCGAATGGTGGATTGGTTAAAACCAAATCGAAACCTTCGCGCCCCCGTAGGCGGCTTCGAAAAATATCTTCGGCGGTTAGGCTCGAGCTAGAATTACGCCCATCGCAGTCCTGTCGGAACAGATCCCCTGGGATTGGCCTAATGTTTGGTCTGACCAAGCTATTTAAGCTAACGATGTTTGCCTGACCATCACCCGCCACTACCATTAATGCTTTTGCCACTCGCACAGCCCGAGCATCTAGATCGAAGCCCCAAAGATTGCGCGAGCAGTAATCCGCCACTTCTTCAGGCCTCAACCTGCCTCGATCCCGAAGATAAAGCAAACTATGCAGCAGAAAGCCACCAGAGCCGCAGGCTGGATCGAGTATAGTTTCGCCTGGTTGAGGCTGGAGCATTCGGACGCACATATCTATTACATGCCGGGGTGTGAAAAATTGACCCTTTTGCCCTTTGGCGCTTCGTGAAACGAGAAATTCGAAGAAGCCGTCCATAACTTCAAGAGCATTATCCGAAACGGTGTGTTGCTGGAGTGCATCTACGCAGACTTGAAGGTGGTCGGCAGTCAGCGCGGGAACGCTCCCCGGTTCTACCAATCCGGGCCACTTGCTCTCTGCTTCCCGGAGCAATTTAACGATCAAGTCGTAAGTTTCCCGACTACTTTTGCAGGTGCGAAATCGTTGGGGCTTTCCGCAACGTTCGTCCCACAGCTTGGCAATCAGTAGTTTAAATATCTCTTCAAATTCGTCTTCGCCAGAGTTCGCCAGAACGAGCTCTTCAAGTCGAAAGAACAGCGACTGAAGGTCGCCCGATTTATTGCTGTGTCGTTTAGCCATAACGCCAGTGTACCAAAACCGGCCAAAAAAGCAAGACGCCCGTCACCGCAGCAGGAATATCCCGTTTTGGGGTTTCTGCTCCCAAGGTTTACTGTTTCGCGGGTGGTTCTCTACTGGAAGATCCCTTTGCAATTCATCGTTTCCATCCGAATTTCGGATAATTTAGCAGGAATAAAAGTTATGCGGGCAGCGAATAATCCTCACTATGTCGAGTTTATTTCCTATCTGCGTAGGGCGCGACTTTCTAAAGGGTGGACACAACTTGAACTTGCACAGCAACTTGGTAAGCCACAGTCTTACATATCCAAGATTGAGACATGCGAGCGTCGCCTCGACTTGATAGAGGCCGCAAGGATTGCATTGGCCCTTGGTCTCACACTCGACGAACTTCTCCCGCCCGGACTTCAGTCGTCTCCTGAGCGAGAGGACCAAGAAAAGGGAACTCTTTCATGAGCTCCAACAGCACTCGCATTACATCAGAGCAGCTGAGCACCCTGCGAGCGAAGGTCGCACCTTTACTTGGAGCGCAGTTCAAAAACCTCTCGCTACCCCGTAAGGCGCTTGGCGGATTCGAACCTTCACAAATCGGAACCATAGTAGGGACGCTTATGGACGCCCTCATCCCTAATATGGATGATATCCCCTATGTTGGCCTGAAGAAAGCAGATGGAATTCTCGGTGATCGCGAAGGCTACCCCGACTATATTCACGATGACGGTTTTCGCTTGGAACTGAAGCTTCTCTACATTGATAACCCAAATCTCGAAATGAAGCGTCCGCCGACCAAGCGGGAACCTTCGGCCCGTCTCACCCAGAAGGTCACAATAAAAAATGTCAATCCAGCTATAGACGCCATGCTCCTAATTGGATATCAGCTCCAACCTCAACCCGAAGACGAAGAAGCCGTAAGTCCAACTATTATCGCTTACGATTGTTTTTCCATGATTGAGTTGGTTGAGGCTCGTGACAATCGACTTACTTGCGGTGGTGGCCGCTGGTTTGGAAACTATGAAACCCCAGCTGTCCTTAGCAAAATTGGAAAAGACAAAGTTTTGCGTGGTGAGGCTATTGATACCTCCACCTATGGTCGAAAGGAATCTGAAGGCAAGGACTATAACGAGGATACAAATTTTGGCAAACTAAAGCGTATACCCTACGCTCCTCTGCAAGAGTTCATCAGAAAGTGCCTACGGATTTCAGTTGGTGAGGAATCTACGCCGATCGTAGATACGGAATCCAAGAAGAAGGATCTCTCTGAGGAGTCAGGGTCATAACGTCCTGTCAATTTTTGTTCGCGCTCTGAATCCAGGACAACGGGTTAAAGTATCCAACCTTTGAAGATCGAGCCTCGCTTGAAAAATAGCCTAACAAAAGCGTCAACACGGACCGGCTTTTCCGCTTGCGCTCCAAAGCCGGCCGGTTACGCTAAACGTTAGATGCCGCTTGAGGGTATAGGGAGAGGACACGATGAAAATAAAAGCCATAACCGTGAATCGGTTCCGCGGATATTCAAGCCCGGTAACGGTAGATGTTGATGATCTGCTCGTTCTTGTCGGTCGTAACGACATCGGGAAGTCAACGATTCTTGAAGCATTGGATATCTTCTTTAATGAGGGTAAGGGATGCGTCAAGATCGACAAGGACGACATAAACAAAGATTGCCTTGCTCAGGGCCAGAACTGCATTGAGATTGGCGTCGAATTTACTGATCTTCCTGCAAACATCGTGATTGACGCCACGAACCGGACGACATTGCAGGAAGAGTACTTGGTTACGTCTGCTGGAACCCTGCATGTCGTTAAGAGATACCCAAATGCTGGGAAAGAAAAGGTGTTTATCAGGGCCAATCACCCCGTAAATGCAGAATGTGCTGACTTGCTTCTTAAGAAGAACTCTGATCTCAAGAAGATATTGGACGCTGGTGGTTTCGATTGCCCGGATAAAACAAAGAATGCTGAGCTGCGTAAAGCTATCTGGCTTGGGCAAAAAAATTTGCAGCTAGGCGACTGCGAAATTGAAGTTGCCAAGATTGACGCCAAGAGCATTTGGGAACAGCTCAAGGCATATATGCCGCTGTACACGCTGTTCCAGTCCGATCGAAAGAATAGCGATTCTGATGATGAAGTTCAGGATCCCATGCGAATCGCTGTTAGAGAAATTCTCGGTGACCCTCAAATTCAAGCAGACTTGGCGGCGGTCACGGACACTGTCAAAGCGCGTCTAGATCAGGTGGCTCAGAGAACTCTACAGAAGCTTGGAGAAATGAACCCTGCCATTGCCAATTCGCTCGACCCTCAAATTCCAGATTTCGCCAGTCTGAAATGGCCGGATGTCTTCAAGAACGTTTCTATTACCGGTGATGATGAAATCCCCATCAACAAGAGAGGAAGCGGAGTAAAGCGCCTCGTTCTGATCAGTTTCTTCCGTGCAGAAGCAGAGAGGAGACAAAATGAGGCAAATTTGCCCGACATCGTATACGCCATCGAAGAACCAGAAACCTCACAGCATCCAGAACATCAGCGTGCTTTGACCGACGCGCTGATCGCCTTGTCTGAGGCCCAGAACACCCAAGTGTTGCTCACAACCCATAGTCCGGAAATCGTCAAGCGCCTAAAGTTTGAGAACATCATTTTGGTTTCTGATCAAACGCCGGATCGAGTCTCACCGGTACTTGAGCACGAGCTTCCTTACCCCAGTCTAAATGAGGTGAATTTTTCGGCGTTTGGAGAAGCGTCCTACGAATATCACAATGAGCTTTACGGGTTCATTGAGGCAGAAGGACGCTTGGCTGACTATAAAGCGGGTAAACCTCAGCGACAGTACATCCGTCTTCGCCAAAATGGTTCTACGGTGCCACAGCAGGTCATTCTTACAGAGTACATTCGCCATCAAATTCACCATCCAGAGAACGACCACAATGCATTGTTTACCGCCGAGGAACTCACAGAATCCATTGAGGCAATGCGGCAGTTTCTCCAGGAGGCTCTTCACTGATTCGTGTGGGTAGCGTTCATTTCCGGACCGCTTGCGGGTAG
>CAYUPK010000044.1:0-3682 GCA_964446675.1 uncultured Wenzhouxiangella sp.
AGAATCTGGCGGTAGAGCTCGCGATCATGCATAAAACTGGACTCGAAATGGGGCCAGCAGGTAGCCTATCCGAACCGGTCAGCCCACACAAAACCGGGAAGAGCCCTCCAGGATTGAGGCGTTGGGAGAGGCGGCATCTAACAAATCGTTGCACCGGACATTTGACCCGCTGCCCATTTTTGCTGCCGCAAAAACAGGCATCGCCTCAAATGCCGGTGAACTCAGGCGTTATTGGCCCAGGGCTTCTTCATTTTGGCTGGGTTAGTGCCAAGGCCTTGGCATCGGTTTTGGCTGCAAAGCCGCTTGTGTTGGTGATGGCCAAGGCCGGAAACGTTGCTGTCGGGGTTGGTTGCCAGCATCATCGGCAGCATGGTTATTTACGGTGTGCCCCAGTCTCGGGGCCGTCCAGTTCAAGCGGTAATCGGGTTGGTGCGGTTTGCGCTCTGGTTCCTTTCGCCATCCGCTGGGTTGGTGCAAGCTGTACGGGAGAGGGCATGCAGCCTTGGCTGCCAGGGAAGGCCTTGGTGGTGACCGGCCACTAACCAGGCGGTCAACCGGACGCCTAAAGCTTACAGCTTTTGGTTCCCTCCGCTGCGCTCCGGCGCCGGTTACCTCAGCGTTATGCAGTCTCGACCTAGTAGACTTTTGTGACCTTCGAAATCGTAAGTGAAATTGAGGGAGCTGAGACCTTTGCCGTGGGCCGGTCCATCCGTGAACTGCCTCGGCTCCGTAAGGTCTACGGCAAGGGGAGGTGGCGAAAGCGCAAGGGCTTCGCGAGAGTCCGGCTGTCCAGTGGCGTGGAGCGTGATGCGGAGATACACTGGTACAAGGCAACCGGCATAGGTCGCAAGGAATTCAAAATCAAGCGCTTTCTGGAAAGTTGAAATGAATCAGCACTTTGTAATCTGCATCAATAATGCCGAGTATCCGGCCTCTTTGGAGCGCCGCAAGCTCTACGAAGTTCTCCCCGACCCAGACGCTAAAAGCGTGGGGCGGCTACGGGTCAAGGACGAGTCCGGGGAGGACTATCTCTACCCCAAAGAGCTTTTCGTCTCGGTCGATCTTCCCTCTGGAACGGAAAAGGCGGTTATCTCCGCTGCATAACAAGTCGCTCAAGTACGTTCCGGCCCTACGGGCCTCCACCGGACGCAGCTAAAGCTGCGCCGCTTAGCTCAGGCGTTAGGTGGACAATTGACGCTAACGATATTGGCACTGATCCTATTGGCAATAGCCCTGGCGGGATGGTGGATCTATAAGAATCGAAAGGCGGAATGGAAGCCGGAGGAGGTCGCTGCACTTCTCGAATCCATTCTAGATGGAAGCCTCGACTCTCGGGAATGGGACTACTTCGTCCATGTAGAGATTGAAGACGGAAAACTAAACGAGATTCGAGAGGCTGTCGCAGACATGTGGGTTCTAGGTTCTAAATACATGGAACGGGATTCAATTGATCCCTGCAAAATCAACGAACGAGGTCGCGAGCGACTGGTGGGCCTCCTTGAAGAGACACAACGGTTATGCTCCGGCTAAGTCCACCTAACAAATCGCTCAAGTTCGTTCCGGCCCTTCGGGCCTCCACCGGACGCAGCTAAAGCTGCGCCGCTTAGCTCAGACGTTAGGCACAAGCAGAAATGAACGATTTTTCACGCCGGGGCTTTTTGGCGGAAGACTTTGAGAAAGCCATTGATACCAAACGGGAAGAGTGGCACGAACTATACGAGATCGCAATTGAAACCAGTGACTACGCTTGGGTGCTCCAAAGTGATTTGCAGGTAGAGAGTAGCAACCTTCTTCACTTGGTAGGCGCCACCCTCTTCGCGAGAACGATAAGCGTGGCTCAAGCATTTATTTTGCTTGTGCCAAAGGGCATGAAGCAAGAGTTAAAGGTATTGATTCGTTGTTTGCTTGAGCCACTATTTCCTCTAGTGGCGGCCTCAAAAGATGAGGGTTTCTGTCGTAGGTTTGTAGCTTCAGGAGAAATTGAACGAAAGAAAAAGCTGCGGGGTCTACTAGATCTTCATGCTATCAGTCCACTCGATGGCCTGGACCCGGATGAGATTGAATCTAAGATAAGAGAATCTGAAGAGAAGATAAGACAAAACGAAATAAAGAAAGTAACCGTGCTCGATGCTGCCCGAGTCGCAGGGCTTGAAGATCGGTACAAATCACTGTATTCGCTAATGAGCGACACACTGCATGTCTCGCCAAAAGCATTAGAAGAGCTAATGGTTTTGAGCGAAGATCGGAGGAAAGTAGAGGCTTTGCAGAACTTGCCAGACTTTAGTGAGCACCCAGATCTTCTGACAACTATAATCGAAGGGCTTCTTCAAGCCATCGTCGCCACGTCTAAAATCTTCAACCTAGAGGTTGCGGAGTTTGTTGAGGGCCAGAGTCAGAGAGTCAGTGAGCTCCGCGGGCATAGCGCCTAACAAATCGCTCAAGTACGTTCCGGCCCTACGGGCCTCCACCGGACGCGGCTAAAGCCGCGCCGCTTAGCTCAGACGTTATGTAACAGGAACAAAGTGACTACTGACGATACCTACCCTCTATCAGGCGATCCCCACGAAGAGGCTGTGGGGCCAGACGGGATGCTGCTCGGTCCATATGAATCCTACAATGAATACTTGCAGTCAAATGAATGGCATGCCCTTAGAGATCAGGTTCTCGGCAGAGACCGAGGCAAATGTATAGACTGTGGAAGGTGCGCGACTGAAGTGCATCACCGGATCTACCCGCCGCATATTGATCAAACAGAGCTTGACTGTTTGGTTTCATTATGCCGAATTTGTCATTCCAGACGGCCTAGGACCGGAAGGCAATTAAGCGCTGAAGAACAACGAGAGTGGGTAAATGCTAGGCTCTTTGGGAATCGTGAGAAGTAGACCGATTGGTCTCGTGGCTGACTTGCAAGGCGGTTAGAGCCTTGTTCTGATCCGGGATATTCGTATGATTCCAAGGTTTTTCCTGATGTGGTTCGACGACCGGAGAGAATAATGCTTCGTACTAATCAATTAGTAGCGCTAAAGGCATTTTACCTTGGTCGGAAAATTGAAAGTGCTAGCAAGGTCTATCTTGCTCAACCGGCCATTACTGAAGCGTTAAAACGCCTTTCAGAGCGACGCGGCCACGCAGAAAGGATCAGGGAGATGTTCTATCTTCTTCTAATGGCCGAGATGTATCGAGGAAAAGATACTTGTCTGGAATACAGAAAAAGGGCTAAAGACCTAGATGACCAATGCTCGTTGGATATCTACACTCTCTATATGAAAATAGAAGACGCAACTCAGTCCAGGGTTCATGTGGCTGGCTTAGGCGGTGGCGATATGTCTCATCCGATAATTCATAACAAGCGAGGAGCCACATTCACACAGGATTGGTTCGGCCCTATAGCGTTCTGGGACTACGCGATTGCAGCGCTTGACCTAGATGACAGCCATCTATCGAAAAGGGATACACATTTCTTGCACAGTGTATCTCTGCAAGAAATTCTGACAAGCCACAACTTAGCCTGAGTGTTACATAACAAGTCGCTCAAGTACGTTCCGGCCCTTCGGGCCTCCACCGGACGCGGCTAAAGCCGCGCCGCTTAGCTCAGACGTTAAGCGGTAAAAGGTAAGTTTGAGTAATCCCAGCTTATTCATCAGACTGCCTCTTTCACGCTGAGTCAAGCCGGCTTTGATGG
>CAYUPK010000045.1:0-2516 GCA_964446675.1 uncultured Wenzhouxiangella sp.
TCGAAGGCGAAGAACTGCCAGTCCGGCTCGTCGAAAGCGCCGTCGAAGCTGTCGGACCAGTCGAGGGCAACGCCTTCACCTTCGAGCAGGATCACGTCGGTTGACGTCGAGGCATTCGAGTCGATCTGTATCTCGGCGCTGTGTGCGCCCAGTCCGTTGGGGGTGAAGCTGACATCGAACGTGCAGCTGGCGCCGGCACTGACCGTGCCGCTGCAGTTGTCGTTGTCGATGGCGAACTGGGATGCATCGACACCTGCCAGCGACAGGTTGTTGATCGTCAGCGGAGCGTTGCCGTCGTTGCTGATCGTCACCGTGGCTGAATCAGACGTCGTTCCTGCCACGACCCAGCCGAAATCGACCAGATCATCCGACACGTTCGCCGAGGCAAAGCTCGACACGGCCGAGGCGGTATCGAAGGTGCCGTTGACGCCGGTGGAGTTGGTAATCGCCACCAGGCCACCGTAGCCGGGGCCGAAGGCGGCCGTGTCGGTCGCTTCGACCGTGGCCAGCAGGGCACCGGTGTTGGCGTCGAAGGCGCGGGCGATCAGAAGGGCTTGGCCGCCGCCCTGGTCGACCACGTCGAGTTCGACGACGTACATGCGATCCATCGACCAGTCGTCGTCGGTGTCATCGGCGACGCGAACGCGTTCGTCGATGAGCGCCGGATCGAAGTTGGCGGCATCGAACTTGACCAGCACCAGGTCCTGATAGGTGGCTTCCATGCGCATGTAAGCGGCATAGCCTTGCTGCGCAGCAGGATCGAAGTGAGCGAGCACGCCCTGGTCGATCTGGTTGTCCGGGCTGGTGCCGGTGTTGGTGCCATCGGCGTTGACCAGCGCGGCCACGCGGGCCTCGCCGAACGAACGCGGGATGTAGCCGCCGGCGTAGAGCGCGGTCGGATCATTGATCTGCAGGTAGTCGTTCGTGATCTGCGCAGTCTCCGGCGTGTAGAGCGGGGACGTGCCGTCGAAGGCGAAGAACTGCCAGTCAGGCTCGTCGAAGGCGCCCTCGAAGCGGTCGGACCAGTCCGGGAGGATGCCCGTGCCGCCCAGTGCCGCGCTTGCATCGCCGGCGTCGCTGTTGATATCCAGCGAGCCGGAGAAGCTTGCGGCCGCGTCGGGATCGAAGCTTACTTCGACCGTGCAGTCGTCGCCGCCGTTGAGGGTGTCACCGCTGGCGCAGTTGCCCGAACCGGTGAGTGTGAACTGGCTGTCACCGCTGATGCTGATGGCGGTCAGCTCGAGACTGCTGCTTCCGGCATTGCTGACGGTGAAGCTGGCAGCAGCATCGTCGAGAACGCCCACGTTGCCGAAATCATGGCTTGCCGGGCTGATCTCGATCAGAGGCACATTGGCGGTGAAGGTCATCGGCGAATCGGTCAGGCCGGGAGCAGCAGCTTCCAGGGTCTGACTGGATCCATGGCCAAGAGTCCAGCCACCGACCCGCGCTTCGCCGCTGGCGTCGGTGGACTGCGTTGCGCCGTTCAGCGTTCCGCCACCGGAAGTGACTGCGAAGCTGACGGTCACGCCGGCGACCGGGTTGTCGTTGCTGTCGAGCACGCGCACCGTGGGCAGGTCGCCTGTCGCGACCGGCTGGCCGGCCTGGCCACTGATGGTCGTGGCGCTGGCTGCCTCGATGCGGTCGGCCTGGCCGACGACGATATCGAACGACTGCTGCACTGTTGGTGCTGCGTTCCAGTTGGCGTTGCCGGCCTGGTCGGCGCTGATGATGACCGTATCGCCGGGCGCGGCGCCGGCATCGAGGGTGACCTGGCTGCCGCTGACCGACGCCGGGCCGGAGGCCACGCTGAAGCTGACCATCAGACCGGAGTCGCTCGAGGCCGAGATCGTGAACGGTCCCGAGTCGACCGGCTTGTCGGCGATGGCCGGGAAGGTGATCGTCTGATCGGCCTTTTCGATGGTGAGGGTGCCGTTGGCCGAGCCGACGTAGTCGGGCTCGTCGACCGTGGCCTCGACCGCGTAAGTGCCCACCACAACCGGCAGAACGCTGCCGCCGTTGTAGGTGACCACGACGTTGAGTCCGACCGGGCTGGTCGTGACGGTCGCCGACTTGGGGCTGCCGTCATGGGTCTGCACCAGATCCGACAGGGTCACCGTCGCCTGGGCGGGTATGCCTTCGCCTTCGAGCAGCACCACGTCGGTCGAGGTCGAAGCGTTGGACTCGATCCGAACCTCGGCGCTGCGCGTGCCCACGCCGTCGGGGCTGAAGCTCACTTCGAAACTGCAGGCCGTGCCGGCAGCGATGGGGTCAGCACAGTCGCTGTTGGCAATGGCGAACTGCGCGGCATCCGCACCGGCCAGCGACAGGTCGCTGATGGTCAGATCGGCGTTGCCCTTGTTGTTGACCGTCACTGTTGTCAGGGCGCTGGTTGCGTGCGCCTCGACCTGGCCGAAGTCGATCAGGTCGTGTGACAGCCCTGCCGAGGCAAAGCTCGACACGGCCGAGGCGGTATCGAAGGTGCCGTTGACGCCGGTGGAGTTGGTAATCGCCACCAG
>CAYUPK010000046.1:0-2437 GCA_964446675.1 uncultured Wenzhouxiangella sp.
AAGTTCCGCTCGCCCCATCACACCGCCTCGGGCGTGGCGCTGGTTGGTGGCGGCTGTCAATTACAACGAAAAACGCTACGTTACAAGAATTGACACTACCCGCACTGTGAGGCATCTCCACTTTCCTGAGGAGGGCTTATGTCGTTTCCTTCCAAGTCCAAGTAGCAACTTCTCACTGAACCGGCTCGGATTCGGCATACACTCCAGTGCCGTTTCGGAGCTCTCACCGGAGCGGTGCTTTCCGCAATGTGGATCCAGGCAATCTCGCAGGGTAAAGCGATTCAGCCGTCGGTGGGCAACGGCTCCTCAGCGCCAATCCTAGCCGCCTTTGGCCACCTACCACTCGCCAGCGTGGAATCTGGGCACACCACCAGCCAGACCGTCGCAATAGCCAAAGATACGCTCGAAAGACGCGCGATCATCGACTGGATGGATTCTATTGCTGCCGGCCAACAAATAGAACACACCCACTGATAGTACTTGGCCACGCATAGTCGGGTGAGGCTGCCTATTGAGCTCACGCAGATCTGGATCTAACCTTCCCTCGTCGATTTCTGGAAAATATCGCCGAATCTCTGGGCCGTGGGCCAGATCAAAGTGCTCGATGGTCTGATCAAATACGCCCGCACTAAGCCCATAGCGATACGCTGCGCAAGCGCCGAATAGATTGGCAGCTGCCTCTTCGTCAACGAGCTGAGGCTCACCATCCATCAAACGAGTGTGCAGGTGAAACAGTTCATGCGCGATCAGATCTGACAGCTCAGCCCACCATTGTCCTGCACTTTGTTCATCGAGAGCATTCTCAGAAAGCGGGTCATACACTAGCAAAGAAACCAAAATTCTGTCTCGGATCGGCGATTTCGAAGAGTAAAAGGCGCCAGACTCAGAAGCGAGTACGACGTCGACATTAATGTCCGCATCTGTCATGTTCAAATAGGGGGCTAGTGTCCTCGTCAATGCATCTGCGAAACCCTCAGAACCGCGTTCCAAATACTCGCGCATTGTGTCGAGTTGCTCTTTTGAACGATTATCCGGCACCAAGAACCGAATTCGATCATGGCCATCAAGCTTCAGCTGTGTCACATGAATGGTCTCATTGATCTCAACCTCATTTGGACCGGAAAACCGGCCAAACGAAATAACTTCATCTCCCGACAGATTCACAGTATTTATTCCCCGAACGCCGTCCAGCGCTGCGGCCCTTCTGGTGCTTTTCTCCGAAACCTCAAGCGCGGAACAACCTGCCAGAATCACGACAAGAACCATACCGCTCAGGAAGTGTGTTGTGCCTCTAGTCATTACAGCCCTAAGGAACCTCTGAATAACTCCCGAATTTGAGATAATACAGCCATCGTCCACCAACTTGAGCATTTCCCATGGATCAGATGAGCTTTGCCGACATGGAATACCAGAACAAGAAGCGCAAGACGCGGCGCGAGAAGTTTCTGGATCGGATCGAAGGCCTGATTCCGTGGGAGCGGCTCGAGAAGAAGCTCAAGCGAAGCTACCCCAAGGGCAAGACTGGCCGGCCGCCGTATCCGTTGGGGACAATGCTGCGGATCCACTGCATGCAGTTGTTCTACAACCTCTCCGACCCGGCCATGGAGGACGCACTCTACGAGATCGAGTCGATGCGCCGCTTTGCCGGTCTCCGGCTGTCGGATCGCCTGCCAGACGAGACGACGATCCTCAACTTCCGCCATTTCCTGGAGCAGCACAATCTGGGTGAGAAGATCTTCAAGGAGGTCAATGCCCACCTGCAGGATCATGGCCTGATGCTGCGAGAAGGCAGCATCGTCGATGCCAGCATCATTGCCGCGCCCAGCTCGACCAAGAACCAGAAGGGCGAGCGTGATCCGGAGATGCACCAGACCCGCAAGGGTAACCAGTGGCACTTCGGGATGAAAATGCACATTGGCGTCGACGACGTGCTGGGTCTGGTTCACAGTCTTGAGACGACGCCTGCGAACACGCATGATCTCGAAGCGGTTGGGAAGCTGCTTCACGGTGATGAGGAACGAGTGCTTGGAGACGCCGGCTATCGCGGTATCGAAAAGCGCGAAGAGCATCAGGAGCGTGACGTGAAGTGGCACATTGCTGAACGTCCAGGAAAACGAAAGACCATGGATCCCGACAGTGACGAGGCGTTTATCGAAGCCTTCAAGGCCTCGATGAGGGCGAAGGTCGAGCATCCATTCTTCTGGGTCAAGCGCATCTTTGGCTACGACAAGGTTCGCTACCGCGGACTGGCGAAGAATCGGAATCGCCTTTGCGTATTGACCGCATTTGCAAACCTGCTTATTGGCGAGAAATACATGCTTGCCTAGGATAGGTGCGCCCGAATTCCGTGGACACCGCGGAAATCGGGCAGAAAATGATCAAAAACCCCCCTTATTCTTCAATGCGGGCTAGAAAGAGGTATGGCGTGTCAATTTCT
>CAYUPK010000047.1:0-2160 GCA_964446675.1 uncultured Wenzhouxiangella sp.
GAGCGCACCCCTGATAAGGGTGAGGTCGGTGGTTCAAATCCACCCAGACCCACCATTTACCTGGGGCCATAGCTCAGCTGGGAGAGCGCCTGCTTTGCAAGCAGGAGGTCGGCGGTTCGATCCCGCCTGGCTCCACCATTCATGGTCGGGCCGTTCGTGGGATCCAAATGTTCTTTAAAAATCAGGAATCTGTTCAAGAGCGTCTTGGATATTGATCGAATAATCTTGTCGGTCGATGTTCCAGTCGTGTCAGCGTAAAGGTTTGGGTGTTTGTGCGTAGAACGTAAAGCCAGTTGGCTTTGGGTTATATGACCAAGCAACCAAGCGCACACGGTGGATGCCTTGGCGGCAGAAGGCGATGAAGGACGTGACAGCCTGCGAAAAGTCACGGGGAGCTGGCAATACGCTTTGATCCGTGAATGTCCGAATGGGGAAACCCACACCGCTTGCGGTGTATCGGCACCTGAATCTATAGGGTGTCGAAGCGAACCCGGAGAACTGAAATATCTAAGTACCCGGAGGAAAAGAAATCAACCGAGATTCCCTCAGTAGCGACGAGCGAACGGGGATTAGCCCTTAAGCCTCATATGTTTTAGCAGAACGGCCTGGAAAGGCCGGCCATAGACGGTGATAGCCCGGTATGCGAAAGGACATTTGAGGTGAAATCGAGTAAGGCGAGGCACGTGAAACCTTGTCTGAACATGGGGGGACCATCCTCCAAGGCTAAATACTCCTGGCTGACCGATAGTGAACCAGTACCGTGAGGGAAAGGCGAAAAGAACCCCGGAGAGGGGAGTGAAATAGAACCTGAAACCGTGTGCGTACAAGCAGTCAGAGCCCATCTTTTAGATGGGTGATGGCGTACCTTTTGTATTATGGGTCAGCGACTTACTTTCAGTGGCAAGCTTAACCGTTTAGGGAAGGCGAAGGGAAACCGAGTCTGAATAGGGCGTATAGTCTCTGGGAGTAGACCCGAAACCGAGTGATCTAGCCATGGGCAGGGTGAAGGCCGGGTAACACCGGCTGGAGGCCCGAACCCACTGATGTTGAAAAATCAGGGGATGACCTGTGGCTTGGAGTGAAAGGCTAAACAAACTCGGAGATAGCTGGTTCTCCTCGAAAGCTATTTAGGTAGCGCCTCGTGTCTCACTCCTGGGGGTAGAGCACTGTTATGGCTAGGGGGTCATACCGACTTACCAAACCATGGCAAACTCCGAATACCAGGAAGTGCAATCACGGGAGACACACGGCGGGTGCTAACGTCCGTCGTGGAAAGGGAAACAACCCAGACCGCCAGCTAAGGTCCCCAAATCATTGCTAAGTGGAAAACGATGTGGGAAGGCATAGACAGCCAGGAGGTTGGCTTAGAAGCAGCCACCCTTGAAAGAAAGCGTAATAGCTCACTGGTCGAGTCGGCCTGCGCGGAAGATTCAACGGGGCTTAAGCAATGTACCGAAGCTGCGGATGCAAGTTTTCTTGCATGGTAGAGGAGCGTTCCGTACGCCTGTGAAGGTGTGTCGTAAGGCATGCTGGAGGTATCGGAAGTGCGAATGCTGACATGAGTAACGATAAAACGGGTGAAAAACCCGTTCGCCGAAAGCCCAAGGTTTCCTAGCGCAACGTTAATCGGCGCAGGGTGAGTCGGCCCCTAAGGCGAGGCGGAAACGCGTAGTCGATGGGGAGCAGGTTAATATTCCTGCACCAGTTGTTACTGCGATGGAGAGACGAAGAAGGCTAGGTGCGCCGGGCGATGGTTGTCCCGGTCCAAGCATGTAGGCAGGTCCCTTAGGCAAATCCGGGGGATCAATGCCGAGATGTGATGGGGAGCCCCTTGTAAGGGGCGAAGGTGTCGATGCCATACTTCCAGGAAAATCTTCTAAGCTTCAGGTAACACTGACCGTACCGTAAACCGACACAGGTAGGCTGGGTGAGAATCCTAAGGCGCTTGAGAGAACTCGGGTGAAGGAACTAGGCAAAATGGTACCGTAACTTCGGGAGAAGGTACGCCTCTGGCGGTGATGAGACTTGCTCTCTGAGCTTCTGGAGGCCGCAGTGACCAGGTGGCTACGACTGTTTATTAAAAACACAGCACTCTGCAAACACGTAAGTGGACGTATAGGGTGTGACGCCTGCCCGGTGCCGGAAGGTTAAGTGATGGGG
>CAYUPK010000048.1:0-1964 GCA_964446675.1 uncultured Wenzhouxiangella sp.
ATGAATGCAGTAAATTTCACGTTTTTTGTGCTCGTGTTTTTGACGTCATCTGTTGTAGCGGGCGAACCGTCGGCCTGCGATCGCAATCCATTAGAGTCCGTTACAGAAGCTCAGTTGACAGAAGCGGCGGCTGTCGCGTCTGTACGTATAGGAGATGGAGATACCTATCAAGTGCTAGTGTCTCAATCGTATCCTGCGACGATCGTCAGTGAATCAAATGATCGGGCCTATATGGTTGGCGTGGCCTCAGAACAACCTGGAGACGGTGTTCTATTTGTCGAAGTTGCCGATTCTGCTCTCAACAAAGAGGGCGATCATTGGAGAAGGGTACACGAGGTTGCTTTTGCTTCACGAAGCACGTACCCGGAACAAAGCGACTCTTTGACGGCCACTGATTCTAGAGTTGAGGTTGAACTGAAGGAGTTCGGAGCGCTTGGTCAGGTTCTATCAGATGTATACTCGATTGATACCGGAGATGACGGCGGTGTTCTGACACTTTCGGGCGTACAGCCAATGGGTGGCGGTGTATGTTGTATTACCTGCGAAGGTTCAAATACCACTGTGTGTGGTCTGGTGGCTTGCTGTGCAGAGGCATGCTGCTATACGCCATGACGATGTGCAACGATGATTGGCGAACTCCTATTCTTTAAATTGCGGAGGTTTTTATGAGTGTAACAAGAACTTTGACTGGCATCCTTCTGTTATCGTTTGTAGGTGCGTTGCAAGCGGCGCAATCCTCTGACGTCGTTATTGAGATGACTGTTGAAAGAGATGGCGAAGTCATTGAAGACTCAGCGTGGGCAAGTGCGAAGATGAACGAATCGGAAGTCTCGTTTTCCGTTGATGACACCAAGCTGGAGATGTCCGTGGAGCCATTTGATCAATCGGAAGACGCGGTAATGCTGAACATTACGCGACAAGACTCCGGTTCTGCGAATTCTGAGGAACTGCGTGTTGCCACAAAGTATGGCGAAGCAGCGAAAGTTTCAGTTCACAACAACGGGCAGGAATATGCTTTCTTCCTTACACCTCGCAGGCCATCTGAAGCCAATCTTTGAGTTGAGTTGAGTGGGTTGGCCGTCCCAGTGGGCGCTGGGGCGGCCAGCTAACGCTTGTGTGCAAGTTGAGTGATTATCCGACACTCGGGTCCCCGATAGCTCCGATTATGCCTCCTCAGCAACCTCGGGTGTGGGCTCCTGTTGAACGATCGGCGGCAATTTCTTACGGCCCAGCGCATCGCGCAGAGCTTGAGCCGGAGTTCGGCCCTTCAAGCGATAGCCCTGATGGGTGCGCTTGAGGTTGTAGAAGGCTAAGAATTCGTCCAGATCAGCCTGGATCTGCTCGGCTGATTCGTACCAGTTTTCTCGGGCTTTGATGTGGAGGTGCTCGTCAAGCAGCATGCGCTACTTCCGCTCACTGGGTGTAGGCATCGAACGCATACTGACCGACAATGGCACCTGTTATCGCAGCCATAAGTTTGCCCGCTGCTGTCGGCGACTGGGCATCAAGCATCGACGGACCAAGCCTTACTCACCGCAGACCAATGGCAAAGCCGAGCGCTTCATCCAGACAGCGATCAGAGAGTGGGCCTATGGCCACAGCTACAATTCGAGTGAGATTCGAGCAGCTGAGCTGCCGAAATGGGTCCACCTAGGTATCGAAATCATGTCCAACAATCGGGTGTTTACGGCAACCGAAGGCTCCTAGGGGTCTACCGGATGTTGGCTTCGACCAGCGAGTTCTCCCTGACTGACCAAGCTCGGATACCTCGGGAACCCGACGATCTACCGACAATCACTGCGATGGGGTTGGGGAGTGCAACTTTCTGCCGCTGAGAAAACTTTTCAAAACTAGCGCGGTCCCTGTCAGAAAGCTGCGGTATTCGCTGCGGGTGCGTATGCCAATATCCGATTAACCCAGCTTATTCATCAGACTGCCTCTTTCACGCTGAGTCAAGCCGGCTT
>CAYUPK010000049.1:0-1653 GCA_964446675.1 uncultured Wenzhouxiangella sp.
ATGAAATCCAGGATGCTCGAAATCATTGGAGTTCGTTCTTGCGCATAGTTCTAACGTCTGAGCTAAGCGGCGCAGCTTTAGCTGCGTCCGGTGGAGGCCCGTAGGGCCGGAACGTACTTGAGCGACTTGTTAGCTGTGGAAGGGGCAGTCTCCGTAAAAACGCCCCCGCCGCTCAGCGAAGCCCGCCCCTGCTCTCGATTGGCGACGATCCGGACGCGGGTGCGGCCTTTCCGGGCTGAAGCGGCGAAGGTACATCCCGCCGGTCTGCACGCCAGGAAGCGGCAGCGCCAAGCCAGGCTACTACCTCCGCGCTTGGAGACTGGCGCGGCCCCCGTGGCACGGCTAGAGCTACCAACTGCTCCTCTCTGGCCGTTCTGCGGGGCAGATCTACAAATACTCATTCCAACAGCTAACGATTAGCTAAGCGGCGCGGCTTTAGCCGCGTCCGGTGGAGGCCCGAAGGGCCGGAACGTACTTGAGCGATTTGTTATGCGATTTGCTGTAGGGAGTTGGCAAGATCACGGCCAGCAGTCGGTGGCGGGAGGGGCTTTCCCTCTTTATGGTATAAATCGATGATTTCGTCGACGATCTGACAGAGCTGGTCGAAGACCTCTTTCTCGTCGTCGCCATGGCAGCCGCCATAGACGAGGCCGGGAGCACTACCCACAAAACACTGGTCTTCCTCCGACCACTCCACAATCTTGGCGTAGAGGGCACTTTCCTTCATTTCTTCGCCTCCTGGACGGCCTTTTCTACCGCCCGAATCTGATATTTCTTAGCGTCATCTCCGAGTTTGCCGGAAATCGTCACAGGTTTCGACACATTCGGGTGGACGAAATTCCGGTGGCTGCCCTTTCCTCCCCGGTTCCGGAAGCCCGCCTTCTCGAGATTCTTCACCAGTTCGCGTACTTTGGGCGGCACTAGCGGCTCCTACTTAGATGTCCCGTATCGCATAACGGTTTGCTAAGCGGCGCAGCCACGGAGCCAGCCCGGCGAAGCCGGCCCGGGGCTTATCCCGCGTCCGCTTGAGCATTTTGTTGGGCGCTAGTCGGCATAGTGCAACTCCTGCCGGAGTATTTCCCTCAGCTTGCCGGCAGTTAATGGTACGTTTTCATCGTTAAGGGCAGCCCGCAAGGCCTCATTGATTGCGGTTTGATACCCGATGCCTCTGGCTTCGGCCCGTTCCCGGAATGCTTCGATAATGTCATTGTCCAGCATGATAGTGATACGGGTCTTTCCAGGGGATTCGATAGCAGGGCCTCGTTTGCCCTTGCTGAAATCATATTCTTTACGCATGGTAATTCCTTGCCTCGTTGCGGCTGGCCTTACGCGCGGAAATGATTCGGACTCGATCCTCCCGCGGTGTGTAGACTACGACCAGAATTCGACCAAGGGAATCAGCCCCGAGAGTGACAAGACGGGGCTCACCTTCCGAGCCGGTATCTTCAATGGTGATACCAAACGGATCTCGGAGCGCCTGCTCGGCATGAGCAAAGCTGATGCGGTGTTTGCGGAGGTTTGATGCCGCCTTCTCTGGATCGAATTCGATCTCCATGCAGCCAGTATACATATTATATGCATATCGGTCAATGCCGCCCAACGCCTGAATTAAGCCGCGCCGCGAAGCGGTGTCGGCTTGAATGAATTGTTAGG
>CAYUPK010000050.1:0-1618 GCA_964446675.1 uncultured Wenzhouxiangella sp.
CCTCGATCCCCGGATAAGCGCTTCGAGTGTTTCGGAAGTTGGCCGTCAGCGTCCTGAAGCTTGTTTTAGGGCCCGATGAGCGCGACATGATTGCTGTAGAGCGACTGGCTGGCGTGGTTGAGGGATGCATCACTGGCGTTGTACGGCGCGCAGACAACACCTGCCCGTGACCGGTGCCAACCGGTCAATGTCAGCGGGCTCACTTGGATCGAAGGCGGCTACTCGAGCTGACAGGCGGCGTGATAGAGCCAGTCAAGGCGTAAGGCGGTCTTGGCGAAGTCCAACCGCCACTGGCGAGCCCGCCTGACCAGCCGGGCTGCCGCATGGATCAAGTAGCGGATGATGGGCCGGATCGAGTGCTTGCGGCTATCGGCGGGCAGGAAGGTGTACTGCAGCATCCTGAGCAGGATCTGGGCGAGTTGTCCGCACAGATAATAAGCCTGATTGGCATGGAAGTTCCGGCAAGGGGGATGATGCAGGTCCAAGTCGATCAGCGGGCCCTTGAAGGCATTGTCCTGACCCTGTTTCTGGCGATGACGGGCGACCAGCTCCCCCACGGGCAAGTCATCGCGCGAGACGAGGATGATGGTGTAGGCCGGTTCCAGGCGTTGCTGGGCGCCATCGTGGGTGCGGCGGATGACGACATAGGCGTGCTCACGCCAGCCCTGCGGGCGGTGATGGACCACCGTGGCCTGCTCACCCATGCCGATATCGGTCCAGGCCGACTCCGACAGGCCGGTGAGCATGCGCAGCACCGGAGCACGGAACCCATCGTGGGTGACACTGACCGAGTAGTCCCAGCCCTGCTGATGGCAGAAGTCCACGAATGCCCGGCCGTAGTAAGCATTGTCGACATGCACCCAGACCGCGTCGTCCGGACCGAACCAGCCACGGATCGATTCGAGCTGCTCGCGCCAGCCGGCGGTGACCGACACACCGCCGGGATGCAGCCGGCCTGCCGCCCACAGACCACCCACGAACACCCCGTGCAGCCAGTACTGCTGGGTGCCGTCGTAGCCTTTGCCTGAACGCTCGAACAGCCGGCCTTCGACCTCGATGGCCGAACCATCGACAAACACCGGCACATAACCCCGACTGGCCTGCTCATGGGCCACCACCTCAGGCCCCAGCTCGGCGGCAACCGATCCCACCAGGCGCTCGAGCGAAGCCACATCGGCCACGCCAAACCGGCTCAGATACTCACCCAGACGTCGACTGTCAGGCACCTCACTCAAGCCCAGCAGGCGCCGCGAGGTGTCATCACAGCGCAGCGCGTCCACGTCCGACAGCGCACCGCCACCGGCCACCTGCGACGCCACAAGACTCAACACCATCTCCGCATCCGAAGCTCCGCGACGACGACGCTTGAGCGACAGCGCCCGGGATAAGCGCCGGCCCAGCCCAAGCCGCCTGAAAATCTGCCCCAGAAAAACCCAGCCCCCTCGATGCGTCAAACGCGCATCCGTGAAATCCACATCGACCTTGGCCGGCATTCCCGCTATCCTGTTCATCAAGCGCACCTTTGGAGTGAGTGGTTTTGTCACCCGGCATTGTGCCGTAATCACTCCAACTGGTGCGCTTCTTCGTTTACAGGGAGATCCTTATCCGGGGATCAAGG
>CAYUPK010000051.1:0-1351 GCA_964446675.1 uncultured Wenzhouxiangella sp.
GAGATATGCGCAGAAGTTGGTGACGCTTGATCAGGCGGCGATTTGAACGTGGCGGAGACCGTCGCGGAACTCAACCCCGTTGATGATTTCGGGCAGGCGGTTCCTGCCGTCGAGTTTGCGCCATTTCCCCTGCGCTGACATCATCAGCTTGAATGCCATGGCCAGTCCGGTCTTGCGGCTGAGGCAGCCCTTGGTGCGTTTCGTGCGATGCCGGACGGTGGCAAAGGTGCTTTCGATTGGGTTTGACGTCCGAATGTGTTTCCAGTGTTCCGCTGGATAGTCATAGAAGGTCAGCAGCGCGTCCCTGTCCTTGATCATCTTGGCGACCGCCTTGTCCCATTTCACCCCGTAGGTCTCGACGAAGAAATCGAAGGCGACGTTGGCTTGGTCTTTTGTCCCGGCCTGCCAGATGTCGTGCAGATGGCCCTTGGCCTTGGCTTGGATGGATTTCGGCATCGCGTTCAGCACGTTCATGGTTTTATGGACCCAGCAGCGCTGTTCCTTGGTCGTGGCAAACACCTCGCGCAGCGCCGTCCAGAACCCCAGGGCACCGTCGCCGATGGCCAGCTTGGGGTCCTGTTTCAGGCCACGGCGCTTGAGATCAAGCAGCAGCTCGCGCCAGCTTTGGGTGCTTTCACGGAAGCCGTCGGTCATCGCCAACAGCTCCTTGCGGCCGTATTCATCCGCCCCCACGATCACCAGAACACATTGTTTTTCCTCAGCCATGCGCGGCTTGAAGTAGACGCCGTCGGCCCAGATGTAGAGAAAGCGCCGATTGCCGAGGTCGCGTTTCTGCCAAGCCTCGTAGTCTGCCCACCAGTCAGCCTTCAGCCGGGAGACGGTCTTGGCGGACAGACCCTTGGCGTTCGGACCCAGCAGCGCTCCCAGAGCTTCGGTGAAATCGCCGGTGGACACGCCCTTGAGGTAAAGCCAGGGCAGCAGTTCCTCGATCGATTTCGCCTTGCGCAGATACCGCGGCAGAATGCTGGGCGTGAAGGTGATCTTGTCTTCGCCAGCACCCCGATCCCGCACGCGCGGCACCTTCACGGGCACCGGGCCGATGCCGGTCATCACCTCGCGCTCCGGGAGGTGACCATGGCGGACCAGGCGCGCCCGCCCGTCCTCGAGCGTGTCCTTGGAAAACGCGGCCATGAGCACGGCCAGCTCCGCATGGATCGCCTGTTCGATCAGCTTGCGCGCTCCATCGCGCAGGACGTCAGTGAATGGATCGGAGCAAAATCCTGATGGATCGGAAAGATGCGTGATGGTAGGCTCTGGCATGTGGCATATCCCTTTCTCGGCTGAGAATTGACGGCGTCTGAACACCGCCATGATATGCCGCCCCTCAGGG
>CAYUPK010000052.1:0-1255 GCA_964446675.1 uncultured Wenzhouxiangella sp.
TTCAGGTTTCAGGTGCGGCTTCGCCGTGCTTTTCCTGAACCCTGAAACCTGAACCCTGAACCCTTTACTCAATAATCTTCGACACCACGCCGGCGCCCACGGTGCGGCCGCCTTCGCGAATGGCGAAACGCAGGCCTTCTTCCATGGCAATCGGCGCAATCAGTTCCACCGTCATCTGAACGTTGTCACCGGGCATCACCATCTCGGTGCCTTCCGGAAGCTGACAATCGCCCGTCACGTCGGTCGTGCGGAAATAGAACTGCGGGCGATAGCCCTTGAAGAACGGCGTGTGACGGCCACCCTCGTCCTTGCTCAGCACGTAGACCTCGGCCTCGAACTTGGTGTGCGGCGTGATCGAACCGGGCTTGGCCAGAACCTGACCGCGCTCGACGTCCTCACGCTTGGTACCGCGAAGAAGAACGCCCACGTTGTCACCGGCCTGACCCTGATCAAGCAGCTTGCGGAACATCTCCACACCCGTGCAGGTCGTCTTCGTGGTGTCCTTGATGCCCACAATCTCAATCTCGTCGCCAACGTGAATCACGCCGCGCTCGATACGACCGGTCACCACCGTGCCGCGACCGGAAATCGAGAACACGTCCTCGATCGGCATCAGAAAATCCTTGTCCAGGTCGCGCTCGGGCTCGGCAATGTACTCGTCCATCGCCTCGACCAGCTTGATGATCGACGGCACGCCAATCTCGCTGTCGTCGCCTTCCAGCGCCTTGAGCGCCGAACCGGTAATCACCGGCGTATCGTCGCCCGGGAAATCGTAGTCGCTGAGCAGCTCGCGAACTTCCATCTCGACCAGCTCGAGCAGCTCGGCGTCGTCAACCATGTCGGCCTTGTTCATGTAGACCAGAATCGACGGAACACCTACCTGGCGAGCCAGAAGAATGTGCTCGCGCGTCTGCGGCATCGGGCCGTCAGCAGCAGATACCACCAGAATCGCACCGTCCATCTGCGCCGCACCCGTGATCATGTTCTTCACGTAGTCAGCGTGACCCGGACAGTCCACATGAGCATAGTGGCGGTTGTCCGACTCGTATTCGACGTGCGCCGAGGCAATCGTGATACCGCGCTCGCGCTCTTCAGGCGCATTGTCAATCTGATCGTACGCGCGAACTTCACCACCACGGGCTTCCGCGCTCACCTTCGTCAGCGCCGCCGTCAGCGTCGTCTTGCCGTGGTCGACGTGACCGATCGTGCCCACGTTGACGTGCGGCTTGGTGCGTTCAAACTTTGCCTTGGACAT
>CAYUPK010000053.1:0-1238 GCA_964446675.1 uncultured Wenzhouxiangella sp.
TGGACCGCTTGGAGTTGGCCGTCTCGAAGTCGACAGCGACAAACTCGTGCACGGGAACTCCCCTCTGGGACGGTCGGGCCAGGTCGAGGGGTTCTATGCGCCAAGGGGCCCGTACAGGGTCGGGTTCCCGGTGCCGCACGGCACACGGCAGTCAGGCATGGGTACCGGGAACATCAGGCGTCGCCCGGCCCACCACAACCGGTGAGACCGTCAGCGGCCGTGCTCGGCCAGCACGGCCATCCGACCTGAGAAGCCGGCCTCCTGCGAGAGCCACTGATCCAGCCGCGGCCCGAACTTGTTGACCACCGCCTCGTTGCGCAACCAGTGAGGCACCCCCTCCAGCAGGTGGGCCTGGGCAAGGATCGTGCGGGCCGCCGCCTGCCCGGAAGCCCCGGCCGGTGTGAACGGGACGTTGGCCAGGTCCCGGCGCACCCACTGCGCCTCCAGCCCGGACATAGCCCCGGTAAAGCCGGCCACCGGCAACGACGCGAACTGCTCCACCACCTGCCCCGGACCGGGGAACCACTCGTCCCAGGACACCACGAAAAACCGTTCCCACACCCGCCGGGACACAGCCTCCATGTTCTGGCGCAGCACCTTCATCAACCGGCGCCGGACCACCGCCGCCAGGTTCCCCTCGGCCGTCGGTTTAGCCGCCGCCACAAACAGCACCACGGTTGAGCCGGTCCGGTCGGAGGTCAGCTCCTCCACCCAGTTGGCCATCTTGCGCTCGGCCGAGGTGCTGACCGTTGCGGTGACCTCCACTGCCACCTTCAGCCCGTCCCGTCGAATCAGCACCGCATCGGTGGCCCTGGGCGCGGTCGTCTCTCCTTCCGGTCTGCCCATCAACAGGTCCAGGCCGCCCATCGACTCCCCGAAGACGGCCGGGAAGTCCGGACAGAACTGTGCCACCCGAAGCCCCAGCTCGGTGGTCAGGATGTTGTGCCGGTCCGACTGGGAGCCCGACTTCCAGCGTCGGCCACCCGTGGTCGCCAACCACTGGGCCATCGTCAACCTGCTCGCGTACTCGGAGAAGTCGGTGTTGCCGTCCGGTCGCAGCAGCTCGGGGTACCGGGCCCGGTGCGGCGCCTGCAGGCTGCCGATCTCCATCAGGCCGGAGGCGAACAGCCGGTTCAGGACCACCGAGCCCTCCCGCTGGGTCGAGGTCAGTCCCGGCATCCCCGTGAACGCAGCCGCCTGCTGGGTGGTCATCGTGCGCCACATCATCAACGCCCCCA
>CAYUPK010000054.1:0-1174 GCA_964446675.1 uncultured Wenzhouxiangella sp.
AGCCGCCACCAACCAGCGCCACGCCCGAGGCGGTGTGATGGGGCGAGCGGAACTTGCGCTGGCGCCAGGTGGGCGGGTCGAGTTCATGCCCGACGACCGAGGCAATGGCGGCCGCCTCCAGAGCCTCGGTCTCTTCCATCGGCGGCAGGATGCCGGGCAGGCGCGAGGCCAGCAGGGTCTTGCCGGTGCCCGGCGGGCCGATCAGCAAGAGGTTGTGGCCGCCGGCGGCGGCGATCTCCAGCGCCCGGCGCGCGCGGTGCTGACCGAGCACGTCGGCCAGATCCGGGCCCGTGATTTCTTTGAATCCCGACACCGGCTCGGCCCGCGGCAGGGGCTGTCGGCCGTTGAGCGCTTCGGCCACCTCGCACAGGGACTCGGCCAGATAGATCTCGGCATCGGCCACCAGCCCGGCTTCTTCGGCGTTGGCGCGCGGCAGGATGAGCTTGCGGCTCTGTTCGCGGGCGCGCAGGATCGCCGGCAGCGCTCCCTTGATCGCGCGCAGTCGCCCGGTCAGCGACAGCTCGCCGAGAAACTCCCAGTCTCCGAGATCATCATCGGGCACCTGCCCCGAAGCCGCCAGCACGCCCACGGCAATCGGCAGATCGAAGCGCGAGCCCTCCTTGGGCAGATCGGCCGGCGCCAGCGACACCGTGGTGCGCCACGAGGGCAGGTCGAACTCGGAGTTCTTGAGCGCGGCGCGCACCCGGTCCTTGCTCTCGCGCACGGCGGTCTCGGGCAGGCCGACGATGGCGAACATCGGCAAACCCGGCGAGAGGTTGACCTCGCAGAGCACCTGCGGCGCCTCGATACCGACGGCGGCGCGTGAGAGTACGGTGGCCAGTCCCATGATGATCCAGACCTGCTTGCTGTCGAGCCTGCAGACAGCATCGCCCCCCTCGCCCCGGCCCCGCTATGGCGTGTTGCCGTGGCGTGGTGTAGGAAATCTGCCATGCATGGCCAGCCAGACCAGCCGTCTGGAGTCCGACGGGTGGAATCTGTGCTGCACTCTGGTGGGTGTCCAGAGACCATTTACCTCGACTGAGGAAGGCGCTGTGCGATTCTGGGCGACAAGAAAGACCAAGCCCAGGTTGCCCTGGGTCTGGAACCGTTACATTGATAGTCGCAAGTCGCTCGCAAGTTGTGAAAGGTATGCTTGACGACTAACAGGCCTTTT
>CAYUPK010000055.1:0-1141 GCA_964446675.1 uncultured Wenzhouxiangella sp.
ATACTGCGCCAGCAAGTGCTCACCGGGACAGCGGCGCTTGGGGATGTTGGTTACCGGCCAGAAGTGATGCAAGAACAACTCACCGGGTTGCTCGAGCACCACCAGCACGGCCCGCCGGGATCGATCCCAACTGCCGGCCTGGTAGCGATGTTCATGGCACCAGATACGCGGCTGCTCGGGCGGTCGGCCGGGCGGGCGCTTGAGATGGGGTGCCGCCATCGCATTGAGTACGGCGTTGTTGCGGATCCGGGCCATATACTCGACCCCGCGCGCTTCCAGGCCCGACAGCGTCTGGCCCTCCGGGAAGCCGGCGTCAAAGCGCACTATGACGCGCTCGGCCAGACGTGCCCGGCAGCGATCGACCTGGGCCAGGATGAAGTCCAGACCGCCCTCGGCTGTACCCACTTGGCCCGGGCGCAGGACGGCATCAAGCAAATCACCGGTCTCGGCGCAACTGGCGATCAGCGGATGATAGATCCGGCGCCGATAGTGGCCGTTCCACTCACTGCCCGGCTGATGGCCGTGGACTTCCACCGGCAGGCTGTCTACATCCAGCGTCAGGGTCTTACGCCGCCGCCCGCCGTTGAGCATCCGAACCCGGCGGATGGCCGACTCACAGATCGCCTCACGAAGCACAGGGCGATTGTGTTCACTGCTCAGGTTCTCGACCAGGCGCGACAGCGTCGGTTGCGAGGCCAGAACCTGACCGTCCTGCAGCGGTGTCTGGCCGCGACAGGACGAGTGTGCGACCCGCAGCGCCGGGTCCAGACGCAAGCGATCAGCATCGTCTTGATCGCGCCAGCCCTGACCCAGCAACATCAGATGGGTGCGGATCAGGTCGGCCAGTGGATAGGTGACCCGGCTGGGGTCGCGAGGATCGGTGAGGCGTTCGCCCAGCCACTCAATGATGCCGAGCCGATCCATGATCTCGCGCTGAATCAAAGCGCCCGCTTCACCGGTCAGGTGTTCCGGACGGGATTCGACCTGCACAGTGTGGTTGAACGAGGCTTTGAAAAGGGGTAGTGTTTCACCCATGGCGTGTTCTCTTTCTGTCGTGGGATTAGTTCCTTAACACTCTGATTATACGACAGAAATTGACACGCCATACCTCTTTCTAGCCCGCATTGAAGAATAAGGGGGG